>JBKJHX010000009.1:0-16148 GCA_046598855.1 Marmoricola sp. | reverse complement strand
CCCGTTCGTCACCCGTCAGGGGGTCGAAGGTCCCTAGCCGGTACAACCGAATCACTGGATCGTGAAGGCATGAGCACCCACGGCACCACGACCGGGTCCGTCGCTGCCGACGCACCGCCGAGCGCTGCCGACGTGCTGATGGCCGACGGAAGGGTCGCCGTCATCCGAGCGCTCGATCCGGGTGACCGCGACGGGCTCCAGGCCCTGCACGACCACGTCTCAGACGATGCCTTCCAGATGCGCTTCTTCGCCGTCGGGAGGGCGGTCGGGAACGCGTATGTCGAGCACCTGTTCACCAGTCCGGGCGCTGCCGTTTGCCTGGTCGCCAGTATCCGTGGGCAGATTGTCGCGACCGCCACCGCCGAGCGCCTCGACCCGACCAGTGCAGAGATCGCGCTGCTGGTGGCCGACGACCTGCGCGGCCTGGGACTCGGCAGCCTGCTGATCGAGCACCTTGCCGCCTACAGCCGTGAGGTAGGCATCCGCCACCTGGTGGCGGAGGTCCTGGCGGAGAACCAAGCGATGTTGCGGGTCTTCCGCGACGCCGGGTTTGCCCTCACCCAGAAAAGCGAAGGGTCCACGATCCGGGTCGATCTCGTCACGGCGATGAGCCCGGGTGTGGCGGATGCGGCCGATCTTCGCGAGGCGCAGGCTGAGGCGAGCTCGCTGGCGCCGATCCTCTACCCCCGTCACGTCGCCGTGGTCGGGGTCCGCCGGGACGGGTCCGGGACGGGCCATGCCGTGCTGCAGTCCATCCGTGGCGGTGGCTTCACCGGCCGGCTCGATGTCATCCACCCCACGGCCGACTCGGTCGGAGGAGTGCGGACGCACGCGTCGTTCGGCGGCGTCGACGGGCAGGTGGACCTGGCGATCATCGCCGTCCCGGCCGAGCAGGTCTGCGCGGCCCTCCGCGACGCGATCGCGGCGCACGTACGTGGGGTCGTCGTGATCTCCTCAGGTTTCAGCGAGCTCGGTGCCCACGGTCAGGACCTCCAGCGCGAAATGGTTCGGATGGCACGCGACAGCGGGGTCCGGATCATCGGCCCCAACTGCCTGGGCATTCTGGCGAACGACCCGGAGATCCGGCTCAACGCGACGTTCAGCCGGGTCCAGCCCCGCAGCGGTGGCCTGGCCATCGCGTCCCAGTCCGGGGGAGTCGGGATCGCGTTGCTCGACAGCGCGACCGAACTCGGACTCGGCGTGCACACCTTCATCTCGCTCGGCAACAAGGCCGACGTGTCCGGCAACGACCTGCTTTCGGCCTGGCTGAACGACCCGAAGGTGACCTCCGCTGTGCTTTACCTGGAGTCCTTCGGCAACGCTGGGAAGTTCGCCCGGATCGCTCGACGCTTCGCCCAGCGCAAGCCGCTCCTGGCCGTGGTCGGCGGGCGGTCCTCGAGCGGTCAACGGGCGGGACAGTCCCACACGGCAGCGGCCGCGACTCCGGCGGTAGGGGTGGATGCCCTCTTCGCCCAGACTGGCGTGATCGCCTGCTGTGGTGCCGAGGACATGGCGGAGACGGCCCTCCTCCTCGACTCGCAACCGTCACCCCGCGGGCCTCGCGTGGCGATCCTGAGCAACGCCGGGGGAATGGGGGTGCTCGCAGCCGATGTCGCGGACACCCACGGACTCGTCGTGCCCGAGTTTTCCGACGCTCTCCGCCGCACGATGTCCGAGCACGTGTCCGGAACCGTCGGGCTGCAGAACCCGGTGGACGTCGGCGCGGCCGGTTCCCCGGACGACCTCGGGGCTTGCGTCGAGGCAGTGCTGTGCTCTGATGAGGTCGACGCCGTCCTGGTCGTCCTGGTGGCGACGGCGATGACCTCGTCGGCAGCGATGCTCGCGGTCCTCGCCGATGTCCGAGGGCGTTGTGCGGAGACGCCGGTGCTGCTCGTGACGATGGGGATCGTCCCGCCTCCGGCACCCGTGACGGGGGTCACGCGTTTCCGGACCTATGAAGGTGCCCTCGAGGCGCTCGGTCGGGCTGCAGCGCGTGCGGCGTGGTTGGCGCGACCGGCCGAACTGCCGGCCACACACGACGAGGATCGCGCTCGCCTCGCCCGCAGCCACGCCCAGTCGTTCCTGGCCGCTGCCGAGCACGGCAGCTGGTTGACCGCACCCCAGACTGCGGACCTCCTGGCGCCTTACGGCCTCGACCAGAGCGGCATGGTGGTCGCCGACGGTGCCCACGGGGTCAGTGCGGCTGAGGTTCTCGGCTACCCGGTTGCGCTGAAAGTTGCCGACCCGGAGGTGCAGCACAAGACCGACCGCGGTCTGGTGCGGACCGCCGTGAACTCGGCGGAGGCTTTGTCGGCAACGATGATCGACTTCCAGCGCGAGCTCGGGCGCTCCGACGTGCCCGTCCTGGTCCAGCCGATGGTTTCCGGGGTCGAGCTCGCGTTGGGCGTCGTCAACGACCCTTCCTTCGGGCCGATGATCCGGATCGCGGCGGGAGGGATCGCCACAAACCTGCTGGAGGACCAGACCTTCCTGCTGCCACCGGTGAGCGCACGCTCCGCCGAGGATGCCCTCCGTGGTCTCCGGATGTGGCCGCTGCTGGACGGCTACCGTGGCGCGGCCCCCGCTGCAGTCGACGGCCTCGTCGCCCATGTCGTGGCCCTGGCCGCGCTCGCTGAGGACCTGCCCGAACTGGCGGAGCTGGACCTCAACCCGGTGATCGTGACGCCGGAATCGGCGGTCATTGTCGACGCCAAGGTGCGGCTTGCTGGGCAAGACGTACGGCGCGCCGATATGCCGCGACAACTAGCTATTTACACGTAAACCGGTGTGAAAATGTGGTTCAAGAGGCTGTAGGTAATCAAGACATTTCCCGACCCTCGGGCGGTGGTGTCTGGGCTGTTCACCTCCGGACTCTGGGGTGACGCATCGTCCCGATCAGGGAGCGTCCCCTGCACTGCGTCCACATCTCGTCGCACCGGAGTTCCAGATCGCCCCGGCCAGTCAGGTTGGCGTGCGCCCCCGACGCCGAACGTGGGCCTGTCAGTCCCCGGTGCCGCGGGGACCTATCCACCACGTCGGACAATCATGCGCAATGCAACAAAATGACTCTCAATAGTTATCGAGGGGCTTTTGCCTCCCGGAGGCCCCGGTATATTCAAATCCAATTCCATTGCTGATGCGAATCACCTATTAACGGCAACATCTGTCGACTAGAGAAGGTTGTGAACTCCATGCGTCCCATGAGAAGCACGTTCGTCAAGGCAGTAGCAGTCATTGCGTTCGCCGGAATCGGTACCGTCTCCCTGGCGGCCTGCGGCGACGACAGCGACAGCTCCGGCTCCAACTCCAGCTCATCGACCCCCAAGCGGGTCAACGCGCTCGCAACGGTCGATGCCCTGACCGGTGAATCCACCGCAGTAGCGCTCGACCAGGGCTTCGTCGACGCGCTGACGTCGCTGAAGGTGACTCCCGGTGTGGTCGGTACCGCCAAGCTCACGGACGGCTCACTGGTCTTCCCCATCACGGGCGGCAACGTGAGCTACTTCAAGCCCGGCACCGTCGACCCGTATGTGATCGGCCAGATCCAGCACGTGGGCTCAGGCTTCTCGCTTGAGGCCGGCGGCACCAAGGTCGAGATCACGAACCTGAACGTCGACCCGGGCGTGTCCCGCGTGTACGGCGACGTGTCGGTCAACGGCAAGCTCGCCGTGGCGAGCGCGTACGTCCTGACCCTGGACGGCACCACCCTGATGCCGCTCGCGTCTCAGGGCAGCACGGCGGTCCTCGAGGGCACCAAGGTCCTCATCTCGCCGGTCGCCGCACAGCTCTTGAACGACACGTTCAAGATCGACGCGGTCACACCTGAGCTGCTGGTCGGGATCGCCAAGATCACGATTATCACCGGGTGACCTGACCAGTTGTCGGGGGAACCGGCCGTCGGCGAACCCAACTGGTTCGCCGACGGCCGGCCTCACATCCTCGACCACACGCACCTCGACCCGAGGAGGGGCTCTGATGACTCCCTACTCGGTCGTCTGAGCCCCAGCTCGCGCCTGGTGAGGGGCGGCAGCAACTGGACCAGATCCGGCAGGTCCTGATCGAGGTCCGTCACCAGCTCGTCGTGGTCGATGACCTGGCCGCGAGTCTGGAACGCCGTGACGAAGTCAACCTTGCGGTGGCGCACCGGCACCTCCGGGGCGAAGTAGAGCGCTTGGAGCTGTTGTCAGCGGGGTGTTCGACCTGTCCTGCGCCCATCTTCCAGGACGTAACAGGGATTGCCCCCCGGTCGGCGAGCACCACCCAGGGCACGTCGCCTCGACTCGACGGGTGGCACGGCGAAGCGCTGGAAGCACAGGCCGAGCACCGGTCCGTCCGCGACGCTTCGTGGCGCGACCGCCCCGTCGGCGCTGTTCTGGGGGACCCCGGCGCGGCGTGAGATGAATGTGACAAATGTCGACGATCTACTACGAGCAGGTTTCCACGCTCACGAATGATGTCGGTTTGACCTTTATTCGCCGGTTTGTCGAGGACATTTGGCGAGCCGCTGTGGCCTGCCGAGACCGACGTACCAAACGCAGGTGCCTAATGCGTCGGGTGTGCCCGACGTCGAGACATTCGGAAGCGTGTTGCTCGATACCGGTGAGCGGGCGCGTTTCTGAACCAAGCAGGGCCAGCGGGAGCGGGAGTACATCGACGAGCTCGGCTTGGAGTTCTTGACCGATGAGGTCGGCTGTAACCAGGATCACGTTCCTCTCCCCGACAACCGCTCGGGGCTCAGAGGCGGCCTCTGCCAAGCGAGGTTGACAGTCCGAACACGTGGTCCTACCCGTGACCCCGGAAATCATGCGATCGCGCTGGAAACTGTCCCGAACCGTTGCCGAGAAGCCGAACTTTCGTATTTATCTGAGATTTCGGCAATCTATTTGGTGTTGAGGTGCGAATCTCTTCCCGACGACAACATCTGTCGACTAGAGAAGGTTGTGAACTCCATGCGATCCATGAAATCCAAGTTCGGCAAGGCAGTGGCAGTGGTTGCCCTCGTCGGGATCGGCACCGTATCCCTCGCTGCATGCGGCGATGACGACTCCGATTCCAGCTCAGAGCGGGTCAACGCGCTCGCCACCGTTGACGCATTGTCCGGTAAGTCGACCGCTGTGGCCCTCGACAAGGGATTCGTCGACGCGCTGACGTCCCTGAAGGTCACCCCCGGCGTCGTGGGTAAGGCCAAGCTCAAGGCTGGCTCGCTCGTCTTCCCGATCACGGGCGGCAACGTGAGCTACTTCAAGCCCGGCACCGTCGACCCGTACGTGATCGGCCAGATCCAGCACGAGGGCTCAGGCTTCTCGCTTGAGGCCGGCGGCACCCTGGTCGAGATCACCAACCTGAACGTCGACCCGGGCGTGTCCCGCGTGTACGGCGACGTGTCGGTGAACGGCAAGCTTGCGGCGTCCAACGCCTACGTCCTCACCCTGAACGGCACCACCTTGAAGCCGCTGCAGAGCGAGGGCAACTTCGCGATCCTCGAAGGCACCAAGGTCCTCATCTCGCCGGTCGCCGCTGAGCTCTTGAACGCCACGTTCAAGATCGACGCCGTTACCCCCGAGCTCCTGGTGGGCATCGCCAAGATCACCGTCAAGACCAAGTGATCTGAGCGTTTTCAGGAATCGCACCGTCGGCGGGCCACGAGGTGGCTCGTCGACGGTGCGGCTCCGTTCCAGGGCCTCACGCCCATCGACCCGCGAAGAGGCCCGGTGACTGACCACCAGCTCCAGCAGCGGATGCTCGCGGTCCGTCGCCAGCTCCTGGCCGTCGACGAGTTGGCCGCAGCCTTGGAACACCACCAGGCGACCGACGGCGTGGCCGCCCACCGCCAGCTCAGGTCCGAGGTGGAGCGGTTGGCGCACCTGACCGAAGACCTGTTCGCACTTTCCTGTATCCATGCCGGGCTCGCGGTGCCGCCGGTCACCCCGGAGGAACAGACCCTGACAAGGTAGTGACGTGACCTCAGCAGACATCGCCGTCATCGGCGGCAGCGGCTTCTACGAGTTCCTCGACGACCCCGAGACCGTCACGTCTCTCTCCACGCCGTACGGCGACGCGGCCGGCCCGGTCAGCATCGGCGAGGTCGCCGGACGCCGGGTCGCGTTCCTTCCCCGGCACGGGGCCGGGCACGCACTGCCACCGCACCTGATCAACTACCGGGCGAACCTCTGGCTGCTCCGCTCGTTCGGGGTCCGCCAGGTGTTGGCGCCGTGCGCCGTCGGTGGTCTGCGCGCCGACGCCGTCGCTCCCGGGGACGTGGTCGTCCCCGACCAGCTGGTCGACCGGACCAGTGGGCGGGTGCACACCTACGTCGAGAGCGGAGCCGTGCACCTGCCGTTCGCGGACCCCTACTGTGGACGCCTGATCGACACCCTCGGTGCGGTCGAGGGGGTGCAGGTCGGCGGCACGATGGTCGTGGTCGAGGGCCCCAGGTTCTCGACCCGCGCCGAGTCCCAGCACTACGCCGCCCAGGGGTGGTCGCTGATCAACATGACCGGGCACCCGGAGGCGGTCCTCGCCCGCGAGCTGCAGATGTGTTACGCCGCGGTCGCCCTGGTCACCGACATGGACGCCGGAGTCGACAGCGGTGGGGGAGTGAGCCAGGACGAGGTGTTCGCGATGTTCGCGCGCAACATCGACCGGCTCAAGGAGATCCTGCGCGGCGCCGTGGGCGACCTGCCGGATCCCGCAGGCTGCTCGTGCAGCAGCTGGGCCGACGGGATCGACCTCACCTACGCCGTACCCGCGCCGTGAAGGTCCTGCTCACCGGGTCCGGCGGGTTCATCGGCACCGCGATCGGCCGACAGCTCGACGCGTCCGGGGCCGAAGTCGTGCGGGTCGACCTGATGCTGCCGCAGGCACACGGCAGCAGTGCCGCCCCGGAAGGGACGCACGTGCTCGACGTCCGCGACGTCGCCCAGTGGGGCGACCTGCTCGACGGGGTGGACGTGGTCTGCCACCAGTCCGCGCTGGTCGGCGCCGGAGTGCGGGTGGCCGATCTACCGGACTACGCGGCGCACAACGATCTTGCGACCGCGGCGCTGTTGGCGACGATGCACGAACGTGGGGTGGACCGGCTGGTGCTGGCCTCCTCGATGGTCGTCTACGGCGAGGGCCGCTACTCCTGCGCCGAGCACGGCGTTCGAGCTCCTGGGATCCGAAGCCTGGTGTCGTTGGAGGCCGGTGAGTTCGAGAACCCGTGCCCGGTCTGCGCGCAGCCGCTCGGCTGGGAGCTGGTCGACGAGGACGCCCGGTTGGAGCCGCGCAGCAGCTACGCGGCCAGCAAGCTCGCCCAGGAGAACTACACGTCGTCGTGGGTTCGGCAGGCGGGCGGCGCGGCAGTGGCGTTGCGCTACCACAACGTCTACGGGCCGGGGATGCCGCGCGATACCCCGTACTCCGGGGTGGCCGCGATGTTCCGGTCCTCGCTGGAGCGCGGCGAGGCGCCGCGGGTCTTCGAGGATGGCGGCCAGATGCGCGACTTCGTGCACGTCGACGACGTAGCGCTCGCCAACGTCCTCGCGATCGAAGCGGTCCTTCAACGTCGCGACTTCGCGGTGTACAACGTCTGCTCGGGGAGCCCGGTCTCGATCGGCGACGTCGCCCGCCTCGTCGCCCGGGGCTCGCAGGCCGCCCTCGAGCCCGAGGTCACCGGAGAGTTCCGGACCGGAGACGTACGACACGTGGTCGCCTCGCCCGTGCTCGCAGCCGCCGAGCTCGGTTTCGAGGCGCGGGTGCACCCCGAGGTCGGTTTGCCGGACTTCGCGGTGGCCGCACTCCGGACCTGAGGTCACCAGGCGGAGCGCAGCAGGTGCACCATCACCAGCGCGGTCACGACCTGCAAGACCAGGCCCCACCGTCGCCAGGCCGGCGGCAGGAGCACGCAGCCGAGCAGCAGCCAGGGGATGAACGGAAGCCAGATCCGTTCGACCTCGGCACGGCTCATCTGGGAGGCGTCCGCCAGCGCCACCATGGCGACGCCGGCACCGGTGAGCCACAGGACGACCCGGACCTGGGGATCCCGGTCACGGCGACGCGCGAAGGCTTGGGCGACCCCGGCGCCCATCAGCAGACCGGCGCTGCAGAGCAGGGCGGAAAGGTTGGCCCAGTTCCAGTACCAGCCGGACCGGTCGCCGGCAGCGCCGTCCCAGTAGCGGTCCCGCAAGGTCGTGACGCCGTCGATCCAGTTGAACCCGAACACCGCATAGGCCAGTACGACGGCGAGTGCGGCGGCGGCGACCGGCACCAGCGGCTTGAAGGAGCCGGCCAGGTACAGCACGACTAGGGCGAGCAGTCCGATCAGCGGGAGCCCATAGGAGAGCATCACGGTGTAGCCGAGGAGCAGCCCGGAGAGGACCGACCAGCCGAGCATCGGCCCGGTCGAGGTCCGGGTCGCGGCGATCGCCAGGGTCGCAATGCCCCACGCCGCAACGGCGGCGAACATCGCGTCGGCTGAGACGCACTGGGCGATCGCGACCGGGCCCAGGACCAGGAACGGCGCGGCCGTGCGGGCCAACGATTCGGCTCCGAGGGTGCGCAGGGTGCTCAGCACCGCCAGCGCGGTCGTGGCGGCGATCAGGGTGATCACGACCCCGGCCGAGAAACCGGTGTCGAACCCGAGCCGGACCAGCACCACGAAGAAAGTCAGTGCTCCCGGCGGATGGCCGGCCAGGTGAGCTGGCCAGTTGTCCTCGGCCGCGAAGGGGATCCGCCGCACGTACTCCTGCAGGGTCTGGTGCAGGTCATCGGTCGCGCGTGCCGTGCGCAGGTACTCGTTGTAGGTCTCCAGGATGTGCTCGATCCCGTATGACCCGTCGACTGTGGCGAGGGCGAACATCCAGGCCACGCCGAGGACCCAGGTGGCGAGCAGCAAGCGGCGCCAGCTGAGGAACTCGGCAGTGCGGGCCGCGAAGAGCGTGCCGAGGACGGCGATCAGGATCGCCGGGACCGTGCCGGGGCCGACCCGCGGCATCCAGTCGGCGTACAGCGGCGGGAAGGTGTTGATGTAGACGTTCCAGTCGAACGCCCGCGGGACGATCATTGCGGCGGCGACCAGGACCACCGAGATCCCCAGACCGACCCACGGGGCGCGGGAGGTGCCCGTGGACGTCCCGACTCCTGGTGTTTGCATGACTTTCACCCTAGACAGGCGAGGCCGGGTGACCCCTGCCCTCCACGCGGACGTCACCCATCTGTAAGGCTTTCGCGGGCCCTGGTGCGCCGGTGGTCCTACGGTAGGTGCATGGAGCCGATCTGCACCTTGATCCTGCCGTGCCTCGACGAGGCACCGGCACTGGCAGCGCTGCTGCCGAGGATCCCGGGCAGCCTGCGGGTGATCGTGGTCGACAACGGTTCGACCGATGCGACTGCGGACGTGGCCCGCCGTTCCGGGGCCACCGTGGTGCACGAACCTCGACCGGGTTACGGCGCAGCCGTGCACGCCGGCGTCCTCGCCGCCACAACCGAGCTGGTCGCCGTGATGGACGGCGACGGCTCCTTCGATCCGCTTGACCTGATGCCGCTGATCGATGACGTGGTCGCGGGCCGGGCCACCATGTCCGTCGGCAGGCGCCGGCCCGTCAGCCGCGGGATCTGGCCGTGGCATGCGCGACTCGGCAACCGTGCCGTGATCGCGCTGCTGCGCCACCGCACCGACTTCCCGCTGCACGACATCGCGCCGATCCGGGTCTGCCGTCGCCAGGACCTCATCGACCTCGGTGTCGCCGACCGCAGATTCGGCTACCCGGTCGAGTTGATGTCCAAGGCTGTCAGTGCCGGTTGGCGAATCGCCGAGCGCGACGTGGCGTACCACCCTCGAGCGGCCGGCACCCGTTCGAAGGTCTCCGGTTCGGTGGTCGGTACGGTCCGGACCGCGCGCGACTTCTTCGAGGTGCTCCGGTGAGCGCCCGTGCCCTAGTCGTGGCGAAGGCGCCGGTCCCGGGCCTGGCCAAGACCCGCTTAGGGGCAGTCATCGGCATGGACGCCGCCGCGGACCTGGCGGCCGCAGCATTGCTGGACACGCTGGATGTCTGCAGGCAGGCCTTCGGTGACCGGTGCCACCTCGCGTTGGCTGGCAACCTCGGAGCGGCCGCACGCGGCGCGGAGATCCTGGACGCGCTCGAGGACTGGCAGGTGTTCGCCCAGTACGGCGATTCCTTCGGCCAGCGTCTGGCGCACGCCCACGGAGCCGTGGCGGGCCTGCGCGACGGCGGCGTCGTCCAGGTCGGGATGGACACCCCGCAGATCACGCCCGACCTGCTGCGCACCACGGCGACCTTGCTCGACGAGGGCGCGGATATCGTCATCGGCCCCGCGGTCGACGGCGGTTGGTGGGTACTCGGACTCGCCGATGGCGCCCGGGCAACCGCTCTGGTCGAGGTCGCGATGTCGACCCCGGACACGTACGCCGATACGGTCGGCGCGCTGACCGAGCACGGCGGCTCGCTGGTCTCGGTCGGTCTACTGAGAGATGTCGATACGGTCGATGACGCGGCGCTGGTGGCCTCCCTGGCTCCCGGGACCAGGTTTGCCCGTGCCTGGGCCGCGATCAGTCTGCAGGCGTCATGACTGTCGCCCGGGCGTCGTTCACCGACGTCTTCACCTCGGCCCTGCGGGGCGAGGTCTGCCACGTCGTCGGTCTGGGTGAGGTGCCTAGACGACTGCCGGTGATGACCTGGCAGCGGGTCGCTGACGCGGGCGACGCCGCCCTCCTGGAGCAGTGCGTGGGCCCGACGATCGACATCGGCTGCGGCCCCGGTCGGATGACCCAACTCCTGGCCGAGCGCAACCATGCTGTCCTCGGCATCGACGTCGTACCCGAGGCGGTGTTCCAGACGCGCGAGCGCGGGGTCTCGGCGCTGCTGCGCGACGTCTTCGACACGCTCCCGGGTGAAGGGCGCTGGGCGACGGCGTTGCTGGCGGACGGCAACATCGGGATCGGCGGCGACCCCCGAGCGCTCCTTCGCCGGGTCGCGGACCTACTCGAGCACGACGGCCGCGTCGTCGTGGACCTGGAGGCACCGGGCACCGGGATCCGGACCCGTACGATCCAGCTCGCGACCCGTTCGAGGCAGAGTGGGCCGTTCCTGTGGGCGGTCGTCGGCGCCGACGCGATCGATCAGGTTGCTTCCGGGGCCGGGCTGTACGTCCGGAGCTTGCACCAGCATGAGGACCGCTGGTTCGCCGTCCTAGGAAAGGTCGCCCGATGAGCCCGACCGAGTTCCGCAAGCGGGTGGAGGGGCTGGTCCCCTCAATCCCCGATGAGGGCGACTTCACCTCTCCGCTCCGTAGCCCGATGGTCGCTGCCCGGGTCGGGCTGTGGCTGGGCATTACTTTCGGGATCTGTTTCGTCACCGGCCTGTTGAGCAACGAAGCGCAGGACCCGGACACGTTCATCACGTTCCCGACTAGGCCGGTCTGGGGCTACCAGCTGACCCAGGCGCTGCACGTCATCGCAGGCACTGCGGCGATCCCGCTGCTGCTGGTGAAGCTCTGGACGGTCTTCCCGAAGCTCTTCACCCGCCCGCCCCAGGAGGCCCGCCAGCTGGTGATCATGGTGCTGGAACGTGGCTCCATCGCCGTGCTCGTCGCCGCCTCGATCTTCCAGTTGGCCTCCGGGCTGTGCAACTCCGCGCAGTGGTATCCCTGGGGCTTCAGTTTCCGAGCTACCCACTACGCGATGGCCTGGATCGCGATCGGTTCGCTGCTGGTGCACATTGCCGTGAAGTTGCCGATCATCCGGGACGCGCTGGGAGGTGACATCGAGTCCGGCAAGCACGACCGGCCGTCGATGACCGGCAACCCACCGATCAGTCGCCGCGGCCTGGTCCGCAGCGCCTTCCTGGCGTCCGGGGTCGCGGTGCTCGTGACCGCCGGCCAGACCGTGCCGCTGCTGCGCAAGATCTCCGTGTTCGGGGTCCGATCCGGGGACGGTCCTCAGGACCTCCCGATCAACAAGTCGGCCAAGGCGGCTGACGTGATCGCGCCTGCGCTCAGCGAGAACTACCGTTTCACCGTCAGCAACGGCGAGAACGAGGTCTCGTTCACCCGCAGCGAGCTCCAGCAGATGGTCCAGCGGACCCACGATCTGCCGATTGCTTGCGTCGAGGGCTGGAGCGCGACCGGTACCTGGACCGGCATCCGGATGCGTGACCTCCTGGACCTGGTCGATGCGCCGCGAGGCAGCGCCGTGCTGGTCAAGTCTCTTCAACCCCGCGGTTCGTACCGCACGTCCGAACTGCCGTCCCAGTTCGCCGATGACTCCCTGACCTTGCTCGCTCTCGAGCTGAACGGCGAGCCGCTGTCGATCGACCACGGGTACCCGTGCCGCCTGATCGCGCCGAACCGCCCCGGGGTGCTGCAGACCAAGTGGGTCACCCGGGTGGAGGTGCTCTGATGAACACTGCGATCCGCGGCGTGCTGATCGTTCTCGGTGTCGGCACCGGCCTGTTCGGTGCCAAGCTTCTCCTCGACGAGGGCACTGACAACCTGATCGCTACGGCCAAATGGCTGGTGGGTGGCGTCGTCCTGCACGACGGGATCATCGGGCCTGTGACCATCCTCGTCGCCGTACTGGCCGCCCGGGTCCTGAAGGGCCCGGTGCCGGCAGCCGTCATCGTCGGTGCCCTGGTCATCGCCACCGTCACGGTGGTGGCGCTTCCCGTGCTCGGAAAGCCGGGGCTCAAGCCGGACAACCCGACGTTGCTCGACCGGAACTACGCCGTCGGCTGGGTGGTGTTCGTAGCGCTGACGATGCTGTGCGTAGCGGCAGCGCTGGTGCGCGACCGGCGCAGGACGAGGGGGGTTACCCGTGGCGCGGGTCCTGGTGGTCGATGACGATGTCACCGTTCGCGAGGTGGTCGTCTCCTACCTGCGCGCCGGCGGGCACGCGGTGTGTGAAGCCACCGACGGCGCTGCGGCGCTGAAGGAGATGCGGGACGAGCCGGCCGATCTGGTCGTCCTGGACCTGATGATGCCGGGCATCGACGGGCTCGAGGTCTGTCGTCGTCTGCGTGCCGCGGGGGACGTCCCGATCATCATGCTGACCGCGCTCGGGGCCGAGACGGACCGTGTAGTCGGGCTCGAGTCCGGCGCCGACGACTACGTGACCAAGCCGTTCAGTCCGCGCGAGCTCGTGCTCCGCGTCGACGCCCTGCTCCGCCGCGTCGGCGAGCGGGCCCGGCCCGATGATCGACGTCTGGTCGACGGCAACCTGGTCGTCGACTCGTCCCGGCACGAGGCGACGCTGGGTGTCGTGCCGTTGAACCTGACCGGGCGCGAGTTCGACCTGCTGCGTTTCCTGGTGTCTAACCCCGGTGCGGCGTACTCGCGCGACGAGCTGCTCCAGCAGGTATGGGGCTGGTCGTTCGGAGACCAGTCCACGGTGACGGTGCATGTACGGCGGCTCCGCGAGAAGGTCGAGGTCGACCCGAAGCGGCCGACCCGGCTGGTGACGGTCTGGGGCGTCGGCTACCGGTGGGAGGCCCTGTGAGCGACCAGGTCCAGATCGTTCTGATCGCCGCCGGCTGGTCGGCGAGCGCCTGCCTCATCGGACTGTCGGTGGTCTGGCTGCTGCGACGGTGGTCCCTGCGCTGGCTCGTCGGATCGGTGGCGGTCGTAGCGGTAGTGGCTCTGACCGCCGGCATGGTCGGTACCGCGAACGCGATGTTCATCTCCGACCACGACTTCAAGGTGATGTTGTGGGTGACGCTGGTGGCCGGCCTGATCGCCGCGGCCGGAGCGACCGTGGTGGGCGCGGCGCTGTCCCGGTCCTCGCGCTCGCTCCAGGAGGAGGCGCGCCGCTTCGGCGAGGAGGGCCAGTTCGTCGCGCCGTCGCACGGCCCCTCGGAGTTCCAGCAGCTCGCGGAGGAGCTCCAGAACACCAGCACCCGTTTGCGCGAGTCACGGGTCCGCGAGGAGCGGCTCGAGGCGTCGCGTCGCGAGCTGATCTCCTGGGTTTCGCACGACCTGCGCAGTCCGCTCGCCGGGATGCGCGCCATGACCGAGGCGCTCGAGGACGGCATCGCCGAGGACCCGAACCGCTACCACCGCCAGATCCGCTCCGAGGTCGATCGGATGGTGCGGATGGTCGACGACCTGTTCGAGCTCTCCCGGATCCACGCGGGCAACCTCTCGCTGAGCCTGGAGCGGCTGATGTTCGGCGACCTGGTCAGCGAGGCCATCGCCAGCGCCGAGCCGGTGGCCCGCGCGCACGGTGTTCGTCTGGTCGGGGCGGTGGACGAGGGCCTCGAGGTGGCTGCTGACCCGGCAGAGCTGTCTCGAATGGTCTCCAACCTGCTCATGAACGCGATCCGGCACACGCCCGCGGACGGCGTCGTCGAGGTGCTCGGTCGGTCGGTTACGTCCGGGGTGGAGCTCACGATCCGGGACAGCTGCGGCGGGCTTTCGGCCGAGGACATGGAGCGAGCCTTCGACGTCGCCTGGCAGGGGAGTCCCGCGCGGACGCCGGAGGCCGGGTCGGTCTTCGGCAGCGGGGCCGGTCTCGGACTGGCGATCGTGAAGGGCATCGTCGAGGCGCACCAGGGCAGCGTCACCGTCGACAACCAGGACCCGGGTTGCCGCTTCCTGGTGCGGCTGCCCGCGCTGACCTGACGTTCCTCGGGACATCGACCCTGTCGAGGTGCCCCCCGGCAGTCGCGACTTTGACCCAATGGGCCGATGACGCGAGCTCTGACGGGTAGTGTCCGCCGCGTGAACCAGCGACGCGACAGCCAGTCCGGACGATCACCGATTTCGATCGGCGCGTTCGCCGTTGCGATGCTGCTCATCCTCGGCGTCGTCTACTGGTTCGGCATCCGTGACGACAGTGACGAGGAAAGGTCGGCTTCGGCGAAGCAGCCGACAGTGCAAACCTTCTCCGAGGAGGGAGTGCCGTTCACGTTCGA
The DNA here is from genome assembly GCA_046598855.1 of Marmoricola sp. Taxonomy (GTDB): domain Bacteria; phylum Actinomycetota; class Actinomycetes; order Propionibacteriales; family Nocardioidaceae; genus Marmoricola. Next base: position 1,242 of record JBKJHX010000009.1, on the reverse strand, counting down.
GTACCCGGCGAACTTCGCCGAGTCCGAGGGCCCGGCCGGGTTCGTCTGGATCGCAGGCGTCGGCCCGTACGACATCCTCGACGTCAAGCGGATTGCCAACGTGCCCCGCTCGATCGGCCGCCTGAAGAGCAGCAACCGGGAGGCCCTGAGTGCTCGTCCTGATGTGAAGATCGTTGGTGAGGGTACGGACAAGCGGGCCGGGGTCGACATGGTCCGCTTCGAGGTCACCTCGATGGTCGACGGCCTGGAGCTGCGCTCGCAGCTCTACTACTTCAGCCTCGGCGGTGTGACCTGGCAGTTCGAGTGCGAGTCCCAGGCGAAACGTGCGGAGATCGACGCGGCCTGCACCCAGGCGCTCTCGACCTTCGCTGTCCTCTCCTGACCCGTTGCCTCCGGCCGTAGTCAGGAGTTCGGGTGGAATCTGCGTAAAGCTTTGAGAGCGGCCTGCCCTAGACCGGCATTCGTAGCGGAAAGGATCGCCAGATCGGCTGCTGTTGTTACTGGTCCCTTGCAGTGGGCTGGGCCTAGTGCCCGATTAGTCCAGTGAGGCTAGATATGGCGGACCTACGCCGATCAAAGCTTCGGGTTACGGGCCGGTCGGAGGTGGTCTAGGCCCGAGAATTCGATCGTCCGCACACACCGATCTGGCGACGTACTGTGTTCGAAGTTTGTCTCGAGGACCGGGATCTCTGCGTCGCCGATTTCGCCGCCTCGTCGATCTGTGGGGAGTTCCACCATGACCAACAACCGAGCGAAGAAGACCGTCGTCCTGACGATGGCACTGTCGACCATGGCGGTCCTCGGGAGCGGTGCGGCCCAGGCCGCGATCCCGTCGCCGGACGGCACCATCTACGCCTGCTACGCGAAGGTGGACTCTCCGATCCCCGGCGCCCCGTACTACAAGGGCGACGTTCGGATCGTTGACGAGGCGACTTCCTGCAAGAGCGGCGAGATCCGCATCTCGTGGAACTCCACGGGGGCCACCGGCGCGACCGGACCCGTCGGTCCGGCCGGCCCGCAGGGTGCGACTGGTCCGACCGGGCCGAAGGGCGATACCGGAGCTACGGGTGCCACGGGTGCTTCCGGCCCTGCGGGCCCTCAAGGAGTGACCGGTCCGACTGGTCCTACCGGCGACACGGGTGCTCAGGGCGACACGGGTGCTCAGGGCGACACGGGTGCTCAGGGCGACACGGGTGCTCAGGGCGACACGGGTGCTCAGGGCGACACGGGTGCTCAGGAGAT
>JBKJHX010000065.1:0-3277 GCA_046598855.1 Marmoricola sp. | reverse complement strand
GATGATCGCGATGGGCCTGATCAACGACCCCGGGCTGGTGATCGCCGACGAGCCGACCACTGCCCTGGACGTGACCGTCCAGGCCCAGATCCTCGACCTGCTCCAGGACCTCCAGCGCGAGTTCAACTCGGCGATCATCATCATCACCCACGACCTCGGCGTGGTCGCCGAGATGGCGGACGACGTCCTGGTCATGTACGCCGGTCGCGCCGTCGAGTACGGCCCGACCAAGGACGTCCTCACGCACCCGCAGATGCCGTACACCTGGGGTCTGCTCTCCAGCGTCCCGGATGTGAAGGGCGACACCGAGGCGGCCCTGATCCCGATCCCGGGCAACCCGCCCAGCCTGCTCACGCCACCGAGCGGCTGCGCGTTCCACCCGCGGTGCGTGCACCGCGACAAGGTTCCCGGCGATCTCTGCACGACGGTGCTCCCCGAGCTGGTTCCCGGCACCCGGGGCCCCGGCCACACCAAGCGCTGCCACCTCGCCGACCCAGACGACATCTACCGCACAGAGATCATGCCGGAGATCATGCCCGACCTGATCGAGGAGAACTGATGGAGCCGGTCACCACCAAGGCGCACCCGCCGTCCCGGGCGGACCTCGACGCCGTGCCGATCCTTGAGGTCGAGAACCTCACGATGCACTTCCCGGTGCGCTCACACGGACTGATCCGTCGCACCATCGGGCAGGTCCAGGCCGTCGACGGCGTCTCCTTCCAGGTCCGCGAAGGCACCTCGCTCGGGCTGGTCGGTGAGTCCGGGTGCGGCAAATCGACGACCGGCCGGGCGATCACCCGGCTCTACGAGCCCACGGCCGGGGAGATCCGGTTCGAGGGACGGGACATCGCCCGGCTCGGCCCGAAGGACCTCCAGCCGATCCGCCGCGAGATCCAGATGATCTTCCAGGACCCGTACACCTCCCTGAACCCCCGGCACACGGTGGGCACGATCGTCGGCGCTCCGCTGGAGATCCACAAGCTGGTGGCGAAGGACAAGGTGCTGCCGCGGGTCCAGGAAGTGCTCGAGATCGTAGGTCTGAACCCCGAGCACTACAACCGGTACCCGCACGAGTTCTCCGGCGGTCAGCGTCAGCGCATCGGCATCGCCCGGGCCCTGATGCTGCAGCCCAAACTGCTGGTGGCCGACGAGCCGGTCTCCGCGCTCGACGTCTCCATCCAGGCCCAGGTGGTCAACCTGCTCCAGGACGTCCAGCGCGAGTTCGGGATCGCCTTCCTCTTCATCGCCCACGACCTCGCGATCGTCCGGCACTTCTGCCCTGAGATCGCAGTGATGTACCTGGGCAAGATCGTGGAGATCGCCGACCGCGAGACGCTGTACAACCGGCCGCACCACCCGTACACCCAAGCCCTGCTCTCCGCGGTCCCGGACGTGCGACAGGCCGCGATCGGCGGACGGCGCGAGCGGATCCGGCTCACCGGTGACGTGCCCAGCCCGATCAACCCCCCTTCGGGCTGCCGGTTCCGGACCCGGTGCTCGTTCGCCCAGGAGATCTGCGCCCGGGTCGAACCGCCGCTGCTCCAGATCGGTTCGCGGCACAAGGTCGCCTGCCACTTCGCCGGCGAGCTCGGCCACCACCCGGCCGAGCCCATCACCACCGGCGTCTGCGGCGTGGACCGCCAGGGCATGCCGGTGGCCGGCGCCACGGTCGACCTCCAGCTGAACGCCCCCGGCTACGAGGACAGCTGGCTGGATCTGCGGACGGGCCAGAAGACAGGCAAGAACACCGGCGTCTGACCTCAGGCCTAGGCTGAGGAGATGGACGACGACGGACTGTTCGACGCTCCCGTGGTCGCACCGGCAGCGGGTGGCGGGACCCTGGCCGGCCTCGGCACGTCGTGGGGGGCGCACGCATCCGCGCCGCTGGCGGTCCGGATGCGCCCGCGTACCCTGGACGAGCTCGTCGGACAACAGCATCTGCTGGCGGCCGGCTCGCCGCTGCGCCGGCTGGTCGAGGGTGACCAGTCGATGGCACTGCTGCTGTGGGGCCCGCCGGGGACCGGGAAGACCACGATCGCTGCGATCGTGTCCGGGCAGACCGACCGGGTCTTCGTCGAGGTCTCCGCGGTCGCTGCCGGGGTCAAGGAAGTGCGGTCAGCCATCGATGCAGCGCGGGCACGACTGATCGCGAGCGGCCAGGAGACGGTGCTGTTCGTCGACGAGGTGCACCGCTTCACCAAGGCCCAGCAGGACGCGCTTCTCCCTGGGGTCGAGAACCGCTGGGTCACCTTAATTGCCGCCACCACGGAGAACCCACACTTCTCGGTGATCTCGCCGCTCCTGTCGCGCTCGCTGCTGCTTACCCTGGAGCCGCTCACTGACGAGGACGTCCGGGGGGTGGTGGCTGCGGCCCTGACCGACCCCCGGGGACTCGGGGACTCGGTGAAGCTGAGCGAGGAGGCCTTCGAGCATCTGGTCAGGCTCGCCGGTGGTGACGCGCGGCGCTCCTTGACCTATCTCGAGGCCGCTGCCGGGGCAGCGCAGTCCCAGGGTCTCGACGTCGTCGACCTGGCCACGGCGGAGACCGCGGTCGACCGAGCCGCGGTGCGCTACGACCGTCAGGGCGACCAGCACTATGACGTGATCAGCGCCTTCATCAAGTCGGTGCGCGGTTCGGACGTCGATGCGGCGCTGCACTACCTTGCCCGGATGTTCGAGGCCGGCGAGGACCCTCGGTTCATCGCGCGACGCCTGATCATTCTCGCCAGCGAGGACGTCGGGCTCGCTCACCCTGCCGGACTGACCACCGCCGTGGCCGCGGCGCAGGCGGTGCAGCTGATCGGGATGCCCGAGGCCCGGCTCAACCTCGCCCAGGCGACGATCGAACTGGCGCTGGCACCCAAGTCGAACGCAGTGATCAAGGCGATCGACGCTGCCAGCGCAGACGTACGAGCCGGCAAGATCGGGTCGGTTCCGGCTCACCTGCGCGATGCGCACTACCCGGGTTCGAAGACGCTCGGGCACGGCGCCGGCTACCAGTACGCGCACGACGCGCCGTACGGGATCGCGGCGCAGCAGTACGCGCCGGACGTGGTGGGCGACGCCGAGTACTACGCACCGACCGCCCTGGGAGCCGAAGCAGGGTTCCGTGAGCGCTGGGAGCGAGTTCGGCGGATGATCCGCGGTGGGTAGGGTTACTTGCCATGAGCGTGATCGTGGCTGCACTGGGCGGAGCCGTCGCGGCGCTGCTGGTGGTGGCACTGGTGGCGGCGCTGCGGCGCCGCAATCGAACGCGCGCTGATCTGGAAGTCATGCT
>JBKJHX010000031.1:0-73622 GCA_046598855.1 Marmoricola sp. | reverse complement strand
CGGCCTGGGCGCGGCGTACCGGGCCGGGTTCGGATGGGCCTTCGATCGCGGTTACGACCAGATCGCGCAGATGGATGCCGACCTCTCACACCCGCCGGACCGGCTGCCGGCCTTGTTCGCGGCGCTCGCCGACGCCGACGTCGCTGTCGGGTCGCGGTACGTCCGCGGGGGCGGCGTCCGGTTGTGGGGCTGGCACCGCAGGCTGATTTCGCGGGGCGGCAACCTCTACGTCCGGTTGGTGCTCGGGATGCCGGTCCGCGACACCACCGCCGGTTTCAAGGCGTTCCGCGCCCCGGCGCTGCATGCCATCGAGGTCCTGGGCTCGCAGTCGAACGGTTACTCCTTTCAGATCGAGAACACCTGGAGAGCGACGCGGCGCGGGCTGCGCATCGTCGAGGTCCCGATCGTGTTCACCGACCGCACCGCCGGGACGTCGAAGATGTCGGGCTCGATCGCCCGGGAGGCGCTCGTTCTGGTCCTGCGCTGGCGGATCGACGAGCTGCGTGGCCGGGAGTCCAGGATCAAGCGCGATACACCGGCCTGAGCTGGTTGTCCAGGCCTGACGAGATTCGAGATTCCCCTTGATTAGAGGGCTGAGTTGCCGAATTCTCCGGTGTCGGCCCGGTAGGTTTCCAGGACCGTTCAACGTCCAGGGGTGGCACTGATGAGCCGAGCAACATCCGCAGCACCGTTGCATCTGGTCGCTCCCCTCGAGGTGGAGCAGGTCGGTGAGATCCGGGCCCCGCGGACCGAGTTCGGCGGCGGATCGTTGCGATCGGTAATGCTCGGCCGCGCCCTGGCAACCACCGTCAAGCCGTTCATCGCGGTCTGGGCGCGGGTGCCGTTGGCGCCGTGGCCGTACTTCCTCGCCGACTACGCCGGCCTTGCGCTGACGACCGTTCCCGGAACGACGTACGAACGGATCTCGCTGTCGCACTGCAAGGCCGAGGTGCTGCGTACCCCGTCGGTCGAGGACAGGGTCGTGGTCTACCTGCACGGCGGCGCCTTCGTCGTGGGCGGCCGGTTCCTGCACCGCCAGCTGATGTCGCGGATCGCCGACCGCACCCGAGCGAGCGTGGTCGCGGTCGAGTACCGCCAGCTGCCGAACCACCCCATCAGCACCTCGGTAGCCGACGCGCTCGACGCCTACCGCTACGTGCTCGACTCGGGAGTCCCGGCGTCGCAGGTCGTCATCATGGGTGACTCTGCGGGCGGCTACCTCACCTTCCAGCTGGCCCTCGCCGCCGAGGAGGCCGGACTGCCGATGCCGGCCGGCCTGGTAGCGATGTCGCCGCTGATCGACTTCGACGGCACCGCGAAGGTCACCGCCTCCTCGGCCCGGACCTGCTCGCTGTTCCCCGAGAACTGCTTCGAGGGGTTGTCCCAGGTCGTGCTGCGGGCCGCCCGGCGCGCCGGGGAGACGCACGCATTGCCGGACGCGCCGACCCGCGCGGAGCTGCGCGGGCTGCCGCGCTCGCTGATCCAGGCAAGCTCGACCGAGATGGTCTTCCCTGATGCCGAGGCGATGACGGCCGCGCTGCTCGCCGCCGGGGCCGAGGTTGAGCTGCAGGTCTGGGACCACCAGGTGCACGTCTTCCAGGCAGCCGCCGGGATCGTGCCCGAAGGAGCCGAGGCGCTCGACGAGATCGCGGTGTTCGTGGACGAGGTCGTGCCGGACTCGCTGCGCGCCCTGCACGCCTGACCTCCTCGGACGGGTCCTGTCGTCGGAGCGCTAGCCTCGTTCCTGTGCCCGCCACCGTCGACGCCTGGTTCGCCGCGAACTCGAGCTCGTGGAGCGACCACACCCTCACCGAGCTGCTCGCGGCGAAGGCCGCGGCCGGTCTGAGGGTCAGTTTGGTGGTACCGGCGCGCAACGAGGCCGCGACCGTCGGAGATGTGGTCACCCGGGTGCGTGAAGCACTCATGGAGACTACCGACCTGCTTGACGAGATCGTGGTGATCGACTCGGACTCCACCGACGACACCTTCGCGGTCGCCGAGGACGCCGGGGCGGTGGTCCATCGGGCCGCCGAGATCCGTCCCGACCTCGGCGCCGAGGTCGGCAAGGGCGAGGCGATGTGGAAGGCGCTCTTCGTCACCTCCGGAGACGTCCTGGTCTTTATGGACGCCGACCTGCTCGACTGGGATACCCACTTCGTCCCGGGCCTGCTCGGTCCGTTGCTGACCCGGCCGGAGATCGCGCTGGTGAAGGGCTACTACGAGCGCCCGCTCGACTACGGCACCCAGACCTCGGACGGTGCCGACTTCGAGGGTGGACGGGTCACCGAGCTCGTCGCCCGGCCGCTGCTGAACCTGTTCCACCCCGAGCTGGCCGGACTGGTCCAGCCGCTCGCCGGGGAGTGGGCGATCCGTCGCGACCTGTTCGCCTCGCTGCAGGTGCCGACCGGGTACGCCGTGGAGACGACGGCGCTGATCGACACGCTGGCACTGCGAGGCATCGACGCGATCGCTCAGGTCGACCTGGGGCGCCGGGCGCACCGCCACCAGGCGTTGCGCGACTTGGGGGCGATGGCCACCCAGATCCTGGCTGCTGTCCGGGGACGTGCCGGCGAGACGCCACCGGCTGACTCGGTCGACCTGCGCCAGTACCACCGCGTCGACGGCCTGACCACGGCCTCGACACGGTCCGTCCCGCTGACCGAGCGGCCGCCGGCGGCGGCGTACCTCCTGGACAGCCGATGACGTTGAAGCTCGGACGCCGTACCTTCGCCGACGACGCCACCCTGATGATGGCGATCGTCAACCGGACGCCGGACTCCTTCTACGACAAGGGCGCTACCTGGGCCGAGGACAAGGCCTTCGACAGGGTCGTCCAGGTGGTCGAGCAGGGAGCCGAGATCGTCGACATCGGCGGCATCAAGGCTGCCCCCGGGGAGTTCATCGACGCCGAGGAGGAGCGACGCCGGGTGGTCTCGTTCGTCGAGCGGGTCCGGGTTTCGTTCGACGACCTGGTCATCTCGGTCGACACCTGGCGCGCCGAGGTCGGCCGGGCCGTCTGCGAGGCCGGCGCGGACGTGCTCAACGACGCCTGGGGTGGCGCCGACCCGGCGCTGGTCGATGCCGCTGCCGAGTACGACGCTGCCCTCATCTGCACCCACACCGGCGGCGCGACGCCCCGGACGCGTCCGTTCCGGGTCGAGTACGACGACGTGGTCGCCAGCGCGATCGCCGACACCACTGCCTACGCACGGCGCGCGATCGCGGCCGGCGTCGACCCGACCAGCGTCGTGATCGACCCGGCCCACGACTTCGGCAAGAACACCTTCCACTCCTTGGAGCTGACCCGCCGGCTCGAGGAGATGGTGGCGACCGGCTTCCCGGTGCTGGTCTCGCTGTCCAACAAGGACTTCGTCGGGGAGACCCTCGACCTGCCCGTCGGCGAACGGCTGACCGGGACGCTGGCGGCTACCGCGGTCAGCGCGCTGGCCGGTGCCCGGATCTTCCGGGTGCACGAAGTCGTCGAGACCCGTCAGACCGTCGACATGGTCAACACCATCGCTGGCCGGAGGTTGCCGCGCCGGGCGATCCGGGGGCTGGCATGAGAGTCGTGATCGTGCCCGCGGCGCTCGCGCTGCTGCCGCAGTACGCCTCCATCGACGACCCGGTCGCAGACCTCCGGGCCGCCGCGACCGCGGCCACCGGGTGGCTCCTGGCGACCGGGCCGGTGGTCGGTGTCGCCGGGTCCGCGGCGGGCCACCGGGTCGCCCAGCATCTGGTGGGCGAGCCAGATGACACCGTGCCCGGCCTACTGGTGGTCGCCGGCGGTTCGGCGCGGCGGACGGAGAAGGCGCCAGGTGCTTTCGATGCACGGGCCGAGGGATTCGATGCCCGGGTCGGCACGGCACTCGCCGCGGGCGACCTGGAGGCACTGGCAGCAACCGATCTGGAACTGGCCACCGACCTGTGGGCCGGTGACGATGCGCTGGTGCTCGCGGCGCTCGGTCGTCGGCTCGCTCGCAGTACGCGGGTACTCGACGTCCACGTCGACTACGACGACGCTCCCCATGGCGTCCAGTACTGGGTGGTGCGGTGGCAGTGCGAGTCCTGATCGATGTCCCCGGCGGGCGCACCGGCGAGGCGACCGCGGACGACCTGGTCGACCTCTACCGCCCGCCGCGACTGCCGTGGCTGCGGATCAACATGGTCAGCACCCTGGACGGCGCCGCCACCGGCGAATCCGGCAGGAGCGGCTCGATCAACAACGAGGTAGACAGGCTCGTGTTCCACGCGTTGCGTGCGCAGTGCGATGCCGTCTTGGTGGGCGCCGGCACCGCCCGCGCCGAGGGCTACGGGGTTGCAGAGGTCCCGCTGGTGATCGTCTCGCGCTCGGGCCGGGTGCCCGAGGGTCTGCGGGACGCTCCGAGCGGGAAGGTACTGATGGTCCTCGGCGCCGCCGCACCCGGTCTGGAAGAGGCTCGGTCCACCCTGGGGCCCGAGCAGGTCCTGGTCCTGGGGGAGTCCGAGGTCGACCTGGTGGCGATGAAGGCAGCCCTGGTCGACCGCGGCCTGCGCAACCTTCTCAGCGAGGGCGGCCCGCATCTGCTCCGTGACCTGCTGGCTTCGGGCGCGGCCGACGAGGTCTGTACGACGTTCGTTCCGCGGGCCATCGGCGGGGAGTACCCGCGCATCGTCCTGGGCGGCCCGGTGGACATCCAGCTCGACCTTGCTGTCCTCCTCGAGCAGGACAGCACCCTCCTCGGCCGCTGGCTGGTCCGGTGAGCCAGGCCAGAACTCCCTAGTTCGAGGGGGCCCAGGGGTTCTCAGGGCGCCAGAGGACCGGGAAGGACAACGCGACGCCGTCCTGCTCGGCGAGGCGGGTCAGGACCCGCATCGTGGCGTCGAGGTCGTCGCCGGCGTACGGGAGGGCGCGCAGCGGTGGGTCGGCGGGTGTCATCGGGAGCGGTCGGAAGAAGTCGTCCCAATGGGTCAGGACCACCCGGCGGGCTCCGACCGCGCGGACCGTCTCGGTCCAGTAGGTCTCGATGTAGTCCTCGCTCTGGATACCGAGCTGGCCGACGCCGAGGTAGGCGACCTCGGCCGTGTGTCCGGTCAGCGACCCCGCGACGTACCCGGCGCTGCCCTGGATCAGCGCCGTACGACCGCTGGTGTGCTCGACCAGGATCGACCAGGCCTCACCGCACCGGTACGCCGCGGCCCGGACCGGCGGCACCACCGGCGCGGTGATCTCGCCGGGGTAACGGTCCGGCGGGCAGTGGTGTGACCCGATCAGCGTCAACGACCAGGTGCCGACGGTGACCGGCGCACCCGGGGCGACCACGGTGATCCGGTCCGCGGCCAGTCCTGCGCCGCGGCCGACCTGGGCGGTCGAGGCGCCGCCGAGCAACTGCGCGCGGGTCCGGGCGGCGACGACGGCGGAGTCCAGCACGTGGTCGAAGTGGCTGTGCACCGGCAGTACGGCGTCCAGGCGCTCGATCCTGGCGTGGGCGAGGCAGGCATCGATGCGCTGCAGGTCAGGGGCGATCCTGGCGAACCCGACCCGGAGCAGGCTCGGGCGGCTGAAGAACCCGTCGGTGAGAATCGCCGAGGCGCCGTCGTCCAGCAACAGGCTGCTGACGCCGAGGAAGGTGACCCGGGGGCCGACCGTCCCAGCCGCCGGAAGGTCGAAGCGGCCGGCGTACGCGGTGATGTCCGGCCTACCGAGCTTGAGCCTCATCGCTTCCCTGCGCAGTGGAAGAGCGCGTGCTGGCCCTCGAAGCCCTTGAGCTCGACGGCATCGGCTTCGACGAACTCGTAGTGCTCCTCCAGCGCGGCCGCGATCTTGGCGGTGACCAGGACCTCGCCACCCTGGGCCTGGGCCGCGACCCGGGCGGCGAGGGCGACGTTCTGGCCGAAGTAGTCGCCGGCACGTTCGATCGCGGTTCCGGTGTGCAGCCCGATCCGCACCCGGATCGGCGTCCGGCGAAGCTCGCGGCTGCGGTTCCAGTTGGCGCCGAGTGCGCGCTGGATGTCCAGGGACGCGGCGATCGCGAGCTCCGGGGTGGAGAACACGACCATGTGCCCGTCGCCGAAGCTTTTCACGATCAGCCCGCGGTACTTCTCGACGTAGGTCTCGACGAGGTGGTCGTGCGCGCTGAGCACCTTGATCCAGCGGCTGTCGCCGAGCTGGGTGTTGAGCATCGTGGAATTCTCGATGTCGGAGAAGAAGATGGACACGGTGCCGTCCTCGGCTGCCATCCGGCCGATCGCCGCCCGCTGGTCGGCCGCCCACCGGTTGAAGTCCTCCAGGGTGCTGACGAGCATCCCGCCGACTCCCTGCTCCCGGAGCCTGCTGACGGCCTCCAGGACGCCTCGCATCGCGGTTCCCGCGGTCAGAGCGGCGCGCTGCGAGGGGGATTCGGGTGCGGGAGCTGCTTCCTGGAGGTGTGCCCCGGCCAGCGCGGCCCGGGCCCGCCGCAGCGCCCACAGCGCGAGGACCAGCCCGGTTACTGCGAGCAGCAACGCTCCGGCGAGCAGCCAGGCGATGGTCGAGGCTTCGAGCACGGACAAACTGTGACACATGCTCGATGGCGTCCAGCGTCGCCATGAGATAGTAAGAACCTGTTCTAGTTCTGTACTGCGCGAAGGGTGCCGCATGACCGCCACGACTCCGGCCATCGAGGGCTGGTTCACGACCGGGGACGAGCCCGCGCTCGTCGGCTCGCAGTGCACCACCTGCAGCACGGTCTTCTTCCCGCGCACGGCGGGGTTCTGCCGCAACCCTGACTGCAACGGCGAAGAGTTCGCCGACACCGAGCTCTCCCGCCGTGGCCGGGTGTGGTCCTACACCGATGCGCAGTACCAGCCGCCGCCGCCGTACATCCCGGCGACAGACCCGTACGTGCCGTTCGCGCTGGCAGCAGTCGAGCTCCCCGAGGGCATCGTCGTGCTCGGTCAGGTGGCCGACGGCTACACCGTTGGTGATTTCAAGGTCGGCGACGAGATGGAACTGGTCGTGGAGACGCTGTACGCCGACGAGACCGGTGACCGGACGATCTGGCGCTGGCGCCCCACGTCGGTGGAGCCCGCCGAGACACAGGGAGTGAGCGCATGAGCAACGACGTCGCCATCGCCGGGGTCGGCATGCACCCCTGGGGCAAGTGGGGCAAGAACTTCGTCGAGTACGGCGTGCACGCAGCCCGGGCCGCGCTGGCCGATGCCGGCATACCCTGGGCCGACGTCGACCTGATCGTCGGCGGCGAGACCGTCCGGAACGGCTACGGCGGCTACGTCGCCGGTGCCACCTTCGGCCAGGCGCTCGGCTGGAACGGCGCCCGCGTCGCCACCTCGTACGCCGCCTGCGCAACCGGCGCCCAGGCGCTGGACACCGCCCGCGCGCGGATCCTGGCCGGCCTTTCTGAGGTCGCTCTGGTTGTCGGCGCCGACACCACTCCCAAGGGCTTCCTGGCTCCCAACGCGGGTGAGCGCTGGGACGACCCGGACTGGCTGCGGTTCCGGTTGCTCGGGATGACCAACCCGGCCTACTTCGCGCTGTACGCCCGTCGCCGGATGGACCTGTACGGCGCCACCAGCGAGGACTTCGCCCAGGTCAAGGTCAAGAACGCCAAGCACGGCCTGAGCAACCCCAACGCGCGCTACCGCAAGGAGGTCGCCGCGGAGGATGTGCTGAACTCCGCGATCGTGGCCGACCCGCTGCACCTGCTCGACATCTGCGCCACCTCCGACGGTGCCGCTGCGGTGATCCTGTGTTCGGTCGCGTACGCCGAGAAGCACGCTCGGCAGTACGACCTGGGCGGCGGCGGAGTAAAGATCAAGGCGATCTCGACCGTCACTCCGACCTTCCCGAACACGGTCATCGACATGCCACTGATGTCGACCGAGTCATCGGCCGGCGGGGTCGGTGAGTTCACCTTCAAGGAGTCGATCGGTCAGGCCGCCTACGAAGAGGCTGGGATCGGTCCCGAGGACGTCGACGTGGCCGAGGTCTACGACCTGTCGACCGCGCTCGAGCTCGACTGGATCGAGGACCTGGCGCTGTGCAAGCGCGGCGAGGCCGAGCAGCTGCTCCGCAGGGGCGAGACCACCATCGGCGGCCGGATCCCGGTGAACCCGTCCGGTGGGCTGGCTTGCTTCGGCGAGGCAGTCCCGGCCCAGGCGCTGGCGCAGGTCTGCGAGCTCACCTGGCAGCTGCGAGGCCAGGCCGAGGGCCGTCAGGTCGAGGGCGCCCGGGTAGGCATTACCGCGAACCAGGGCCTTTTCGGGCACGGCTCGTCGGTGATCGTCGCCCGCTGAGCGGCCACCGCTGCCGGGGCGTGACGGAGTCGTGCCCCGTACCGTCGGACCCACGACGCGACGCCAGGCTCTTCTCGCGGTCGTCGTGCTGACCTGCTGGTGCTGGCCGGGCTGTGTGCGTCCGCCGCTGCCGACCCCCAGCCCCCGCCAGTGGCGCCTCCTGGGCAGTCCGGACCCGAGGATGTGCTCGGCGAGGGCGCCGAGCTGAATCCGACGCCGGGTCCGACGTACGTGATCACGCTCGGCACGCCGGGCGACGAGCTCCCGCCCCCGGGACCGCTGCCGACCGATGCTTCGGGCGATGTCCCGACCGGGCGATGTCCGGACAGACCGACGGACGGTCGACGTGCCGTGGGTGCCGAGGACGCGCCTCGGCCGGACAGCAGCCAGGTCGCGGGGGCCTCGGGTGTCGACCGGCGCAGCCACCTCGGCGCAGTACCTGCCCGACTCCCTGCAGCGGAAGATCGTCGCTGCGATGCTGCTGGTGTTGGTGTTGACGGAGTTCACCCGGTGGCGTTCCGGCGTCGTCCCGAGGAGGTGCCGGCCGGCTCGGAGGAGCCGTGACCGGGGGTGCCGTCCGTCGTTGAACGGGGCATGCGACGTCTTGCTGTCCTCTGCCTGCTTACTCTCGCCGCCGCTCTCCTCGTCGACAGTGACGTCACCGGACCCAGGTCCGCAGCCGCAGCCGCCCCCACCCGCCTCCGCGACGTCATGCTCGTCGGCAACAACTGGGCAGGCACTGCGACCATCGTCGACGCGCACACTTTCAAGCTGTTGCGCACCGGGGTGAACTTCATTCCGGACAAGGCCCAGGAGATCGCGGACATCCGCAAGAACCCGGCTCAGCTCGCCTTCTACTACCTGATCCAGCAGGGACCCGGCGAAGGGCACGACCAGTACGTCGACGACATGTTCACCACCAAGGACGGCCGGTTCGTCGCCGTCTCGCGGCCCAGCTTCGCCGACGTCGTCTGGATCGACCTGGCGAAGGCGACCGCCGGCCGGACCGACAGCATCGTGCGGGAGCAGCAGATGGACGGCTTCCGCACCGATCACATGGGTGTCTCCCCGGACGGCCGTCGCCTGCTGGTCAGCGACTCGACCGAGGCCCAGGTGATCGAGTACTCGATGGTCGACGAGACCGTCGGTGGCAAGCAGATCCGGATGGGCGACCGGATGCGCACCTTCCCCTCCGGGGAGACCCCGCACGAGAACAACTACTCGCCCGACGGGGGCCTGATCTACCACGCCTCGATCGGCAAGGTGTACCTGCCGGGTGACCAGAACTCGATCGGTCCGGTCAAGATCGGGCCGGTGCACGACGCGATCAAGGGCGACCGCTGGTACGAGATCGTCAACAACGACGACTTCTCGATCAAGTACCGCTGGGAGATGGGCAAGGAGCTCAAGGAGGCCGGGTACGAAGGCATGAGCGCGGCGGTCCGGCCGATGGCGGTGGCCCCCGGCCAGCGCTTCATCTACTTCCAGGTCTCCTACTTCCACGGCATCGTCGAGTTCGACACCCAGGCACCAGACCTGGATGGCAAGGTGACGTATACCGCCGGTGGCATCGCGGAGCCGCGGGTCGGCGCGGTCAAGCGGCTCATTCCGCTGCCGAACCGGGTGCCAACGATGCCCCTGGAGAACTACGTCAACGACTCCGCCCACCACGGGCTCTCGATCAACGCCGAGGGCACCACGCTCTGCGCGGCAGGCACGATGGACGACTACGCGGCGTTCGTTGACCGGGCGACCGGGGAGGCCAAGATTTTCGACAAGGCCAGCACCGGTCACGACTACCTCAAGCCGTACTGGACGACCGAGGGCCTGCACAGCACCTGTTGGATCTCGCTCTCGGACTCCGACGCGGTCGCGATCATCGACTTCGAGACCGCCGAGGAGATCGCCTTCCTACCGGTCGGCGACCACCCCCAGCGGGTCCGGCACGGAGTTATCCCGGCGGCCGTGGTCAAAAGCTGGGCGCCGGTGACCCCGGGCCCGATCGGTGGTCCGAACGGCGGCAGCCACGGCCTGCTCAACGAGCTCAGCTCCGGCCTCGGCGTGATCTTCTCGCTGATCGATCCCTTACTTCCGGTACGGTGACCGATCGATCGGCCGAACGCCGATCGGTCGACCGAAGGGGACCAGGTGCGCAGAGTCGTCATCGTGGCGATGCTGTTCGTACCCGTGCTCTCCGGGTGCGGCCGTAGCAGCGCCGCCGAGGACACCTACTGCGCTTCCGACACCCCGCAGTCCGCCGACTGCCGGAGCGTCCCGACGGACGCGGTGAACGCAGAGTTCTGCAAGGCCGGCGCAGCCTTCTCGGAGTCGAAAGGCTTTTCCAACGGCCGCAAGGCCGCCGAGGCGCTAGCCAAGGTCGGCACGCCGAAAGACATCCCGCCGAGCGCCCGCACGGGATTCCTCGAGCTCGTGGAACGGATGGCGGACGCGCAGGACGGCCCGGACTTCCGCAGCCGCACTCGCACCCTCGGCCAGGAGGAGAGCGCGCACCTGCTCGACCTGGACACCTACATTCAGGCAACGTGCTGAGCCGGTCTCAGTCCGCCAAGGTATCGCCGTCGACGTAGACCCACCGGCCGGCGCGGACCTCGAACCGGCTGCGCTCGTGCAGCGAGCCCACCTGGCCGGACCAGGCCCAGTGCGCCCGGAACTCCACGGTGCCGGTGCTCGCCTCCGGCGGCGGGGCGTCGAGCACCTCCAGGGCGGTCCAGACCAGGTTCTCGTCCGGATGTACGTCCCCGGGACGGGTCCGCGGGTGCCAGCTGCGGAACAGGTGGTCCCAGGCCCCGAGGACGTAGGCGCTGTACCGGGACCGCATCAGCTCCTCGGGACCGGCAGCCGCACGTTCGTTGCGGTGCAGGCTGCCGCAGCACGGGTCGTAGTGCAGACCTGACCCGCACGGGCAGGTTGTCGGAGATCCGAGCGCAGGCATGCCGGGCAGGTTACCGTGGCGGCGCCGGTCTGGAAGGGCTCGGTCGAGGATAGGAGTGCCTGCATGCGTCGAGCCCTGAGTGCCCTGGTCGGGCTGGTCCTGGCGACCGCTCTTGGCCTGATCGCGCCGGCGTACGCGGCGCCTGCGGAGTCGACGTTCCAGGTCGCGATCGTGGTCGACGAGGGTCCGTCCCCGGCAGCGGGCACGGTTCAGCAGTTCTCCGCGAACCTGACCTCCGGGGCGATGCCGATCGCCGGCGTCCCGGTCACGCTCACCGCCCGTCCGTACGGCGCCACCGCCTTCACCGCGATCGGGCACGGCACCACCGACGAGGACGGGGACGTCACCGTCTCGGCAGCTCTGCGCCGTACCTCGCGGATCCAGTGGACCTTCGCCGGCGACGGCGCGCACGCCGCCACCTCGTCGGTCGCCTACCTGCGGCCGGTCGGATCCAGGGTCGCGGCGCGCGCCCTGGACCGCACCCTGAGGGGCCGTCAGCGGGTCGTGGTCGTCGGCAGGGCGGTGCCGCTGAAGCCCGGTCACCGGGTCAGCCTGTGGCGCGGGGACATTCCGTGCTTCTGCGTCGGCACCAGCTCGACCCGGATTGCGGCCGGGACAGTCCGTCCCGACGGGACCTTCCGACTGACCGCCCGGTTCGCGCGCCCGGGCGTGAAGAAGCTCTACGTGAAGGTCAACGCCGGGCACGGCAACGACATCGGCTACTCGGCCTACGTTCGGATTCGCGTTCGCTGATCACCGCCCCGTGAGTAGCCTGCAGGGGTGACTTCAATGCCCCCTGCGACCACCGTTCCGGAACCCGCCACCCTCGGTCAGCTCCGAGCTTCGGGCCACGTCCACAAGTCGTTGCGCGTGGAGCTGCGCGACAACCTGCTGAGCGCCCTGCGCGAGGGCCGCGACCCGTGGCCCGGCCTGCACGGCTTCGAGAGCACCGTGATCCCGCAGGTCGAGCGGGCACTGCTCGCCGGCCACGACATCGTCCTGCTCGGTGAGCGCGGCCAGGGCAAGACCAGGTTGCTGCGCACTCTGGTCGGCCTGCTCGACGAGTGGACCCCGGTGATCACCGGGTCGGAGCTCGGCGAGCACCCCTACGAGCCGATCACGATCACCTCGCAGCAGGCGGCGGCGGCCCACGGCGACGACCTGCGGATCAGCTGGCAGCACCGCGACGAGCGGTACGCCGAGAAGCTGGCCACCCCCGACACCAGCGTCGCGGACCTGATCGGTGACGTCGACCCGATGAAGGTCGCCGAAGGGCGCACCCTGGGCGATCCCGAGACGATCCACTTCGGGCTGATCCCGCGCAGCCACCGCGGCATCGTGGCGATCAACGAGCTCCCCGACCTCGCCGAGCGGATCCAGGTGGCGATGCTGAACGTCATGGAGGAGCGCGACATCCAGATCCGGGGTTACGTACTCCGGCTGCCGATCGACGTCCTGGTCGTGGCCAGCGCCAACCCGGAGGACTACACCAACCGCGGTCGGATCATCACCCCGCTCAAAGATCGTTTCGGTGCCGAGATCCGGACGCACTACCCGATCCGGATCGAGGACGAGATCGCCGTGATCCGCCAGGAGGCGAACCTGGTCGCCGACGTCCCGGACCACCTGATCGAGATCCTGGCGCGGTTTACCCGAGCCCTGCGCGCCAGCCAATCGGTCGACCAGCGGTCCGGGGTCAGCGCCCGGTTCGCGATCGCCGGCGCCGAGACGGTCGGGGCGGCCGCGTTGCACCGGGCCACCGCCCAGGGGGAGCCCGACGCGGTTGCCCGGGTGGTCGACCTGCAAACCGCCGTCGACGTGCTCGGCGGCAAGGTCGAGTTCGAGACCGGCGAGGAGGGCCGCGAGGAGGAGATCCTGACCCACCTGCTTCGTACCTCGACGGCCGAGACGGTCCGGTCCCGGTTGGCCGGCCTCGACCTGGCCGTGCTGGTGGAGGCACTGGAGGACGGCGCTGCCGTGACCACCGGCGAACAGGTCACCGCGGCAGACTTCCTGGCGAGCCTGCCGGAGCTGCCGCCCACCGAGGCGAGCGAGTCAGACCTTTACGACCAGATTGCGGCGCGGCTGGACGCCACCAGCACCGGTGAGCGCGCCGGGGCGGTCGAGCTGGCTCTGGAGGGTCTCTACCTGGCGCGCAAGGTCGCGAAGGACCAGTCGACGGGGGAGACGGTCTACGGTGGCTGACCCCCGGCGCCGCGGCGACCGCCACCGCGCCCGCTACGGCCGGTACGACGGTGGGCCGGACCCGCTCGCCCCGCCCGTCGACCTGGCCGAGGCGCTGGAGCACATCGGCGAGGACGTCATGGGAGGTTACTCGCCCGAGCGGGCGATGGCGGAGTTCCTGCGGCGGGGCGGCAAGGACGGGCGCGGCCTCGACGAACTCGCCCGCGAGGTGGCCCGTAAGCGCTCCGAGCTGCTCTCCCGGCACCGCCTGGACGGGACCTTGCAGGAGGTCCGCGAGCTGCTCGACCAGGCCGTGCGCGCCGAACGCGGCCAGCTGGCACGCGACGTCGACCTGGACGACGGCGACCGCGCCTTCCGCGAGCTGCAGCTCGACGGTCTGCCACCCTCGACGGCAGCAGCGGTCAGCGAGCTCAGCACCTACGACTGGCAAAGCCCCCAGGCGCGGGCGGACTACGAGAAGATCAAGGACCTGCTCGGTCGGGAGCTGCTCGAACAACGCTTCAAGGGCATGAAGCAAGCCTTGGAAGGCGCGACCGACGAGGACCGGGCCCGGATCAACGAGATGCTCGGCGACCTCAACGACCTGCTCGAGGCGAAACGCCTCGGCACTGACACCCCCGAGGACTTCGCCGACTTCATGGCGAAGCACGGCGACTTCTTTCCGGAGAACCCGAAGAACCTCGACGAGCTGATGGACGCGCTCGCCGAGCGCTCGGCCGCAGCCCAGCGGATGCTCAACTCGATGACGCCCGAGCAGCGGCAAGAGCTGATGGAGCTCTCCGCGCAGGCGTTCGGCTCACCGGAGCTGATGCAGGGACTGAGCCGGATGGATCAGAACCTGCAAGCGCTACGACCAGGTGAGGATTGGGGCGGTTCCTCGGAGTTCGGAGGGGAGCAGGGACTTGGGCTCGGCGACGGCACCGGGGTCCTCCAGGATCTGGCCGACCTCGACGCGCTCTCCGAGCAGCTCTCGCAGTCCTACGGCGGAGCTCGGATGGACGATCTCGACCTCGACAAGCTCGCCCGGCAGCTCGGTGATGCTGCCGCAGTCGACGCCCGCGCATTGCAAGAGCTGGAGCGGGCCCTGCGCGACTCCGGCTATCTCAAGCGCACCTCGGACGGTCAGCTCCGGCTCTCGCCCAAGGCGATGCGTCAGCTCGGGAAGGCACTGCTGAAGGACGTCGCGACCCGGATCTCGGGGCGCCAGGGGCAGCGCGACCTGCGTCAGGCCGGAGCTGCAGGGGAGCGCAGCGGCGCGACCCGGGAGTGGGCTTTCGGCGACACCGAGCCGTGGGACATCCCGCGTACGATCCTCAACGCCAACCGTCGTCGCCATGCCGAGGAGGCGGCGCCCGTCGGTACGGGACGCTCGCGCCTCTTCGAGATGGCCGACATCGAGGTGATGGAGACCGAGGCGCGTACCCAGGCCGCGGTCGCCCTCCTGGTGGACACCTCGTTCTCGATGGCGATGGACGGCCGCTGGGTCCCGATGAAGCGCACCGCCCTGGCGCTGCACCAGCTGGTCGCCAGTAGGTTCCGCGGCGACCACCTGCAGCTGATCGGCTTCGGCCGGCACGCCGAGGTGATGGAGATCGAGCAGCTGACAGCGCTGGACGCGATGTGGTCCAAGGGCACCAACCTGCACCACGCGCTGCTGCTCGCGAACCGACACTTCCGCAAGCACCCGAACGCCCAGCCGGTGCTGCTGATCGTCACCGACGGCGAACCGACCTCGCACCTCGAACCGGACGGCGAGGTCTACTTCACCTACCCGCCGCACCCGCTGACGATCGCGTACAGCGTCCGCGAGCTCGACAACGCCGGTCGTCTCGGCGCCCAGGTCACCTTCTTCCGGCTCGGCGAGGACGCCGGGCTGGCCCGGTTCATCGAGCAGATGGCCAAGCGGGTCGACGGCACCGTGGTCGCGCCGGAGCTCGACGACCTCGGTGCGGCAGTGGTCGGCAGCTACCTCGGCTCGCGCGGCGGTCGCGGTTCGGGTGCTGCGGCGGCGGAGGGTCTCGGCGGCGCAGGTTGGTATGGCGGCAACCGCGGCTTCTGGGTCGGCTGACGTCGCTAGCGCCTAGCCGAGCAGCTGCTGGGCCATGGCGGCGATGACTGCGTCGAGCGCCTTCATCGGGCGGATCATCACCGTGAAGGAGATGATCAGACCGTCGTCGTCCCAGGTGATCAGGTCTACGCCCTCGACCTGCATGCCGCCCACGACGGTCGTGAAGCGCAGCACCGCGTCGTTCTCGCGCTGCCAGGTGTCGTGGTACTCCAGGTCGGGCCCGAGGACGACAAGCGCGGCCGAGAGGTAGGCGATCACCAGGTCGCGGCCCTGTTGCGGGGTGTGCACCGCCGGCGATCGGAAGACGGCATCTGGGGCGATCATCACGGCCAGAGCTTCGGGGTCCCGCGACGCAATCACATCGTGCCAGCGGTCCAGGCCGATCTCGGCCGCCGTGCCCATCAGAAGACCAGCTTCGCCCGGACCTTGAACGGCTGGTTGTTGAACCCTCCGCTGTTGGTCAGCACCACGATCGCCGACTTCACGAACCTCGGGTTGAAGCCGTACAGCGTGGAGGAGTAGCCGGACGCGCTCAGCGGCAGCGTGTACGTCGTCACGGTGCCGTCGCGGAACCGGATCTGCACCGTGGCCTGGGCGCCGCGGGACCTGTCCGGTCCGTCGACGACCACCCGCAGCTTGGTGCGGAGCGGGATCCCTGAACCGACCCGGAAGACGACCGGCGCGTGCGCGCGGTGGTTGATCGGCACGCTGTAGGCGATGTCGCGGTCCTGCGAGGACAGGACGCGGGTCGCCACCGCGACCGGTGACGGCCAGAGCGCCCGGTCGGCATAGGTCCCCGGCGGCAGGGTGTTCCAGACGCCGTACCGGGCGAAGACCGGGCCGAAGGAGAAGCCGCGGGCTCGCAGTACTGCGCCGACCGCCCCAATGCCGTTGCGGCTGCCGCTCGAGGCAGCGGCTGCGTTCCAGACCTGACGGATGATGTTGTTGTCCCGGAACCGTTCGGAGAGGAACTTCCAGAAGATGACGCTGCCGTACCGCTCCAGGTTGCCGATGAAGTCGAGCGACTGGCGAGGGCGCTGGAGCTGGCTGACCGGGAGGTACTGCAGGTAGTCGTTGATCGCCGGGTAGACGATGTCCTCCACCCAGACCGCCGTTCCCTCGAGGAACCAGGTGTCGTCCTGGGCGTCGTAGGCGAACTGGACCGCGTGGAAGAACTCATGAGCGGCCGTGACGCGCAACGAGTTCAGCGGCGGGGCGCCGTACTCGGCGGTGGAGAAGTCGTTGTCGACCTTGCAAAAAGAGCTGGAGGTCGGGGTGTTGTCGTCGGTCTGGCAGAAACCGTAGATGCCCTGACTGCCCAGATTCTCCAGGTAGACGTCGAACAGCCCGTCGCCGTCGTTGAGCGGTGCTCGGTAGCGCAGGTTGGTGACGATGCGGCCGTACACGTGCTCGAACGTGGCTGCCGTCGACTCTGCCTGTTCCTGCGTCGCAGCGTCGGCGTTGCCGAAGAGCCCGGTGTTGGTCTCGTAGTGGATGCAGAATCGAGCCGTCCGGATGACGGTGCCGGTGCAGCCCTCGCCCACCGACGACCTCGCCAGGTAGGTCTCGGCCGTTGCCCGGTCGGTGCGGCTCAGGGACGGCAGCGCCAGCCGCAGGTCCCGCAGCAGCAGCGTGACGTCGCTCCGGGGCAGCGGCGTCGTCCGGGGAGCGGTACGGGCGCCCGGCTCGGTGTCGAACGCGGCCACCACCTTGTCCAGGGTGGCTTTCGCCCGGTTCGGGCCTGCGACGGTGTCCGTCGGGGACACGGCAGCGGCGGGGCCGGCGGAGGTCAGTGCGGCGAAGCCCAGGACGAGGGCGGCGGCGAGGATGGCAGCCAGGCTCGTACGGGAGGCTTGGTGCGCACGTGAGGACATGTCGAAAGGGTAGGTCACCCTCCCGCGAAGAACGACTTTTCGGGCACCCCTGAACTCCGAGCGGGCTCCGGTAGCGTCAGGGCCGATGAGCCTCTCGATGATCGTCCCGCCCGGTGCTGCTGATGCCGAACGCCGCCGACGCCTGCGCACGATGAAATCCTTGGCGGTCGGTCTGCTGCTCTTCGCAGCGATCGTCTACCTGTTCACCCGCGACCAGGACGGGTTCTGGGGGTACGTGAACGCAGGCGCTGAGGCGAGCATGGTCGGTGCGATGGCCGACTGGTTCGCGGTGACAGCGCTGTTCAAGCACCCGCTGGGTTTGCCGATCCCGCACACCGCGCTGGTACCACGGAAGAAGGACGAGTTCGGGAAGAGCCTGGAGGACTTCGTCCAGGAAAACTTCCTGCAGGAGGAGATCATCCGGGAGCGTCTCGCTGCAGCGAAGGTTGCTGCCCGCGTCGGTGACTGGGTCAGCGACCCCGCGCACGCCGCGAAGGTGGTCGCCGAGGGCGCCGCGTTGCTCACCACCGCCCTGAACCGGCTGCGCGACTCCGACGTCGAGGCGGTCGTCGCCGAGGTGATGTTGCCGCGCCTGATCCGCGAGCCGATTTCGCCGATCGCCGGCAACCTGCTCAGCGAGGTCCTCGATGACGACGCCCACCACGGACTGGTCGACTTGGTGCTGGAGGAAGGTCACCACTGGCTGATCCACAACCAGGACACCTTCACCGCCGTCCTCGGGGAGCGGGCGCCCTGGTGGGCGCCGGAGCGTCTCAACGAGGTGGTCACCGAACGGGTGCACCTCGAGGCGATCCACTGGGTCGCCGACATCCGGGCCGACCCGGGCCACCGGGCGCGCGGTGCGCTGGACAGCCTGCTGCGTCAGCTCGCCGACGACCTGCTCACCAACCCCGACACCCAGGCCCGGGCCGAGCGGTTGAAGACCCGGTTGCTGGAGCACCCGCAGTTCCTGGCCAGCGGAATGGCGCTCTTCGACGCGCTCAAGCAGGCACTGCGTGACGCGCTTGCTGACGACGACGGGCCGCTTCGCGAGCGGGCCACCGCGGCGCTGGTCTCCTTCGGGGGTCGGCTGGCGCGCGACGAGGCTCTGCAGGCCCGGATCGACACCTGGGCCTCCGACGCGGCCGTGTTCTGCGTCCGCCGGTACGGCGGGGAGCTCACCGCCGTCATCTCGCACACGATCGGGCGCTGGGACGGCAAGGAGGCTGCTTCCCGGATCGAACTCCAGGTGGGCCGCGACCTGCAGTTCATCCGGATCAACGGCACCATCGTCGGTGGCCTGGTCGGTGTGATCATCCATGCGATCTCGGTGGCGCTTTGAGCCGCCGGCCCGATGAGTACGGTGGACCTACTATGCGCATGATCGAGATTCGCGACGACGTCATCCGGCTCGGCCAGCTGTTGAAGCTGGCGGACTTCATCGACCACGGCAGCGACGCCCGCGAGCTGTTGATCCAGGGCCACGTCCTGGTCAACGGAGAGGTCGAGACCCGACGCGGTCGACAGCTCGCCGTGGGAGAAACGGTGACTGTGCATGGTCAGACCGTTGGCATCGCGGCCGGCGAACACTAGATTCGCACTATGAGGATCAGCGCCCATGAAAATTAGAGAAGTAGTCGCCGGCAAGGCGAATCAGAACATCGTCACGATCAGCCCCGAGGCGACCGTGCGCGACCTGGTCGCGCTCCTCGCCCAGCACAACATCGGCGCCGCGGTGGTGAGCAGCGACGGCGAGACCGTCGCCGGCATCGTTAGCGAGCGCGACATTGTCCGCCGTCTGGGAGGCGACGACGGGGCCCTGTCCGCAAGCGTGGCCGAGATCATGACCAGCAACGTGCGCACCTGCGGGTCAACCAGCTCGCTCGATGAGGTCCGAGCGATCATGACCGAAGGCCGGTTCCGGCACCTGCCCGTCGTGGACGACGGCAAGCTCGTCGGAGTCGTCAGCATCGGCGACATCGTCAAGAACCACATTGACCAGGTCGAGTTCGAGCGCGACCAGCTCGACAGCTACGTCCACCAGACCTGACCAGGTTCGTCGTCTAGGCTCCTGTGCCATGACCGAGAAGCCTGAGATCGATTTCTACGACGGACCTGCCCCCACCGACCTGGTGATCACCGACCTCGTCGTGGGCGACGGCGCCGAAGCCGCTGCCGGCCAGAACGTGTCGGTGCACTACGTCGGTGTGGCGCACTCCACCGGCGAGGAGTTCGACGCCTCGTACAACCGCGGGTCCGCATTCCAGTTCCCGCTCGGTGAGGGCCGCGTCATCGCCGGCTGGGACCAGGGTGTCCAGGGCATGAAGGTCGGCGGCCGCCGCCAGCTCGTCATCCCGCCCCACCTCGGTTACGGGGACCGCGGCGCCGGTGGTGCCATCAAGCCCGGCGAGACGCTGATCTTCGTCGTGGACCTGTTGGAGGTTCGCTAAGGATCGGTTTCACAACTTCTGTTGCGAAACCGCCGCTTCCCTACCGAGATCTCGGTCGGGAAGCGGCCAATTCACATCTGGAGTTGTGAAATCCCCTGACCGCTAGTCGTCGTCGTTCTGGCGGCGACGCTCGGAGAGATCGTGTACCGAGCCGCCGCCGCGCTGGGCGTGCCGGGACTCG
Source organism: Marmoricola sp. (assembly GCA_046598855.1). Classification (GTDB taxonomy): domain Bacteria; phylum Actinomycetota; class Actinomycetes; order Propionibacteriales; family Nocardioidaceae; genus Marmoricola. The sequence continues at coordinate 53,620 of JBKJHX010000031.1, read as the reverse complement.
TCGTCGACCGACCCGAGAAAGGCCAGCGCCTGGTCGTGCAGTTTGCCGTTGCTGGCCAGGGCGTTGCCGCCGACCGGGCCGGGTTCGCCGTCCAGCGAGGTGAAGATCCCGCCGGCCTCGCGGACGATGATGTCCAGCGCGGCCATGTCGTAGAGCTCCAGCTCCGGCTCGGCGGCCAGGTCCACGGCTCCTTCGGCGACCAGCATGTACGACCAGAAATCGCCGTACGCGCGGGTCCGCCAGCAGCGGCGGGACAGCGCCAGGAAGTCGTCGAGTCGGCCACGTTCCTCCCAGCCGTGGAGCGACGCGTAGGACAGCGACGCGTCCTCGACCCGGGAGACGTCGGAGACCTGAATCTGGGTAGCCCGCAGCAGGGATGTGCCCGTCCAGGCGCCACCGTCCTTCACCGCCCACCAGCGCCGGTTCAGCGCCGGCGCGGAAACCACGCCGACGACGACCTCGTCATCGACCATCAGGCCGATCAGGGTCGCCCAGACCGGGACGCCGCGGACGAAGTTCTTGGTGCCGTCGATCGGGTCGACCACCCACTGCCGCTGGCTGTGCCCCGAGGTGCCCGACTCCTCGCCGAGTACGGCGTCGCGCGAGCGCGCTCGGGACAGCGTCCGACGGATCCCGTCCTCGACGGCCTGGTCGGCATCGGTGACCGGGGTGAGATCGGGCTTCGTCATCACATGCAGGTCTAGGGCCTTGAACCGCGCCATCGACAGCGCGTCCGCGTCGTCGGCGAGCACGTGCGCCAGGCGCAGATCGTCGGTGTAGTCGAGGGACATGCCGGACAGGCTATCGACCCGGGGTCTTAGTCACCTTCTCGCGTGTCCCGGGTGGCGAGCAGACGGCGGAACGACTCGACCCGGTCGCGCTGGTCGCCGTCGGCCGCATCCAGCCCGCACTCGGGTTCGCCGAAGCCGTGAGTGCAGCCGCGGGGACAGGCCACGGTGAGCTGGTGCAGGTCGGGGAAGGCCTCGATCAGCTGGTCCGGCTGGACGTGCGCGAGGCCGAACGACCGGATGCCGGGGGTGTCGATGATCCACCCGTCGGCGATCCCGCCGTGCTCGCCGGCCGGTAGCGGCAGCATCAGGGCGTTGGTCGAGGTGTGCCGGCCGCGGCCGGTCACCGCGTTCACGACGCCGACCGAGCGCATCGCGTCCGGGACCAGGGCGTTGACCAGTGTCGACTTGCCTACCCCGCTGTGCCCGACCAGCACGCTGGTGCGCCCCGCCAGGCGCGCGCGTACGGCGCTCACCTCGGCTCCGCGCTGGGTCACGACGTACGGGACCCCGAGTGGGCGGTAGATCGAGACCAGCGTCTCCGGGTCGGCCAGGTCGGACTTGGTCAGGCAGAGCAACGGGTCCATCCCCGAGGCGTACGCCGCCACCAGGGCCCGGTCGATCAACCGTGGTCGGGGCTCTGGGTCGGCGAGGGCAGCGACGATGACGAGCTGGTCGGCGTTGGAGACCAGGATCCGCTCGACAGGGTCGGTGTCGTCGGCGGTACGGCGCAGCGTGGTCACCCGCGGGTCGACGATCACGATCCGCGCCAGGCTGCCCTCCTCCCCGGAGCTGTCACCCACGATCCGGACCCGGTCGCCGACGACGACACCCTTGCGCCCGAGCTGGCGGGCCTTCATGGCCATCACGATGGTGCCGTCGTCCAGAAGGCAGGTGAGCCGGCCGCGGTCGACGGTCAGCACCCGGGCCGCGACGGCGTCGTCGTAGCTCGGCCGGTCTTTGGTGCGCGGGCGGGTACGACGGCGCGGCCGGTCGTAGGCCTCGGGATCGTGCTCGTCGTAACGCGGGCTCACGACGGTCCGGTCTCCTCGAGCAACGCAGCCCACGCGTGCTCGAAGCCTGGGTAGGTCTTGGCGGTCGTGGTGATGTCCTCGACCAGCACTCCGTGGACCGCGGAGCCGACCACCACCCCGGCGTGCGCCATCCGATGGTCGGCGTAGGTGTGGAAGACGCCACCGTGCAGCGGTGCCGGTCGCAGAGTCAGGCCGTCGTCGTGCTCGGTGACATCGGCACCCAGCCCGCTCAGCTCGGTAGCGAGGGCCGCGAGCCGGTCGGTCTCGTGGCCGCGGATGTGCGCGATCCCGGAGAGGTGCGAGGGGGAGTCGGCGAGGGCCGCAAGGGCCGCGATCGCCGGGGCGAGTTCGCCGACCTCGTGCAGGTCGGCCTCGATTCCGGTGATCGTGCCGGTGCCGGTCACGGTCAGACCGTCCTGACCCAGGGTGACCGCCGCCCCCATCCGGGCGAGAAGCACGCGCAGGGCGTCTCCGGCCTGGGTAGTGACTGCCGGCCAACCTGGCACCCGGACGCGTCCGCCGCTGGTCATCGCCAGCATCAGGAACGGCGCGGCGTTGGAAAGATCCGGCTCGATCATCACGTCTCGCGCTGCGATCGGGCCGGGGAGGACCCGCCAGCGGTCCGGCTCGCTGTCGTCCACCTCGACACCTCGGGCGCGCAGGCACGCGAGCGTCATCTCGATGTGCGGCAGGGACGGGACCGGCGCGCCGGTGTGCCGGATGTCGATCCCGGCCTCGTAGGCCGGCGCCGCGAGGAGCAGGGCCGAGACGAACTGGCTTGACGCCGAGGCGTCGATGTCCACGGTGCCGCCAGCGACTGAGCCGGCACCCAGGACGGTGAAGGGGAGCCGGTCGGAGGAGTCGGCGAACTGGACACCGAGGCCGCGCAGCGCGGTCAAGATCTCCGACATCGGCCGGGTGCGTGCATGGGGGTCGCCGTCGAACGTGACCTGGCCGTGACGCAGGGCCGCCACCGGTGGTACGAACCGCATCACCGTGCCGGCGAGGCCGCAGTCGATCTCGGCGTCCGCGGACCGGGCGCCCCCGGTGATGCCGGGGTCGACGGACCAGTCGGTCGGGGACGTGTCCACGGCGGACCCGAGCGTCGTCAGCGCGGCAGCCATCAGGACGGTGTCGCGCGACCGGAGGGCCCGTTCGACCCGGCCCGGAGCGTCAGCCAGCGCGGCGAGCACCAGTTCGCGGTTGGTCAGTGATTTCGAGCCCGGCAGGTCGACCTCGGCATCGACCGGGCCCACGGCACGCGGTGCGGGCCACAGATCGGTGCCGTCAGGTGGGGTCACCTGCGAAGGCTATCGACTACAGCAGCCCGAGCAGCATGGTGTCGCGGTTGTTGCGCTGGACCGGGTCCGACACGTTCTCCGGTTCGGTCACCGTCGCCGTCGCCGTCACCGGCAGGCCGTTGACCTTGAACTGAACCGGTGGCGCCCCGGCGGTGACCAGGCAGACGGCCGTGTCGCCGTCGACCTTGCAGGTCGACGTACCGGTGAACGAACTTCGCGCCATGACCGGGACCTGCTCCAGGACGCCGCCGACGACCTGGACCGTCATCGTCGAGACGCTGCCCTCCGGAATCCCGTCGGCCACTGCGGTCAGGTTGCCGAGGGTGCCGGCGTTCGGGGCGCCCAGGATGCCGAGCCGGGTCCGGAAGGTGAGCGCCACGCTGACGTCCGCGCTGGTCGGACCCGTCGTGGGCGGGTCGACCGGAGGCGTCGGAGGCTTCTTCGGAGGTTTGGTCGGGCGCGGGGAATCCGGTTCGCTGGGTGCCGGCGGGTCCGGTGTGCTGACGGCCGGGACGATCCCGCCGCCGGTGTTCCCGGACTCGACGGGCCGGTCGTCCGGGGTGGGGGTCGGCTGGACGTTCGGTCGGTCGTCCGGGGTCGGGGTCGGGGTCACCCCGGTGGTGACGCCGGGGATCGGGGGGTCAGCGATGGGGGCCTGCGGGGAATCGCCGGAGTTGGCGACCAAGACGGCGATGGTCGCGATGCCAGCCACACCCGCGGCGGCACCGATACCGATCGCGACCCGGCCCTGGGAAAGGATCGCTTCCTTGACGCGCCCGAACGCGGTTGCCACCCCCGCAGAGGTGCCGGCCAGGAAGCCGCCGAGAACGCTGACCTTGCCGGCGCTGCCGAGGTAGCCCATCGTCGCGGTACCGAGCACCAGCGGTCCGATCACGGCGGCCATCGAGGAGTTGACCTCGGAGAGTTCGAGGAACAGTGCGGTGCACTTGCGGCAGGTCTTCAGGTGCTCCTCGACCTTCGCGGCGTCGCGGCGGGAGAGGCCCTTGCGTACGTAGGCGCCGAGCTTGTCGTGGGTCCAACGGCAGTCGACGTCGCTGATGTCGGCGGAGTGCATCTGCAGGTAAGCCTGGCGCAGCCCCTCCCGAGCGCGGTACGCCAATGCCGAGACCGAGTTGGGCGTCATCCCCAGCAGGGGCGCGACCTCGGCTGGCTTCTGGCCCTCGACCTCGAGGTGCCACAGCACCAGCTGCCAGCGCTCCGGAAGGCTGGCGTAGGCGCGGGCGGCTGCGCCGCCCTCGAAGCCGGCGATCACGGTGTCCTGGAAGGGTTCACCCTTGTCGTAGGGGGTGAGATCGTCGGTGGGCGTCGCCCGCTTGGTCGCGCGGATCTTGTCGACGTGCAGGCGGCGCACCGCGGTCAGCAGGTATGCGCGGAAGGCAACGTCGGGACCGCCACCGGCCAGCAGGACGTTGAGGACCTTCGCGAACGCCTCGGAGACCAGGTCATCGGCGTCAGGAGCGGAGACCAGCTGGCGGGCCAGCCGGGTGGCCGATTCGCGGTGCCGGGCGAAGAGATCGCCGTACGCGGACACGTCGCCCCCGCGCACGCTCGAGATCAGCTCGGCGTCGCTCTGGTCGCCTTGCGCGGGGATCCGGTCTATAACGGTCATTTGTCTCAATAACGGACGACTTGCGAATAAGTAACGCCATCCTGTCACGAACAGGGCAGAACGTCTGAGTCCCCAGTATTCCGAGGAGCGGGGAATTATGCTCTGTTTCACGTCATGAACTCCTGGCGCGACCGTTTCCCAGGTGCATTCGGTCGTCGGGGAGGATCGAACGCAGCCAAGGAAAAGTGAGCCCGGAGGATTGGTGCATGGGACTCTTCACGACGATGTCGAGAAGGACCGCATCCACTACCGGCGGCAAGAGTCAGGAGATGCCCGAACGCCTGCGGCGAAAGTTGCCTGCACGCTTCGAAGCAGTTGGGGAAGCTCTGTCCGCCGGCTCCGAGGCCCACGCCGCCTGTGCGGTGGTGGGCCGGGACTTGGCCCGTGACGGTATCGACCTGAGCGAAGCGCTCCATGGTCTGCGGTCTACCTTTGCCCTGGTCGTCGGGCGCGAGCCCGACTTCGAGTCGACCCGCGCGCTGGGCGTCGCCTGGAGCGACGAGACGCTCGGCTACCTGCACGAGGTCTCCTGCGAGAACCCGCTCACCGGACTGGCGACGTTGGCGCACATCCGGGGGCGGTTGGCCGAGATCCAGCGCGGGGCGGAGGAGCGCGGCGAGCGCGGCGAGTCCAGCCATGCCTTGGTCGTCGTCGACGTCCCACTGCTGGCCGGCCCGGGTGACCGCGAGACCCGTTTCGGGTCGGCGCTGGTGATGGCAGAAGTGGCCAGTCAGGTCCGGATGGTCTTCGCCGGCGAGGAGAGCATCGGCGAGGCCAGCCCGAGCCGACTGCTGGTGATCACCGAGCGCAACGAGGTCCTCGGCAACCGGGTCAGCACCCTGCGTGCGTTCATCGCCGAGGTGACCCCGGCCGACAGCGTCGTCCGGATCTGGATCGAAGGTCTGCCGGCGAGCGCTGCGGCCACGTCGACCTTGCTCGACGAGCTCGCCCGCACCTAGCCGGGCACTCCACCTGAGGACGCCGGACGTCGGTCCTCGACCGTAGGCTGGCTCGCATGTGCGGTCGCTACGCCTCCAGCATGGATCCCGAGGACATCGTCGAGGAGTTCGAGATCCGCAGTGCGCTGCCCAACTGGGCAGATCTGCCCCGACTCCAGGCCGACTACAACGTCGCTCCGACCAAGGAGATCTACGCCGTCCTCGAGCGACCGCCGCGCCGCGCGACACCGGAGGCGGACGAGCTCCCTGCGCAGCTCACTGCCGAGCGTCAGCTCCGCGCCGTGACCTGGGGGCTGGTGCCCTCCTGGGCCAAGGACCCGAAAATCGGCAGCCGGATGATCAACGCCCGGATGGAGACCGTCGCAGAGAGGCCTGCCTACCGCCGCGCCTTCGAGAAGCGTCGTGCGATCCTGCCTGCCGACGGGTACTACGAGTGGTACCAGTCCGACACCGGTCACCAGGCGCAGACCCAGACGCCCGTGTCACGCAACAAGTCGAGAAAGCAGCCGTTCTTCATCCGCCCTAAGGACGGCTCGATCCTGGCGATGGCCGGCCTCTACGAGCTCTGGCGCGATCCGGCCCGCGCCGAGGACGACCCGCTGCGCTGGAAGTGGACGGCCACGGTGATCACCACTGACGCGACCGACGACCTCGGACGCATCCACGACCGGATGCCGCTGATGCTCCCGCGGGCGTCGTACGCCGACTGGTTGGACCCGTCGCCGCGGTCCAGCGGCGACCTTCTCGACCTGCTGGTGCCAGCTGCGCCGGGTGCGCTGGAGGCCTTCCCGGTCTCCGCCCTGGTCTCGAACGTGGCCAACAACGGTCCCGAGCTGGTCGAGCCGTTGCCGCTGGAAGGGCTGCCAATCGAGGGTCTCCGATGAGCGAACGCCGGGTCGCTACTCCTGGCGGCGACGCCCGGGTGGTCACCCGCCGGGCACGTTCGCCCCTAGCCTCGTTGGTGCTCACCCACGGTGCGGGTGGCGGCATCGACGCACCCGACCTCGTCCGGATCGCCGAGGACCTGCCGGGACAAGGGATCTCGGTGTCCCTGGTGGAGATGCCGTGGCGGGTCCAGGGCAAACGGCTCGCCCCGCGGCCGGCACTGATCGACGAGGACTTCCTTGCGGTTCTGGCCGCGCTGAGGCCGAAGGCGCCGTTCGTGATCGGCGGGCGCAGTGCTGGTGCCCGCTCGGCCTGCCGGATCGGCCTCCAGGTCGCGGCTGCCGGCGTCTTGGCGCTGTCGTTCCCGCTGCACCCGCCGGGCAGGCCGGAGAAGTCCCGGCTCGCAGAGCTGGTCGGGGCGGGGCTCCCGCGGTTGGTGGTGCAGGGGGAGCGGGACCTCTTCGGGGGGCCAAAGGAGTTCCCCGGCGACATCGAGCTTGCGGTCGTCCCGGCTGCCGACCACAGTATGAAGATCCTCAAGGCAGCGCCGCTGAGCCAGGCGGACGCACTCGCGATCGTGTCCGAGGCGACCTTGGAGTGGATGGTTCGCGACATCGCGGGGAATCGCTCCGGGTGACGCGTTGTTGAGGGGGTGACGGCAGCCAGCCGCCACACCTGCGACGCGGACGGGAGACGACCTTGTTGGCAACCATGGAGCGCGACAGGGATGCCTCGGTAGTCTGGGAGACGATGACCGACTCAGCAGCAGAGACCGCCGTACCGGGCGCAGACGAGACCGAGGCTGAACGCCAACTTCGGTTTGAGACCGATGCCCTTCCCTTCCTCGACCAGCTGTACTCCGCCGCGATGCGGATGACTCGCAATCCCCAGGACGCCGAGGACCTGGTCCAGGAGACGTTCGCCAAGGCCTTCGCCGCGTTCCACCAGTTCCGGCCCGGCACCAACCTGAAGGCCTGGCTCTACCGGATCCTGACGAACACGTTCATCAACACCTATCGCAAGAAGCAGCGCGAGCCGCAGCAGTCGATGGCCGAGGACGTCGAGGACTGGCAGTTGGCCCGCGCCGAGTCGCACACCTCGACAGGTCTGAAGTCCGCCGAGATGGAAGCGCTCGAGCACCTCCCCGACTCCGACGTCAAGGACGCTCTCCAGCGTCTGCCCGAGGACTTCCGCCTCGCGGTCTACCTCGCTGACGTCGAGGGCTTCCCGTACAAGGAGATCGCCGAGATTATGGAAACTCCGATCGGCACCGTCATGTCGCGGTTGCACCGTGGTCGGCGTCAGCTGCGCGAAATGCTCTCGGACTACGTGCGCGACAACGACCTGACCCCGACCGGCTCCCGGGGGGCGACGTCATGACCGACCACAACGCCGGATCCGACGCCGGTACGAACGCTGGGCATGACACGGACTGCTCGGAGGTCATCCACCAGATCTTCACGTTCATCGACAACGAGATGCCCCAAGCCGACTGTGCGGTGATTCAGAAGCACCTCGACGAGTGCGGACCGTGCTTGGCGAAGTACGACCTGGAGCGCACCGTGAAGGCGCTGGTCGCCCGGTCGTGCTCCGAGCAGGCGCCGGACGAGCTGCGTGCCAAGGTGCTGGTCCGGATCCGCGAGGTCCAGGTCAGGATTGAACGCTCCTGAGCGCGGGGCCGCAGGCCGGATTCGCGCCGCGGCCCTGCACCTGAGAGGATGAACGTCGCTCTGCGTCACTGCAGGGCACTGCTCCGCACTAGTCGCGGAGCCAAGTCTTTCGAGGAGGACCTATGGGTAAGACCGGACGCAAGCGTCGCGCTCGCAAGAAGAAGGGCGCGAACCACGGCAAGCGCCCCAACGCCTGAGACTCATCGAGTTCGATGGCTGACAACTCCGAGCTCCTGGGTCGATCCACGACCCGGGAGTTTGTGGTTTCCGAGGCCGACACCGCAGCGGCGGTCGGCTCCGGCTCGCTAGCCGTCCTCGGCACGCCGGTTCTGCTGGCCTGGTGCGAGGCGGTCACCTGCGACGTAATCGCTCTGGTCGCCCCGGCCACCTCGGTCGGAACCCGGGTCGCCCTGGAGCACCTGGCGGCCTCCCCGGTCGGCGCCTCGGTCGTCGTGACCGCTGCTGTGGCCTACGTCGACGGCCGGCTGGTCCGCTTCGAGGTCGAAGCCCGTGAGCCGGGCGGCAAGCTGCTCGGCACCGGCGAGGTCACCCGCGTCGTCGTCGATGCGGACCGATTCCTTACCCGCCTCTCACGCTGACCTGTCGTGAAAGTGCAAGTACCTTGCGCTGACCCGTCGTGAAAGTGCAGATACACCTGCATTTTCACGACGGGTCAGCGCAAACGCTAGATCCCGAACGTCGAGCGAGGGTACGCCGCGTTCACGTCGGTGATCACGTTGACCATGTACGGCACGTTCGCCGCGAAGGCACGGTCGATCGCGGCCCCGATCTGGTTCGGGTCGGTTACGGTCTCACCAGCACCGCCGAGCGCCTTGACGACCTCGTCGTAGCGGGTCTGAGGAGCCAGGTCGGCGGCTACGTCGTACCCGTAGAGGAACTGCATCGGCCCCTTCTCCAGCCCCCAGGCCGAGTTGTTGCCGCAGATCATCACGACCGGTAGGTCGTGGCGCACCAGGGTGTCGACATCCATCAGGGACATCCCGGCTGCGCCGTCGCCGTACAGCAGCACCACCTGGGCCGAGGGTCGGTGCAGGCGGGCGGCGATCGCACCACCCATGCCGGCACCCAGGCAGCCGTACGGGCCGGGGTCGAGCCAGCCGCCGGGACGTTTCGGCTCGACGAACTTGCCGGCGAAGGACACGAAGTCACCGCCGTCCCCGATCAGGATGGCGTCCTCGGCTAGCCGGGGGAGCAGCTCGCCGTAGATCCGGGCCGGATGGATGTGCTCGGCGGTGGCGCCGAGGAGCTCGGTGTCCCGCGCCAGACCTGCCGCCACGTTCTCCTGGAGCCCGCTGACCCAGGAGCTCCAGTCCGGACGGGCCTGGCGCCCGAAGGCTTCGGCCAGACCGTCGAGCACCAGGGAAAGATCACCTGAGGCGGACCCGGCCAGATCCGCGTGCCGGGAGACCTGTCCGGCCGAGTCGGCGAGGTGCACGGTCTGGGCGACGGGCGCCCCGTCCTTGCCGCCGAAGATGCCGTAGCCGAGCCGGAAGTCGAGCGGAGTTCCGACCACGATCGCGAGGTCGCAGGTGCCCAAGGCTTGCCCGCGGGCCTTGGTGACCAGCAGCGGGTGCCCGCCGGGGATCACCCCACGGCCCATGCCGTTGGTGATCGAAGGGATGCCCAGGTCCTCGACCAGCCGGAGGGCGGCCATGTCGGCACCGTCCGCCCAGACATCGGTGCCGAGGACCAGCACAGGTCGCTCGGCGGCTGCCAGCAGCCGCGCGATCGAGTCCAGGGCGTCTGAGTCCGGGGCCACCGACGGGGCCGCCGAGACCACCGGCCGGACCACGTCGGCTGAGGCAAAGAACTCGTCCATCGGGACGTCGACGAAGACCGGCCCGCGGTGCGAGGAGCCGGCGACAGTAAACGCTTCGTGCAGCCCGCCGGCGACGTCGGCGGCGGTGTGCAAGGTCTTCGCGAGCTTCGAGACCGGTGCGATGATCGGGGGCTGGTCCAACTCCTGGAGTGAGCCAGTGCCCCAACGGTTCGCCGGCGCCCGGCCGCCGACGACGACCAACGGGGAGCCGGCGAACTGTGCCTGGGCGATCGCGCTGACCCCGTTGGTGACACCGGGCCCGGCGGTCAGGACAGCGAGGCCCGGCTTGCGGGTCAGCTTGCCGGTGGCCTCGGCTGCGAAGGCCGCGGTCTGCTCGTGCCTAACGTCCACGATCCGCATCGGAGGATCAGCGGTCACTGCGCCGTCGTACATGGGGAAGACGTGCGCCCCCGAGAGCGTGTACATCGCCTCGACCCCGTGTGCCCGCGCCACCGCAACGGCGTGCTGGCCCGCGTGGGCCTCGACGGACTGGTTCGTCGGGGAGTTCGAGGAGGACGGGGGTGCCTGGGTCATGCCGGTGAGGCTACAAGCCGCACCTGATATCCGACAGGACCCGAGTCAGTGGCTGCGTGCGGGCGGGAAGTAGGCCGGATTCGTAGCCCTCAGGTGCTGGATCAGGGTGAGCAGCAGATCGGTGCGCAGCCCCGGGTGATCCGGTGCGAGGGCGAGTTGCAGGTGCAGGCTGCGCAGGTAGCCCTGGACGTTGCCGGCCACGCGGAACGGGTGGGTCTCCGCGTCGCCACGGCCGTGCGCCCCGGCTGCGAGCCGGGCGATCCACGGCTCGATCACCTCCAGGCCCAGTACGTTGCGCCGCAGCAGGTGCATGGTCGCGTACGCCAACCGGTCGTCCTCGCCACAGACGAAGAACTCGTCGGTGGGGGTCAGCAGCCGGTCAGCGATGACGTCGAGGACCACGGTTAGCTCGAGGCGACCCAGGTGCGGAGACCGGGCCAGCGCTCCCAACGCATCGGCGCCGTGCGCCACGGCGTGCGCCCAGCCCTTGCCGGGCACGAACCCACGCAGGTCCTGCTCGCGGGCCAACCAGCCCATCAGTCTGTCGCCCCAGCGCAGGACCACGGCGGAGCCGGCCAGGTCGGCAGCGGTGCTCCGGTCGATGCATTCGGTGAGGATCAGTGCCGAGAAGCTGCGTCGGAACACGGTGTCGTCATCCCGAAGCCCCAGGCCGATGCCGAGGCCATGGCACATGCCGTCGCCGAGGCCGACGAGAAGGTCGTCGTAGACGCCCTCGTCGATCCAGGTCGCCATCGTGGGGAACGCGATCCCGTCGCGGACAGCGGGATCAGTCTCACCGAGCATCCGGGTGAGGTCCTCGGTCATCTCGACTAGGGACCGCTCAGGCGGCACCCTCAGTCCGTCGGCGACTACCTGCTTCCAGAATCCCGAGGCCATGGCCCGCATTGTTGCATCCGGAACCGGTCTGTCCCGAAGGCGGCCGATCGTTCAGCGAACGGCCACTACGCTGGCCCCGTGCTGTCGCTTCCCGAGCTTGCTCGCTCGTACACCGACCTCGCCGAGGAGGACGTGGCGTGGCTCGCGCTGCTGCAGGCGGACTGGCAGATCATTGCGGACCTCTCCTTCGCCGACCTGGTGCTCTGGCTCCCGGACCGCGCGGGCACGGGTTTCTGGGCTGCCGGGCAGATGCGTCCGACGACTGGTCCGACTGCCCTGGTCGACGACGTGGTCGGCTCCTTCGTACCGCTCGGTCGGCGCCCGCTGATCGACGCCGCGCTCTCCGCCGGCCGGATCGCGCGCGACGGCGATCCCGAGTGGCGTGACGACGTACCGGTGCGGGTCGAGGCGATCCCAGTACGCCGCGGCGACCGGGTGATCGCCGTGGTCGGGCGCAACACCAACCTGCACGGAGTCCGTACGCCAAGCCGGCTTGAGCTCTCCTACCTGCAGACCGCCAGCGAGCTGACCCAGATGATCGCCCACGGCTCGTTCCCGTACCCGGGTCAGCGCTCGGCCGATGCTGATTCTCCGCGGGTGGGAGACGGGTTCATCCGCGTCGAGGCCACCGGCACGGTCGCCTACGCCAGCCCCAACGCGCTCTCGGTCTTCCGCAAGCTCGGGCTGGTCGGTGATCTGGCCGACCAGGACCTCGCCGAGGTGACCCGGGGGCTGATCCCGGCCGCGCTCCGTCCCGACGAGGAGACGATCAGTGCAGTCCTGGGCGCTCGGATGCCGCGCGACGCCGAGATCGGCAACCGGGAGGCGACCGTGATCTTCCGGGCGATCCCGCTGCGTCCGAGCGGTGAGCTGACCGGAGGGCTGATCCTGCTGCGCGACGTCACCGACCTGCGCAGCAGGGACCGCGAGCTGGTCACCAAGGACGCCACCATCCGCGAGATCCACCACCGGGTGAAGAACAACCTGCAGACGGTCGCTGCGCTGCTGCGCCTGCAGGCCCGCCGGATCGAGTCGGTCAGCGGCCGCGAAGCGCTGGAGGAGGCAGTACGTCGGGTCGGGGCGATCGCGGTCGTGCACGAGACGCTGAGCCAGAGCTTCGCCGACGACGTGGAGTTCGACGCCATTGCGGACCAGCTGATTGCCCTGGTCAGCGAGGTCGGATCCCACGACGGGTCGGTCCGGCTGTGTCGGACCGGGTCGTTCGGGACGCTGCGCTCGGAAGCGGCCACGCCCCTGGCGATGGTGCTCACCGAGGTGCTGCAGAACGCGATGGAGCACGGCTTTCCCGGCGGGCGTGCGGGTCAGGTCGAGGTTGCGGTCACCGCGCGCGAGCAGCCCGGGGACCAGACCGGGGAGCCCGGTCTGGTCGTGCGGGTCGTCGACGACGGCATCGGGCTGCCGGACAGCTTCGACCCGGAAGCGACAACCAGCCTGGGCCTCTCGATTGTGCAGGCCCTGGTCGTCGAGCTCGGTGGCACGCTGCAGCTAGGTCCGCGCGACGACGATGCGGGCACCGTGGTCGAGTTCACCTTCCCGGTTTGACGCGGGTTGCGGGTAACTAGGGACCGCCGAGGGGTCAGGCGGTGCGCACCCGGGCCCGCGCGTTGCGGCGCTTCAGGGCGCGACGCTCGTCCTCGCTGAGTCCGCCCCAGACGCCGTGGTCCTGCCCCGCCTCGAGCGCCCACGCGAGGCACTGCTCGCGTACGTCGCAACGGCGGCACACCTGCTTGGCTTCCTCGATCTGAAGGATGGCCGGCCCGGTGTTGCCGATGGGGAAGAACAGCTCCGGATCTTCGTCGAGACACGCGGAGCGATGGCGCCAATCCATGGCGAGGAACTCCTGTTCGGGGGGTGTGTGAACGCGTTCACTAGGTCGGTCCTGGGTCCGGGCCGATCGGGTCCGGGCAGGGAAGTGGTCACCACGTCAAGAATCGGGACGTAGTTACCTGTAGATGTTGGCAACAACTGGGTCAGGGCACAAGCCCTTTGCTGGTCGCGTTCGTCACAAAACAGGGCGTTCGGGTGTCCCGGAACCGTCTGCCGGGCTGTAGATCGGTCCGACTAGGGTGCATTTCGTGGAATCTGCGAATGATCAGGATCGGGTACCGGCCCCGCCGCCGTTGCTGGTGGCAGCGGTCGTCGTCGCCCTCGAAGGTCTCGGGTTCGTGGTCTTCGGGGCATTCGAGGCCGTGAACACAACCTCGGGCCGCGTCGTCATGGGCAGCACCACGGCGCTGTTCTTCGTCGGGTACGGCGCCGCGTTGGTGCTCTGCGCCTGGGGGCTGAGCCGGGTCGCCACCTGGGCGCGGGGACCCGTCCTGATCGCGCAGCTGCTCTCGCTCGGTCTGGCCTGGAACTTCCGCGACGCCGAAACCGTGTGGTTTGCGGTGCTGCTGGCGGTCCCGGCGCTGGTCGTCCTGGTCGGGATGTTGCATCCCCAGACCATCGAGGCCCTCAACGACCCGCCTCTCGACGAGCCGCGGGACGACCTGGCCGACTAGGGCCGGCTCACTCGATCTCGCCGCGGAGCCTCTCCAGGGTCCGGGTGAGCAGTCGGGAGACGTGCATCTGCGAGATCCCGACCTGTTCGGCGATCTGCGACTGCGTCTGCTGCTTGAAGAAGCGCAGCACCAGGATCTGCTGCTCACGCGCGGGCAGGCTCTCCAGTAGCGGCCGCAGCGACTCGCGCATCTCCACGTGCGTGAGCGCTTCGTCGTCGGCCCCCAGCGAGTCCAGCCAGGACGGCGCGTCGTCGTCCCCGCCGGTCCCGGCGTCCAGGGACATGGTCGCGTAGGCGTTCGCCGACTCCAGCCCGTCGAGGATCTCTTCGACCGTCACACCGAGCTCCTCGGCGATCTCCCGTGGGGTCGGCGAGCGGCCCAGCGACTGGGAGAGCTCCGCTGTCGCGGTGCTGATCGACATCCGCAACTCCTGGAGCCGGCGCGGTACCCGGATGGCCCAGCCCTTGTCGCGGAAGTGTCGCTTGATCTCGCCGATGATCGTCGGGGTGGCGTAGGTGGAGAACTCAACGCCACGGTCGAGGTCGAACCGGTCGACCGCTTTGATCAGGCCGATGGTGCCGACCTGGACCAGGTCGTCGTGCGGTTCGCCGCGGTGGAGGAACCGGCGGGCGCAATGCTCCACCAGCGGCAGGTGCAGCTCGATCAGCGCGTCCCGGGTGGGTCCACGGTCCTCTGCAGTTGCGAGGTCGGTGAACAGCGCCTTGCTGCGTGCTCGCAGGGTCGAAAAAATGTCAGACGTTTCCTCGGTCATGGTCAGGCAGACGTGATCGACGTCGCCGAGCTCACCCAAAGGCTGATCGTGACTTGGCCGGCAGTGGCGGTGGCGGTCACGGCGTCCGCCGTTGTGGTGAGGACCTGCCAAGCGAAGCTGTCGGGGTCAGGGGCCGTCGGGTCGGCCGCGTCGGCGGCGATCTGCACGCCGATCCGGCCTTGGTCGAGAAAGAATCGGGCCGTCAAGCTGCCGCCGGGAGTCGCGTCGGTAAGCACCATGGCGCACGCCTCGCTGACGGCCATGCGGAGGTCCTCGACGTCATCGAGGGTGAAGTCGAGGCGGGCTGCGATACCGGAGGCGGCCATCCTGAGGACGGCGACGTAGGCGGTCTCCGCTGGCAGGCGAATCTCTGCGTCGGGGTGCATGCCCCCACCCTAAGCGGGAACGCAGAACGGGGCCGGACCAGATGGTCCGACCCCGTTCTGGGCGTCGCTTTGTTCGGTCGCGGTTATCGCAAGCTCAGCTTCGCTCCGGACGGCGAAGGCATTTGCTGCCAGCGGTACCTTCGTCGCTGCTGGATCAAGCCTTCTTGGTCTCCCAGAAGATCTCAGCGATCTCGTCGATCTTCGCCAGCAGCTGGTCGGCCGCGTCGGCGTCCAGGCTGCCCTTGGTGCCACCGGCGCCGGCGAGCTTGGTGGCCTCGTTGACGAGCGTGTGCAGCTGCGGGTACTTCTCGAAGTGCGGCGGCTTGAAGTAGTCGGTCCACAGCACCCAAAGGTGGTGCTTGACCAGCTCGGAGCGCTCTTCCTTGATGATCAGCGCCCGGGTGCGGAAGTCGGGGTCGTTGTTGTCGGCGACCTTGCCGATCAGGGCCTTGATCGACTCGGCCTCGATGCGTGCCTGAGCCGGGTCGTAGACCCCGCAGGGCAGGTCGCAGTGGGCGGAAACCTCGACGGTGGGAGCGAACAGTCGCGCGAACATCCTCGGTCCTCTCTGGTGGATCACAGTGCTTCGGGGGCGGTGGGTACAGGTGTTTGGTACCCAGCACCTGCGAGACTACTCCGCGTGGAACGCACGCGACGGTGGGGCCTAGCGGTCGTGCGCGGCCGGTCGATGACACCGACCCTCCGGCCCGGAGACCGACTGCTCGTCGCGTACGGCGCCGAGGTCGTTGACGGCGCCCTAGTGCTGGCCCGGATGGCCGACGGCACGCTCGCGGTCAAGCGCGCGGCGTACCCGGTGACGACCGTCTCGGGGGGACCTGGCTGGTACCTACTCAGTGACAACGCGGCGGAGGGGGTCGACTCGAGGCACCGCGGTCCGGTCGCCGTGCTCGATGTGCTCGGGGTGGTCCGGCTGCGGGTCTGGCCGCGTCCCGGTCCACTGCGCGGATCCGACACGGAATGACCGAACTTGGGGCGTTCTGCCGCGTTGTGAGACGATGAGGTCGGGAGATCCCCCGAATTCTTGCACTACATCTGGCAACTCCGCGGACTCACTCAAGGTCGGTGTCGAGCAGCCTCAGCGCTTCGTACATCCCTGCCCCATGTCACGAGAGAGTCAACCTGATGGTTGCATTTGATCCGATGCCCGAACTCGATCCAGCCCCTGCGCGCGACCGCTCCCACGAACCTGTCTTCGCGCTGCACGCCGGCGGCAAGATGGAGATCGCGGCCACGGTGGCGCTGAACGGCCCCGACGAGCTGTCGCTGGCCTACACCCCCGGCGTTGCCGAGGTCTGCGAGGCGATCGCCGCCGACCCGAGCATCTACGGCGACTACACCTGGACTGCCAACACCGTTGCCGTCGTTACCGACGGCACCGCCGTGCTCGGCCTGGGCGACATCGGCCCGCGCGCAGCAATGCCGGTGATGGAGGGCAAGGCGGTGCTCTTCAAGCAGTTCGGCGGCATCGACGCGATCCCGATCTGCCTGGACACGACCGACGTCGACGAGATCGTCGAGACCGTCGTGCGGCTGGCTCCGAGCTTCGGCGGGATCAACCTCGAGGACATCTCGGCGCCGCGATGCTTCGAGGTCGAGGAGCGGCTCAAGCAGCGCCTGGACATCCCCGTCTTTCACGATGACCAGCACGGCACCGCCGTGGTTGTCCTGGCGGCGCTGGAGAACGCGATGAAGCTGACTGGCAAGTATCACGACACCGTGCGCATCGTCGTGTCCGGTGCGGGTGCGGCCGGTGTCGCCGTGACCCGGATCCTGCTCGCTGCCGGCTATCGCGACATCGCCGTCGTGGACCGCGCCGGCGTGCTGCACCGCGATCGCACCGACATGAACTCCAGCAAGCGTGCGCTCGCCGTCGACACCGCGGATACCACCGGTCGTTGGGGCTCCCTGGCTGCAGTGATGGACGGAGCCGACTGCTACATCGGGCTCTCCGGAGGCTCGGTTCCCGAGGACGTCGTGGCGTCCATGGCCGAGGAGCCGATCATCTTCGGCCTGGCCAACCCGACGCCGGAGGTGCACCCGGACCTGGCGCACAAGTACGCCCGCGTCGTGGCCACCGGACGGTCGGACTTCCCCAACCAGATCAACAACGTGCTGGCGTTCCCAGGGATCTTCCGGGGCGCCTTCGACGTCCGGGCGACCGCCATCACCGAGGGCATGAAGCTGGCTGCCGCGCAAGCGCTGGCGGCGATCGTCGGCGACGACCTGCGCGAGGACCTGATCATCCCGTCGCCGTTCGATCCGCGGGTTGGCCCATCGGTCGCGAGTGCGGTGGCCGAGGCCGCGCGCCGGGACGGCGTCGCTCGGCGCTGAACCGCCTCGGTAGGGTCGAGGCATGTTTGCCGTCTACGCCGAGAAGTTCTCCTCCGACGACCCACTCTCGGGACTGGTGATCGGGGAGCGACCCGATCCGGTGGTCCCCGAAGGGTGGGCCAAGGTGAAGGTCGAGGCAGCCTCGCTGAACCACCATGACCTCTGGTCGCTGCGCGGCGTCGGCCTTCGCGAGGAGGCCTTGCCGATGATCCTCGGCTGCGACGCGTCCGGGTACGACGAGGACGGCAACGAGGTGGTCGTGCACGCGATCATCAACCACCCCGCCTGGACCGGCGACCAGACCCTGGACCCGAGACGGTCGATCCTCTCCGAGCGCCACCAGGGCACCTTCGCCGAGTGGGTAGTCGTGCCGCGAGCGAACCTGATCCCGAAGCCCGCCTCGCTCTCGTTCGTCGAAGCCGCCACGCTCCCGACTGCCTGGCTGACGGCGTACCGGATGCTGTTCACCCAGGGCGGGCTGAAGGCCGGCGACACCGTCCTGGTCCAGGGCGCCGGCGGTGGAGTAGCGACGGCTCTGATCATTCTGGCGCGGGCCGGCGGCCTGAAGGTGCTGGCGACCAGTCGCGACGAGAGCAAGCGGGCGCGAGCCCTGGAGATCGGTGCGCACGAGGTCTTCGAGTCCGGCGAGCGGCTACCGGTCAAGGTCGACGCGGTGATGGAGACGGTCGGCAAGGCGACCTGGTCGCACTCGATCCGGGCGCTGCGTCCCGGTGGCGCGATCGTCATCTCCGGGACCACATCGGGGCCGAATCCAGACGACGCCGAGCTCACCCGGATCTTCTTCCTGCAACTGCGGGTGATCGGCTCGACGATGGGGTCCTCGTCTGAGCTGGCCAGCCTGATCTCGATGCTGAACGCGACCGGCACCAAGCCCCTGATCGACCGCGAGCTCCCGATGGAGCGTGCCGCGGATGGTTTCGCCGCGGTCGCCGACGGAGACGTCTTCGGAAAGATCGTCCTCACCAGGTGAGCACCCACCTCGTCACCGGCGCCGCCTCGGGGATCGGGGCGGATCTGGCCGACCGCTTGGAGGCGCGCGGAGACCGGGTGGTCCGACTGACCCGCGACACCGTCGACCTCGCCGACTTCGCAGCCCTCCGGGCGTGGGCCGACTCGTTCGAAGAGCCCCGGCTGGACTCCCTGCTGCATGTCGCAGGAACGGTCGAGCTGGGCACGGTGGCCGACCTCGACCTGGCGGCGTGGCAGCGACAGCTGGACGTGAACCTGACCGCCCCGGCGATCCTCACCTCGGCGTTGCTCCCGGTGCTGCGTGCCGGGCGGGGCACTGTGGTCTTCGTGAACTCCTCGGCCGGACTTGTCGCCAACGCGACCTGGTCGGCGTACGCGGCCTCCAAGTTCGCCCTCCGGGCGCTGGCGGACTCCCTGCGGGCCGAAGAGGCCGAGCACGGTGTCCGGGTGACCACGATCTTCCCGAGCAGGACCGCCACCCCGATGCAGGAGAAGGTGCACGAGCAGGAGGGGCGGACCTACGACGCCTCCCGCTGGATCCAGCCAGGGACGGTCACTGACGCGATCCTGCAGGTGCTGGACCTGCCCGCGGACTCGACCATGCCCGAGATCACGCTGCGCCCGCGCTAGCTGCCGATAAATCGGTCGAGGAATGTCCGGGGGCTCCCGTAGGTTTTGGCCCTAGCCGGTGTCGTATTCGCCAGATCTCGTTCGTCGTAGGTGTGACAGACGGATCTGGGCGTAGCCCAGTCCCGGCCGCATTCGACTTCTGAAGGACTCTCATGTCTCGCGACACCCCTGCAGCTCCCGCAGGCCCGGCCCGGACCAGCACCGGCGACATCGCCGTGCTCCGCTGGCTGGTGGCCGCCACCTTCATCGTGATTCTCAACGAGACGATCATGATCAACGCGATCCCCGAACTGAAGGACCAGTTCAACGTCGGCAACGGGGCGGCCCAGTGGCTGACCACCGCGTTCATGCTCACGATGGCAGTGGTGATCCCGGTCACCGGGTTCTTCCTGCAACAGGTCACCACCCGGCAGGCCTTCGCCGTGGCGATGATCGTGTTCTGCGCCGGCACGCTCCTCGCCGCTGCCACGCCGTCGTCCATGTTCTGGCTATTGATCCTGGCTCGGGTGATCCAGGCGGCCGGCACCGCGGTGATGATGCCGCTGCTGATGACCACCCTGATGTCCGTGGTCCCCGAGAACGACCGCGGCCGGGTGATGGGCAACGTCACCCTGGCGATGTCGGTGGCGCCGGCCCTGGGCCCTGCCGTCTCCGGACTGATCCTGTCCTCGCTCTCGTGGCGCTGGATGTTCCTCCTGGTGCTGCCGGTTGCCGCGGTGATCGCCATCGCCGGCTTGTCTCGCCTGAAGAACGTCGGCGAGCCGACCGCGGGTTCGATCGACATCCTCAGCGTGATCGCGGCGGCCTTCGGCTTCGGTGGCCTGGTGTACGGGCTGAGCCTGATCGGCAGCGACGACGTGCCGATCCTCTCGATCGGCGAGGTGAACCTTTCCCTGACGCCGTCCCGGTTGATCGGGGGTGCTGGGGTGGTGCTGGCACTGTTCGTCTGGCGTCAGATCCGCCTGCAGCGAGGCGGCTCGCCGCTGCTCGACCTGCGCACGTTGACCCACCGCACCTACACGCTCTCCTTGGTGCTGATGGCGCTGGCCTTCATGGGCTTCCTCGGGTCGATGCTGCTGGTGCCGCTCTACCTGCAGGACGTCCGCAACCTCACCCCGTTGAAGACCGGCTTGCTGATGATGCCGGGCGGCCTGGCGATGGGGTTGCTCGGCCCCCGGGTCGGCAAGGCGTTCGACAACTACGGCGGCCGGATGCTGGTGATCCCTGGTTCCATCGGCATGACGATCGCCCTGGCGCTGTTTACCCAGGTCGGACTGAGCACGCCGTACGTTTTGATCCTCGGCGCGCACATCCTCCTGATGGTCAGCCTGGCGCTGGTGTTCACCCCGGTCTTCACCCTCGGGCTGGGCGCGGTCCCGCCGCAGCTGTACTCCCACGCGAGCTCCTTGCTCGGCACCCTCCAGCAGGTCGCCGGCGCCATGGGCGCCGCCCTCTCGGTGGCGGTCCTGACCGCGCGGCGGGAGTCGCTGAGCGACGGTGGGTCCTCGGACCTGGTCTCGTACAACGGCGGGATGCAGTGGGCGTTCGCGCTCAGCGCGATCCTATCGATCGGTGTGATCGTGCTGGCGGTGCTGCTGCCGAACCGTCTGCCCGAGAGCGATCCTGGTCAGGGTGAGCCCGCTGGGTTCGATGAAGAAGCACTAGCGGCCGGCTGAGCCGGGCGTCGGTCGAGCGCCCGTTCGGCGTTATCAGGACGCGGAACGGGCCTCAGCCTTTCGACCGCCAGTTCAGCGCGCCGACGATCACCATCAATAGCTGGCTGCGGGCGCGCTCCCGGACTGTCGGGAGGTCGCGGTCACTGGCGCGGAGGATGTCCTCGGACGTGGTCGTCATCGCACCGACGATGAGGTTCGCTAGCGAGTGCAAGTCCTCGGCTGACCAATGATCCATCGGGAGTCGGGCCAGGTCGGTGGCGAGCTCGCGCTCGAAGAGCCCGAACTGCTGACGGATGGCGTCCCGGGCGACCGCTGAACCGCCCGACTTCTCGCGCCCAATGAAGCCGAAGTGGGCGCGCTCGGCGCGAACGTGGGTGACCAGCACCTCTATGGAGCGGTCGACGATCTGGCCCAGCGACGGGTTGCCCTGCCGGACGTCGCGAATCATCGCGCGCAGGGAGCCGAAGGACTCCTCGACCAGGGCCAGGCCGAGTTGGTCGATGGAGTCGAAGTGCCGGTAGAACGCGGTCGGCACGATGCCGACCTCCTTGGCGACCTGCCGCAGGGAGAGCCCCGCCAGGCCGGTGTCCTCGGTGAGGCGCAGGGCGGCGTCGAGGATCGCACGGCGAGTGCGCTCCTTCTTGTCGCTGCGGGACTCGGGAATCGCACCCAGAGACTGGCTGGTCACGGGAATCAGGGTACCGGCGGACGCCCCCGTGCCCGTGAGTGGACGGATGTACACCGTGGTGGGCATCACGTCACCAGTCGCTTGACCTTGGGTTGCGGCGGCAGCCATAGTTTCAGTGTACGCACGTTCACTGAAGGGAGGCCACCTGATGACAATCACCACCAAGCTCCTCGGTTCCCGGACCGTCGCAGCGCTGACCGCGCCGCACGGTGTGGACCGCTATCTCGAGATGCTCAACCCGATGTGGGCCGCCACGGAAGTTCGAGCCCGCGTCGTCGACATCGTCCGCGAGAACCCGGACGCCACCGGCTCTGCCCCGGTCGCCACCTTGACCCTGCAGCCGACCAGCACCTGGCGCGGACACCGGGCCGGCCAGTACGTCCAGGTCGGTGTCGAGCTGCCGAGCAGCGCGCGCCGGCTGACCCGTTGCTTCTCGATCTCCTCGGCTGCTTCGCTCCCGGGCGAGCAGATCACGCTCACCATCCGCGCCAACGACGAGGGGCAGGTGTCGAAGTACCTGGTCACCGAGGCGCAGGTCGGCGAGGTGCTGCACCTGAGCCAGGCCGACGGTCAGTTCACGATCCACGAGAGCGCGGCCACTCCGACCAACAACCACCTGGTGATGATCTCGGGTGGTTCCGGCATCACCCCGGTGATGTCGCAGATCCGCACGCTGCTGCGCGACGGGTACGACGGCCGCGCCAACCGCAAGGTCACCTTCGTCCACTTCGCCCGCAGCGAGGCGGACCAGATCTTCGCCGAGGAGCTGGCTGCCGTCGCCGACAGCGACAACCACATCGAGGTCCACCTGCGCTACGGCGACCAGACGTTCAGCGAGTTCGAGCTGCGCCGCCTGGTCCCGGACTACAAGAACGCCGACACCTGGGCCTGTGGTCCCGCCGGCCTGATTGACCTAGTCAAGGACGCCTACGGCGAGGAGAACCCGCGTTTGCGCGTCGAGTTTTTCAAGCCGCCAACGACCACCACCGGCTCCGTCGAGGGTGACGTCACCTTCACCCGGGCGGGCGAGTCCGCCCCGAATACCGGGGCGCCGCTGCTCGAGCAGGCCGAGGCCCTCGGGTTGAAGCCGGAGTTCGGCTGTCGGATGGGCATCTGCTTCTCGTGCGTGAAGACCAAGACCGACGGCACCGTCCGCAACATCCTCACCGGCGAGGAGTCGTCGCTGCCCGACGAGGAGATCCGCATCTGTGTCTCCGCCCCGGTCGGCGACTGCTCCGTAGACCTCTGATCCGAGCTCCCTAGTTCTAGGAGAAACCATGACCATCACTGACATCCCCACCCGAGCCAAGAAGCGCTCCACCGTGCGCGCCAGCGACCCGAAGGCTCCGAATCTGACCCCCGAGCAGCTCGAGGAGTTCGGCAACGAGCTGGACGCGCTTCGCCAGCGGGTCCTCGCCAAGCTCGGCAAGGAGGACGCCGACTACATCCGGATGATCGTCAAGCGCCAGCAGCAGTTCGAGATCGCCGGTCGTGCGCTCTTCTACCTGCCGCCAGCCTGGCCGCTCGCGGTCGCCGCACTCAGCGTCTCCAAGATCCTGGAGAACATGGAGATCGGGCACAACGTCATGCACGGCCAGTACGACTGGATGGGCGACCCGAAGCTGAACTCGCGGATCTACGACTGGGACACCATGGCCCCGGGCGAGAACTGGAAGTACGGCCACAACTACATCCACCACACCTACACCAACATCCTGGGCAAGGACCGTGACATCGGCTACGGCATCCTGCGGATGGACGAGGACCAGAAGTGGCGGCCCTACTACCTGGGCAACCCGGTCTACGCCATCCTGCTGATGCTGTTCTTCGAAGAGGGCGTGGCCCTGCACGACCTCGAGGCAGACCGGATCATGGCCGGCGAGCGCACCTGGGAGGAGACCAAGAAGGTCGGCAAGCCCATCGTGAAGAAGGTGGGCAAGCAGGTGTTGAAGGACTACCTGCTGTTCCCGGCGCTGACAGGGCCGCTCTTCGTGAGCACCCTGGCCGGCAACGCCGTGGCCAACGTGGTCCGCAACATCTGGACCTTCAACATCATCTTCTGCGGTCACTTCCCGGCGGGCGTCGCGACGTTCACCGAGGAGGAGTGCGAGAACGAGACCCGCGGTCACTGGTACTACCGCCAGCTGCTCGGCTCGGCGAACATCACCGGCGGCAAGCTCTTCCACATCATGTCGGGCAACCTGTCGCACCAGATCGAGCACCACCTGTTCCCGGACATCCCGGCCCGCCGGTACCCGGAGCTGTCGGTCGAGGTGAAGCAGATGTGCGAGAAGTACGGCATCGCCTACAACACCGGCAGCCTGGGCAAGCAGCTGTTCAGTGTCGCGAAAAAGATCATCCGGCTCTCGCTGCCGAACTTCAAGAACCAGCCGACGCCCGCTCCGGCCGCGACGTACAGCAAGCCGTCGGCTGCCTGATGGTCAACCGGTCGATGACCTCGATCTCGCCCGCCCCGCGCCCGGGGAGGGACGAGGTCGAGGACGCGTTCCGCCGACTGCGGTCCCTGGGTACCTTCGCCGGGGCTACCGATGTCGAGCTCCGCTCGGTGCTCGCAGCGGGCTCCTTGGTCAGCGCCCCGGCAGGCTGGTCCCTGATCTGGGACCGGACTCCGGCCGACAAGGCCTACGTGCTGCTCGACGGCACCGTCGAGGTGCGTCGTGACGGCGTGCTGCTCGCCGAGCTCGAGGGCGGCGACATGATCGGCGAGGTGGCGATCCTGAACCGTCGCCTCCGTTCGGCCACGGTGACCGCGACCAGCCCGCTCACGGTGTTGCACCTGACCCGGGAGGCACTCGAGCGCCTGCACGCCGAAGTGCCCGCGATCCGCCGGGCTCTCGACTCCGCGGCCGACGCGCACTCCTGAGATCGGACTCACGTTGCCCAAGTCGACTCCGGCACGGAGACTGGTGCCTATGAAGGACCACATCAGCAAGGGCGAGATCCGCAAGGACGCGATCCAGGACGGCGTCGAGGCGGTGACCCACGCGGTAGGTCAGGGGACGAACATCGTGATCGGTGCGGTGACCGGCATCGCCAAGACCGTCGGCGGCCTGGCCACCGACCTCTTCGAGATCCGCGAGGCCAGCAAGCGCGCCGTCGCGGACAGCGTCGGCGAGGTCGCTGATGACGCCCCGCCGGCCCCACCGGCCCCGCCGGTCGGACCTCCGCTCAGCTGACGATCAGCCGAACGACATCTGGAAGTCGGCCTGCCGGAACGACGCCAGTGTCCGCTTGCCGGCCAGCCAGCCCAGGGCGCCGTCCGGGTTGAAGTCCCAGTGGGCCCGGCACGGGGCGGCCTTCGAGGAGCCGACCAGATCGGCGGTGACCTGCTCGCCGTCGGCACCCTGCTGCCAGGTGTTGCCCTTGAAGGGCAGTCGCGGAGCCGCGCGGGACACGTCGGTGAACGAGGCAGTCACGACCGGTACGCCGTCGATCTCGACGGTCCACAGTGCCCGGGTGAGCGGCCCCTTCTTCGTGGTGGTGAAGGAGAAGTCGCAGAGATCCTTCGGGATCGCCCACAGGTCGCGGCCGCCGTGCACCGACTGGATCGAGTCGACCCAGATGTCGGTGATGTTCACCGCCTTGTTGTACGGCCGAGCGACCAGGATCTCGCCGTACGTCAGCGGGCTCGGCTCCTCGTACTTGACCAGCGCCACCCCGTAGATGCCCGGCTCGCGGTCGGGGTGATCACCTTCGCGGACCTTGAACAGCGACAGCCAGAGCTGGCCAGTCATGTTCCACGGGGCGGCGGGGTAGGTCACGTCGGTCGCGTTGGGCGCGGAGATCCACTGCACGGTCATGGCGGCATTCTAGAACAGGTTCTGGTGGTGAGTTGGCCCGCGCGACTGGTGACGTCGGGAAGGCGTTCTATCAGACCCACGCCGCCGGTCCGGGGTGAGCTGGCGCACCTCGGGGTCGGACCAGTTCGGTCCAGGAGCCGGTGCTACTGGGGCCGTCCCGCATCCGACCAGCAGGACGGCGCCCACCAGGGCTACCAGAACCGAGGTCAGGCGGCGGTACGTCTCTGGGACGCGTACCGGCCCCCCGCCGCGGTTCCAGGACCTCAGTCGTCGTCGGGGTCGTCCGCCCGGGCCAGCCAGGTCGCGAAACGCTCGATCGGGATCTCGAAGTCCGGATGCAGGTCGACGAAGTCACGCAACTGCTCGGCCAGCCATGCGATCCGGACCTCCTCGTCGCCTCGGCGCTTCTCAAGCTCCTCGATACCGCGATCGGTGAAGTACATGGTGCTCCTCGACCTCCTTAACCACCGTGGGGCGCCTAGGCGAAGGCCTGGTCCATCAGCGACTTCTGCTCCTCGACGTGGCGGGAGTGCTGGCCCACCGACGGGGAGGAGGATGCCTTGCGGGAGATGACCTGGACGTCCTGGTCGAGCTCGTCGAACAGGTTGAGGCGGAAGTGCGGGGCCGGGCCCATATTGGCGGGCTCGTCCTGCACCCAACGCACCGAGCGCAGGTTGGGAAAGCGGCTCAGCTCGGCCTTCAGCTCCTCGACGGGCCTCGGGTAGAGCTGCTCGACCCGGACGATCGCCGTGGTCGGCTCCTCGCCCTGGCGCTTGCCCCGCTCGACCATCAGGTCCCAGGTGATCCGGCCGCTGCACAGCAGCAACGTGGTCACCTTGTCCTCATCAGCGACCGAGTCGCCGATGACGGGAGCGAACGAGCCCTGGGTGAAGGCCTCGGGCTGCGAGGCGGCTTCCTTGCGCTTGAGCATCGATTTCGGGGTGAAGATGATCAGCGGCTTGTGCGCCTCGCCGAGCGCGTGCCGACGGAGCAGGTGGAAGTGGCTGGCGGGGGTGGACGGTTGCGCCACCACGAAGGCCTCGTCGGCGGCCATCGTCAGGAACCGCTCGATCCGCGCCGAGGAGTGGTCGGGGCCCTGGCCCTCGTAGCCGTGCGGCAGCAGCAGGACGACCCCCGACTGCTGGCCCCACTTGGTCTGACCTGCGGTGATGTACTCGTCGGTGATGATCTGGGCGCCGTTGACGAAGTCACCGAACTGGGCCTCCCAGAGCACCAGGGCGTCCGGGCGGGCGACCGAGTAGCCGTACTCGAAACCGAGGGCGGCGTACTCCGAGAGCAGGGAGTCGTAGACGAAGAA
Organism: Marmoricola sp.; assembly: GCA_046598855.1. Classification (GTDB taxonomy): domain Bacteria; phylum Actinomycetota; class Actinomycetes; order Propionibacteriales; family Nocardioidaceae; genus Marmoricola. The sequence goes on along the minus strand of JBKJHX010000031.1, from coordinate 26,927 downwards.
GGACGCCTGGTCCTCGGACAGGTTCGCCAGGGGGGTCCACTCGTCGGCGTTCTTGCGGTCGATGATCGTGGCGAAGCGTTGCACGAAGGTGCCGCGCCGCGAGTCCTGGCCGGCCAGGCGGACCGGACGGCCCTCCATCAGCAGCGAGCCGAAGGCCAGGATCTCGCCGGTGCCCCAGTCGATCGGGCCCTCGTTGATCGCGGCCGCGCGGCGTTGCAGCTGCGGCAGCACCTTCGGGTGCACGGTGAAACCGTCCGGCGGGCTGACGTAGGCGTCCGAGATCCGCTTCATGGCCTCGACGCTGATCGCGGTGGTGGCCTCACCGGTCGCGAGCTTGTCCGGGTAGTCCGGCACCGTGGTCCAGGAATCCGGCTTGGTGTCGGCGTCGCGTACCTCAGTGAAGACCCGCTCGAGCTGCTGCTGGTAGTTCTGCAGCACCTGCTCGGCCTCCTCGACGGTCAGGTCGCCGCGGCCGATCAAGGATTCGGTGTAGAGCTTGCGGACCGAGCGCTTCTGCTCGATCAGGTCGTACATCAGCGGCTGGGTGTACGACGGGTCGTCGCCCTCGTTGTGGCCGCGACGCCGGTAGCAGACCAGGTCGATGACGACGTCCTTGTTGAACGCCTGGCGGTACTCGAAGGCGAGCCGGGCGACTCGGATGCAGGCCTCCGGGTCGTCGCCGTTCACGTGGAAGATCGGTGCCTGCACCATGCGGGCGACATCGGTGCAGTACAGCGAGGAGCGCGAGGCGGCGGGCGAGGTCGTGAACCCGACCTGGTTGTTCACCACGACGTGGATCGTGCCGCCGGTGCGGTAGCCGCGGAGCTGGGAGAGGTTCAGCGTTTCCGCGACGACGCCCTGTCCCGCGAAGGCCGCATCGCCGTGGATCAGCAGCGGCAGCACCGGGAACTCGATCCCGCGGTTCAGCACGTCCTGCTTGGCACGGGCGATGCCCTCCAGGATCGGGTCGACCGTCTCCAGGTGCGAAGGGTTGGCCGCGATGGAAACCTTGATCTTGTCCCCGGAGCCGGCGATGAATTCACCCTCGGCGCCCAGGTGGTACTTCACGTCGCCGGAGCCCTGGACCGTGCGGGGATCGATGTTGCCCTCGAACTCGCGGAAGATCTGGTTGTAGGACTTGCCGACGATGTTCGCCAGCATGTTCAGCCGGCCGCGATGCGCCATCCCGATAGTGACCTCGTCGAGGTCCTGCTCGGCAGCGGCCTCGCAGATCTCGTCGATCACCGGCACCGTGGTCTCGCCACCCTCGAGGCTGAACCGCTTCTGACCGACGAACTTGGTCTGCAGGAAGGTCTCGAAGGCCTCGGCCTGGTTGAGCTTGAGCAGAATCCGAAGCTGTTCCTCGCGCGGCGGCTTCTGGTGCGGCTGTTCGACGCGCTCCTGGATCCAGCGGCGCTGGTCGGGGTCCTGGATGTGCATGTATTCGATGCCGACGGTCCGGCAGTACGAGTCGCGCAGGATGCCGAGCACGCTGCGCAACTTCATGAACCGGCGTTCGCCGCCGAACTCACCGGTGGCGAACTCGCGGTCGAGGTCCCACAGGGTCAGGCCGTGCGACTCGATCTCGAGGTCGGGGTGGCTGCGCTGCTTGTACTCCAGCGGGTCGGTGTCGGCCATCATGTGGCCGCGTACCCGGTAGGAGTGGATCAGCTCGAGGATCCGCGCCTGCTTGCTGACGTCCTCGTCGTGGCTGTGCGACTTGTCCACGGCCCAGCGGATCGGCTCGTAGGGGATCCGCAGGCTGCGGAAGATTCCGTCGTAGAACCCGTCCTCGCCGAGGAGCAGCTTGTGTACCCGGGCCAGGAACTCGCCGGACTGTGCGCCCTGGATCACCCGGTGGTCATAGGTCGACGTCATCGTCATGATCCGGCTGATGGCGTTGCGGGTGATCGTCTCCTCCGAGGCCCCCTGGGCTTCGGGGGGGAGGTCCATCGACCCGACGCCGATGATCGCGGCCTGACCCTGCATCAGCCGCGGCACCGAGTTGTTGGTGCCGAGACCGCCGACGTTGGTGAGGCTGAGCGTCGTACCGGAGTAGTCCTCCATGGTCAGCTTGTTGGCTTTGGCCTTGCGCACGATCTCCTCGTACGCCGTCCAGAACCTGGCGAAGTCCATCGTCTCGCAGCCCTTGATCGACGGCGCCACGAGCTGGCGGGTCCCGTCGGGCTTCTGCTGGTCGATGGCCAGGCCGAGGTTGATGTGCGCGGGCGTCACCATGGTCGGCTTGCCGTCGACCTCGGCAAAGGTGTTGTTCATCTCCGGCAGTGTCTTGATCGCCTGGATGATCGCGTAGCCGATCAGGTGCGTGAAGGAGACCTTGCCGCCCCGGGCGCGCTTGAGGTGGTTGTTGATCACGATGCGGTTGTCCCAGAGCAGCTTGACCGGGATGTTGCGCACGCTGGTCGCTGTCGGGACCGCGAGCGAGATGTCCATGTTCTTCGCGGTGGCGGCCGCGATACCGCGAAGAACGGTGTGGGTCGGCTGGTCGGAGGCCTCGGCCGCCGCCGGGGCGCTGGCCTCCTTGGGCACCGGGGGAGTCGCTGGGGTGGTCGGCGCGGCGGGCTTCGCCGCTGCCTTGGCCTCGGTGGCAGCCGACGGCGTTGCGGCAGCCGACGGGGTTGCGACCGGTGCCGGCGCGACCTTCTTCTCCGGTGCGGGTGCGGCCGGCTTGGCCTCGGTTGCGCTGTTCGCGGGGGCCCCGTTCTTGGCCTGGGCGAAGAAGTCCCTCCACACCGGCTCCACCGAGCTCGGGTCCTTCTGGAACTGCTCGTGCATTTCGTCAACGAGCCACTCGTTGGCTCCGAACGCTTCGAGGGGGTTGCCTTCAGTGGACTCTGGCACGGCCTTGTTTCGCCTCTTCCGATGCGGTGCTGGTGGTGATGTCCCGGTTGACGTCGCAGCCAAGGTTAGTCCGCTGGCCACCACGATGCAGCCTGCGCGGTGAGAGTTTGGTCTCGACGCTCCGAACACCTCACGGCGTACAGCCGCCGACGTCCGCGATGTCCGGGTCCCGGACCTGCGTTCCGGCGGCGCCCAGGTCGTAGCCGGAGCAGTAGTAGAAGCTCAGTCCGGTGCTGCGATCCAGGCTCACCGGCGCCCAGACGCCCCTGCCCCGCGGTTCGAGGTAGGTGAACCGGGAGCCGAGCAGGGCGTCGTCGTTCTCGACGTGCTTGAGGTACTTGTCGAGCCACAACTGCACGTAGGTGCTGGTCAGCGCCTGGCCGTGGCGACTGGCCGGTAGCACGTACGGGATGTCGGTGTACTCCAGGTGGGTGGAGGCTCGCGGCACGATCAGCATGCTGTCGACCCCGGCGGCGGCCCAGTCGTCGAAGCCGGTGCGCCGCTCCCGCATCGGGTCGGGACCGTCCGGGGACCCGGCCGGGGCCAACGAGCTGCCCCCGGAGAGGAAGTACGGCGTGACGCTGAAGCCGTACTCCGACTGGACCGCCAGTGCAGGCACCGTCGGCACGTTGGCGACCGACTCGGTCGCCGAGGAGAAGGTGCTGGTGCCACCCTTCCCTGCGAGCTTGTCGAGCGCGACCACCGCAGCGACCCGCTCGTCGGTGCCTTGGACCTGGGAGACCGCTGCCGCACCGAGCGAGTGCCCCACGACGGCGACCCTGGTGGTCCGTCCTGGCGTGGCCGGGGTCGCGTCCAGAGTCTTGTCGATCCGGGACCCGTACGGGTTAGCCACCGAGAGGAACCAGTCCAGGGCGTCGGTGGTGCCGGTGGTGAAGTTGGCGAGCTGCTGGAAGGGGACGCCCGGGCAGCCGGACAGATTGCCGTCGACCGGAGCGGCGAACGGGTTGCAGAACGGCAGTGCGCTGAATCCTGGGGGCGCGCCGCCGACGTGCGGCAGCGTCTCGCTGGTGCCCTGGCCCTGGACGTCGTAGGTCAGCACGACATACCCGCGCTCGGCGAGGTCCTGGGCCAACCAGACGTACATCCCCTCGGAGCCTTGGATCGAGCCCTGGGTGATGACCACCCCGGGGAACGGACCGGTCAGGGTCGCGCCGGTGTACGGGTCCGCGGCGCCGGGCTTCGGTGCGTAGACGGTGCCGCGCAGTTGGGCGCCGTACCGGTTCAGGAAGGAGACCGGCCTGGAGACGCCGCGGGTCCCGTTCCAACCGGCGCGCAACGGGTTGCCGACGTTCCAGCCGGGAACCAACTGACCGGCGCTGATCACCGGACGCAGCGGGTTGACCGCCTGGTTGAACAGCTGGGTGGCCGAGAGCAGCGACGACTCCCTGACCAACGCCGGCAGGTAGGCCGGGTTGGCTACCTGGCCGCCGGGACCGATGACCCGCCCATACGCGTCGGTGATGTTCTTCAGGTCGCGGACCAGGTACTCCGGGGTCCCGGGCTCGGGTGCCGGGTCGGCGTAGGCCGGGACGAGGGCGGTGGTGACCAGGGCGGTGAGGGCGGCCAGCGCGGTGAGTGCGGGGGCCAGGACGCGTCGCATGGTGCGTCCAACGACCAGTTGGCTACCGGGGTACGGCGAGGGTGTGCGCCACCAGCGCGTTCGCGTGCCCGTGTCCCAACCCGTGCTCGGTCTTGAGCCAGCCGACCAGCTCCAGGTGCCGGGTCAACGGGCTCGTCCGGATCAGCGCGATCCAGTCCTCGATCGGCCGTCCGTACTTCTTCTCGATCGAGGGGAAGTAGGAGGTGGGGCCGGCGACCTTGTCGGTCCGGAGCTCGTTCATGGGGTTCCTTCCGTCGGTGTTCTTGCCCCTACGTCGAACAGCCGACCGTGTTCTCGACATCGTCCCTGGGCCTAGTCCGGGCCTAGTCCGGGCCCAGTCCGGGCCTAGTCCGGGCGGACCACCAGGATCGCGCGGTGGTCCGAGGCGGTCTCGATCCGTCGTACCTCGGTAGCGCGTCCGGGGCCGAAGACGTCGTCGATCTTCCGTCTGCCCTTGCCGTGGGTGCCCGGCTCGCCCTCGCGCCCCTCCCACGCGGAAGTGAGACCGTCGAGGCGGAGGCCGTCGAGGTTGGAGTCGCCCGCCGCGAGGACGACGTGCCCCTGGGACTGCAGCCGGGAGACCACCTGTTCGAGGTGCTCGACTTCCTGCCGGTGCCGGGCCGCCATCCCCGGCCGGTCGGTGCGGTAGACCCCACCTGCCTGCACCCCTGCCGAGAGGTGGTAGCTGAGCAGTGCCACCGTGCCGCCGCTGCTCCGCTCGCGAAACACTGCGGCGGCGATGAAACGTGGCGGCTCGGTCCGCAGGAACCGGTCCGCGCGCTCCGAACGAGCCGGCGCGATGTTGAGGAAGGTGCACGGGTCCAGGAGGTCGTACCGGTCGGCGCGGGCACCGACCACGTTGCCGTCGGCCAGCGTCGCGACCCAGTGGTACCGCAGGCCCGGCCCGCCCGCCCCCGGCACCGGGAGCGCAGGCAGTCCGAAGCCAGGGTCCAGCCGGACCCAGCCCCGGCGGCGCAGGATCCACAGCCGGGGGAGATACCACTCCTGGAGCGCGACCAGGTCGGGTCCCTCGGCCAGCACCTGGTCCAGGGCAGTCGCGGCGACGGGGCCGGCGAGCTGGTAGAGGATGTTCGCCGAGGCCACGACCGTCATGGCACCAGTCTGCCGCCCCGGGGCCTGGGTCAGGGCCGGGCCACACCCCACAGGGCGGCGACGTGGCTGACATCGGTGCCGCAGCACCCGCCGAGCACCGACACCGACGGAACCTGGCGACGGACCCGATCGACCGACGTGGTCAGCAGGCCCAGGTCGCCGGCGTCGAGGACCTCCATCGCGTCGAGCTCCTCGTGCGACATCGTCGAGGCGTTCGGGCGCAGGAACCGAAGTCCTTGCTGCCAGTCGCCGCCGTCCAGGGCGTGCGCGAGGTGGGTGGGGTGCGCACAGTTCACGCCGTACCAGTCGGCCGGAGCGGCTTCCTGGACCGCGGCCACCGCCTCGCGCAGGGTCCGACCGTCCGGCAGGACCCCGTCGGTCTCGACGGTGAAGGAGATCGACACTGGCAGTCCGGCGTCCCGTGCGGCGCGGACGACCCCGATCGCCTCGGCGGGCCCGGTCATCGTCATCGCGTGCACCAGATCGGCGCCTGCGGCGGCGAACGAGCGCACCTGGGGCGCGTGGTACTCAGCGGCCTCGTCGGGATCGGTGCCACTGGCGAGGTACCCGTCGCCGCGCGGCCCGACCGCCCCGCTGACAAGGCTGCGACCCGTGGCGACATCGTCCAGGACAGCCTGGACCAGGCCCACCGCCTTCTGGTTCGCGCGATCGAGCGCAGCGGCGTCGTAGCCCAGTAGTCGGGCCCAGTCCGGATTCGCGCGCCAGGTTGGCGTCTCCAGCAGGACGCCGGCATCGGCCGTCCGGGCGACCGCGGCGTACTCGCGGTAGTAGGACACGAGAACGGCCGTGCCGGCGTCGTCCTCGACGAGGGGGAACGAGGCGAACTCGGGCAGGTCCAGGCCGTGGTTGAAGATCAGGTCGGTCTCCAGGCCGCCGTCGGTGACCCACTCGGTTCCGGCCAGGAGTTGGGAGGTGCTCATCTGATGCTCCTTCGTAGCAGACTGTTCAGTCTGTTTGTATCAGACCAAACGGTCTGGAACAATGCCGATATGCCTCGAGATGGTTCGCGTACCCGGCTACTCCTCCTGGACGCCGCCGAGGAGTTGGTGATCCGCAACGGTTTCGCAGGCACCTCTGTCGACCAGATCCTGGCCGCCTCGGGGAGCTCGAAGGGCGCGTTCTTCCACCACTTCCCGTCCAAGCAGGCCCTGGCCCGGGCGTTGGTGACCCGGTACGTCGACGCCGATCTGGCGATGCTCGCCGCCGGGCTCGAGGCGGCTGCTGCCCAGGATGACCCGGTCGAGAAGGTGCTGGCCTTCGTCGGGCACTACGAGCAGTGGGCCGAGACCCTGGTCGGCTCTGAGTCGTGCATGTACATCGCCGTCCTGTCCGAGCGCGACCTGCTCGAGGACTCGACCACCTCGGAGGTCGAGCGCGCCATCCAGGGCTGGCGAGCTGCCCTCTCGGGGCTGCTCCGCGACGCTTATGCGGCGGTCGAGCCGGAGGCTGCGCCAGACCCCGACGAGTTGGCCGACCACCTGTTCGCGACCTTCGAGGGCGCGTTCCTGATGTCCCGCGGCCTGGGCTCAGCCGAGCCGATGCGTGCCCAGTTGCGGGTGTACCGGCAGTTGGTGACGAGCCTGTTGAGCTAGGCCGACACGGTGGCGCTGCAGGTCGCGGCGCCACCGTGTCAGCGGCTCAGGCTGCGACGAAGTGGTCGGGGTCGGCGTTACGGCCGCGGTGGTCGCACATGGCGCACCTCCTTGGTTGATGTGGATGGGCGGTCAGGCGGCGGTGTCGACTGCGTCGGCTGCTGCCTCGTTCAGTTGGGTTGTGCCGGGTTCCCGCAGGAGTACACCGGCTGCGATTGCGCCGGCGAGTGCGACGGCGGCCGCGCCGATGAAGGCTGCGGAGTATCCGTTGGTCAGAGCGCCGGCGTCACCGACAAGGTTGGCTCCGTTGGCGGCCGCGATCGCGGTCATGACGGCCAGGCCGACAGCCGACCCGATCTGATAGCTGGTGTTGACGATGCCGCTGGCAAGTCCACCTTCTTCGGGTCGCGCCGAGCCGATCGCGGTTCCCAGGGTCGGGATGAAGGCCAGGGACATGCCCAGAGCAGCGATCAGTGAGCCGGGCAGAACATCGGCGGCGAACGAGCCGTCCGCGTCAACCAGGGCGAGCCACCCCATGCCCACCGTCAGCAGCAGCAGGCCGACGACCGTGGTGCGAGCTGTGCCGAGCGCAGCGATCACCCGGGGCGCCAAGACGACCATGCCGAGCATGATGAGGCCGGTCATGGGCAGGAGTGCGGCACCGGACGGGAACGCCGAGTATCCAAGGACCTGCTGGAGGTAGAGGTTCAGGAAGAACCACATCGGGATCCAGGCAGCGCCCAGCAGGACCTGCACCAGGTTGGCGGCCGCCAGATTGGGCGCCGTGAAGATGCCCAGCCTGAGCAACGGGTTGCGGCCACGCGCCTGCGTCGCCACGAACGTGACGAGCAGGGCGACGGCGGCGCCCAGGACGGTCCACGTCTGGGGCGCGTCCCAGCCGACCTCGGGTGCCTTGACGATGGCGTACACGGCAGCACCGAGGCCTCCCGTGACGGTCAGGGCGCCGAGGAGGTCGACCCGCCGGTTGCCCGCTGGGGGTGCCTGCGGGAAGAGCTTGGGTGTGACCACGAGCACGAGCAGTGCAATCGGGACGTTGATCCAGAAGACCCACGGCCAGGACAGGTACTCGGTGATGACGCCACCGAGGAACACCCCTGCGGTGCCACCTGCGGGTGCTGCGGCGCCGTAGACGGACAGTGCCTTGGTCAGTTCGCCCGGCCTCGAGCCGAACAGCATGAAGAGCAGGGTGAGCGCCGAGGGCGCGACGAGCGCAGAGCCGGCTCCTTGGACGGCGCGCCCGGCCAGCTCGACCGCGGGCGACCCCGCGAGCGCAGCAACGACGGAACCCGCGAGGAGGACGGTCCACCCTGCGGTGAAGACGCGCCGGGCGCCGAAGACGTCCGAGAGCTTCCCGCCCAGGAGCAGGAGTCCGCCGAGCGCGATGACATAGGCATTGAAGACCCAGGACAGGTCTCCGGCTGCGAAGCCGAGGTCCGCCTGCATCTCGGGGAGTGCCACCCCGATGATCGAGGTGTCCATGATGACCATGAACTGTGCGGCGGCGATGACGGCTAGGCCGGCCCATCGCCGATCTGGTGAGGGTGCTGATGTGGACATGGAAACTGCTCCTTGATCAAATACCCCTAGGGGGTATATGGTTGCGGTCTTGGTTTCGAACGTAGATACCCCCCCTGGGTATTCCACGCGGCGCCAAAAAACCTTGAGGAGCCAGACATGCGCGAGCACGCCCACCACGTCCACGGAGCAGGGCCAGCCGCTCCAGACAGCCACCACGACCATGCTGGTCACGGGGGCGGCGGCCTCAATGGCATGGCCGCGAGCGCGACCCTGCACTGCTTGACCGGGTGCGCGATCGGAGAGGTGCTCGGCCTGATGATCGGGACCGCAGCAGGGTTCTCCACCGCCGCCACGATCGTTCTCGCAGTCAGCCTGGCCTTCGCCTTCGGCTATGCCCTCTCGACCCTGCCGCTGCTGCGGTCCGGGATGGGGTTGGCCGCTGCGATCAGCCTGGTGTTCGCTGCCGACACCCTGTCGATCGCCACCATGGAGCTGGTCGACAACGCCGTCATGGCGCTGATCCCGGGCGCCATGGACGCCGGCCTGGTGAACCCGACCTTCTGGATCGGGATGCCCATCGCCCTCGGCGTCGCCTTCCTGGTCGCGTTTCCGGTGAACCGTTGGTTGCTCCAGCGCGGAAAGGGTCACGCGCTGACCCACGAGCACCACCACGGGGCCGATCAACCGATCGAGGGGGCCCGCCGTTTCATCCCGGCGATCGGCACGGGCGCTCTGGTCGCGGTGATCCTCGCCTTCATGGTCGGCGGGCTCACGGTCTCAATCGCCGACGAGCTGTCAACGCCCGAGCACAGCGAGATGAGCAGGGTCGGCAGCGAGCACTGATCCGACGAGCGGACCACGAGGACATTGTCTGCGCCTCCGGCAGGATTCGAACCTGCGACACCTGGTACCGGAAACCAGTGCTCTATCCCCTGAGCTACGGAGGCCTGCACCCGTTGCCGGGTGCCGTGGCGCGAGCACGAACACTACCGGTCGATATCAGTGCGGAGGAAACCGGTGCCCGCCGATAGGCTTGGCGGGTGAATCCCGCGCAGCTCTCCGCCACCATCGTCGACGCCCTCTCGACGCTGGTCGACTCCGGCGCGCTCACCCTGCCCGACGGCGTACCGACCGAGGTGACGGTGGAGCGACCGCGGGTCAAGGAGCACGGCGACTACGCGACCAACGTCGCGCTGCAGCTAGCGAAGGCCGCATCGGTCCAGGGGCAGGGCACCAACCCGCGTGAGCTGGCCGAGCTGCTGGCCGAGGGGCTGCGAGCCGCAGTCGGCATCAGCGCCGTCGATGTCGCTGGACCCGGGTTCCTCAACATCACCGTCGAAGCCGGTGCTCAGGGCCAGGTGGCTGCCGACATCGTGGCCGCGGGCGAGGGCTACGGCAGCTCGGGCACGTTCGCCGGGGAGAAGATCAACCTCGAGTTCGTCTCGGCCAACCCCACCGGACCGATCCACATCGGCGGTGTCCGGTGGGCGGCAGTCGGAGATGCGCTCGGCCGGATCCTGACCAAGACCGGCGCCGAGGTCACCCGGGAGTACTACTTCAACGACCACGGCGGCCAGATCGACCGGTTCTCCGGTTCGCTGCTCGCCGCCGCCCATGGCCGCCCGGTCCCCGACGACGGGTACGGCGGGGACTACATCGACGAGATCGCCAAGGACGTGCTGGCTCGGCGCCCGGAGGTTCTCGCGCTGCCCGACGACGAGGCTCAGGAGGTCTTCCGAGAGGTCGGCGTCGACCTGATGTTCACCGAGATCAAGCAGAGCCTGCACGACTTCGGGGTCGACTTCGACGTGTACTTCCACGAGGACGACCTGCACACCAGCGGGGCCGTCGACAGGGCGGTGGCGCGACTCACCGAGCTCGGCAACACCATGGAGCGCGACGGCGCCCTCTGGCTGCGGACGGAGCAGTTCGGCGACGACAAGGACCGGGTGATCATCAAGTCCGACGGTCAGGGCGCGTACCTGTCCGGGGACCTGGCCTACTACCTCGACAAGCGCAGCCGAGGCTTCGACCGCTGCTTCATCATGCTCGGCGCGGACCACCACGGGTACGTCGGTCGGCTGATGGCGATGTGTGCGGCCTTCGGTGACACCCCGCACGTCAACCTGGAGGTCCTCATCGGGCAGATGGTGAACCTGCTCCGCGAAGGCCAGCCGGTGCGGATGTCCAAGCGGGCCGGCACCGTCGTCACGATCGACGACCTGGTCGAGGCGATCGGGGTGGACGCCGCCCGTTACGCGCTGGCCCGGTACTCCTCGGACTCCAACATCGACCTGGACCTCGACCTCTGGGCGAAGGCCTCGAACGACAACCCGGTCTTCACCGTCCAGTACGCGCACGCCCGGGTCTCCAGCCTGCTCCGCAACGCTGCCGACCTGGGGGTCGTCGCCGCCCCGAACCCCGAGCTGCTCACCCACGAGAAGGAGGGCGAGCTGCTGCGGGCACTCGCCGAGTTCCCGCGGGTGGTCGCCAGTGCCGCCGAGCTGCGGCAGCCGCACCGGGTCGCGCGCTACCTTGAGGAGCTCGCCGGGAAGTACCACCGGTTCTACGACAACTGCCGGGTGTTGCCGATGGGTGACGAGGAGATCAACGACCTGCACCGCGCCCGGCTGCTGCTCGTCGATGCCACCCGGATCGTGCTGGCCAACGGCCTCGACCTGCTCGGCGTCTCGGCGCCCGAGCGGATGTGACCTGATGGCGCGCGCACACGAGGCGGGCTGGGCCCATGCCGCCGTCTCGGTCCGGGGCCCTGCCTGGCTGCGTGATCCCGAGGACGTCAACCGGCTGGTCCCGCAGCTCTGGTCGACCACGGCCGTCAAAGTCGACGGGGTCCTGGAGGTCGGGGGAGTGCGTCTACCCGACCTGGTCGCCGAGCACGGTTCCCCGGCCTACGTTTTGGACGAAGTCGACTTCCGGGCCCGGGCCGCTGCCTTCCGGACTTCTTTCGCGGACTTCGACGTCTATTACGCCGGCAAGGCGTTCCTGAGCACCACGGTCGCCCGCTGGGTGATCGAGGAGGGGCTCTTCCTCGACGTCTGTTCCGGTGGCGAGCTCGCGGTCGCCGAGCGTGCCGGGGTACCCGCCGAGCGGATCGGGTTCCACGGCAACAACAAGTCGATGGCCGAGCTGACTCGCGCCGTCGAGCTCGGGGTGGGGAGGATTATCGTCGACTCCTTCCACGAGATCGAGCGGCTCTCCCGCATCACCAGCGAGCTCGGACGCCCCGCCCGGGTGCTGATCCGGGTGACTGCCGGGGTCGAGGCACACACCCACGAGTACATCGCCACCGCGCACGAGGACCAGAAGTTCGGTTTCTCGATCAGCTCCGGCGATGCCCTGGAGGCTGCCGCCTTGATCACCGCCGTACCGGGTCTGGAGCTGCTCGGTCTGCACTCCCACATCGGGTCGCAGATCTTCGACTCCTCCGGTTTCGAAGTGGCTGCCCGACGGGTGCTGGCGCTGCACACCCAGGTCTCCGAGGAGGTGGGTGTCGTGATGCCCGAGATGGATCTCGGCGGCGGTTTCGGGATCGCGTACACCACCCAGGACGACCCGGCCGATCCGGCGCGGCTCGCGCTCGAGCTCACCAAGATCGTGACCGAGGAGGCGAAGGCACGCGGCGTCGCCGTTCCGAGGCTCTCGATCGAGCCCGGCCGCGCCATCGTCGGCCCGGCCATGTGCACCGTCTACGAGGTCGGCACCGTCAAGGCGGTCGAGCTCGACGGCGGCGCGGTGCGTACCTATGTGAGCGTCGACGGCGGCATGAGCGACAACATCCGCACCGCCCTGTACGACGCGGACTACTCCGCGACGCTGGCCGGTCGTGCCTCCGACGCTCCGGTGCTGCTCGCCCGGGTGGTCGGGATGCACTGCGAGGCAGGCGACGTCGTGGTCAAGGACGAGTTCCTGCCCGGAGACCTGGTCCCCGGCGACCTGATCGCCGTCCCCGGTACCGGTGCCTACTGCCGCTCGATGGCCAGCAACTACAACCACGCGCTGCGCCCGCCGGTGATCTCGGTCAAGGACGGTCTCAGCAGCGTGGTCGTCCGCCGCGAGACCGTCGACGACCTGCTGAGACTCGACGTCGGCCTGGGCGCCCGGATGAAAGACTGACCTCGATGAGTACTCAGCAGCCTGCCAAGCGGGCTGAACCGATTCGCGTGGCCCTGCTGGGCTGCGGGGTCGTCGGCACCCAGGTGGCGCGGCTGATCAGCGAGCAGGCCGCCGACCTGACCGCCCGCGTGGGCGCCCCGGTCGAGCTCGCCGGCATCGCCGTACGCCGCCTCGGCCTGGAGCGGGACGCCGACCTGCCGGCCGAGCTGTTCACCACCGATGCCGATGCCCTGGTCACCCGCGAGGACGTCGACGTGGTCGTCGAGGTGATCGGCGGCATCGAGCCGGCCCGCAGCCTGATCCTGGCTGCCCTTGCCGGCGGTGCCTCGGTCGTCACGGCCAACAAGGCGTTGCTCGCCGAGGACGGCGCTGCACTCTTCGCTGCTGCTGCCGCTGCCAACCGGGACCTGTACTACGAAGCTGCCGTGGCCGGGGCGATCCCGATCCTGCGCCCGCTGCGCGAGTCGCTGGCAGGCGACAAGGTCACCCGGGTGCTGGGCATCGTGAACGGGACCACCAACTTCATCCTCGACCGGATGGACACCTCCGGCGCAGGCTTCACCGAGGCGCTGGAGGAGGCCCAGGGACTCGGGTACGCCGAGGCCGACCCGACCGCGGACGTCGAGGGCTTCGACGCGGCGGCGAAGGCCGCGATCCTGGCCAGCCTGGCGTTCCACACCCGGGTCACTGCGGCCGACGTGTACCGCGAGGGCATCGCCGAGGTGACCGCGAGCGACGTCGCGTCGGCCCGGCAGATGGGCTGCGTGGTCAAGCTGCTCGCAATCTGCTCGCTGGTCGAAGGACCCGACGGCCCGGCTGTCTCGGCCCGGGTGCACCCGGCGATGATCCCGACCAGCCACCCGCTGGCGAGCGTCCGCGGTGCCTACAACGCGGTCTTCGTCGAGAGCGAGGCCGCCGGCCAGCTGATGTTCTACGGCCCCGGCGCCGGTGGTGCCCCGACCGCGAGCGCCGTCCTGGGCGACCTGGTCACCGTTGCCCGCAACCGGATCGGTGAGGTCCGCGGAGCCGGCGAGTCCGCGTACGCCGACCTGCCGATCCTCGAGATGGGCAGCACCGAGACCCGCTACCACGTTCAGATCGACGTGGACGACAAGGCCGGCGTACTCGCTGCGGTCGCGCAGGCGTTCGCCGAGCACGACGTCTCCATTCAGACCGTTCGCCAGGAGGGCCGCGGTGACGACGCCCAGCTCGTCGTGGTCTCGCACACCGCGAGCGACGCGGACCTGGCTGCCACCGTGGAGTCGATCCGCCGGATGGCGTTCGTTAGGGACGTGTCCTCGGTGATGCGTGTCGAAGGAGCCCAGGAGTGAGCAGAGCGATGAGGGCCGCGAGATGACTCACCAGTGGCTCGGTGTGATCGAGGAGTACCGAGACCGTCTCGACCTCCCCGAGAACACCCCGACGATCACCCTGCGCGAGGGCGGCACCCCGATGGTCGCCTCCGACTGGCTCTCCGGGCTGACGGGTGCCGAGGTCTGGCTGAAGGTCGAGGGCAACAACCCCACCGGCTCGTTCAAGGACCGCGGCATGACCGTCGCGCTCTCGGTCGCCGTCGGCCAGGGGGCCAAGGCCGTTGTCTGCGCCTCGACAGGCAACACCTCGGCCTCGATGGCGGCGTACGCGGCCAAGGCCGGGATCAAGCCACTGGTGCTGGTGCCGCAGGGCAAGATATCCGCAGGCAAGCTGGCCCAGGCGATCGTGCACGGCGCCCAGGTGATCATGGTCCGCGGCAACTTCGACGACTGCCTCAGGCTCTCCCGGAAGCTTGCCGAGGACTACCCGGTCGCTCTGGTGAACTCGGTCAACCCGATGCGCCTGGAAGGCCAGAAGACCGGCTCCTTCGAGATCGTCGACTTCCTCGGCGACGCCCCTGACGTGCACGTACTGCCCACCGGCAACGCCGGCAACATCTCGGCGTACTGGAAGGGCTACAAGGAGTACCTCGACTCGGGGGACTCCACCCGGACCCCGGTGATGCGCGGATGGCAGGCGGCCGGTGCGGCGCCGCTGGTGCTCGGAGCTCCGGTGCCCGACCCGGAGACCGTCGCCTCGGCGATCAGGATCGGCAACCCGGCTTCGTGGGACCTGGCGATGGCGGCGGCGACCGAGTCCGGCGGGATGTTCCGCAAGGTCACCGACGACCAGATCCTCTCCGCCCAGCGAGACCTCGCCTCCCGCGACGGCGTCTTCGTCGAACCTGCCTCGGCTGCCGGTATCGCCGGCCTGCTGATCGAGCACGCCGAGGGGGCCGACCTGCGCGGCAAGCAGGTCGTGGTCACCGTGACCGGGCACGGCCTGAAGGACATCGACACCGCGTTGTCGACCTTCACTGACCTGGTCGACACCGTGGTCGACGCCGACGTCACCGCTGCCGCCCGCGCAGCCGGCCTGGACTGACGGTCCGCCGATGAGCGACTTCGTTGCGGGGCCCGTCGCGGTGGCCGTGCCTGCGACCAGTGCCAACCTCGGTCCGGGCTTCGACTGCCTCGGACTCGCGCTAGGCCTGCACGACCTGCTGATCGGTGAGGTCGCCGCAGTCGGCCTCAGCATCGAGATCCTCGGTGAAGGGGCACAGCACCTGCCCCGCGACGAGCGCCACCTGGTGGTCCGCTCGATGCGGGTGGCCTTCGAGGCATTAGAAGTCACCCCGCCAGGACTTCGGCTGAGCTTCGAGAACAGGATCCCGCAGAGCCGTGGCCTCGGGTCCTCCTCCGCGGCCATCGTCGGCGGGCTGACGCTCGCACGGGCCCTGGTGGCCGGTGGTGAGCGACTGGACGACGACGCCTTGCTCCGGCTGGCCAACCAGATCGAGGGACACCCCGACAACGTGGCGCCCGCGCTCCTCGGCGGCCTCGTCGTCTGCGGGCAGGCGACGAGCGAGGTCTGGGCGACCCGGGCACCGATCGACCCCCGGGTCAGCGCCGTGGCCTTCGTGCCGCCGACCGGGGTCAGCACCGAGGCGGCTCGTGGACTACTGCCAGCGCACGTCGAGCACGGAGCCGCCGCAGCGAACACCGGCCGGGCTGCGCTCCTGGTCGCGGCGCTCGGTGGCGCCCACGCCGAGGACGCGGAACTCCGGGGTGCGCTCTGGAGGGGTACCGAGGACTTCCTGCACCAGGAGTTCCGCAGCTCGGCGATGCCGGAGTCCTTCGGACTGGTCTCCAAGCTCCGCGCCGCGGGACTGGCAGCCTTCATCTCCGGTGCCGGCCCAACGGTGCTCGTCCTGGTCACCAACGGCTCCGACCTGGCCGATCGCTGCCCTGCGGGTTGGTCGTCTGTCCGAATCACCGTCGACCACGAAGGTGTTCGGGTCGTCACACCTTGACCTAGCGTCGCAGTGCTAGGGTCGAAACGCGTCCAGTGAGATCGCACCGTTGGTCCTCCGACCAGCGCGACACCCTGACGCAACTCCTCTGTTCGGATTCTGTGCCCTATCACTCTGCGCGCGCAGCCCGACGGATTCACCCGTACGGCGAGCACCTGGGGAAGGACCCCGCATGACGGAAACCACCGATACCACCGCACCCGCCGAGACCGGCAAGGGTTCCGGCAAGGGACTGGGCAGCATGCTGCTGCCTGAGCTGAAGAAGGTGGCCGGCGGCCTAGGGATCAAGGCCACCGGGTTGAAGAAGGCCGAGTTGGTCGCCGCGATCAAGGCAGCCCAGGGCCGCGGTGGCGGCGGTTCCCCCCGCAGCGAGAAGCGCGAGAGCGACGCCGGTGAGCGACCGCAGCAGCAGACCCGGGCAGAGAAGCCCGCGCCGGCCGAGCAGGCCGAGGTCAAGGCCGATCCCCGCACCGGCGGGGATCGCACCGTCGGCGACCGCAACGGCGGCAACCGCACCCGCAGTCGCGAGAACGAGGACGGCGAAGCGGCAAAAAGCGCGGAGGGCAACGCCGAGGGCAACGCGGCCCCCGACAACCAGAACAACCAGAACAACCAGAACAACCAGGCCGGCGGCAACCAGAACAGCCAGGCCGGCGATGAGGAAGGCGGCAGCCGCCGCAACCGCAGGCGCCGTGGTCGGGACCGCGAACGTGCGGTCCCCGGGAGCGGCAACCAGGACAACCGTGGCCAGGACAACCGTGGCCAGGACAACAACCGCAACCAGGACCGCAACCAGGACAACAACCGCAACCAGGACAACAACCGCAACCAGGAGCACCGCGCCGCCGGGGGGCGTGGGAACCGCAACGAACCTGATCTCCAGATCCTTGAGGACGACGTGCTGGCGCCCTGTGCCGGCATCCTCGACGTGCTCGACAGCTACGCCTTCGTCCGCACCAGCGGCTACCTGCCGGGTACCGACGACGTGTATGTGTCGCTCTCCACGGTGCGCAAGTACGGCCTGCGCCGGGGTGATGCCGTCACCGGTCAGGTGCGTCAGCCGCGCGAAGGCGACCGCAAGGAGAAGTTCAACCCGCTGGTCAAGCTCGACTCGGTCAACGGCGGCGATCCGGAGGCGGCCAAGAACCGCGTGGAGTTCGCCAAGCTGACGCCCTTGTACCCCTCCGAGCGCCTGCGCATGGAGACGACCTCGACCAACATGATCGGCCGCGTCATCGACATCGCGTCGCCGATCGGCAAGGGCCAGCGCGGCCTGATCGTGTCGCCGGCCAAGGCGGGCAAGACGGTGATCATGCAGTCGATCGCAAACTCGATCACCACGAACAACCCCGAGTGCCACCTGATGGTTGTCCTGGTCGACGAGCGACCCGAAGAGGTCACTGACTTCGAGCGCTCGGTCAACGGCGAGGTGATCAGTTCGACCTTCGACCGCCCAGCCACCGATCACACCCTGGTCGCGGAGTTGGCGATCGAGCGGGCCAAGCGCCTGGTGGAGCTCGGCCACGACGTGGTCGTCCTGCTCGACGGCATCACCCGGCTGGGCCGCGCGTACAACCTCGCTGCCCCGGCCAGCGGCCGGATCCTGTCGGGAGGAGTCGACTCCGCTGCGCTGTACCCGCCGAAGCGCTTCTTCGGCGCTGCCCGCAACATCGAGGATGGCGGTTCGCTGACCATCCTGGCCACCGCCTTGATCGAGAGCGGCTCGAAGATGGACGAGGTGATCTTCGAGGAGTTCAAGGGCACCGGGAACATGGAGATCCGGCTGCGCCGCGACTTCGCCGACAAGAGGCTCTTCCCGGCCATCGACGCCGTCCAATCCGGGACCCGCCGCGAGGAACTCCTGATGAGCGAGGAGGAGCTCGCGATCGTCTGGAAGCTGCGCCGGGTGCTCTCCGGTCTCGACGGCCAGCAGGCCCTGGAGCTGCTGCTCGAGCGCCTGAAGAGGTCCCAGAACAACCTCGAGTTCCTGATGCAGGTGCAGAAGACCACCCCGGCGCCCGGCGGCTCAGAGGGCTGAGTTCCGGGTTCGACCCGTGGCGGCGGCGGTAGTCGTTATGCTGAGCGACATTGCCTCGGGTAGCGACGACAATGACGACCCGAAGAGATCAGGTCCGGGAGGGGCGGCATGGCGCGCATCGTGATCGCGGACGACGACGCAGACATCAGGGAGCTCGTTGTCTTCAAGCTGCGGCACGCAGGTCACGAGGTGCTCCCCGTCGCTGACGGTACGGCCGCCCTCGAAGCCTGCCTCAGCTCCAAGCCGGACCTGGTCATCCTCGACGTGATGATGCCGGGGATGAGCGGACTGGAAGCGGCTCGGGCACTGCGCGCCGACCCGACGATGGTCGGCGTTCCGATCATCATGCTGACCGCTCGGGCGCAGGAGTCTGACATCGAACAGGGCTTCGAGGCCGGTGCGGACGACTACGTAGTCAAGCCGTTCAGCCCTCGTGAGCTGGCGCTACGCGTGGCAGCGGTCCTCGGCGAGGGGTAGCTCGCTCCTGCCTCAGGAACAACCCCGCTCAGCGCCGCGTTGAGCAGGTGTGCCTGCGTCATCGCCCGATTTCGTCGGAGCCGTCGAAACTGGCACAATCACTGGTTGGCTCCGGTTCACGTTCGCACCCGTGGACGACCCGGCGGCTCGAGGACCGAGAGGAACAGTAATGAAGAAGGACGTCCACCCCGCGTACGTGCTCACCGAGGTGACCTGTACCTGTGGAAACAAGTTCGAGACGCGCAGCACCTCCCCTGAGGGCAAGCTCCATGCCGACGTGTGCTCCAACTGCCACCCGTTCTACACCGGCAAGCAGAAGATCCTCGACACCGGTGGCCGCGTTGCCCGGTTCGAGGCCCGCTACGCCAAGAAGACCGAAGACTCCAAGTAGCTTCTCCGAACGCCGGTCCCGCGCGCTGATCACCTCAGCGCCTGCGGAGGCCGGCGTTCGCTTTGTCGTACCAGCTGTCCAGGCCGAGCAGGAGAGGGTGTCGAGGTGTTCGAAGCAGTCGAAGGTCTGATCGCCGAGCACGCCGAGCTCGAGACCACGCTGGCCGACCCCGAGGTGCACTCCGACCAGGCGCGCGCCCGCAAGCTCAACCAGCGCTACGCCGAGCTCTCCTCGATCGTGCGGACCTACGCCGAGTGGCAGCAGCTCGGCGACGACGCCCAGGCCGCCCAGGAGCTCTCCGGGGAGGACGAGGCGTTCGCCGCCGAGGCCGTCGAGCTGGCCGAACGCCGGACCAGGACGGGGGAGCGGCTGCGCCAGCTGTTGATCCCGCGAGAGGCGTCCGACGGCAAGGACGCTCTGCTCGAGGTGAAGTCCGGGGAAGGCGGCGAGGAGTCCGCACTGTTTGCCGCTGACCTCCTCCGGATGTACACCCGGTACGCCGAGACCCGCGGCTGGAAGACCGAGATCCTGGATGCCAACGAGTCCGACCTGGGCGGCTACAAATCGGTCACCGTCGCGGTGAAGGCCAAGGGTGTCCTGGCACCTGGCGAGGCGCCGTACGCGCTGCTGAAGTTCGAGGGCGGCGTGCACCGGGTCCAGCGGGTCCCGGTGACCGAGAGTCAGGGACGGGTGCACACCTCCGCCGCCGGTGTCCTGGTCCTGCCCGAGGCCGAGCAGGTCGACGTCTCGATCAACGACAACGACCTGCGCATCGACGTCTTCCGCTCCAGCGGCCCGGGTGGCCAGAGCGTCAACACCACTGACTCCGCGGTCCGGATCACGCACCTGCCCACTGGCGTCGTGGCGAGCTGCCAGAACGAGAAGTCCCAGCTGCAGAACCGCGACCAGGCGATGCGGATTCTGCGGGCCCGGTTGCTCGCGGCTGCCGAGGAGCAGGCCAGCGCCGAGGCCAGCGATGCCCGGCGGTCCCAGGTCCGCACCGTGGACCGCTCCGAGCGGATCCGGACCTATAACTACCCCGAGAACCGGATCTCCGACCACCGCACCGGCTACAAGTCCTACAACCTCGACCAGGTCCTCGACGGAGCGCTGGAGCCGGTGATCGAATCCTGCGTCCAGGCCGACCTCACCGAGCGCATGGCCGCACTCGGAGGGTGAGCATGCGGGCAGACGAACCCTCGGCAGGACCGGCACCAGATGAGCTGATCGCGGCGGCGGTCGCTCGGTTGGACGCCGCCGGGGTGCCCAGTGCGCTCAACGATGCCGAAATGCTGCTCGCACACGTGCTCGGCGCAAGGCGCGGTGACCTCGCCCTGCTCCGCGAGGTTCCGAGATCCATTCAGGACGAGTTCGGCCGGCTGGTCGAACGCCGCGGCGGACGGGTCCCGCTGCAGCACCTGATCGGCAGCACCGGCTTCCGCTACGTCGAGCTGGCCGTCGGTCCGGGAGTCTTCACCCCCCGACCCGAGACCGAGTTGCTGGCCGGCTGGGCGATCGAGGCAGCACAAGCCCTCGCGCACCGCGACGAGCGCCCTGTCGTGGTCGACCTGTGCACCGGCTCCGGGGCGATCGCGCGCAGCATCGCCGACGAGGTGGCACTGGCGCGAGTACATGCCGTCGAGCTCGACCCCGGTGCGCACCACTGGGCAGAGCAGAACCTGGCGTCGGTCGGCGTCGACCTGCGGCTGGGCGACATGGCCGACGCTTTCACCGATCTGGACGGCACCGTCGACGTCGTGGTCTGCAACCCGCCGTACATCCCGCTGGAGGCCTGGGAGACGGTGGCGCCCGAGGCCCGTGACCATGACCCGCACCTGGCGCTCTTCTCCGGCGTTGACGGCCTGGTCGCGATGCGGGTCCTCGAGCAGGTCGCCGCCCGGCTGCTCCGCCCCGGCGGAGTCCTGGGTGCCGAGCACGCCGACCTCCAGGGCACCTCCGCACCGGCGGTGTTCGCGAACGCCGGCCGCTGGAGCGAGGTGCGTGACCATCTCGATCTGGCAGGTCGTCCGCGTTACCTGACCGCTCGACTGGCACGATGAGTCCCGTGTCCACCCGCTACGACGCACGCGCCGACTCCGACCTCGAGCCCGGGTTGGCCGCGGCCACGACGGCAGTCCGCGCCGGCGAGCTCATCGTGCTGCCCACCGACACCGTCTACGGGATCGGTGCGGATGCCTTCGACTCCGAGGCAGTCGCCCGACTGCTGGCGGCGAAGGGCCGCGGCCGCGAGATGCCGCCGCCGGTCCTGATCGGGTCAGCAGCCACCCTGGATGCATTGGCGTTGAAGCCCCCGGAGTGGGCGCGGGTCCTGGTCGAGCACTTCTGGCCCGGCCCGTTGACCATCGTGGTGCGGCACCAGGCATCGTTGCAATGGGACCTGGGCGAGACCCGCGGCACGGTGGCGGTGCGGATGCCGGACGACCGGGTCGCCCTCGAACTGCTGGCCAGGACCGGCCCGCTGGCGGTGAGTTCGGCCAACGTCACCGGGCAGCCGGCCGCGACGAGCGCCGACGCCGCTGCGGACATGCTCGCCGAGCACGTCTCGGTGATCCTCGACGGCGGCCCGAGCTCCGGCGACCAGCCCTCCACCATCGTCGACTGCACCGGCGCCCAGCCCCGGGTGCTCCGGGTCGGCGTAATCGGGGTCGAGGAGTTGCGCACGGTGCTCGCGACCATCGAAGTCGCGGTGGCGGACGTGGACGGACCGAGCGAGCCCGAGGGCACGACCACCGGTGCGTGAGTACCTGCTGGTCTTCCTGACCGCCGCCATCGTGAGCTACCTGCTCTGCGTCGTGGCCCGGGAGCTGGCGATGAGGACTGGCGCGGTGGCCCAGGTCCGCGACCGCGATGTGCACGCCGTCCCGATCCCGTACTTCGGCGGGGTGGCGATGCTCGGCGGTCTCGGTGCCGGCTTCCTGATCGCCCAGAACCTTCCCTTCCTCGGCCTCTCCCAGCCGCAGATCTTCCGCGATGCGGGCACCGTACTGATCGGGGGCGCCATCATCTGCGCCGTCGGGGTCCTCGACGACCTGATCGAGCTCGATGCGCTCACCAAGCTCGGCGGCCAGATCGTGGCGGCCGGGTACCTGGTCCTCAACGACGTCCAGCTGTACTCGATCCGGCTGCCCGGCGGGGACCAGCTGTCGCTGGAGCCCACCCAGGCGATGCTCTTCTCGATCCTCCTGATCGTCGGCACCGTGAACGCGATCAACTTCGTCGACGGCCTGGACGGCCTGGCCAGCGGGATGGTCTGCATCGGGGCGTTCGCGTTCTTCGCGTTCTCCTACCGGCTAGCGGATGCCAACAACGAGACTCTGGCGATCACCGCGGCGCTGCTCTGCGCCTGCCTGGCCGGAGCGTGCGTGGGTTTCCTGCCGCACAACTTCTACCCGGCCCGGATCTTCATGGGCGACTCCGGGTCGATGCTGCTCGGGTTGGTGCTCTCCGGGTCGACGCTCACCCTGACTGGCCAGTTCGCCGGGTTGGAGATTAGCCAGGGCGAGGGGGTCAACGCCGGCAACGCCCTGGTCTTCCTGCTTCCTCTGCTGCTGCCGATCTCGATCCTGGTGGTCCCGTTCGTCGACCTGCTCCTGGCCGTCGTGCGGCGGACGCTGCGGGGGCAGGCGTTTTACCAGCCAGACAAGGAGCACCTGCACCACCGGCTGCTCGAGTTCGGGCACAGCCAGCGCAAGGCCGTGCTGATCATGTGGTTGTGGGCAGGCCTGATCGGCTTCGGTGCCGTCCTGATCAGCCTGTACGGCGGACCGCTCACGATCCTCGCGGTGGCGCTTTGGGCGGCGGTCACCGTGGTGCTCACCTTCGTGGTCCCGCGGCTGCAGATTTCTGCCTGAAGCCAGGTCCCCGGATCTGACGTAGTGTGGCCGCACGGACGGGCTGCGAGGCCGGACCCTGGCGGATTTCTGATCCTCTGGAGTTTGTGCTAACTTTCACAAGCACCACCCGCCGCCACTCTGACGACCACCCACGAGGCCGCCATGACGACGATCACCGCACCGCAGGAGAGGGTTCCGGCCATGACGCCGCGAGACCTCGATGAGCGGGCTCTATCCGCGTTCGCGCGGACCGGCGGCCGAGATGTCTGACGCGATCGAGCAGGCCGCGACCGTGGAGCCGAACCCGAGCGGAAGCGGCGTCAAGGTCGTCATCGGTGCAGCCGGCTGGAGCCTGCTTGCCGCCGTCGCGGCGATTGCCGCATGTTTCCTGGTCGACGGCAGTGAGGCCGGCATCGGTGCACTCGTCGGCGGTCTGGCAACGCTGGCGATCCTCGCGATCGGCACCTGGGTAGTCCTGCGGGTCGCCGAGGTGTCCCCGGTGGCTTCCCTGCTCACCGCACTCGCTGTTTTCACTGCCCAGGGCGTGCTGCTGCTGGTCACACTGGCCGTGCTGGCGCAGCTGACCAGCGGCCCCGAGGTCACCGCTGCCGCGATCGCCGTCATCGGCGTCACGGTCGTCTGGACCACGATGTTCGCGATCCTCGTGCGTCGCGAGCAGATCCCGCTCTTCGATCTGTCCGGGGCCGACGGGCCGGGTGCGAAGTGACCCCGTCAGCCTGCTATCGTCCGGCGCGTCTTGGCGCGCTCCCACGCAGCCAGAAAATTCCTCAGCTTCAGAGACAGGAGACCGCGTGAGTCCGCTCAGCGCCACGCCGCCGGCCCCGGGGCCGGCAGACTTCGACCTGCCCGCGGTCTTCAGCATCGGCGGGCTCGACGTCACCAAGCCGATGCTGCTGGTCGTTCTGTCCGCAGTGATCGCTTTCGCGCTGTTCTACGCGATGTCACGCCGGGCGGCCGTGGTGCCCGGACGCCTCCAGTTCGCCGGGGAGTCCGTTTACGACTTCGTGCGCAACTCGATCGCTCGCGACACCATCGGCTCGCACGATTTCATGCGGTTCGTCCCGCTGCTGCTCACGATCTTCCTGTTCGTGCTGATCAACAACTTCTACGGCGTTATCCCGCTGCTGCAGTTCCCGTCGATGTCCCACATCGGCTACACCGCGGCGCTCGCCGGGATCATCTGGCTGGTCTACAACACCGTCGGCATCGCCAAGCACGGGTTCTTCGGGTATCTCAAGCACCAGACCGTGCCGGGCGGCATCAACGGTCCGATCCTCTTCGCCCTGGTCCCGTTGGAGTTCTTCTCCAACATCATCGTGCGGCCGTTTACGCTGGCGTTGCGACTCTTCGCCACCATGTTCGCCGGCCACCTGCTGGTGATCCTGTTCTCCCTGGGCGGGGAGTATCTGATCCTGCATTACGAACCCCGGCTCATCGGGATCGGCTCCGGCCTGATCTCCTTCGTCCTGGCGATCGGCGTGAGCTTCCTAGACATGCTGGTGATGTTCCTGCAGGCCTACGTGATCACCTTGCTGGCCGCGATGTACATCGGCGGCGCCATCTCCGAAGAACACTGACCCACACCTCACCTCGAGCTTCACAACACGACGACGCACCGAGCGTCACCAA
Source organism: Marmoricola sp. (assembly GCA_046598855.1). Lineage (GTDB taxonomy): Bacteria > Actinomycetota > Actinomycetes > Propionibacteriales > Nocardioidaceae > Marmoricola. Next base: position 2,289 of record JBKJHX010000031.1, on the reverse strand, counting down.
CCGAAAGGAAACCCCCATGGGTGGCACCCTCAACATGATCGGCCTCGGCCTGGCTGCAATCGGCCCGGCAATCGGCGTCGGTCTGATCTTCGCCGCGTACGTCACCGGCGTCGCGCGTCAGCCTGAGGCCCAGGGTCGACTGCAGAGCATCGCGATCTTCGGCTTCGTGCTCGCTGAGCAGTTCTTCATCATCTCCTTGGCGCTCGCCTTCGTCCTGAAGCCCTGAGTCCGGAAGGGCCTGGAGCACTCATGTTCAAGACACTTGTCGCAGCGGCTGCGGAAGCGGAAGAGGCTGAAGAGCTGAACCCGCTCGTCCCGCACCTCGCTGAGATCATCCTCGGCGCGGTCGTGCTGCTGATCCTGCTGTGGCTGATCGCGAAGTTCGTCGTTCCGAACTTCGAGAAGGCCTACGCCGAGCGGACCACTGCGATCGAGGGTGGGCTGCAGGCGGCCGAGTCGAAGCAGGCCGAGGCCGACGCCAAGCTCGCCGAGCTGGAGAAGCAGCTCGGCGACGCCCGCCACGAAGCTGCACGCATCCGTGAGGAAGCGCGCGAGCAGGGTGCGCAGATCGTCGCCGAGCTCCGGGAGCAGGCCCAGGCCGAAGCCTCCCGGATCGTCGAGCACGGCAAGACCCAGATCGAGGCGGAGCGCCAGCAGGCGGTCACCTCGCTCCGGTCGGAGGTCGGCACGCTGGCCACCACCCTTGCCGGACGGATCGTCGGAGAGAGCCTGGACGACGACGAGCGCTCCACGCGCGTCGTCGACCGTTTCCTTGCTGAGCTCGAGGGAGCCAACTGATGGTGCTGCGAGGCGCATCGGCCGAGGCCCAGGCGGGGCTGCGTGCCCAGGTGGACGCAGCCCGCGCCGGTGACTTGGCTGCCCTCGGCGAGGACCTCCTCGGCGCGGCCGCCGTCTTCCGGGCAGAGCCCGGGCTGCGGCGGGTCGCGACCGATCAGTCGCTCGACGCGTCGGCAAAGTCCGCCCTGGTTCGGCAGGTCTTCGACGGCAAGGTCTCGACCGCCGGTCTGGACATCGTTGCCGACGCTGCGGAGCGCCGCTGGACCACGACCCGGGACCTGGCCGACGTGCTGGAGAACCTCGGGGTTGTGGCAGTGGTGAAGTCCTCGGGTGGCGCCGCCGCCCGGCTCGCGGACGAGCTCTTCACGATCAGCCAGCTGGTCAACGATCACGCCGACCTGCGAGCCGCACTGTCCGACCCGGCCCGTTCGACGGCCGACAAGGGCGCGCTGCTCTCCGGTCTGCTCGACGGCAAGGCGCTGCCGGCCACCGCTCGGCTCGCCGCGCTCTCGCTGAACGGCAGCCACCGCACGGTGACCGTCGCCCTCGGCGAATACCAGAAGATCGCCGCTGCGGTGAAGGAGGAGAGCGTCGCCAAGGTGCGCGTCGCTCAGGAGCTCTCCGACGCCGACCGCGACCGCCTGCAGAAGGCACTGACGCGTCAGTACGGACGCCCCGTGCACCTCAACGTCAGCGTCGAGCCCGGACTCGTCGGCGGAATGCTCGTCGAGATCGGTGACGATGTCATCGATGGCAGCGTCTCGAGCAGGCTCGACGACGCCCGACGTCGGCTCGCCGGCTGATCAACCACACACTTCCAGAAGCACAAGAGAGTAGGGACCAGAAATGACGGAGCTTTCGATCCGTCCGGAGGAGATCCGGGACGCGCTGCAGCGCTTCGTGGCTGATTACAAGCCCGAGGCCGCGAGCAAGGAAGAGGTCGGCACCGTTGCCGAGGCCGCGGACGGCATTGCCCGCGTGTCCGGTCTGCCCTCCTGCATGGCCAACGAGCTCCTGGAGTTCGAGGACGGCACCCTCGGTATCGCGCTGAACCTCGACACCCGCGAGATCGGTGTCGTCGTCCTGGGTGACTTCGACAAGATCGAGGAAGGTCAGACGGTACGTCGTACCGGCGAGATCCTCTCCGTCCCCGTCGGTGACGGCTACCTCGGCCGGGTCGTGGACCCGCTCGGCACCCCGATCGACGGCCTCGGCGAGATCGAGACCACCGGCCGTCGCGCCCTAGAGCTCCAGGCCCCGACCGTGATGCAGCGCAAGTCGGTGCACGAGCCGCTCGCGACCGGGATCAAGGCCATCGACGCGATGACCCCGATCGGTCGTGGCCAGCGTCAGCTGATCATCGGCGACCGCGCTACCGGCAAGACCACGGTCGCGATCGACACGATCATCAACCAGAAGCAGAACTGGGAGTCGGGCGACCCGACCAAGCAGGTCCGTTGCATCTACGTCGCCATCGGTCAGAAGGGCTCG
>JBKJHX010000003.1:0-50014 GCA_046598855.1 Marmoricola sp. | reverse complement strand
CGCCCGTGCCGGCAAACTGGATCCAGTGATCGGACGCGACGCCGAGATCCGTCGGATCATCCAGGTCCTGAGCCGCCGCACCAAGAACAATCCGGTCATTATCGGCGAGCCCGGCGTCGGCAAGACCGCCGTCGTCGAAGGACTCGCCCAGCGGATCGTCGACGGCGATGTCCCCGACTCGCTCCAGGGTCGCCGGCTGCTCAGTCTGGACCTGGCCGCGATGGTCGCCGGGGCGAAGTACCGCGGGGAATTCGAGGAGCGACTCAAGGCCGTGCTCGCGGAGATCCAGGGCTCCGAGGGCCAGGTGATCACCTTCATCGACGAGCTGCACACCGCCGTCGGTGCCGGGGCCAGCGGCGACTCCGCGATGGATGCGGGCAACATGCTCAAGCCGATGCTGGCCCGCGGGGAGCTCCGGCTGATCGGTGCGACCACCCTGGACGAGTACCGCGAGCGGATCGAGAAGGACCCGGCGCTGGAGCGTCGCTTCCAGCAGGTCTTCGTCGGCGAGCCGAGCGGCGAGGACACCGTCGCGATCCTGCGCGGGCTGCAGGAGAAGTACCAGGCGCACCACGGGGTGAAGATCACCGACGCCGCTCTGGTCGCTGCTGCGATGCTCTCCGACCGCTACATCACCGGGCGCCGGCTTCCGGACAAGGCGATCGACCTGATCGACGAGGCGGCGTCGCGGCTGCGCATGGAGATCGAGTCCTCCCCGGTCGAGATCGACCAGCTGCGGCGCAACGTCGACCGGATGAAGATGGAGCAGCTCGCGCTGCAGCGGGAGACTGACGAGGCCTCCCGCGACCGGCTCGAGAAGCTGCAGGTCGACCTCGCTGACTCCGAAGAGGAGCTGCGCAGCCTGGAGGCCCGCTGGGAGCGGGAGAAGACCGCGCTGGAGGGCTCTGGCGAGCTACGCAAGCAGATCGATGTGCTTCGGGTCGAGGCCGAGCGCCTCCAGCGCGACGGTGATCTGGCCCAGGCCTCGGAGATCCTCTACGGCCGGATCCCCGCCCTGGAGAAGCAGATCGATGCCGCCGAGGAAGCAGAGACGGTCGAGGACCCGATGGTCGCCGAGGAGGTCGGACCGTCCGAGATCGCCGAGGTGGTCGAAGCCTGGACCGGCATCCCGACCGGGCGGCTGCTGGAGGGTGAGACCGCCAAGCTGCTCCGGATGGAGGAGATCATCGGGCGGCGTCTCGTGGGGCAGCGGGTAGCGGTGGCCGCGGTCGCGGACGCCGTACGACGCTCGCGGGCTGGTATTTCCGACCCCGACCGGCCTGCCGGGAGCTTCCTGTTCCTCGGGCCGACCGGTGTCGGCAAGACCGAGCTGGCGAAATCGCTCGCGGACTTCCTCTTCGACGACGAGCGCGCGATGGTCCGGATCGACATGAGCGAGTACGCCGAGAAGCACGAGGTCTCACGGTTGGTCGGTGCCCCTCCGGGTTACGTCGGTTACGACGAGGGCGGCCAGCTGACCGAGGCGGTGCGTCGTCGGCCGTACTCGGTGGTCCTGCTCGACGAGGTCGAGAAGGCGCACCCGGAGGTCTTCGACATCCTGCTCCAGGTCCTCGACGACGGCCGACTCACCGACGGTCAGGGCCGGACTGTCGACTTCCGCAACGTGCTGCTGATCCTGACCAGCAACCTGGGTTCGCAGTTCCTGGTCGACCCCTTGCTCGAGGTTGCGGCCAAGCACGCCTCGGTGATGAGCGTGGTCCGGCGGGCGTTCAAGCCTGAGTTCCTCAACCGCCTCGACGAGATCGTGATGTTTGACGCGCTCGGCAAGGACGAGCTCACGCACATCGTCGATCTCCAGCTCGCGGCCTTCGATCAGCGGCTCGCGCCGCGGCGGATCACGGTCACAGTTACCGATGCGGCCCGGGCCTGGCTGACCGAGCAGGGCTACGACCCGGCGTACGGCGCCCGGCCGCTGCGCCGCCTGGTCCAGACGGCGATCGGAGACCCGCTCGCCCGGATGCTGATCGGGGGCGCGGTGCTCGACGGTCAGCACGTGGTCGTCGACACCGAGCCGGCCGGCGAGCACAGCGGGCTCGCCCTCCGGGTCACGGACTGACGACGCGAGACTGCGGGGCGCTTGGTTCAATGGGGCGCATGAGTCCTCCCGACGGCCACCCCCGCCCGAGCCAGGTCACCGTCGCGGGCTGGGGCGTTCTGGTCGCGGCGGTGCTGCTGCTGGCCGGGGTCTTCGACGGGATGAGCAACCTGTACTCGGTGGAGACGCGGGACCGAGTCACCGAGGAGCTGACCACCGGCTCTGCGAAGGGGTTCGGGATCGGCGTCGACGATGCCCTGTCGTTGATCCGCTGGGGCCTTTTCGTCTCCGGCGCAGCGGCCGCGGCTGCGGCGATCCTCGGGTTCTTCGTCCTGCGTCGTAACAAGGGTGCCCGGATCGGGCTGAGTGTTGCGGCGGTCCCGATCGTGCTCACCGCCCTGGTCTCGGGAAGTTTCGTCAGCATGTTCATCGGGGCGGCCACCGCGATCCTGTGGACCCGTCCGGCGCGGGACTGGTTTGCCGGCCGGCCGATCACGCCCAGCGCGCGGGAGGTCCGTCAGCGGGAGCAGCCCCAGTCCCAGTCCCAGCCGCCTGCGGTCGTGGGTTGGGTCCCGCCCCAGGAGCCCGGTTCCCCGAGCGCCCCACCACCGCCGACGATCGGCTGGGGGCAGGCCCCCGGTCAGCCGCCGTCTCAGCCGCCGTATCCGTCCCCCTACGGCCAGCCTCCCGATGTGCGCGGCCAGGTCCAGCTCCCGCCGCGGTCCCCGCGCCCTGCCCAAGTGCGGACGGCCTGCATCCTGGCCTGGGTGTTCAGCGGCGTTACCGCGCTCGGCTACCTGGCCCTGTTGATCGCGATCGCCGTCGACTCGGGCTGGGTGATGGACCGGGTCAAGGAGAGCCCCGGCTGGGACCCCTCCTACGACGATGACGTCGTGCTGACCGGCGCGGTGATTATGGGTGTGCTGTTCCTGCTCTGGTGCGCCGCGGCGGCAGTGGTCGCGCTGTTCGCGTGGCGCGGTGCCTACTGGGCCTGGATCCTCCTGACGATCTCGACCGGGCTGGCGGCTCTGGTCAGCGTGATCGCGTTCCCGCTCTCGCTGATCCATCTGGCCGCGCTCGCCGCGGCGTTCGGCTTGTTGCTCCGGAAGACCACCCGGGACTGGTTCGCGCAACCCTGACCGCGGGCCTCAGCAGTGCAGGTCGACCGCACCGAGGCGGTTCAGGGCCTCGTCGATGACCTCGGGCTTCTTGCAGAACGCCCAGCGGACCAGGTGCCGACCTTCGTCGAGGTCGTCGTAGAAGACCTGGGAGGGGATCGCGACCACACCGGCCAACTCCGGCAGCGCGGTACAGAAGGCCCGGCCGTCGGCGTACCCGTACGTCGAGACGTCGGTGGTAGCGAAGTAGGTGCCGGCCGGGAGATGAACCGTCATCCCGAGCTCGGCGAGCCCGGCACAGAGCTGGTCGCGCTTGCTGCGCAGATCGGTGGCCAGCTGCCGGTGGAACGTGTCGTGGTGGTTCAGTGCGACGGCGATCGCCGGCTGCAGCGGGGCGCCTGAGGAGTAGCTGAGCCAGTTCTTGGCTCCTTCGACCGCGGCGACCAGGGGCGCCGGCCCGCTGGCCCAGCCGATCTTCCAGCCGGTCACCGAGAACGACTTCCCGGCACTGGAGATCGTCAGGGTTCGTTCGAACATCCCCGGCAGGGTTGCCAACGGGATGTGCTGCTCCTCGAAGGTCAGGTGTTCGTAGACCTCGTCGGTGACCACGAGCAGGTCGTGCTCGATCGCCAGCGCCGCGACGCCTTCGAGCTCGGTACGGGTGAGCACGGTCCCGGTCGGGTTGTGCGGGGTGTTGAGCAGGATCAGCCGGGTCCGCGGACCGATCGCCGCGACCATCTCGTTGAGGTCGAGGCGGAAGTCGGGGGCGCGCAGGGTCACCGGCTTCCGGACCGCACCCGCAAACTGGATCATCGCGACGTAGGAGTCGTAGTACGGCTCGAGGACGACGACCTCTTCACCGGGGTCGACCAAGCCGAGCAGCGCGCCGGCGATCGCCTCGGTCGCGCCGGTGGTCACCACCACCTGGTCGCGGGCGAGCTCGAGGCCGTAGTGCCGCCGCTGGTGCGCGATCACCGCGTCCAGCAGCTCGGGGGTGCCGTGACCGGGCGGGTACTGGTTGCGTCCGCTTCGGAGTGCCGCGACCGCGGCCTCGATGACCTCAGCGGGTCCGTCCTCGTCCGGGAAGCCCTGCCCTAGGTTCACCGAGCCGGTGCGCACCGCGAGGGCGGACATCTCCGCGAAGATCGTGCTCCCGACCCCGTCCAGCCGGTGCGCCCGAATGTCCATGAATGAACACTATTAGACGCTCGTGGTTCACAATGTCAGAGTGACCGTTGACGACGCGCCCGCCCAGGTCGGGCAGAAGCCGGGACGCACCGAGTCTGGTCGGCGTGCCCAGCGCACCCCGGCCGAGGGCCGCGGGCGCCAGGTCAAGCCGAAGAGGTCGGGTCTCCGCAGAGTCACCTTCTGGACCGGCGTCGGCCTGCTCCTCGCCGGCCTCGGCCTGCTCGGGTACGTCGCCTGGCAGCTGTGGGGCACCAACTGGGTCTCCAAGCGCTACCAGCGCGAGATCACCTCGGAACTGCAGGAGGACTGGGCCGCAGGCCAGGGCAAGACGCCGCAGTTCGTCCCCGAGGGTGACGCTTCCGCACTGATCCGGATCCCCAAATTCGGTCGCAAGTACGTGGTCCCGGTCATCGAGGGCACCACGCAGGAGATCTTCGCCCGGGGGTACGGGCACTTCAAGGACTCCGCCTTCCCGGGGCAGGTCGGCAACTACGCACTCGCCGCCCACCGGGTCACCCACGGTGAGCCGCTGCGCGACCTGCCCAAGCTGCGACCGGGCGACAAGGTGATCGTGGAGACGGTCGACTTCACCTACACCTACGTCCTGGACACCAATCCGAACGACCTGGTGATCCCGTTCACCGGCACCTGGGTCCTCGACCCGATCCCGGACAACCCCGATCCCAATGGCGTCGAGCCCGCCCAAGCCAAGGGCCAGGCGTTGATCACCCTGACGACCTGCTCGGAGATCTTCCGTACCGACAACCGGATGATCGCCTTCGGTCACCTGGTCGCTGCGAAGAAGAAGGGGCCGGCCGCACCGGTCAACCCCTAGGCCCGCGCACCCCGGCGTACTGGATAGCCTCCACCCATGGCGGATCGCGACGTACTCCTGGACCAGGTCAACACCAAGGCCATCGTGCGCGGCAAGGTCACGCTCGCGTCCGGTCGTGAGGCCGACTACTACGTCGACATGCGTCGGGTCACCCTCGACGCCGACGCTGCACCGGCGATCGGTCGCACGATGCTCGCTCTCACCCAGGACTGGGACTTCGACGCCGTCGGCGGACTGACCCTGGGGGCCGACCCGATCGCGGTCGCGATGATGCATCAGGCCGCTGCCGCCGGCCGACGCCTGGACTCCTTCGTGATCCGCAAGTCCCAGAAGGTGCACGGGCTGCAGAAGCTCATCGAGGGCCCGGAGGTCGAGGGGCGCCGGGTGCTCGCGGTCGAGGACACCTCGACTACCGGTGGCTCCGTGCTCGAAGCCGTCCGAGCGCTGCGCGACACCGGCGCCGTGGTCGTCGGAGTGGCCGTGGTCGTCGACCGGGACACCGGTGCCCGGGAGGCCGTCGAGGCCGAGGGGCTGGAGTACCGCTACGCGGTCGGGATCTCAGACCTCGACGTCTGAGCCCGGAGCGCCCGCGGAGGGGGTCGATCCGTGACGACGGTGCTTGAGCCACTCGTACACCACCGGGATCGCCGAGAACAGCAGGATCACGATGATCGCCTTGTCGATGTTGTCGCCCAGGCTCGGGAACTTCTTGCCCAGCCAGTAGCCGAGGACCGTGATCGAGATGACCCAGGCCACGGCGCCGACAGCGCTCCAGTAGAAGAACCGGCGCCGCTCCATCGCGGCCACACCGGCTACCACGGTGACGTAGGTGCGCACGAACGGGACGAAGCGGCCGATCACCAGCGCCTTGTTGCCGTGCTTCTCGAAGAAGTCTCGGGTCTGGTCGAAGTACTTCTTCTTCAGGATCCGGCCGTCACGCTGAGTCAGCGGAGGCCCGATCTTGCGGCCGATTTCGTAGCCGGCGACGTTGCCCAGGAAGGCGCCTACGGTGAGGACCGCCATCCCGATGGCGAGACCGAGTCCGTTGCTCTCCAGCCCGAGGATCTCGATGCGGTCGGTCGCGATGAACAGGCCCATCGCGAAGAGCAGGGTGTCTCCCGGGAGGAACGGGAAGAACAGGCCGCACTCGACGAAGATGATGGCGACGCTGATCCAGAAGAACTCCTGGCCGAACTCGTCCAGCCACCAGTTGGGGTCCATCCAGCCAATGCCTGCAAGCTGCACCACGTCGAGGATCACGCGCTGAGCGTAACGGGCGATCCCCAGCCGAGGGCGCTCCTTTCACCCGGTGGTCCGGCGGATCGTAGGGTTGCGGCGTGAGCGGGGACACCGACGACGGCCAGCGGGCGCCGTACGACCCGATGCCGCACGGACCTGCGGAGGTCGGTGTCGGACCTTGGGAAGGCCCCTGGCCGACCGGTGACCAGTACGACGAGGCGCTGCTCGCGGAGGGTGATCGCCGCAACGTGGTCGACCGCTACCGGTTCTGGTCGATGGCCGCGATCGTGGCCGATCTCGACGTGCGCCGGCACGACTTCCACGTGGCCATCGAAAACTGGCAGCACGACTTCAACATCGGCACGATCGTGCGCTCGGCGAACGCGTTCCTGGCCGCGGAGGTGCACATCGTCGGGAACCGGCGCTGGAACCGGCGGGGTGCGATGGTCACCGATCGTTACCAGCACATCCGGCACCACCCTGATGCGGCGGCGCTGGCCGAGTACCTGCACCGGGCCGACGGTGGTCCGGTCCGGCTGCTCGGGATCGACAACCTGCCGGGTTCGGCGCACCTCGAGACGATGGAGTTCCCGCAGCGGGTCTGCTTCCTCTTCGGGCAGGAGGGTCCTGGTCTCTCCGCGGGAGCACGAGCGGTCTGCGACGGCACCTTCTCGATCGCCCAGTTCGGGTCGACTCGTTCGATCAACGCCTCCGCGGCGGCAGCGATCGCGATGCATGCCTGGGTCCTGCAGTACGCCGACCTGTCCGGCACGGACGCGTGGCGCGGCTGAGAGTCGGACCAGGGCGTCGGTTCAGCCCACCAGCGACGCGACACCGGGGAAGAAGCCGAAGGTGCGTCCTAGTTCGCCTGGGTAGGCGAGGCCGGAGATGATGGCAAGCACCTCCATGACGAGACCCACGAGAGCAAGGACCAGCGCCGCCTGAGCCAGGTGCGACTCCCAGCCGCCGTCGGGCCGCGCTGCCGAGCGTGCCAGCAGGAAGATGGCGACATCGATGGCGATTCCGATCAGACCAGCGAGGAGCACGCCCCAGCGGTCCTGCGGGAAGGTGTCGCCGAAGAGGTCGATGACGGCGCTGGCGGACCGGAGCAGCGATCCCTGCACCAGCAGGACGGCGAGGGCGAAGGCGGCCAGGGCGCGGGCCTGGGGAGTGAGAGTGAGCATGGCGCCGAGGCTAGTGATCGACTCGTCTAGGGTTGGGGACTTCCGGACCTTTCCTGAGGAGTTCTCCGCATGCCCATCGCCACCCCCGAGAAGTACGCCGAGATGCTCGACGCGGCCAAGGCGAAGTCGTTCGCCTTCCCCGCCATCAACGTCTCTTCGTCGCAGACCCTGAACGCAGCCCTGCAGGGCTTCGCGGACGCCGGCAGTGACGGCATCATCCAGGTCTCGACCGGTGGGGCGGAGTACCTCTCCGGGCCGGGTGTGAAGAACATGGTCACTGGCTCGGTCGCCTTCGCCGCGTACGCCGCCGAGGTCGCGAAGAACTTCCCGGTCAACGTTGCGCTGCACACCGACCACTGCCCCAAGGACAAGCTCGACGGCTTCGTCCGTCCGCTGATCGCGATCTCCGCGGAGCGGGTGTCCCGCGGGGAGGCCCCGCTCTTCCAGTCGCACATGTGGGACGGCTCGGCCGTGCCGATGGAGGAGAACCTGCAGATCGCGGAGGAGCTGCTTGCCCAGTGCGCAGCAGCCCGGATCATCCTCGAGGTGGAGATCGGTGTCGTCGGTGGTGAGGAGGACGGTGTCGTCGGTGCGATCGACGACAAGCTGTACACCACCCCCGAAGACGCGCTGGCGACCGTCGCCGCGCTCGGCACCGGCGAGAACGGTCGCTACCTGACTGCGCTGACCTTCGGCAACGTGCACGGCGTCTACAAGCCGGGCGGGGTCCAGCTCCGCCCGGAGATCCTGCAGGCGGCGCAAGAAGCGGTGGTCGCCAAGCTCGGCCTGGCCGCCGGCTCGAAGCCGTTCGACCTGGTCTTCCACGGTGGCTCGGGGTCGAGCGCCGAGGAGATCGGCGCTGCGGTGGACTACGGGGTCATCAAGATGAACGTCGACACCGACACCCAGTACGCATTCACCCGGCCAGCCGCCGCCCACATGTTCAGCAACTACGACGGCGTCCTCAAGATCGACGGCGAGGTCGGCAACAAGAAGGCCTACGACCCGCGCGCCTGGGGCAAGGCCGCCGAGGCCGGGATGGCTGCCCGGGTCGTCGAGGCCTGCGAGAACCTGCGGAGCAACAGCCAGTCGATCGGCTGACCGCACGCTGTAACGCGGGGTTATGGTCGCTGAACAAGGCGCGCACGACCCACTCAGCGTCAGGATCGGCGCGTTACAGGCGCAGTCGGGTAGGGCGCAGCCGAGCAGCTCCCTCCGCCAGGTGCGGAGGGAGTACGTCGCCGAAGCGCGAGCAGGTGACGGCGTACTCGTGCACCAACCTGGCCTTCGTCCGGTCGCGGACTGCGCCGAACAGCTCGTCCCAGCTCACCCTGGACAGTCCGAGTCCCTCGGAGCAGATCCGGTTCTGCCGGGTGCGCTCGTCCCAGAGCACGTCCTCGACTGCTCGGTCCGAGATGCCGCCGTTCTCCCGCGACCGGTACTTCAATCGACCGTCGAACTCGAAGACGTGGCACCCCACTCGGAGATCCGCCCACGCGATCGAGTCGCCTAGCCTCACCGGGAACTGGGTCTCGGGCTCGCCAAGGTCGAGCTCGACCAGGAGCAGCCGCAGCAGCGTCTCACCGGGTGACTCGGCGCCGAGCCGAGCACCATCGACTGCCGCTCGTGCCTGCGTGATGCCCGGCCAGCACCTCATTGGCCGTAGCTCAGCGCCGAGGTCGGCAGGCCTCAGCCCTTGCATCAGAGCGGCATCGCAGGCGATCGTGCCTGCCACGAAGCCGTGCTCCCTGCCGAGATCCACTGCAGTCCGTGCCGGGCCGGTGATCCGCATGCCGTCGATCACGACCGTCCCCAGGAGGCCGAGTCGGGTCAGGTGGTGCTTGACGCCGTGTTCGGTACGGCTGCCGCCTACGCCATGGCGGGTGATGTGCGCGAGCTCGTGGCGAGGCTGCAGAAGTGGCAGAGCGAGTGCGCGAGCGGCTGAGTCATGACTCATCACGTGCTCTGCGCGCATGCTCAGGTCGGCCGCACGGTCACGGAGACGTGCTCGGCCGTCGTACGGGTCGAGCCTCTCGTAGGCCTCGCGCAGCACGTAGACCCCGCGGCGTACAACGACCCACGGGCCGTGCACCGCAGTCATGGTGCGGAGCTCACGCTCGCTGTACCCGGCGTCGACCGCCTGGCGCCGAGTCACCAGGCCGCCCTGACGGTTGGCGTGCCTGAGCAGTTCGGGTCGCATGCTGCGATCGTCGGTCGGGCCTGCTCTGCTCGCCCACCCCTCCGCCCGCCCTGGGGAGCACCTAGCGATCCGGGAGACTGTGGACGGGCAGGTCGCTCCGAGCTCTGCGGTGGTTTGGTCGCTGAGGGGGCCGCATGCACGGTGTTCAGCGACCGTAACCCCGCGTTACAGCCGGGGCGGGGCGGCGGGGGCGGGGGCGGGGGCGGCGGGGGCGGCCTCCCGCGCCTCCTTGGCTGCGAAGTGGCTGGGGCGCTCGAAGAGCAGCACCGCGATGAAGCCGAGGATCAGGACCGCCGGGACCAGCAGCAGGGACTGCCCCATCGCCGCGCTGAAGTTGTCGGCGAGCTCCGGCTCGAGCCGGACTCCCTCGGTGCCCTCACCGCCTCGGCCGTTGGGGACGCCCTGAGCGGCCAGGCGGCTGTCGATCAGGACGGCGATGCCGGCCGAACCCAGCACGGCGCCCACCTGGCGCATGGTGTTGTAGACCCCGGCGCCGGCGCCGGCGAGCTCGATCGGGAGGTTGCGGGTGGCGGTTGCGGTGAGGACCGCCCACAGGAACGAGCTGCCGACGCCGATGAAGCCCATCGCCACCAGGAGCAGCCACACCGGGGTGTCAGCCCGCAGCAACGCGGCCGAGGCGAACATCGCCGTGGTCAGCACCAGGAACCCGAATCCGGTGAGCAGGCGCGGGTGCACCTTGTCGGAGAGCTTGCCGACGACCGGTGCCAGCACGATCGACATCACCGCCATCGGGATCAGTAGCAGCCCGGACTCGGTAGGGGAGTAGCCGCGGACGACCTGGGCCCAGAGCATCAGCGGGAAGCCCATCGCAGTGAAACCGAAGCTGACCGCGGCGATGCCGAGGTTGGCGATCGAGAAGTTGCGGTCGGCGAAGACCTTCAGCGGCATCAAGGGCTCGGCCGTGTTCTTCGTCTGCCACACCACGAAACCGACCAGCACCACCAGTCCGGCGATGATCATCCGCCAGACGGTGATCTCGCCGGTGATCGTGGACCAGCCGTACTGGTCGCCCTCCTGGATGCCGAAGACCAGCAGGAACATGCCGACTCCGCTGAGCGCGACCCCGAGCCAATCGAACCGATGGCTGTGCGTCTCCAGCGCGGGGACCAGCCGAAGGGCGAGCACGAACGCGACCACCCCGACGGGGATGTTGATAAAGAAGATCCACTCCCAACCGAGGGCGTCGGTCAGGATGCCGCCGAGCACCGGCCCGACCAGCGTGGCGACGCCCGCGGTCGCACCCCACAGCGCCATCGCGGTGCCCCGCCGCTCGACCGGGAAGATCCGGGTGATGATCGCCATCGTCTGCGGCGTCATCATCGAGGCACCCAGGCCCTGGAAGACCCGCGCCAGGATCAGGCCGTCGACGGTGTCGGTCAGACCGCACCACAGGGACGCCGCGGTGAAGAGCACGAGGCCGGTCAGGTACAACCGGCGCGGGCCGAAGCGATCGCCCAGACGCCCGGTGATCAGGACCGGGACGGCGTACGCGAGCAGGTAGGCGCTGGTCACCCAGATCACCGAGTTCGGCTCGGCATCGAGGTCCCGGATGATCGCCGGTGTCGCGACCGTGACGATGGTGGTGTCAACCAGGATCATGAAGAAACCGATGCACAGCGCGATCAGTGCGGGCCAGGGATCACGCTCGGTGGCGGTGTCCTCGCCGGGGGAAGGTTGCCTCAGTTCCTGGGTCACGGATCAACTCAACACCGCAGGGGGGACAATTACTCCATGAACCCACCTGAGCACCTCGGTGCCGACCTGATGGCCGGACCGCCCCCCACCCACCTTCCCGAGGACCCGGCTGCCGCCGTCCTGGTCGCCGGCGAGGACCCCCGCTCGGCAGTGAAGCAGTTCCCGGAGTCCCCGCTGGCCTGGGCCGTCCTCGCAGAGGACGCCCTCACCGCAGGTGACGACGATGTCGTCGCGTACGCCTTCGCCCGGGTCGGCTACCACCGCAGCCTGGACCAACTCCGCCGCAACGGGTGGAAGGGGCACGGGCCTGTGCCGTGGAGCCACGTCCCTAACCGCGGCTTCCTGCGAGCACTCGCGGCTCTTACCCGAGCAGCCGGCGCCATCGGCGAGGCTGCCGAGGAGCAGCGCTGCGGGGAGTTCCTCCGCGACTCCAGCCGCGAGGCTTACGACGCGCTGATCTGACCCGATCGATCGGGCGTCAGCAGTGAGTAGACGGCAGGCTCGATGTGCCAGGTCCGACGGCGCTCGGGTCCGCTGATCTCGCCGTCCGCGCTGATCCAGAAGTCCTCGCCGGAGACGGAGACCTGCTTGCCCTGGAGGTACAGCACGTCGTCCCGTTCCGGGTGGGCCCGGCGGAGGATGTCGAGCGCGTAGCCGACCCGGGCCAGTGGACCAGTGGCGAACGAGATCATCACGTCGAGGACACCGCTGCTCGGGTCGGCGTCGGGAGTGATCCCGGCGCCGCCGCCGACGCTGGTGCCGTTGCCGACCGCGACCATCAGCACGTGCCGGTCCATGTCGGCGACGACCTCGCCGTCGACCTCGATCCGGAGCCGCAGGAACGGCGGCCGCACCGCGGTCAGCGCGGCCCCGACCGGATACGCCAGCAGCCCCAGACCCACCGGGCCGAGGCGCTCCTTCCAGGTGGCTCCGGTCAGGCTGGCCATCGCGCTGGCGCCGACGTGCACGTTGTTGACGACGATCTCGCCGAGCTCGTCGACGATCAGGTCCATCGGTCGCGGGGTCGACTCGAGCAGCGCCTCAGCGGCTTCGGCGGCATCGAGCGGGATCTCCACGGAGCGAGCGAAGTCGTTGCCGGTCCCCAGCGGCAGCAGGCCGAGGGTCTTGCCGGCTAGGTCGTTGCGGCGGTGCAGGGTCGCGACCACTGCGTGCAGGCTGCCGTCACCGCCGGCTACCACGATCGGCCGGGAGCCGGCACGGTGCAGGACGCCGTCGAGCTCTCCGGGATTGCTGGTCTCGCAGACCTCCACCGAGGCCTTGGCGCGCAGGACCTCGAGCGCAGCGCCCAGTTCGTCGGAGTTGCCGGCGTCGGCATGGGTGATGAGCAGGAGGGGTTCCACGCCGAACACGGTAGCCGGAGGTCGCGAACCATGGCTCGGCGGCGATGCTCTGGTAGCGTGACGTCGCAAGAGCCCCGTGCTGTTGCACGTCGGGCTCTTCTGCTTTGTGCGCGGACGAGCGCGGCGTCTCCGTGGAGTGGGAGAGGTGCAGGTATGCCGGCGATCGTGGTTCTCGGAGCCCAGTGGGGCGATGAAGGCAAGGGGAAGGCCACCGACCTTCTCGCTACCAGCCAACCCATCGACTACGTCGTACGCACCAGCGGCGGGCACAATGCCGGTCACACGATCGTCGTGAACGGCGAGAAGTACGCGACCCACCTGCTGCCCAGCGGCATCCTGACCCCCGGTGCCACGTCGGTGATCGGCAACGGTGTCGTGGTTTCGCCGGAGGCTCTCTTCAGCGAGCTGGACGGACTGATCGAGCGCGGCGTCGACGTCGCCCAGCTGATCGTCAGCGCGAACGCGCACGTGATCGCGTCCTACCACTCCACGATCGACAAGATTTCCGAGCGCTTCCTCGGTAAGAACCAGATCGGCACCACCGGCCGTGGCATCGGTCCGGCATACGGCGACAAGGTCAACCGGGTCGGGATCCGGGTCGCCGATCTCTTCGACGAGAAGATCCTGCGGGAAAAGGTCGAAGCGGCGCTCGACGTCCGCAACCAGGTGCTGGCCAAGGTCTACAACCGCAGGTCGATCGAGGTCGACGCCGTCGTCGAGGAGTTGCTGGCCTACACCGAGCGGCTGCGCCCGATGGTGGCCGACACCAGCTTGCTGCTCAACCAGGCGCTGGACGAGGGCAAGACGGTTCTCTTCGAAGGCGCCCAGGCGACGATGCTCGACGTCGACCACGGCACCTACCCGTTTGTGACCAGCAGCAACCCGGTCGCTGGCGGGGTTTGCGTCGGCGCCGGGGTCGGCCCGACCCGGATCGACCGCGTGATCGGCGTCATCAAGGCTTACACGACCCGGGTCGGGTCCGGTCCGTTCCCCACCGAGCTCTTCGACGAGGACGGCATCAACCTGCAGAAGATCGGCGGCGAGATCGGAGTCTCCACCGGTCGTACCCGCCGCTGCGGCTGGTACGACGCCGTGGTCGCGCGCTACTCCGCCCGGGTCAACGGACTGACCGAGTTCTTCCTGACCAAGCTCGACGTGCTCGACAGCTGGGAGCGGATCCCGGTGTGCGTTGCCTACGAGATCGACGGCGTCCGGCACGATGAGATGCCGATGACGCAGTCCGAGTTCCACCACGCCACCCCGGTCTACGAGTACTTCGACGGCTGGGGCGGTGACATCTCCGGGTGCCGGTCGTTCGAGGACTTGCCGAAGAATGCGCAGATCTACGTGCGCGCGCTCGAGGAGATCTCCGGTGCCCCGTTCTGGGCCGTCGGCGTCGGCCCGGGCCGCGAGCAGACGGTCGTCGTCACCCCCCGCTGACGCTGCGTGCATGGAGTGGTCCGGGTCGCCCGGGTTTTCAGCGTCGGCGGGTGAGTGCTGCGAAGAGATCCTCGGCGGTCTCTGCCAGCTCCTCGGCCGTCAGGGTGACGTCACCGACCAGCCAGGCAGCGACCAGCTCGGCGAAACCGGCGACGTAGACCAGACCGTGGATCCGGGCGCGGTCGGCGGGCCAGGCAGCGTCGCCGTACAGGTCGGCGGACTCGCGGGCCACGAAGTCGCCGAAGACGCCGATGAGCTCGTGCCGGCGGGCGCGCAGCCGCGGGTTGCCGCTGGCGTGGATGACGGCGACCTTGACCTTGTCGGGGGAACGCTCGACTAGGTCGACGAACGCGACCATCACGGCGTGTACCCGGGCGTCCGGCGACCCGTCGGTGTGCTCGATCGTGGATGCGGCGAGGTCGATGATCTCCTCGCAGACACTGTCCAGTGCGGCGAGCAGGGCATCGTCGAGACTGCCGAAGCTCTCGTAGAAGTAGCGCTCGGTCAGGCCGGCCGTGGCGCAGATCGCGGTCATCGTCGCGTGCGCCTCGCCGGAGCTGGACAGCACCTCGATGGTCGCGTCGACGAGCCGTTCGCGACGCTCGGTGGCGCGCTCGAGCGCGCTCTTGCCGCCGTAACTGCGTTCGCTCATCCGCACACCTTGACGGATCGGTGACGCCGCAGCAAACTGACAGGAATGTCTGTCAGATATCCGGCCACCACGGTCCCGGTCCGCCGCGGAGTTCCGCTCATCGGTGGCACCCTCGCCTACGTGCGCGACCCGCTGCGCTTCATGCGTGAGCACGCCGACCGTTACGGCCCAGTCTCGGAGATGGACTTCATCGGGGAGAAGTGGACGATCCTGCTCGGTCCCGACGCCTGCGGCGAAGCGTTGCGCAACGCCGACAAGGCCTTCGCCAACGGGCCCGGCTGGGGGCGTCTGGTCGGCCCCTTCTTCGACCGCGGCCTGATGCTGCTCGACTTCGAGGAGCACCACCGGCACCGGCGGCTGATGCAGGAGGCGTTCACGCGCGACCGGATTACCGGGTACGCCGCGGCGCTGAGCCCGGCGATCGCGACCGGCCTGGACGGGTGGGACCCGCGACCGGGCTTCCGGGTGTACCCGGCGCTGAAGGACCTCACCCTCGACCTGGCGACGCAGGTGTTCATGGGCGGCGCCGACTTGGTCGACCCGGACGAGCTGGCCGGGGTCAACAAGGCCTTCGTCGCCTGCGTCCAGTCGGCGACCGCGTTCGTCCGGTTGCCGATCCCGGGCACCAGGTGGGGCCGTGCGCTGCGCGGTCGCCGCCTGCTGGAGGAGTTCCTACGCCGGCAGCTGCCCGCCAAGCGCGCCGCAGCCGGGACCGACCTCTTCTCGGTGCTCTGCCACCTCTCCGAGGACGGCGAGACCTTCACCGATGCCGACGTCGTCAACCACATGATCTTCCTGCTGATGGCAGCGCACGACACCTCGACGATCACCGTCTCGACCGCGATGCAGTACCTCGGCCAGCACCCGGAGTGGCAGCAGCGCCTGCGCGCCGAGGCGGCCGGGCTCGGGGAGCACCCGACGCTCGACGAGCTCGACGGGCTCGTCGGCTTCGACCTGGTCATGAAGGAGGTGCTTCGGCTGCTGCCCCCGGTGCCGGTGCTCGCGCGGCGTACGGTCAAGGACACCGAGGTGCTGGGACTGCCGATCCCGGCCGGGCGGCTGACTGCGGTGATGATGCACCTGCAGCACCACGACGCGGATCTCTGGACGGACCCGGAGCGCTTCGACCCGGAGCGGTTCGCCGAGGACCGTCGTGAGGACAAGGTGCACCGGCACGCCTGGGAACCGTTCGGTGGCGGGGTGCACAAGTGCCTCGGGATGTTCTTCGCCGGCGCCGAGGTCAAGCTGATCCTGCACCACCTGCTGCGCCGCTACTCCTGGTCCGTGGACCCGGCGTACCGGGCGCCCCTGGACTACTACTCGCTCCCGTTCCCCAAGGACGGCCAGCCGGTCGACCTGCACGTCCTGACCGGCTGAGCTGTCGGAGGTGCGTAAAGGGCCCGATAGGGTTAGGTCGCGTGAAGACTCTCGTGATCGGCACCGGTGGCCGCGAGCACGCGCTCGCCCTCGCGCTGTCGAGTGACCCCTCGGTCACCGAGGTGCACGCCGCGCCCGGCAACCCCGGTATCGCCGCAGTAGCCACCCTGCATGACGTCGACCCGATGAACCCTGCCGCGGTGGCTGACCTTGCCGAGCGGCTCGGTGTCGATCTGGTGGTCGTCGGTCCCGAGGCCCCGCTGGTCGCCGGGGTCGCCGATGCCGTCCGCGCCCGCGGCATCTCCTGCTTCGGGCCGTCGGCCGAGGCAGCCCAGCTCGAGGGGTCGAAGGCGTTCGCCAAGGACGTGATGGCCGCCGCCGAGGTGCCCACCGCGCTTGCCCACGTCTGCACCGACCAGGAGCAGATCGAGGCGGCGCTGGATGCGTTCGGGCCGCCGTACGTGGTCAAGGAGGACGGGCTCGCCGCAGGCAAGGGCGTCGTGGTCACCGATGACCGTGCCGTCGCGCTCGCGCACGCACTGGGGTGCGAGTGCGTGGTGATCGAGGAGTTTCTCGACGGGCCGGAGGTCTCGCTGTTCGCGATCACCGACGGATCGACCGTCTTCCCGCTGCAGCCGGCTCAGGACTTCAAGCGGATCTTCGACGCCGACGCAGGTCCGAATACCGGCGGCATGGGTGCCTACACCCCGCTGCCGTGGGCGCCCGCGGGTCTGGTCGAGGAGGTGCTGGAGAGGGTGCTGCAGCCGACCGTCGACGAGCTCGCCCGGCGGGGCGCGACCTTTTCCGGTCTGCTGTACGCCGGCCTCGCGCTGACCAAGCGCGGCGTCAAGGTGATCGAGTTCAACGCCCGGTTCGGCGACCCCGAGACCCAGCCGCTGATGGCGCTGCTCGACTCGCCGCTCGGCGTCCTGCTCAAGGCAGCTGCCGACGGTGTCCTGCACGAGATCGACCCGCCGCGCTGGAAGTCCGGCGCAGCGGTCGCCGTGGTGATGGCCAGTGCTGGCTACCCGGAGTCGGCCAGCAAGGGCGACGTGATCACCGGGATCGCCCGGGCCCGTAGCGGAGGGCAGTGCGACGTCATCCATGCCGGCACCGCCATGGTCGAGGGTGACCTGGTCACCGCCGGAGGTCGCGTCCTCGCCGTGACCGCGGTCGGGGACGACCTGGCCGCCGCCCGCGCCAAGGCCTACTCCGGCGTGCAGGCGATCCAGTTCCGGGGTGCCCAGTACCGCACCGACATCGCGGCGAAGGCCGCAGCAGGGGAGATCAAGCTGTGACAGTCCCGAACGTCCTCGCCACCCGGTACGCCGCCGCCGACCTGGCCGCGATCTGGTCCCCCGAGCACAAGATCGTGCTCGAGCGGCAGCTCTGGATCGCTGTCCTCCAAGCCCAGCGGGACCTCGGCATCGAGGTGCC
The DNA here is from genome assembly GCA_046598855.1 of Marmoricola sp. Taxonomy (GTDB): domain Bacteria; phylum Actinomycetota; class Actinomycetes; order Propionibacteriales; family Nocardioidaceae; genus Marmoricola. The sequence goes on along the minus strand of JBKJHX010000003.1, from coordinate 32,211 downwards.
CGACGGTGTCGTGGAGGCCTACGAGGCTGTCATCGACCAGGTCGACCTCGAGTCGATCGCCGCCCGTGAGCGGATCACCCGGCACGACGTGAAGGCCCGGATCGAGGAGTTCTGCGCCCTCGCCGGCCACGAGCACATCCACAAGGGCATGACCTCACGGGACCTGACCGAGAACGTCGAGCAGCTGCAGATCCTCGGCTCCCTCGGCCTGGTCCGGCAGCGTGTCGTCGCCACCCTGGCCCGGCTGGGTCGGCTCGCGGCCGAGCACGAGACCACGGTCATGGCCGGCCGCTCGCACAACGTCGCGGCGCAGGCGACGACGCTGGGGAAGCGGTTCGCCACTGTCGCCGACGAGATGCTGGTCGCGCTGGCGCGCCTCGACGATCTGCTCGCCCGCTACCCGCTGCGCGGTATCAAGGGCCCGATGGGCACTGCCCAGGACATGCTCGATCTCCTCGACGGTGACGAGACCAAGCTGGCCGCGCTCGAGCAGCGGGTCGCCGACCACCTCGGCTTCGCGCAGGTCTTCACCAGTGTCGGCCAGGTCTACCCACGTTCGCTCGACTTCGACGTCGTCTCGGCGCTGGTGCAGGTCGTCGCTGGCCCGTCCAACCTGGCGACCACGATCCGGCTGATGGCCGGCATCGAGCTGGTCACCGAGGGCTTCAAGGAGGGCCAGGTCGGCTCCTCGGCGATGCCGCACAAGATGAACACCCGGTCCTGCGAGCGAGTCAACGGTCTCGCGGTGATCCTCCGCGGTCAGCTCTCGATGGTCGGTGAGCTCGCCGGGGACCAGTGGAACGAGGGCGACGTCTCCTGCTCCGTCGTACGCCGGGTCGCGCTGCCGGACGCCTTCTTCGCCACCGACGGGCTCTTTCAGACCTTCCTCACCGTGCTCGACGAGTTCGGTGCCTTCCCGGCGGTGATCCAGCGCGAGCTCGACCGTTATCTGCCGTTCCTCACCTCGACCAAGGTGCTGATGACCGCGATCCGCAACGGGGTCGGGCGCGAGGAGGCGCACGAGGCGATCAAGGAGCACGCTGTCGGTGTCGCACTGGAGATGCGCCAGGGCCTGGCCGTCAACGACCTCTTCGACCGGCTCGCCGCCGACCAGCGGCTGGGCCTGACCCGCGACCAGATCGCCGCGCTGGTCGCGGACCCAATCGAATTCACCGGGGCGGCGGTCTCCCAGGTGCAGGCCGTCGTACGCCGCATCGAGGAGCTCGCCGCCGCGGATCCGGCGGGTGCGTCGTACACGCCCGGAGCGATCCTCTAGACAAGCCGATCCTGGGCGGCGGCAACTCCTGCTCTCAGCCGGAGTGGTCCAGCCGTTGCGCGAGGCCGCCCAGCAGGCAGCCCAGCGCGAACGCGAACTGTGCCTCGGCCTCGGGGCGGGCGTCGACCATGTCGGCCAGGTGCGGCAGGTCGGCGGTGCGCCGGCTGACGCCGCGGCCGAACTCGGCGAACTGGGGGTCCTCCCCGTCGGTCGCCATCGCCTGCTGCCATGCCTCCCCGAGCGCCAGGGTGAAGACGTGCTGGACGCCGTGCTGGACGTCGAGGGTGCTGAAGCCGGCCTCGTCCATCACCTGGGCTAGGTGCTCGATGCGGTCCAGCCGTAGACCCGTCGGCGTGCTGGTCAGGCGTACGTACTGCAACAGTTGGGGGTGGGCGACGACAGCGGCCCGGGTGGCGTGCGCGAACGCGCTCATCCACTCCTGCCAGCTGGCTCCCGGCTCCGGCTCGAAGTCGTCGAACTCGGTCTCATCAAGGATCCTCGCCGCTACCAGGGCGAGCAGCTCGTCCCGGTCGCGGACGTGGTTGTAGAGCGCTGCCGGACCGACGTCGAGAGCCTTGGCGACCTCGGTCATCCGCAGGTCGGTCGGTCCCAGCCGGACAGCGGCATCGACGATCTGGTCGCGGGTGATCTGCTGCGGGCGCCCGCGCCCGCGCTTGACCGGAGCCTGCTCGGTCATCGGAACACCTCCACGGTCAGATCACGGTCAGCGGTCGGCCTGCGATCCATGAAATAATGAACTGCCTCAGAAATTATCCCATCGGGACCTTGACAAGCAAGAACGTGTTCTAGTTCTGTAGCCGGATGACCACTGAGCCCTCGCACGCTGAGCCCCCCCAGGACATGCACCTCACTCGCAGCAGCCGCGACACCGACGCGATGGCCGCGACCCTGACCGGCTGGTTGGCCAGCCAGCTCGGTGAGGGTGCCGAAGTCGAGGTTGCCCTGTCGGGAGCCTCGGACTCCAACGGGATGTCCAGCGAGACGATCCTGGCCGACGTCACCTGGACCGAGGACGGGGAGCGTGCCGAGCACGGCTTCGTGATCCGGATGGCTCCGGCGACTGCTGATGTCCCGGTCTTCCAGACCTACCGGCTCGACCACCAGTACGAGGCGATCCGCCTGGTCGACGAGCTCAGTGACGTGCCGGTCCCGACACCGCGCTGGCTCGAGCCGACAGGCGAGGTGCTCGGGCAGCCGTTCTTCTTCATGGAGCGGATCGACGGGATCGTGCCGCCGGACGTGATGCCGTACACCTTCGGCGACAACTGGTTCTTCGACGCGCCCGACGCCGACAAGCGCCGTCTCCAGGACGCCACCGTCCGTCAGATCGCCGCGCTGCACGCGATCCCGGACGCGACCGGCACCTTCGCCTTCCTCGATGTCGACACCTACGCCGGAGACACCCCGCTGCGCCGGCTCTTCGACAAGCTGCGTACCTGGTACCAGTGGGCCGCGGCAGAGCTCGCGCCCTCGCCGCTGATCGACGAGGCCCTGGTCTGGCTGAAGGCCAACTGGCCTGCGGCCGACCGTCCGGACAACGTGGTGCTGTCCTGGGGCGACGCCCGGATCGGCAACGCCCTGTACGTCGACTTCGAACCGGTCGCGATCCTTGACTGGGAGATGGCCGGGATCGGCCCCCGCGAGCTCGACCTGGGTTGGATGGTCTTCGCGCACAAGGTGTTCCAGTCGATCACCGACGCCTTCGAGATGCCGGGCCTGCCCGACGTGCTGCGCGCCGAGGACGTCAGTGCGACGTACGCCGAGGCGGCCGGGGTCGAGGTCGGCGACCTGCGCTGGTTCGAGATCTACTCCGCCGTTATCTGGGGCGTTGTCTTCATGCGCACCGGCGCCCGCCAGGTGCACTTCGGTGAGTTGGACGGCCTCCCCGAGGACGTTGACTCCCTCTTCCACCACGCGCCGCTGATGCGGTCACTTCTCCAGGAGGCACAGGCATGATCGGCCCGCTCGACGAGTACCCGATCCACCAGGCTCCGCTGCCGATCACCCGGGTGACCAGCAGCGACCGGAACTTCTATGACCGCTGCTACTTCAACGCGATGGACACCAGCGACGACGCCGGCCCGGACCGGAAGATGCTGGTCACCGGGCTCGGCTACTACCCGAACCTCGGAGTCAAGGACGCCTACCTGCTGCTGAGGTCCGGTCAGACCCAGACGGCGGTGCACCTCTCCGACGCGATCGACCAGAACAGGCTCGACCAGCGGGTCGGCAACTACGCCCTCGAGGTGATCGAGCCGCTGCAGAAGATCCGGCTGGTCCTCGAGGAGACCGAGGGGATGGCGATGGACCTGACCTGGGACGGCTCCTACGACGTCGTCCAGGAGCTCCCGCACCTGATGCTCGGCAGCGATGTCCGACCCACCCTGGACGCGCAGCGGTTCGCGCAGCTGGGTTCGTGGTCCGGCACGCTGGTGGTCGACGGTGTCGAGACGACGGTCTCGCCCGAGACCTGGATGGGCAGCCGGGACCGGTCCTGGGGGATCCGGCCCGTCGGCGAGGCCGAACCCGCAGGACGCCCGCAGGACCCGCCGATGGAGGGCTTCTGGTGGCTCTACGTCCCGATGCGCTTCGAGACGTTCTCGATCGTGATCATCATCCAGGAGCAGGCCAACGGGTTCCGGTCACTCAACGACGTCACCCGGGTCTGGAAGGACGGTCGGGTCGAGCAGCTCGGCTGGCCGAAGGTCGAGATCGACTATCTGCCCGGCACCCGGACCCCGACCCACGCCACCCTCACCTGCACCAGTGCCGAGGGCGAGCCGGTGGTGATCGAGGTCGAGACCCGTACCCACGTGGTGCTGCACCTCGGAGGCGGGTACGGCGGTGACCCGCAGTGGATCCACGGCCAGTGGAAGGGCGAGAATTTCGCCGAGCGGGTCTCCTACGACCTCTCCGATCCGGCCCTGGCGGGGATGATCCCGTTCGGCGTGATCGACCACTGCGCCCGGGCGAGGTGCAACGGGGAGACCGGCCACGGACTCTTCGAGCACGGCACCTTCGGCCGCCACGACCCCAGCGGCTTCATCGACTGGAGCAACGACCGCCGCTGACCTGGCGCGGAAGTGCAGGTACGTAGCGCTGACCTGGCGCGGAAGTGCAGGTACCTAGCGCTGACCCGGCGCGAAAGTGCAGGTGCAGTACGCCCACCAGCTCGATGGGGAGCCGACCGACCGTGACCGCGGGTTCACGGGTGCCCGACCCCACCTGAGACGATCGTCGGTGTGAGCGAGCAGCGACCGCGCCAGATGTACGCCGTCTGGCTGGTCGCACTCGCCGTCTACGTCCTCGCGGTCTTCCACCGCTCCTCGCTCGCGGTGGCCGGGCTTGCCGCCACCGAGCGGTTCGACATCTCTGCCTCGCAGCTGGCGACGTTCACGATGTTGCAGCTCCTGGTCTACGCCCTGATGCAGATCCCCGTCGGGCTGCTGGTGGACCGGTTCGGCTCCCGGTCGGTGCTGAGCGCGGGCGCGGTGCTGCTGACCTGTGCGCAGGTCGGCTTTGCCTTCGCCGACACCTACGCACTCGCGCTCGTCGCCAGGGTGTTCGTCGGGATGGGCGACGCGATGACGTTCATCTGCGTCTTGCGACTGGTGAGCACCTGGTTCGCCCCGCGGCGGATCCCGGTGATGATCCAATTCACCGGCGTGCTCGGCCAGCTCGGCGCAATCCTCGCCGCCGTCCCGATGACCTGGGCGCTCGGCGAGCTCGGCTGGACGACGTCGTACCTGGTGGCTGCCTCGTTCGGCATCGCCACGACGCTGGCGCTGCTGCTGGTCGTGCATGACTCCCCGCACGTCCGGAACCTGCGTGGCCCGCGCATGAACCTCGCGGCCATCCGCGGCAGCCTCGCCGATTCCTGGAGTCATCCCGGGACCAGGTTGGGCTTCTGGATGCACTTCACCACCCAGTTCAGCGCGACCGTTCTCGGTCTGCTCTGGGGCTTCCCGTACCTGGTCAAGGGCGAGGGTCTCAGCGAGCAGACCGCGGGCGTACTGCTCACGGTGATGGTGATCGCGATCATGGGCACCGGTCCGTTGCTGGGCTGGCGGATCACGGTGCGGCCGTGGCACCGCTCCACCCTGGTGCTCGCGATCGTGGTGGCGATCATGGCCACCTGGACCATCGTCCTGTCCTGGCCCGGGCCGGCGCCGTTGTGGTTGTTGGTCGCGCTGGTGGTCGTCACCGGCATCGGTGGGCCGGCCGCAGTGATCGGGTTCGACCTCGGTCGCACCTCGAACCCGCCGCACCGCCTGGCGAGCGCGACCGGGATCATCAATCAGGCGGGCTTCTTCGCCAGCCTGGTCCTCGTGATCGCGATCGGGTTGATTCTCGACTGGCGGACCCCGGGCGACTCCACCGACTACACCCCCGAGGCGTTCCGGTGGGCGATGAGCTTCCAGTACGTGCTCTGGACGCTGGGCCTAGTGCAGATCGTGCGCTACCGAATCAAGACCCGGGCCCGGTTGCTCGCGGATGATCCGGCCGAATGGTCGATCCAGTCCAGGGTGCTCTGAGTACGCTCCACCCATGCTGCAAACGCGTCGTTGGGTGCCCGTAGTTGTTGCTGTGGTGCTGGCGGTGACGGCGGGCTGCGGTGGTGACGACGGCGATGACGGACCGAAGAAGTCCGGTTCGTCGGTGACCACCGGTGCCGCGCCGACTCCTACGACGAGCCCGACTGCCCTGGTGCCGACACCGGGCGGCCTCATCACCGCCGCTGCGAATCCCGGCCTGCCCGTCGACTTCCCGGCCACCGTCCCGCTGCTGGCCGGTCAAGTCGTCCAGCCGCTGGGCGGCGGTTCCGGGGAGGAGGGGCGGAAGGGCTGGGTCCTTGACGTCACTGTTGCCGGGTCCGCCGAGGAGTGCTTCGAGGATGCAGCCACGGCGCTCACCAGGGCGGGTTTCGTCAAGCAGGGTGAACTGAAAGCGGGGAAGTCCCGGCAGGCGCAGTTCACCACCTCCGAGTACGCCGTGATCATCTCAGCGGCGCCGGGGGCCAAGGGCCAGTGCCAGCTCGGCTACGAGGTCGGCCAGATCCCCGGTTAAGGGATCAGCAGGATCGACTCGAGCACGCCCGCTGTCGACCACTCGGCCACGAGCAAGCTCGGGCGCTCGATAGGCTCCGCCCGTGCTCCTCGCTGCGCTCGTCAGCGCGCTGTCGACCACTCGGCCACGAGCAAGCTCGGGCGCTCGATAGGCTCCGCCCGTGAGTGGAGACCTGAACATCCCGGCGGCCCCTGCGATCGACGGTGCTGTGCACCTGCACTCCGGGAAGGTTCGCGACCTCTACCGGATGGACGGCGGCGAGCACGACGGCCGGCTGCTGATGGTCGCCAGCGACCGGATCTCGGCGTACGACTACGTGCTGGACAGCACCATCCCGGACAAGGGCACGATCCTGACCCGGATGTCGCTGTGGTGGTTCGAACAGCTCGCTCTGCTGGTCCCGAACCATCTCGTCTCCCTCGACGTCCCCGAGCAGGTACGCGGTCGCGCGGTGTACTGCGAGGAGCTCGCGATGTACCCGGTCGAGTGCGTGGCCCGCGGTTACTTGGCCGGCTCCGGACTGCTCGACTACCGGGCTGCCGGCGAGGTGTGCGGGATCGCCCTCCCGGCCGGCCTCGAGGACGGCAGCCGACTCCCGGCGCCGATCTTCACCCCCGCCAGCAAAGCAGCCGTGGGTGACCATGACGAGAATGTCTCCTACGAGGCGGTCGTGGACGCTGTCGGCGACGAGACCGCCGCAGCGCTGCGCGACCTCACCTTGACGATCTACGGTCGCGCCGAGGAGATCGCCCGGGAACAGGGCATCATCTTGGCCGACACGAAGTTCGAGTTCGGGTCCCCGCTGGTCGGGGAAGGCGGTTCCAGCCGGGCGCCCGACCAGATCGTGTTGGCCGACGAGGTGCTCACCCCCGACTCCAGCCGCTTCTGGCCCGCTGAGGAGTGGCAGCCGGGGCGGGCGCAGGCGTCGTACGACAAGCAGATCGTCCGGGATTGGCTGACCTCCGCCGCGAGCGGCTGGGACCGTGCCTCGGGGGACCGGCCGCCGGCGCTGCCCGAGGCAGTGATCGCGCACACCCGCGCCCGGTACGTCGAGGCGTACGAGATCCTCACCGGCGAGACCTTCTAGGTTCTCCCCAGGGAACCGCGTCCTTCGGGCGGCCTGTGGCGGACGACCTACGATGGCCCCATGAACGGCGCCCAGATGGACCATCATCGGCGGACTGCTTGCCGTGCTCCTCGCCTTCGTGGGGCTCGTGGTCCGGATGATGACCACCGTCCTGGAGGGCAAGCTGGTAGGGCTCGAAGGCAGGATCGACGGCAGGTTCGAAGGGCTCGAGGCCAGGTTCGAGTCAAAGCTGGAGGCCGGTCTCGCTCGGGTCGAGCGATGCACGACGGCCTCGACCGCGACCTGAACGCGCTGACCCGCCGGTTCCTCGATGGCCACTGAGCCGAGCCGCTTCGCCGTCGACTTCGACGTCCCCGTTGAGGTCGCTTTCGCCTACCTGATCGACCCGAACAACCGGCCGGAGTGGCAGTCCTCCCTGAAGCGGATCGAGGACCTGAGCGGTCCGACCCCGCAGGTCGGTCAGACCTGGACCGACGTCACCGGGCCGGGCCTGCGACCGGCGATGGAGACGACCGTCCTGGAACCACCGACCACCTGGACCGAGCGCGGCACCTGGCGGGGCATCACTGCCGAGCTGACCCTCCGGTTCGCCCCGACGCCGACTGGCTGCACCGTGACCGCCGAGGCGGACGTCAGTGGCCGCGCCCTGCTCCGCCCGCTCGGGCCGATCATCACCGTGGCTGCCGGCTTCGCGGTGCCCGGTGACCTGAAGAGAGCCGCCCGGCTCCTGTCGGAGCGACCATCCGGCCAGTAGGTTGTCGGCATGCTGAATCTTTCGGTCCTGCTTGAGGACTCCGCCCGCAAGTACCCCGACCGCGACGCCCTGGTCCTCGGTGACACTCGGCTCACCTACGCCCAGGTCAACGCTGCTGCTAACCAGGTCGCGAACCTCTTGGTGGAGCGGGGGATCGAGCCCGGTGACAAGGTCGCCCTGAGCTGCCCGAACCTGCCGTACTTCCCGATCGTGTACTACGGCGTACTCAAGGCCGGTGCCGTCGTGGTCCCGTTGAACGTGCTGCTCAAGGGCCGGGAGGTTGCCTACCACCTCGGTGACGCCGACGTGAAGGCGTACTTCTGCTTCCAGGGCACGGCGGACCTCGCCATCGGCGCCGAGGGTCACGCCGGGTATCTGCAGGCCCAGGAGGACGGCCAACAGCTCGAGCACTTCTTCATGATCATGGCCGACCCGGCGGCGCCGTCGTCGATCGAGGGCACCGAGACGTTGGGCCAGGCACTCGCCGGGAAGTCGCCTGCGTTCGACCCGGTGGTGACGGAGGCGACCGACACCGCGATCATCCTGTACACCTCGGGTACCACCGGGCAGGCCAAGGGCGCCGAGCTCAGCCACGCCAACACGATGATGAACGTGGTCACGATCAACCGGCTCTTCAAGAACCAGCCGGCCACCGACACCCACGTCCTGACCCTGCCGCTCTTTCACACCTTCGGGGCCACCGTGCAGATGCATGCAGGGTTCTCGATGGCCGCGACGCTGCTGCTGGTGCCCCGCTTCGACGCCGAGCAGGTGATCGGGCTGATGCAGAAGGAGGACGTCTCCTTCTTCGCCGGTGTGCCGACGATGTGGTGGGGGCTGCTCGGCGCGCTGGATGCAGCCGGCGGCTCTGTCGACGTAGAACGGATCGCGCGGAACCTGCGGATCGGAGCATCCGGTGGCGCGAGCCTGCCGGTCGAGATCATCAGCCAGGTCAAGGACAAGCTCGGCGTCACCATCCTGGAGGGCTACGGGCTCTCGGAGACCTCGCCGGTCGCGACCTTCAGCGACCCGGACCGCGAGCCGCGAGCGGGTTCTATCGGCGTTCCGATCTGGGGGGTCGAGGTGAAGCTGATCGACGACGACTGGAACGAGATCACCGAGGTCGGGGAGATCGGGGAGATCGCGATCAAGGGCCACAACATCATGAAGGGCTACTACGGGCGCCCCGAGGCCACCGCCGAGGTGATCAGGAACGGCTGGTTCCGTTCCGGTGACCTGGCCCGCCGCGACGAGGACGGCTTCTACTACATCGTCGACCGGTCCAAGGACATGATCATCCGGGGCGGCTTCAACGTGTACCCGCGGGAGATCGAAGAGGTCCTGATGACCCACCCCGACGTCTCGCTGGCCGCCGTGGTCGGGGTCCCGCACGAGTCGCACGGCGAAGAGGTCAAGGCGTTCGTGATCCTCGGTGAAGGCGCCTCGACCACCGAAGACGAGCTGATCGCCTGGGCCAAGGAGCAGATGGCGAACTACAAGTACCCCCGGCTGGTGACCTTCGTCGCATCCCTGCCGATGACTGCGACCGGCAAGATCCTGAAGCGGGAGCTCGTCGACTGAACCGGTGATCGGGGTTCGGAGCACCACCTAGGATGCTCCGCATGTCTTGGGGATCCGAGAGTCCCCCTCTGCGCAAGGCGAGGGGGAAGCACCGCGCGATCCGCCCCGATCAGGTGGGGCGGGCGTTGCGTCGAGCCCTCGTGGTCACCCTCGTCCCCGGCGCTCTCCTCGCGCTGATCACCTGCTTCGGCTACCTGGTCGCCGGAACCTGGATGCGCAACCTGGTCTTCGACCCCCGGGGTCTGCTCTGGGTCGCGGTCTTCCTGGCTGCGGTCTGGACGATGTGGGTCTCGTTGATCTGGCGGGTCTACTCCCACAACCGGGCGCGATCGGTGTCCTCATCGCTGCGGTTCGTCGGCGCTGCCGGGGTGCTACTGATGTGCGCGGCGGTGACGGCCCCGATGTTGGTCGGCGCGCAGTACGCGCTGGTCCAGCGCGACCTCCTGAACGCGGTCTTCGGCGACCAGGTCAGCGCCACCACCCCGGAAGCGTCGGCCGAGAATCCGTGGGGCAAACGCAAGCGGGTCAACGTGCTGCTGCTCGGCGGTGACGGTTCGGTGCACCGACCGGGCGTGCGGACCGACTCCCTGATCCTGGCCAGCATCGATACCGCGAATGGCCGGACCGTGCTGTTCAGCCTGCCGCGGAACCTCCAGCGGGTGCCGTTCAAGGGCGGGTCGAAGCTCGACGAGCTCTACCCGGACGGCTTCACCGGTTCCGACAGCGAGGCGGAGTACTTCCTCAACGCGGTCTATCGCAACGTCCCCGCACTGCATCCGGGTCTCCTCGGGAAGTCTGACAACGAGGGCGCCGATGCGGTGAAGCTCGCGGTCTCGGGGGCGCTGGGCATCAACGTGGACTACTACGTCCTGGTGAACCTGGCCGGTTTCCGGCAGCTGGTCGACGCGATCGGGGGCATCACGGTCAACATCAACGAGCCGGTCCCGATCGGCGGCAACACTGATGCCGGCATTCCGCCCGACGACTATCTCCAGCCCGGACCCAACCAGCGTCTCAACGGGTTCAATGCGCTCTGGTTCACCCGCGGCCGCTACGGGTCCACCGACTACAAACGGATGGAGCGGCAGCGCTGCGCGCTCAACGCGATCGCGAAGGAGGCCAGCCCGATCCAGATGCTGCGCCGCTACACGAAGCTGGCCAAGGCCAGCAAGGAGATCGTGCGCACCGACATCCCCCGGGAGCTGCTCCCGGCCTTCGTAGATCTGGCAGGCAAGGTCAAGGGCAAGCCGATCAAATCCGTGGGCTTCGAGCTCAGCGACGAGTTCGACCCGAACAATCCCGACTTCAGCTACGTGCAGGCCGCAGTCGCCGCTGTGCTGAAGCCGAAGAAGGCCGCCAGCAGCCCGGCGACCGCCGTGGCGCCGGCGGCCGGGAGCGGGAAGCAGGCACCCGGCAAGGCCAGCGACGCCACCGAGGAGTGCGCGTACCAGCCGGAGTCCTGAGCTCGACCGGATCGCGTGGGTACGCTGCAGGGGCCTGACCGCCACTAACACCCAGGAGTCCGAGATGGCCACGCCCTACCTGCTCTCGTCGTCCACCGCCGTCCGGGCCGGTTCCGACGCCGCCTACGACGGTGTCCTGCGCACCCCGCTCGAGGAACTCTTTCCGCACCGCGCCGGGCTGATCCCGCCGATCAAGGAGTGCACCGGGCAAGTGGGCGCCTGGGGCACGGTCGGTCAGAGCCGCACGGTCGTCCTCACCGACGGCACCAGCAACCTCGAGACCCTGGTCACCGCCGATCGACCCGGCGGGATCTACCAGTACCGGCTGACCGATTTCACCGGCCCGCTGAAGGGCCTGGTCGACCACGTCGAGGGCCAGTTCTCCTTCGTCGGTGAGGACAGCGGGACCCGGGTCACCTGGAGTTGGAAGATCCACCCGACCAACCCGGTCGCTCGGCTCTTCCTCCCCGTTCTCGGTCTCTTCTGGAAGCAGTACGCCGCCAAGATGTGGCCGCTGTACGCCGCCCGCGTGAACGCCTGAGCAACAGCCGTAGACTGAGCGCGTCCCGAATACTTCTCCCTCCAGGAGCGCCCCGTGGCCCGTGTGGTCGTCGATGTCATGCCCAAACCCGAGATCCTCGACCCGCAGGGCAAGGCCGTGCTCGGTGCCCTTCCCCGGCTCGGTTTCGCCGGTGTCAGCGAGGTCCGTCAGGGCAAGCGCTTCGAGCTCGAGTTCGACGGTGAGGTCACCGACGCCGTGCTTGCCGAGGTCAACGAGATGGCCGAGAAGCTGCTGTCGAACCCGGTGATCGAGGACTACCAGGTCTCGGTCGTCGGATGAAGGTCGGTGTCGTCACCTTCCCTGGTTCGCTCGACGACGCCGACGCCCGTCGTGCGGTCCGGATCGCCGGGCACGAGGCGGTCGCGCTCTGGCACGGCGACCACGACCTGAAGGGCGTGGACGCGATCCTGCTCCCGGGCGGCTTCTCCTACGGCGACTACCTGCGCTGCGGCGCGATCGCCAGGTTCGCCCCAGTGATGACTGAGGTCATCGACGCGGCCAAGAGTGGCATGCCGGTGCTGGGCATCTGCAACGGCTTCCAAATCCTCTGTGAGTCCCACCTGCTCCCAGGGGCACTGATCCGCAACGACCACCGCAAGTTCGGCTGCCTCGACCAGACTCTGGTCATCGAGAACAACACCTCTGCCTGGACCAGCGCCTACGACGTCGGCCAGGAAGTCACCATCGTGCTGAAGAACGGCGAGGGCTCCTTCGTCGCCGACGAGAAGACCTTGGACATGCTGGAAGCCGAAGGTCGCGTCGTGGCCCGGTACGTCGGCAACCCGAACGGTTCCCAGCGCGCCATCGCCGGCATCAGCAACGAGGCCGGCAACGTCGTCGGTCTGATGCCGCACCCCGAGCACGCCATCGAGGACCTCTGCGGTCCGGGCACCGACGGGTTGGGGTTCTTCAGGTCACTGGGCTCGCTGACCGTCTGACCGGTCGTCGATCACCAGCGGCCGAGGGCGAATGCTCCCCAGGTCAGCTGCGCGATGATCCCCTCGGCCGGCGAGATCTGGTTCTCGATCTGGTATTCGCGTGCCCGTGCCTGCGTCGGGGCGTCGTAGATCCCGTTGATCTTGATCAGTCCGTCACCGGCGGCGTTGAGCGTGCGCTGGGCCCGGATCACGTCGGCTCCGCGGACCCCCGGCTTGAGCGTCGTACCGGCGTTCCCGGAGCTGAGGAGCGAGACCCAGTCGGCTCGGGTGAACGCCTTCCGCACCCGGTGCTCGACCTTCTGCTGCCACGCGGCGACCGCCGAGGTGGTCATCGAGTTCCACTTGCCGGTGACGTCCCAGGTGTAGAGCCCACGCTGCTTGAGCAGGCACTGCAGCGGAACGACCATGCCGGGCCGGCGGGTCGGGGAGACGAAGCGGTAGGTCCAGCGGTTGATCGAGCTGGTGGTGCACTTCGGGTCGTAGCTCTTGGTGCCCTCGGGGGTGGTGATCGGTGGCGGAGTGCTGGCCTGGCCGCGGAGGTCGAGGTAGTTGCGGTCGATGTTGATCGTGACGCCACCCCAGGTCTCGTTGTGCCCGCCCTGGTACTGGTGGATCCGGCGCCCCTGCCAGCCGTCGCTGCGGATGTAAGTGGAGTTGGTGTCGGCCTTGTTGTTCCAGTCGGCGATCCAGATCTGGTCCGGGAGTGCGATCCGGTTGCCGGGGGTGACCCGGGCGTCGTCGAGGATCTTGATCCCGGAGGCGGCGCTGGAGTAGACCCCGGAGACGTAGCCCAAGGAGTGGATCTGGTTGGTCCAGGCAGCTAGGAACCAGAGCGAGGAGGCCCTGCAGCTGGCGATCCCCACGTTGAAGGCTTCGAGGTCGTAGTACAGCGTGCTCTTCCGCACGATGCCGAGCCGCTGGGCCGCGGCGACGGCGATCCTGGCCTCGGACCGACCCTGGGTACGCGCCTTGGCGTAGGTGTCAGTCGGGTCGGCGCTGATCTTGTTGTTCTGGTAGCGGTCGCGCGTGGTGCAGGAGGCCTGGGCGCCGAGGTGGATCGGGAGCAGTCGCCAGCCCGCGGCGAGCTGGTTGTGGACCCAGGTCGGGGTCAGGTTGGTCTGCTTCTGGCAGAACCGCAGCGAGCCGGAGATGTAGATGCCGGCCGCGCGGAACGGCGAGCTCCTCCGCCAAGCGGTCATCGCCTGCTGGCTGGGCGCCTCGCACTGGTCGAACCCGTACCCGGTGATGTTGCCGGGGGTGATCGGGTTCGCGGTGCCCGAGGCCAGGCGTGCCGAGGAGGTCGTCACAGTGACCGCGGCGACGGCGACCAGGCCGACGATCAGGGTCGACACGACGCTATGGCGCAGGGCGGTCGCGACGCGGGGCAGGACGGACATCGATGACTCCAAGCGTGGGGAAGTACGCGGGAACCAAGCCACCTTAACCCCATAAGCCCCATCAGTAACAGGGTTGGGGTCAACCGAGCCCTTCAGGTCCTCCCAATTCCTCGGATCCTCCGACCGACATGGACCGGCGGCGGGAGGTGGGTCGGGACGCAGTAGATTTGACTGCGTGTCCGATGCCCCCGCAGCCCGTACCGCTCTCGACACCGTCGCCGTCGCCACGCAGGACCCGGACCGGGATCAGCCCTGGGCGGACCTCGGGCTGAAGGCGGACGAGTACACCCAGATCCGTCAGATCCTCGGGCGCCGACCGACCAGCTCGGAGCTGGCGATGTACTCGGTGATGTGGAGCGAGCACTGCTCGTACAAGTCGACCAAGGTGCACCTCAAGCAGTTCTCCGAACTGGCCGACATTCTCGGCAGCCAGGAAACCCCCACCGTCAAGATGCTCGCGGGCATCGGCGAGAACGCCGGCGTGATCGACGTGGGCCAGGGCTACGCGGTCACCTTCAAGGTCGAGTCGCACAACCACCCGTCGTTCGTGGAGCCCTACCAGGGCGCGGCCACCGGCGTCGGTGGGATCGTCCGCGACATCCTGGCGATGGGCGCCCGCCCGGTCGCGGTGATGGACCCGCTCCGCTTCGGGCCGCTCGACGCCCCGGACACTGCTCGCGTCCTGCCCGGGATCGTGGCCGGTGTGGGTGGTTACGGCAACTGTCTCGGCCTGCCCAACATCGGTGGCGAAGTCGTCTTTGACCAGACCTATCTCGGCAACCCGCTGGTCAATGCGCTCTGCGTCGGCGTGCTGCGGCACGAGGACCTGCACCTGGCCAAGGCCTCCGGCGTCGGCAACCAGGTGATCCTGTACGGCGCCCGTACGGGGGGCGACGGCATCGGCGGGGTCTCGGTGCTCGCCTCGGAGACCTTCGATGCGGACGGCCCGGCGAAGCGGCCGTCGGTCCAGGTCGGCGACCCGTTCATGGAGAAGCTCCTCATCGAGTGCACCCTGGAGATCTTCGCGGCCGGTCTGGTCGCAGGTATCCAGGACCTGGGCGGCGCGGGCCTCTCGTGTGCCACCTCGGAGCTCGCGAGCGCCGGCGACGGCGGCATGCACGTCGAGCTCGACCGGGTGCCGCTGCGCGACTCGTCGCTGGCGCCCGAAGAGATCTTGATGAGCGAGTCGCAGGAGCGGATGATGGCGGTCGTCGAGCCCGCCGACGTCGAGGCGTTCATGGCGATCTGCGCGAAGTGGGACGTCGAGGCGGTCGTCATCGGTGAGGTCACCGACGGGGACCGACTGCTGATCGACTGGCACGGCGAAACCGTCGTCAACGTGCCGCCGCGCTCGGTCGCCCACGACGGGCCGACGTACCACCGGCCCTTCGCGCGCCCGTCCTGGCAGGACGCACTGCAGGCTGATGCTGCCGAGGGGCTGGCCCGTCCGGAGACCGGCGAGGAGCTGCGGGAGACCGTGATCCGGTTGGCGGCCAGCCCGAACCTCTGCGACAAGTCCTGGATCACCGACCAGTACGACCGCTACGTGCTCGGCAACACTGTGCTCGCCCAGCCGTCGGACTCCGGGATGATTCGGATCGACGAGGAGACGAACCTCGGCGTCGCGGTGGCCACCGACTGCAACGGCCGCTTCGCCAAGCTCGACCCGTACGCCGGCGCGCAGCTAGCGCTGGCGGAGTCGTACCGCAACGTTGCCACCGGCGGTGCGAAGCCGTTGGCGATCAGCGACTGCCTCAACTTCGGTTCGCCTGAGGACCCCGACGTGATGTGGCAGTTCGCCGAGGCCTGCCGCGGACTCAAGGACGGTTGCCTCGAGCTCGGTATTCCGGTCACCGGTGGCAACGTCAGCCTCTACAACCAGACCGGCGAGACGGCGATCCTGCCGACCCCAGTGGTCGCCGTCCTCGGTGTGATCGAGGACGTCACAAAGCGGACGCCGACCGGGTTCGGGCAGGCTGGCGACCTGGTCTTCCTGCTCGGCGAGACCCGCGAGGAGCTCTCCGGGTCCGAGTGGGCGCATGTCGTTCACGGACACCTCGGTGGCAAGCCCCCGAGGGTCGACCTAGCTGCGGAGAAGTCGCTGGCCGAGTTTCTCGCTGCCGGGGTCGGTCTGCTGACCTCCGCGCACGACGTCTCCGACGGCGGCCTGGCCCAGACCCTGGTCGAGTCCTCGTTGCGTCACGACATCGGTGTTGCGGTGAAGCTCGAGTCCGACCCGTTCCTCGCCCTCTTCGCGGAGTCCGCGGGCCGGGTCGTGATCACCGTGCCCCCCGCCGACGGTGAGGCCCTGCAGGCGCTGGCGGGCACGCACGGGGTCCCGGTCGCGCTGCTCGGCGTCACCGGCGGGGACGCGTTCGAGATCGAGGATGTCTTCACCCTCCCGCTGGCCGAGGTACGGGTGGCCTGGGCGGCGACGCTGCCGGCCGCGTTCGCCTGATCGTGGCTGACCCCCCGGAGCAGCTCACCCCGAAGCAGCTCACCAAGCACTACCTGGCCCGGCTCGTCGAGAAGGCGCCCGGCTACGCGGTCGAGGTCCGGGTGCCGCCGTACGGCGCGGTCCAGGCAGTCGAAGGCGGTCGGCACACCCGGGGCACCCCGCGTGCGGTCGTCGAGACCGACCCGGAGACCTGGATCGCGGTGGCGACCGGGGAGATCACCTGGGCCGACGCAATCGAGTCCGGCCGGATCCGCGCCTCCGGCGAACGCACCGACCTCTCGGGGTACCTGCCGCTGACCTGACCACGGTGGTGGAGAGCGATCACTCCAGGACGACTGCATCCTCGTTCGTCGCCAGGTACTCGGCCAGCTGGTCACGCCGCAGGGCGTCCCACAGCGCTGCGTCCTTTACCGGGTCGAGGCGGATCGCGGCGACGCCGTTCACCAGGACATTGGCCTTGGTGGCGGTCGGGACCGTGAGGAAGGTGGTGTTGCTCGAGCGCAGCCGGCGCATCGAGAAGAGCGTGCCGAACATGCTTGGGTAGGAGTACCCGTCCTCGAGGGTGAGGTTGCTGGCGGTCGAGCGCAGCATCTTTTGCACCCTGAACGGGTTGGTGACCTTGCCGCCGTCGACCGCGCCTCGCATCAGGGCCCGCAGCATGCTCTGCTGGCGCTCGACCCGGTCGAGGTCGCGTCGTGGAAGGCACGGTTGCAGCGCCATGTAGTCCAGGGACTGCTTGCCGTCGAGGCGCCGCGGACCGGCAGGTACGCCGCAGGCCTCGCGGGGGACGTCGAGGATCACGCCGCCGAGCTGGTCGGTGATCTCGCGGAGCGCGTTCATGTCCATCGCTGCGACCCGGTCGAGGCGGACCCCGGAGAACTCCTCGATGGTGCGCACGTAGAGGTCCTGCCCGCCGCGGGCGAAGGCGTCAGCGAGCTTGCCCTCGCCGAGCCCGGGGATCGGCAGCAAGCTGTCGGCCGGGATCGAGATAACGAACATCGCGCGGTTGTCCCGGGTCAGGTGCAGCAGCATCACCAGGTCGCTGGTGGACAGCGTGCGTTGCCATCCACTGTCGCTGACGGCCGTGACGTCGGGTTCCTCCGGGTTGGACCCGATCAGCAGCATTGTGGTGCCCGGGGTGTTCAGCCCGGCCCGGCCGGAGCTGGCCGGCATCCGCTCGAGCTCGCCGAAGGTCCACTGGAACCAGATCGCGCCGAGGACCAGGGAGAAGACGAGCCCGACAGCCGTGATCTTCAGGGCCTTCTTGGTACGACGCTTGCGGCGGACCTTGCGCCGGTGCGCCTCCTTGCGCTCCTGGCGCCTCTCCAGCTGTTCGTCGGTCTTCTGCGGTTTGTCGAGCCAGGACAGGTCGACGTCGCTGATCAGGGAGACCTGCGGGGGAGGGGCGGGCAGGTCGGAGAGGTCCGCGTACGGGCCCTCGGACCTGGCGGCCGGGTCGGGCTGCTGCTCGGCCGGGTCCTGCGGGGTCGCCGCACTGGAGTCAGGCTGTTCAGGCTCGTCCGGAGTCACCATCGGTCCTCGCTGCAGGGGTTCACGCTGGCGACAGGGTACGACGCCACCGGCGCCGGACCCCGTATTGCTGGTCCTGGTCGAGACGACGGCTTCCCCCGCCTCGGGACCGTCCAGCACCCGGCCTAGGGTGAACGCATGAGTCTCGACGAGCTTCGCCGACGTGTCCAGGAGGTCCTTCCCGGAATCCGTCGTGACCTGGAGGACCTGATCCGGATCGAGTCAGTGAGTGCCGATCCGGCGCGCGCGGGTGAGGTCGAGCGGAGTGCTGTCGCGGTGCGTGACCTGTTCGCGGCCGAGGGCTTCGAGTCCCGGATTGCCCGCGCCGAGGAGGGTGCGCCGCCGGCGGTGATCGCGCACCGCCCGGGGCCCGATGGGGCTCCGACGGTGCTGCTCTACGCCCACCATGACGTCCAGCCGGAGAACGACCACGCCGATTGGGACAGCCCGCCGTACGTGCCGACCGAGCGTGACGGCCGGCTCTACGCCCGCGGTGCCGCCGACGACAAGGCCGGTATCTGCGCCCACCTGGCTGCGATCCGGGCCCTCGGCGACGATCTGGCTGTCGGGGTCACGATGTTCATCGAGGGCGAGGAGGAGGTCGGATCGGACTCGCTGCCCGCCCTGCTCGCGCTGGAGAAGGATGCGCTGAGCGCCGACGTCATCGTGATCGCCGACAGCGGCAACTGGGACATCGGGGTCCCGGCGCTGACGACCAGTCTCCGAGGCCTGGTCCGGGTCGACATCGAGGTGCGCACGCTGAGCCACGCAGTGCACTCCGGGATGTGGGGTGGACTGGTCCCCGACGCGCTGATGACCTTGGCCCGGTTGATCGCCAGCCTTCACGACGACGAGGGCAACGTGGCGGTGGCCGGTCTGCACGAAGGTCCGGCCGACGACGTCGAGTACCCCGAGGAGCGCCTGCGCATCGAGTCCGGTGCGATTCCCGGGATCACGTGGATCGGTTCCGGACCGATCGTGGAGCGGTTGTGGACCAAGCCGGCGCTCAGCATCACCGGCCTGGACGCCCCGAAGGTGTTCGGCGCCAGCAACACCCTCGTCCCGGCAGCACGCGCCCGGATCTCGCTGCGGATCGCGCCGGGCGACACGACGGCCAACGCGGTCGAGTGCCTGCGCCGACACCTGGAGACCAACATCGCCTGGGGGGCGGACCTTGGGTTCACCGTTGTCGACACCGGCGAGGCGACGGCCATCAACGCCGACGGACCTGCCTACGACGTCGCCCGGGACGCGTTCACCCAGGCCTGGGACGGAGTGCCGCCGGTCGACATGGGGGTGGGTGGATCGATCCCGTTCATCGCCGAGTTCGCGAAAGCCTTCCCGGACGCCAGCGTGCTGGTAACCGGGGTCGAGGACCCGGACACCCGCGCCCACGGAGCCAACGAGGGACTCCACCTGGCGGAGTTCGAGCGGGTCTGTCTCGCCGAAACGCTGCTGCTGGCCAACCTGTCCGCGATCCGCCCTTAGAATACGAACGTGGCCCTCTCTGGACAGCCCCCCCGACGCAGTGGCGACGGACTCCTCACCCAAGAGCTCGACCCGAACGACCGCGGACCCCAGGACGCCTGTGGTGTCTTCGGTGTGTGGGCCCCCGGCGAAGACGTCGCCAAGCTCGCCTACTACGGCATTTACGCCTTGCAGCACCGCGGCCAGGAGTCGGCTGGCATTGCAGTCAGCAACGGTCGCCAGATCCTGGTCTACAAGGACATGGGCCTGGTCTCCCAGGTCTTCGACGAGTCGACGCTGTCCTCGCTCAAGGGCCACCTCGCGATCGGCCACGCGCGCTACTCGACCACCGGTGCGAGCACCTGGCACAACGCGCAGCCGACCTTCCGGCCGACCGCGCACGGCTCGATCGCGCTGGGCCACAACGGCAACCTCACCAACACCAGCGAGCTGGCCACGATGGTCGAGAACCTGCCGAGCGACACCGGTGAGCTCGACATCCACGCCCGCAACCTGGAGACCAGCACCAACGACACCTCGCTGGTGACTGCGCTGCTGGCCCACCACCCCGACCAGTCCCTGGAGGACCGCGCCGCCGAGCTGCTGCCGCAGGTCCGCGGCGCGTTCTCGTTCGTCTGGATGGACGAGGGCACCCTGTACGCCGCCCGCGACCCCCAAGGTGTACGACCGCTGGTGCTCGGCCGCCTCGAGCGCGGCTGGGTGGTGGCCTCGGAGACCGCAGCGCTGGACATCGTCGGGGCGTCGTACATCCGGGAGATCGAACCGGGCGAGCTGATCGCCGTCGACGAGAACGGCTTGCGCACCCGCCGGTTCGCCGAGCCGGCGCCGAAGGGGTGCCTCTTCGAGTTCGTCTACCTCGCGCGTCCCGACACCCGGATCTCCAACCAGCGGGTGCACAGCGTCCGGGTCGAGATCGGACGTCGCCTGGCCCAAGATTTCCCGACCGATGCCGACCTGGTCATCCCTGTTCCCGAGTCCGGCACCCCGGCCGCGATCGGCTACGCGGAGGAGAGCGGGATCCCCTACGGGGTCGGCCTGGTCAAGAACTCCTACGTGGGGCGCACCTTCATCCAGCCCAGCCAGACCATCCGTCAGCTCGGCATCAGGCTGAAGCTGAACCCGCTGCGTGATGTCATCGAGGGCAAACGACTGGTGGTGGTGGACGACTCCATCGTCCGGGGCAACACCCAGCGCGCCCTGGTCCGGATGCTCCGCGAAGCCGGTGCTCGCGAGGTGCACGTGCGAATCTCCTCGCCGCCGGTGAAATGGCCGTGCTTCTACGGGATCGACTTCGCCACCCGTGCCGAGCTGATCGCCAACGGACTCTCGTCCGACGAGATCTGCGCGTCGATCGGTGCCGACTCGCTGGCCTACATCTCCTTGGAGAGTCTGGTCGAGGCCACCACCGTGCCATCGGACGACCTCTGCCGGGCGTGCTTCGACGGGGTCTACCCGATCGAGCTCCCGGAGCCGGAGTTCCTCGGCAAGCACCTGCTCGAGGCCGAGGTACTCGTCCCCGACCGTGTCTTGGACATCGACGGTCTCGCTGCGTCGTTGGCCGGTGGCGGCGCGGCCGACGCTCTCGACCGCCCCTGATCTCGCTCACCCCAAGGAACCCATGAGTACTTACGAAGCCGCCGGCGTCTCGATCGAGGCCGGCGACAAGGCCGTCGAGCTGATGAAGGTCTGGATCGAGAAGGCGCGCCGTCCCGAGATGCTCGGTGGCATCGGTGGGTTCGCCGGACTCTTCGATGCCAGCGCCCTGAAGTCCTACGACCGGCCGGTGCTTGCGACCTCCACCGACGGCGTCGGTACTAAGGTTGCGATCGCCCAGGCGCTCGACAAGCACGACACCATCGGGTTCGACCTGGTCGGGATGGTCGTCGACGACCTGGTCGTATGTGGAGCCGAGCCGCTCTTCATGACGGACTACATCGCCACCGGCAAGGTCGTGCCTGAGCGGATCGCGGCGATCGTCCAGGGCATCGCGGAGGCCTGCGTCGAAGCCGGATGCGCACTCTCCGGGGGCGAGACCGCCGAGCACCCGGGCCTCCTCGCTCCCGACGAGTACGACGTCGCCGGTGCGGCAACGGGCGTCGTGGACGCAGCTGACCTGTTGGGATCCACGCTTGTCCGGCCCGGCGACGTGGTGATCGCGATGGCCTCCAGCGGCCTGCACTCCAACGGGTACTCCCTGGTGCGGCACGTGCTGCTCAACCAGGCGAAGCGCAGCCTGACCGAGCACGTGGACGACCTCGGCCGCACCCTCGGCGAAGAACTCCTCGAGCCGACTCGGATCTACGCCAAGGCCTGTCTCGCGCTCGCTCGGGGCACCGGAACGCACGCGATGTCGCACATCACCGGTGGGGGTCTTGCGGCGAACCTCGAGCGCGTCCTGCCCGAGGCCGTGACTGTCACCTTGGATCGCAGTACCTGGTCGTTGCCGGCGGTCTTCCGCCTGGTTCAGGAGACCGGCAGGATCGAGCGGTCCGATCTCGAGCAGACCCTGAACTGCGGGGTCGGCATGGTCGCCCTGGTCCCCGAGGAAGACGCTGCTGCCGCGATCGCGCTGCTGGCCGGACACGAGATCGAGGCATGGCGAGCCGGTGAGGTGGCTGCGGCGGTCCCCGGTGCCGAAGGTGCGGTCCAGATGGTCGGGGACTACGCCTAGCCCCTGGTGCGCGCCCCCTGGAGGCACCCCAGCCGCGGCACGGCGATCCAGCAGGACCGCATCGTAGAACCGGTGTGCGGGAATGCCGCTCCTGCAGGTACGGTTGACCGTACGAGACGATGAAACCAGCCGGCTGCCGACCAGCTCCGGCCCAGTGTGCGAGGGGGTCGACCCAATGGGACGCGGCCGTGCGAAGGCAAAACAAACCAAAGTTGCCCGTGATCTGAAGTACCGCACTCATGAGACGGACTTCGGGGCGCTGGCGAACGAGTTGCACGGGGACGGCAGTACGCCGAGCCCGGCGCCGGCCGTCACGCCGGAGCCCGATGAGTACGAGGACTGGGCTGACTACACGCCCACGTCCTCGCGCGACTGACACCGCGTCACTGCGGGGGTTCAGTGGCTGGCTGTGTCCAATTCGGGACCCAGGTCCCTGCTTCCGCGCCGTACGATCTCGACGGCCTATGGTTACGCACTGTCTGCCCGATTTGTCACCTGGTCTAGACCGTCGTGATGATGTCCGTTTGGTCGGCTTTACACGGCTTCTAGAGAGTGACATGCTCATCGTGTCGTCAAGAAGTTGAACACCCAAACGAGGGGCCCACGATGCAGCACAACTCCGAAACCGAAACCCTGCTGACGCCGGCAGAGGTCGCCGCGATGTTCCGCGTCGACCCGAAGACCGTCACCCGCTGGGCCAAGGCCGGCAAGTTGAGCGCCATCCGGACGCTCGGCGGACACCGTCGCTACCGCGAGGCCGAGGTCAAGGAACTGCTGGGCGGCGTCATCCCGACCCAGCGCGGCGCCGCAGACTGACGCCGGCAAGGCCGCAGCAACGACCAGTCTTTACCAAGACCCGACGCCACCGGCGTCGGGTCTTGGTGCCCTTTTCAGCCCTTCTCGAAGGTGCCGTGCCGCCCGGCGCCGGAGGCGAACCGGGCGGCACCGTCGAGTGCCTCGGCGGTGATCGCACCCAGGCCGTGGTGGTACTCGGCGAGCAGTGCCGCCGGTTCGTCCAGTGACCACTGGGTCAGTGCGCTGGCGCGGTCGCTGCGCAGGCACACCTGGGGGAACGCTACGAGCTCTGCAGCGAGCTCGCGCGCCGCAGCGAGGGCGTTCCCGGGTTCGGTGAGCCGGTTGGCCAACCCGATAGCCTCTGCTTCGGTCGCGCCGACCGGCCGCCCGGTGAGGATCAGGTCGAGGGCACGGGACTCGCCGATCAGCCGCGGGAGGCGTACGGTTCCGCCGTCGATCAGCGGGACTCCCCAGCGACGGCAGAACACGCCGAAGATGGCGTCGGTCGCAACCACCCGGAGGTCGCACCACACTGCGAGCTCGAGCCCGCCGGCGACCGCGTGCCCTTCGACCGCTGCGATGGTGGGCTTGCTCAGCTGCATCCTGCTGGGACCCATCGGTCCGTCGCCGTCGGGGTCGAGCCGGTTGGCCCGGTCGGTGGCCAGACCCTTGAGGTCGGCACCGGCGCAGAAGGTGCCGCCGGCCCCGGTCAGGATCGCGACGGACAGGTCGTCGTCGGAGTCGAAGCGCCGGAACGCCTCCGCAAGCGCCTCGGCCGTGGGTCGGTCCACGGCGTTGCGTACGTCGGGTCGGTCGATGGTGACCACGGCGATGCCGTTGCTGGTCTCGTAGTGGACGGTCATGGGCTCATTGAACAGCCAGCCGGCGCTACGTCCTTCCTGGGCCGGGGTCTCTGTCCGAATTGAGTAATTCGGGACTGAAGTCCGAAGGTCTGGCGCAGACTGGTCGATGAGACCTGTGGCGGGCAATCCGCCACACCAGGGGGAGGGGTCGACATGAGTACATCCGGAGGATCGGACCTCGACGAACGCGTCGACGTCACGACCTGGGACGGCGACGGCACGACGGGGTACCACGACGAGGTCTGGGCGGCCTGGATTCACGGCACGGTCGCCGCGGTCCACGACGCCGGCCGGCTGCTGCTGCTGGTCCCGGTGGCGATCCTGACGCCGGCGGCCATTGCCCTGGCGCTCCGGCTGTACAAGGTCGGGTCGGTCACCCTCCTGGACTGAGGACCGGGTCCGTAGGCTCGTTGCATGGCTCGGCACTCCGATCGCGACTTCTACGGGTACCTCCCGGGCTTCGCCTTCATCCTCGTCCTAGCGGTGACGCTCGCCGTGGCGCCGAGCGTGATCCCGCGACCGGTCCGCGAGGCGTTGGGCCTGGCGCCCAGCCGGCTGGTGCCCGAGCAGAATGCTCGGTCCGCCGGGACCTACACCTACCTGGCGCGCCAGGGCTCGTCCGCCTCCTCGCCGGTCGGCTACGACCCCTGCAAGCCGATCGAGTTCCGGGTCAATCCCGCCGGAGCACCCCAGGGCTACCAGGACCTCGTCGACGACGCCCTGGACCGGGTCGGCGCCGCGGCGGGGCTGGAGTTCTCCGACGAGGGCACCACCGATGATCGACCGCAGTGGGACGAGACCCGGATCCCGATCATCTTCGGTGAGCCCAAGAGGCAGCCGGTGCTGATCTCGTGGGCCGACGAAGACGAGGTTCGGCAGCTCCGTGGACGGGTTGCCGGCATCGGTGGCAGCGTTGCCCTGGACGACAAGTCCGGCCGGGCGCGGTACATCACTGGTGGGGTCACCCTGGACTCCACCGTCTTCTCCCGGCTGATGCAGTCGCCCCGAGGGCGTGCGGAGGCACGGGCCATTCTGTTGCACGAGCTCGGGCACATGGTCGGTCTCGGCCACGTCAACGACCCCGACGAGCTGATGAACGAGGACAACCTGGGGCTCCTCGACTTCGGCCCCGGCGACCTGGCCGGGTTGGCCAGGGTCGGCGCCACCCCCTGCGCCTGATCGGGCCGGGCTGCGCGATCCCTCGCGGTAACCGGTTCCTGCGTGGCATGATCCGAACCTCGGCAACGCGGAACCGGACCGAGGGAGGCTGACCATGTCGCGCATTGGCCGGCGCCTCGGCGCCATCGTGACCGTGCCGATCATCGCCCGGGTCGCTTTCCACGTCCGTCGGATGAGCGGCAACCTGGACCGTCGCTTCTTCTTCCGATTGTTCTTCGGACTCGGCGGGTGCGTCTTCATCGCGGCGGCGCTCGTGACGGTGATCGAGGGTCCCCGGGACGACGTCAGCACGATGCTGAGCAAGTTCGGCGACAGCTTCTACTGGGGCTTGACCACGGTGATGGGAGCCGGTGACTCCTCCTACGTGAGCTCGCCAGCCAGCTACCTGATCAGCTGGTTGCTGGTCCTCTTCGGCGTCGCAATCGTTGCCGCCATCACCGGCGCCCTGGTGGGCTTCGTGATCGACATCCTCCTCAAGGAAGGTCAGGGCATGGGTGCAGCTGGTTACCGGGACCACATCGTCGTTTGCGGGTGGAACCCGACGGCGCGCGAGCTCATCAGCGAGCTCGGCGGCGACGAGTACACCCGCAGGATCGTGCTGGTCCACGACGTCGATAAGAACCCAGCCGGGCCGGGGGTCTACTTCGTGAGTGGTGACATCACCAACGCCGAGGATCTGCGCCGGGCCGGGATCACCGAGGCGATGGCGGCCGTGATCTGTCCGGCTGACGCAAGCAACGAGGCGGACATGCGCTCGATCCTGGCGGTGATGGCGATCGAGACGATCGCGCCCCAGGTGCGAACCGTGGTCGAGGCGAACAACCCCGATCACGTCGAGCACTTCCAGCGCGCCCACGCCGACGAGATCGTGGTGAGCTCCCGGCTGGTCTCCCGGCTGATGGCGCGGTCCTCGCTCTACCCGGGACTGGCCGGCATTGTGACCGACATCGTCTCCGGTGGCGACGGCTCGGAGCTCTACCGGGTTTCGCTGCCTGATGAGTACGTCGGGCTGTCGGTCGACCAGCTCTCCGAGCGGATGCGTGCCGACCACAGTGCGACCCTGCTTGCGGTCAGCCGGGACGGGCACGCGCACATCAACCCCGAGCCCGGGTTCCGGCTCAACGAGGGGGACGACGCGGTGGTGGTCGCCGAGTCGCTCGGGACGCTCGCACCGCTGGAGCTCGACCAGGCCTGAGCGCCCTGCTGCACGCTGCTACCAGCTGACGAGCTTCCAGATCTCGGGCAACCGGGCGGCCTCATCTGCTCCGACCTCGCGGAAGATGGTCACCGCCCGCTTCAGGTGAGCCATCGACTCTGCCTCGTTGCCGGCGGCATGGTGGAGATCGGCCAGGTTGTTTTGCAGGGCCGCCTCACGGTGTCGGTCGCCGTACCGGGAGCAGAGTGCGAGCGCCCGCTCGGTGAGCTCGAGCGCGGCGGGCAGGACCTGCTCGTCGCGCCGGAGGAGTGCCAGGTTATTGAGCGCAGCCACTTCTGCGGGAACGTCCCCCAGCTCGCGAGCCAGCGCGAGGCTGCGTTCGAGGTGATCGAGCGCATCCTCAGTCGAACCCTCGCGGCGGGCCAGAACGCCGAGCAGATTGTGTGCCTGTGCCGCGGCCTGCCGGTCGTGGGCCGCTTCTGCCAGCGCGAGCGCGTCCTCAGCGAGCTCCGAGGCGCGGCCGGTGTCGCCGACGTTGAGGAGGGTCAGACCCAGGTCGGCCTGGATCCGCGCGGCTAGGCCTGCCTGGCCTTCGGTGGTGGCGTCGCTCGCCGCACGCAGGTGAGTCTCGGCCAGCTCCCAATCGCCGCGGCGATGGTGGACGCCGCCCAGCTTGTGCTCGATCGGGGCCCGGGCCGCCGGGGTCGTGCAATCCGCAGCAGCGGTCTCATAGGCAGCGAGGGCTCCGCCGTAGTCGCCGAGCACCGTGCGCAGGTCGCCGATCCGTTCCTGCAGGCTCACCACGTCGGGGTAACCGAGCGCCAACGCCGCCTGTAGGTGCTCGAGCGCGTCGACCGGCGCGTAGAGAGATGCGGCGTGTTCGGCTGCGAGCCGGTACTGGTCGGCGGCGCCTGCCCGGTCACCGGCCAGGCGCAGGTGCTGCGCCACCAGGGCGGGGCGTTCGGCACCGGCGCGGTTGCCGGACAGGGCGGCGGCCACCCGGGCATGGAGCAACTGGCGCCGGGCTAGCGCTGTCTGCTCGTAGACGCCCTCCCGAAGCTTCTGATGCGCGAAGTCGTAGGCGTCGCCAGCACCCTCCCGGACCAGACCGTGCGTCACTAGCTCCTCGAGCGCGCCCACGGTCTCCTCGGCGCTCCGCCCGCTCGTCCGACGCAACGTCTCGAGGTCGAAGGACCGGCCGATCGTCGCGGCTGCCCCCAGAACCTGTCGGGCGGTCTCACCCAGCGCGGCGACACGTCCGTCGAGAAGCCCTCGCGCCTGTGGGGACCGCACTCCGATCGGTCCGTCCGGTCCCGGGACCAGCCCGGCGAGACATTCGGCCACGTACAGCGGCAGACCCTCGCTCTCGAGGTACACCCGCTGCTCGAGGTCCGGGGTCGTGGCCCCGGGGATCACCGAGACCATCAGGCCCGACACGTCGGCGTTGCTCAGCCGCCCGGGGCTGACGACCGTCGCACGGGCGTCGAGGGCCAGGTCGACCGCCATCCGGCGAAGCCGGTGCCCCGGCGGGATACGTTCGGTCCGCCAGCAGAGGACGAGCAACAGTGACCTGTCGTCCAGGCGTCTGCCGAGGTACGCAATGGCGTCGAGAGTCGCGTCGTCCGCTGCGTGGACGTCGTCGACGAGAACCACTCCGGGACGAGGTCCGGCGCACGCTGCCCCGATCACGGCGGCGATGCCTTCCATCAGGCGCACCTGCGCTCCGGGACCGCCCAGCGGAAGTACCTCGGTCCCGCTGGGTCCCAGCGCGGCAAGGTCGGGGAGCAGGAGTCCGGCATCGGCGAGGCGTTGTGCCGGGACACCCTCGTGCCAGCGGTGGGGCGCCAGGCGCTGGGCCTGGTGCAGCAGGTCGACGATCGGTCCGTAGGGGAGTCCCGCCTCGTCCTCGTGGCAGCGGGTCTCCAGCACGACCGCTCCGCTGGACCGGGCCCTCCGGACGACCTCGGCGGCCAGCCTGGTCTTGCCGATCCCGGCCTCACCCTCGATCACCGCGAGCGCGCCTTCTGGCCGCGCCGTCCGGTGGGCCTCGAGAAGCGCCGCGAGGTGCTCGTCGCGTCCGACCAGGGGCAGTTCGTCCGGTGGTGTGACGGGTGGCGCGGGGGACGGGGCTCGGGTGTCGTGGGGCTCGGCAGGCGCCAAGGTCCCCTCGTTGACCTGCGCGTAGAGCGCTGCCGTCTCCTCCAGCGGGGTGACGCCGAGCTCACGGCTCAGGGTCCGCACGCAGGTCCGGTACTGCTCGAGGGCTGCCGCACGGTTGCCGCTCCACGCGTGCAGGCGGATGAGCTCGCGGTGTGCCGGTTCGTGCAGCGGGTCGAGGGCGAGCCATCGTCGGGCGCACAAGGTGGCCTCCTCGAACTCGCCGCGCACCGCGAGCCTCTCGACGAGGCGCCGCAGCGCCGACGACAGCTCGACAACGAGCGCGTCGGCCGTCGCGAGCTGCCAGTCCTCGAAGTCCGGACTGTCGCGCAGGGAGAACCCTTCGAGGAAGTCGCCGCCGAACAGCGCGACTGCCTCGCGCAGGCGCACCTCTGTAGTCGGGTCCGAGGCCAGGCTGCGGAACTCTGCGACGTCGAGCTTCAGGCCCGGCCCGGTACGCAGGGAGACGCCGTCCCCGGTCGCATCGATCCATTCCTCGCCGATGCCCTTGCGCAAGGTGGACAAAGTGCGTCGTAGTGCCCCGCGGGCGTGCTCGAGGTCGGAACCGGGGTAGAGCAGCTCGCACAAGGAGGCGCGAGGACGCGGACGGTTGCTCAGCGCGAGGTGGGCGAGCAGCGCCATCGCCTTGCGGGTCTCGAACACCACCGTGTCGCTCCCCCGGGTCACGCGGGGAGGGCCCAGGAGGGTGATCTCGACGACCATGGCGTGACGATAGCGGCAGGACGTCGCACTCACACCGCAGACAGTTCCGTAACGAATACCGGACGGGGAGCAGGAACGGTGGGGATTGACCCGTCCCAGGCAGCCAGGAAGATCCATGCGAACAAGTTGTGACCCCTATGCAGGATCTCGCGCGTCGGCGAGGATGCGCGATATGACCGCAACGGCTGCGGGGGACCGATGTTGACTCCGCGGCTAGCGCTGTGCAGGGGGGTCGGCACATGAGGAGACCAGGCTCGCGGGTGATCGCATCCGGGCTTGTCCTGGTGGCCCTGGCCGTCACGGTGGTATCGATCGCGATCCCGACGACCGCCGGGATCCCGGTCGACCCGGACAGCAGCGGGTTCATCTGGGCGATCACCCTCGTCTTCTCGCTCACCGGCCTGCTCATCGCGCTGCGCCAGCCGGGGAACGCGATCGGCTGGTTGTTCCTCGGGGTGGGGGTCTCGGCAGCCTTCGGGGCGCTGTCCGGGGCGTACGCCGACCGCTGGTTGCTCACCGGAGACGGTTCTGAGGCCGTCGCGAAAGCTTCGGCGGCCTACGGACAGGTCTCCTGGGTGCCGTTCATTTTGGTGCCCGCGACTTTCCTGCTGCTGCTCTTTCCCGATGGGAGGCTGCTCTCAGACCGTTGGAGGCCGATCGCCTGGTCCGCAGGCGTTGGCGTCGTCGGCATTTTTCTGGCCGAGGGGTTAAGTCCAGGACCTATCGAGGACTACCCCACCATCCGGAATCCCTTCGGGGTCGACAGTCTGGTGCGCGAGGTCGTCGAGCTGGTCTTGGTTCTCGCGCTCGCGATCGGGGTGCTCGGCTCGGCCACCTCGCTGGTACGCAGGTTCCGTCGCGCGCGGGGAGAGCAACGGCAACAGATGAAGTGGATCGTTCTGGCCGGCTCTACCGCGGCGGTGACGATCCCCGTGATGACCTTCCTCTACGAGGTGGTGGGGTCGGCCGTCGCGAACTCGACCATGATGCTCAGCGTCATGGGTCTCCCGGTGGCCACGGCAGTCGCCATCCGCCGGTACCGGCTCTACGACATCGACCTGGTGATCAACCGCGCCATTGTGTACGGCTCGCTGACCGCGACTTTGGCGGGCCTCTATGTCGGTAGCGTGCTGCTGTTCCAGCTCGCATTGAACGGGATCACCGAAGGTTCGGGGCTCGCGGTCGCGGCCTCAACGTTGGCGGTGGCGGCGCTGTTCCGGCCGGTGCGAGCTCGCATCCAGAATGCTGTGGACCGGCGCTTCTTCCGGAGCCGGTACGACGCGGCGCGGACGCTGGAGTCCTTCGGTGCAAGGCTGCGGCACGAGGTCGACCTCGGTGCGCTCAGCGTGGACCTCCAAGCCGCTGCCGTCGAGACCATGCAGCCTGCCCACGTGTCCCTCTGGCTTCGAACGCCCGCTGCCGGGGAGCGAGTGTGAGCGGGCGGACGAGGTCGGCGCACCCGATCGCGGTCTGGTCGGCCTTCCTGGTCGCGGTCGCCTGCGCGGTCGGCCGAGTGGTGCTCGCAATCGTCGATCCTGAGTCGGGTTCTGCCGAGGACCCGCTCGGGGGCGGTGTCCCGCTGGCGGTGTTCGACGCCCTGATCATCACCCTGTTCGCCACCGTGGGGCTGGTCGTGGCTCGCAAACGGCCCACCAATCCGGTCGGCTGGGTCCTTTGCGTCATCCCGCCGTCCCTCGGCGTACTCCTGGTGAGCAACCGGCTGTACGAGTCACTAGCTGCTGACGAGCCCGGGGGATCCGCTGCGGGGCTGGTCGCTTGGATCGCGAGCTGGATCTGGATCCCCTTCGTGATGCCGGCGCTGATCCTGTTCCCGCTGCTCTTCCCTACGGGCAGGGTGCTCACCCCGCGTTGGCGGGTCGTGCTGGTGGCGGTCGCTGTCGCCTTCCCGCTGCTGTTGATCGGCACTGCCTTCGTCCCGGGGCGTTTGAAGGAGTACCAGTTCGACAACCCGTTCGGTGCCCCCGGTGTGCTCCGCACCCCGGTGCTGATCATGGGGTACGTGGGGTTCGCATTGATGATCGCGTGCACGTTAGCCGCGGCTGCTTCGCTGATCCTCCGGTTCCGCCGGTCGCGCGGTGAGGAGCGGCAACAGTTGAAGTGGGTCACCACGGCTGCCGCTGTTTTCGTGCTGACCTTTGCCCTGCCGACCGACCTTGTCGTGGGCGACGAGGGCGGGTTCGTCGTGATCCTGCTCGGCTTGAGCCTGGTGGAGGTCGCGGTCGCGATCGCGATGTTGCGCTACCGGCTCTACGACATCGACCTGGTGATTAACCGGGCGCTGGTCTACGGCTCGCTCACCGCCACCTTGGCAGGCACCTACGTCGGCACGGTCCTGCTGCTGCAGCTGGCCCTGAGCGGGGTCACGGAAGGTTCGGGGCTCGCGGTCGCGGCCTCGACCCTGGCGGTGGCGGCGCTGTTCCGTCCGGCCCTGGGTCGGATCCAGCGGTTCGTGGACCGGCGCTTCTTCCGGAGCCGGTACGACGCGGCCCGGACGCTCGAGTCGTTCGGAGCGAGGTTGCGGCACGAGGTCGATCTGGCCGCGCTGAGCGGCGATCTGCAGACCGTGGCGGCAGAGACGATGCAGCCTGCGCACGTGTCCCTCTGGCTGCGCGGCGGAGAAGCGGAGATGAGGGCGTGGTGACCAGGCCGCTGAGGACGGCGCCCCCGGTCGCGATCTGGTCGGCCTTCGGTATCTCCACAGTTCTCGCCCTCGGCCGGGTGGCCTTGTCGATCGCAGACCCGGAGACGGGTCGGTCGGACGACCCGTTCGGCGGCGGCGTGCCGTTGGCGGTGATCGACGCACTCGTCATCGGGTTCTTCGCCACGATCGGTCTGGTGGTGGCGCGCAAACGGCCCACCAATCCGGTCGGCTGGATCCTTAGCCTGATCCCGCTGTCGCTAGGTGCGTTGCTGGTGAGCAACCACCTGTACGACGCCCTGTCCGCCCGCAACCCGGAGGCGGGCGTCACCGAGCACGTCGCCTGGGTCGCCAGTTGGGTCTGGATCCCGTTCACCCTGCCGGCG
>JBKJHX010000076.1:0-23748 GCA_046598855.1 Marmoricola sp. | reverse complement strand
GTTCAACGACCCGAAACCCGCCGCGTCAGGACGACATGGCAGGCTCGCCCCATGGACGGACTGACTGAGCACCAGCAGGCGATCCTGGACTTCGAACGTCAGTGGTGGCGGTACTCCGGAGGCAAGGCCGTGGAGATCGAGCAGCACCTCGACCTGACCCCGGTCGCCTACTACCGCGAACTCAACCTGATCATCGATCTTCCGGCTGCGCTGAGGTACGACCCGACCTTGGTCCGGCGGCTGCAGCGGGCCCGCACTCTGACCCGCCGGCGGCGCTTCGCCCGTGGTGTCCGGGTCGCGCACGCCTGAGCCCGCTGGAGCTAGTTCAACTCCTCGGACTCGACGTCGAAGTACTCCTGGTAGGCCCGGGCGCGGTCGCGGAACTCGTCCTGGTCCAAGCCGGTCTCCGCGAAGGAGTAGCGCTTGAGGCTGCCGCCCTGGTCCCCCGGATGGGCGGCAAGGAACGCACGCATCCGACTTTCAGCCTCGGCAGTCAGCTCCAGTCCGATCTCGTCGTAGATCCGGGCCACTCCCCCGATCAGGTCGTGGCGGATGTCCTGATAGCGGATGTCGACGACCTGGCCGGTGGCGAAGACGTCGTCCCGGCGGGCCTCCAGCGCCCGGTCCAGGCCCAGGATGATGTCCTCGCCGTACTGGGCCGCCAAGCGGGTGACCTCGAAGTGGTCTGTGGTCATCTCGCGCAGGCTCGCACCGAGCGCGCTGATCGAGGCGATCACCTTGAGCGGGTCACGGTGGTTCTGGATCACGATCGCGTCCGGGTACTGCGCCATCAGAGCCGGGAGGCACCATAGGTGGGCCGGCGACTTCAGCAGCCAGCGCTGGCTGTGGTGCTCGGACTGGAGGTGCTGGAGAAAACGGCGGTGCCAGGCGTAGGCCTGGGACATGTCAGCCTCGTGCATCAACCACCGGTTGTAGGCCGGTACCTCGAATTGCAGCGAGTGCTGCATCGACTTGAAGTCGCTGGTGAAGATCCGGACGTCCTCCTGGGCCAGCTGGGCGCCAAGCTCATGGAACGAGGCGAAACCAGGGATGAACGAGTCGACCAGGTCGAACTGGGCCTGGCACTCAGCGATCCGCGGGTCGCTCTCGTACGTCTCGGTGCGCGGCGCCGGCACCGGCCGCTCGATCTCCCAGCTCAGCGGGGCACGGTTGGCCGGGTCCTGGGCCATCAGGTCGAGCAGGATCGTGGTGCCGGTGCGGGGCTGACCGACGATGATGATCGGCCGACGGATCTCCTGGTCCGCGACCTCGGGGTGCTCGGCGCGCCAGCGCTCGATCCGGAGCCGGTTGGCGAGGTCCGCCACGACTCCCTCCTCGGCGACGCCGACCCCGATCTCGTTGAGCTGGGCACTCTCGGTCAGCGACTCCAGGTAGTGGTCGAGACCCTCCTGCCAGGTGTCGGCGCCGAAGTCCTCAGACCCTGCTGCCACGACCGCGGCCGCGGCGAGACGGTCGCGACGCTGGCGCGTGGACTCGGTGGTGCTCGGTGGGGTGGTCATGACGCTCCTCGCTGGTCAGGCCATGCTCGTGGTGGGTGCGGGTCGGTCGGCGATCTCGATCGTGCCGAGGTACTGCTGGATCAGGGTCGGCAGGTCCCCGCGACCCTCGTCGGCGACCCAGACGTCGCAGGCCAGCCGAGCAGCAGCCATCACCAACGCACCGAGCATCCGTGGTCGGGGGTCACCGGGACGCAGGTCTGCGAACCGGGGCGCCACCGCCTCGGCGACGGTGACCTCCCAGTCGCCGTAGAGGTAGAGGGTCCAGGCGAACATCGCCGGCGACGACCTGCTGAGCCGGGCCTGTTCGAGGAACATCTGGCGTCGGCCGTCGAAGCCCTCGCCGAGCCGGGCGTACGCCGCGCGGACGGCGTCGAGGGGGCCGGCCGAGGAGGGGATGTCGGCAAGGACCCCCGCCAGGACGTAAGCACCGGCATCCGAGAGACCAGTCGCGACAGCGAGCTCCTTGGAGTCGAAGTGCCGGAAGAACGTCGCCCGGCCGACACCGGCCGCTCGGGAGATTTGGTCGACCGTCGTTCCGGAGACCCCCTGCTCCGCGGCCAGCCGGACCGCGGCGTCGGCAATCCGGCGCTGGGTGGCGGAGCGATTGCGCTCGCGCAGCCCGCCCTCTCGGCCGACTTCTTCCTGGACAGACATGGTGATGAAGATGATACTGAGTCTCACTTTCCTGTCCAGAGGTGAAGGATCCCGGATGCGCGCGCTGCAGGTGGACCGGCACGGCGAACCGTTTGACGTCCTGAGCGTGAACGAGGTCGACCGACCCGAGCCCGGTGACGGCGAGGTGCTGATCAGGGTTGCGGCGGCGGCGCTGAACTTCAACGACATCCTGCGCTGCCGAGGCGGCCCGGTCTCGGTGCCGAAGGAGCCTCCGTTCACCCTCGGGATGGACGTCTGCGGCACCGTCGAGGCCGCCGGTGCGGGCGCGGAGGGCTGGATCGGTACCCGGGTCGTCGGGGTTTCCAAGGACGCCTTCGGCGGGATCGCGGAGTACACCACCGCACCGGCGTCGGGCGTGTTCTCTGCTCCCGACCAACTCGATGACGCGACCGCCGCTGCCTTCCTGCTCCCGTTCCACACCACCTACCTCGCCTTGGCCGTGCGGGCCCGGCTTCAACCCGGCGAGACCCTCCTGGTGCTGTCGGGGGCCAGCGGCCTGGGCACCGCGGCGATCCAGTTGGGAGTCGCTGCGGGGGCACGGGTCTTCGCCACGGTCTCGTCCGCGGAGAAGGCCGAGCTGTGCCGCGAGCTCGGGGCGAACCTGGTCATCGACCACTCCGCCGAAGACTTCGCCGAAGTCGTGCTGCAGGCGACCGAGGACCGGGGAGCCGATGTGATCTGCGACCTTGCCGGAGGCGACTTCGTGGCAAAGTCGTGGACCTGCATCGCCCGTGAGGGCCGCTACCTCCCGGTCGGCTTCACCGACGACGACCAGAACGGAATGACGGGCAGGCCGCTGCGGATGACTTCGATCGGAAACTTCTCGATCGTCGGCGTCCTCGGCGCGTGGGTCGACCAGATCGACCCCGGGATGCGCCGGTTCGGCTTCAACCCGTTCACCCGGGTCGAGGGGGATCAGGTCCACCAAGCATTACTCGACCTGATTGCGGTCGGCTCGATCCATCCGCACGTCGGCCGGGTGGTGGACCTGCACGAGGCCGCTGCGGCCCTGGTCGAGCACCAGGAACGCCGCTCGATCGGACGGACCATCGTCCGGATCGGCTGACCTGATAGAACAGGTTCTATGTCGATCACGAACGAGCAGGCCGAGGCCAATGTCCGCCGCTACCTGGGCCTGGTGGCGTCCGGTGGCGCCGCCGAGATCGCGGCCCTGTACGCCGAGGACGCTGTGCTCGAGGACCCCGTCGGGTCCGAGCCGCTGCGGGGTCGCGAGGCCATCCAGGCCTTCTACGCGACGCTGGAGACGATGACGGTGACCACCGAGCTGACCAGCATCCGCACCGCCGGCGGCGAGGCGGCGTTCCAGTTCCACATCGAGACCGACACCGGCGCCGGCGTCGCGGTCCTCGACCCGATGGAGATGATGGTGTTCGACGAGAACGGTCTGATCCGGCTGATGCGGGCCTGGTGGAGCGATACCGACATGACCTTTGCCTGAGATGGCGGGCCGACACTTCGACTGCGAGATCCAGACCCGGTTCCGCGATATCAATGTGGGCGGCCACGTCGACAACGTCGAAGCAGTCCGGGTCATCGACGAGGCCCGGATCCAGTTCTTCATGTTCGCCGACGTCCACGACGATCCGAACCGCCGGGGACTGCTCCGCCGCAAGCCGGCGGGCATCGTCGACCTGATGGGCGCCCAACGGGTCGACTACCACTCCGAGATGCGGTTCATCCCGTTCTCCCCGTTCCTGGTACGGATCTGGGTCAGCCACATTGGCCGGACATCGTTCAGCGTCTCCACCGAGATGCGTACCAGCGCCGAGCACCCCCCGGCACTGGTCGCCGACTCGACCTTCGTCTTCTGGGACCGAGCCACCGAGGCCTCCTGGCCGATGAGCGCGGAGGTCCGCGAGGACCTG
This sequence comes from Marmoricola sp., assembly GCA_046598855.1. Lineage (GTDB taxonomy): Bacteria > Actinomycetota > Actinomycetes > Propionibacteriales > Nocardioidaceae > Marmoricola. The sequence goes on along the minus strand of JBKJHX010000076.1, from coordinate 19,667 downwards.
ACGGGCTTTCATCTCCCAGGCGTGAACCTGCGCGGACGTTAGCCAACACATCGGTGTGACGAACAGCCCCGCACCAGCACTGGCTGGGCGGGGCCGAACGCCGGAGTCACTTGCTGGACGCGAGCCGGTACTGGCGGACCGACAGCGGCACGAACACCACCAGGATGATCACCACCCAGATCAGGGTGTAGAGCGCCGGGTGCTGGAGCGACCAAGCATCCGACTCGGGTGGCGCTGACGGCGGGATGTTGCCGAACAACTCGCGCGCGGAGAGCGTCAGCGCCGACACCGGGTTCCACTCGACGATCGCGCGCAGCACCCCGTCGAACGACTGCGTCGGCACGAACGCGTTGGACACGAAGGTCAGCGGCATGATCACGATGAACGAGGCGTTGTTGATCACCTCGACACTCGGCACCATCAGGCCGACCCAGGCCATCACCCAGCTGATCGCGTAGGCGAAGAGCAGCAGCAACCCGAACCCGGCGAGTGCGTCGATCGCTCCCTCACGGATCCGCCAGCCGACCAGCAGCCCGGTCAGCGCCATGATGATCAGCGACAGCACGTTGTAGACGACGTCCGAAGACGTCCGCCCGACGAGCACCGCCGCCGGCGACATCGGCAGGGACCGGAACCGGTCGATGATCCCCTTCTGCATGTCCTCGGCCAGTCCCGCACCGGTGAAGGTCGCACCGAAGACGACCGTCTGGGCGAAGATGCCGCCGATCAGGAACTCCTTGTAGTCGACCCCGCTGCCGGGGTCGATCGCGCCGCCGAAGACGAAGGCGAAGAGCAGCACGAACATGATCGGTGAGATCAGGACGAAGATCAGGACCTCGGGGACCCGTTTGATCTTGATCAGGTTGCGCTTGGTGATCACCCACCCGTCGGTCAGGGCCCGCGAGACGCCGTTCATGCGTCCCCCTTCGTCTCGGAGTCGGTAGTGCCGGACTCGTCCGCAGTCGCGTGGCCGGTCAAGGTCAGGAACACGTCGTCCAGCGTCGGACGGCGCAGCCCGACGTCGAGAACGCCGATGCCGCCGGACTCGAAGTCGGCCAGCACCTGCGCCAGCGACCTGGCGCCGCCGGAGACGGCGGCTGTCAGGTTGCGTTCGCCGTCGATCTGCACGTCGCCCAGGGCGACCCGGGCCATCACCTCCCGCGCGGACTCGCGGTCGCCGTCGTCGGCGAGGACGACCTCGATCCGCTCACCGCCGGTCTGGGCCTTGAGCTGGTCGGCAGTGCCGCGAGCGATCTGCCGGCCATGGTCGATCACCACAATGTCGTCGGCAAGACGGTCTGCCTCCTCGAGGTACTGCGTGGTCAGCAGCAAGGTCGAGCCGGCACCCACCAACTCGCGGATGACCTCCCACATCTGCTGGCGGCTGCGCGGGTCGAGGCCCGTCGTCGGCTCGTCCAGGATCAGCACCGGCGGGGCAGCCACCAACGCACCGGCGAGGTCGAGCCGCCGCCGCATGCCGCCGGAGTAGGTCTTCGATGGACGGTCGCCGGACTCCTTGAGGTCGAAGCGTTCGAGCAGCTCGCGTGCCCGCTCCCGCGACGCCGTCCGGCCGAGACCGTAGAGCCGACCGACCATCTCGAGGTTCTCGAAACCAGTCAGGTACTCATCAACTGCTGCGTACTGCCCGGACAGTCCGATCTTGGACCGGACACCTTCGGGGTCCTGACGGATGTCGTTACCCGCCACGACCGCCGTGCCTTCGTCAGGCTTGATCAGCGTTGCCAAGATGCGAACCGCCGTCGTCTTGCCTGCGCCGTTCGGCCCCAACAGGGCCAGCACCTTGCCCTCCGGCACGCTCAGGTCGAGGCCACCCAGGGCCACGACGTCTTTGTAGCGTTTGACCAGTCCGGTCGCGCTGATCATGTCACCCAACGTGCACTCCGCTTCACTCGATGGCATCCGGACCGTCCGATCCGGCTCGATGTCCCGACCCTAGAAGTCAGCACCGACATCGTCCCGGGGGACCAACGAAGCCGCAGCCCGTCGTGTCCCCGGCCGGCGGGAGCCGTCGGGTGGCCCTCCCCTCGGCGAGCCTTGCGTCGACCGCTACGGTCACCGCATGGCACACACGATGCGGGTGAGACGCGCCCTGGCCCGAGGCACCCTGCGAGCGACCCGGTGGAAGCTCTCCGGCGACGTGCCCCCGACGGGGATCCTTGTCGGCGCACCTCACACCTCTCAGTGGGACTGGCTCATCATGCTGCTGATCTCCTGGGCCAACAGCGCTCAACCCCAGGCATTGGTCAGCCACACCTACTTCAAGGGATTCGTTGGGTGGGTGCTGCGCAGGACGGGCGGCGTCCCGCTCGACCGGGCGAACCCTGGCGCTGCCATCCGAGCGCTCCTGGCCCAAGCCGAGGGCGATCGGCCGTTCCTGCTGACCATCGCCGCGGAGGGCACCCGCAGCAAGGGTGAGTACTGGAAACCCGGCTTCTACAAGATCGCCCAGCAGACCGGTCTTCCGATCAGCCTCGGCTTTGTGGACGGGCCGACGCGCACCCTCGGGATCGGGCCCACCTTCCACCCGACCGGCGACGTCGTGAAAGACATGGACTTCGTTCGCGCCTTCTACGCCGACAAGCAGGGAATCAAGCCGGAGAACCGAACCGAGCCGCGGCTGCGCGAGGAGTCCCGGGGCCACCCGACCGACTAGAGCGCTGAGTGGGCTTCCCTGCCGTCACGGACTTTCCCCATCGCTTCCCGAGCCAGGATGCGACTGACCATGGCGTCGTCGTCGGGTCGGCCCAGGAGGTAGCCCTGGCCGAGCACCCCGCGCTGGGCGAGGTAGTCCCGTTGAGCCTCGCTCTCAATACCCTCCGCGATGCAGGCCATCCCCAGGCTCCGGGCCAGCTCGATGACGCCGGCCACGATGGCCACGGCTCGGCGGTCGCCGGGAATGCCGGAGATGAAGGACTGGTCGATCTTGAGGGTCGCGGCCGGCAGCTCGTGCAACAGGGAGAGCGAGGCGTAGCCCGTCCCGAAGTCGTCGATCGCCAGCTCGATGCCGGCGTCGCACAGGTCGCTGAGCTGCTTCATCCCGCCCGAGCCGGTCCGGAGCAGCACGGACTCCGTCAGCTCGATGACCAAAGCCTCCGGCGGGACTCCGGCTTCCTCGACTGCGTCGAGGACGTGTGCGGGGAAGCCGGGCAGGCCGAGTTGGGCGGCCGACACGTTGACAGCGACCGGAAGCAGTACACCGTGTTCCTCGCGCCACTTCGCCGACTGCTGGGCCGCCAGCCGAAGGACCCGTCGCCCGATCTCGATGATCTGTCCGGAGCCCTCTGCCGCCGGGATCACCTGCAGGGGAGGGACAGGTCGTCCGGACTGATCGGTGATCCGGAGCAGGCCCTCGGCCCCGACGACCAAGCCGGTAGAGAGGTTGAAGACGGGTTGGTACGCGAGGTGGATGGCGTCCTTCTCGAGGACCTCCCGGATCAGAATTTCCATCGGGGCGTAGTCGGTGCTGGTGCGGGTGCGCGTGCCGCCCTGAACGACCAGTTCGTGGTCCGGGGCCCGGTCCTCGACAGTGTCGCCGGAGGCGCCGTCGAGGAGCGAGTGATGGACGACGCATCCCCCACGGCCACCCTTCTTCGCGGCGTACAGGGCTGCGTCGGCGTTGCGCAGCATGGACTCCGCCGAGACCTCGCTGTCGCCGAGCGCGAGTCCGCGACTGATGGCGACCACCAGAGTCTCGCCGTCTATCTCCAGGGGTTGGGTGACCGCCCTGCTCGCCCGCTCCATCACTCGCTCGGCCTCGGCCGAGGATTCCACGTCGGTGAGCAGCAGGATGAACTCGTCGCCCCCCATCCTGGCCACGGTGTCGCCCGCGCGGACGGCGCCACGGAGCCGCCGAGCCACCTCCTGGAGAACCCGGTCGCCTGCGTGGTGGCCACGGGTGTCGTTGATCTCCTTGAAGTGGTCGACGTCGCAGAACCCGATGCCCACCAGGCTCTGACTCCCCGATGTCGCGAGGGCGTCCGCGAGCCGGTCCATCAGCAGGTTCCGATTCGCCAGTTCGGTCAGTGGGTCGTACAGCGCGCGGTGCTCGAGCTCTGCCTGAGCGGCGCGGAACTCGGTCACGTCCTCGATCTGAACGACGAAGTACAGCGGCTCACCCTCCTCGCTGCGCACCAGGCTGACGGAGAGTCGGCCCAACAGAACAGTGCCGTCCCGGCGGACGAACCTCCTCTCCAGCTCGTAGCTGCTGATCTCGCCGGCGGTCAGCCGGGACGTGAACGGCGTGCTGATTTCGAGGTCATCCACGTGCGTGACCTGGTCGAAGGTCATCGCTGCCAGCTCCTGGTCGGAGTATCCGAGCATCTCGCACAGGTGCGCGTTCGGCTCGACGAGCTGGTCGTCGAGATCGACCATGGCCATCCCGATGGGTGCGTGTTGGACCGTCAGCCGCAGCCGGTGGTCGGCCTGAGCCTTGTCGGCGCGCGCATGACCGCGAGACAGGAGGGCTCGTCTGGCAACAAGAGCCGCTCCCAGCACCAGCAGTGCCAACGTGGCAAGCAGCGCCCACTGACTCCCGTCGTCGGAGGTCATCGGGGTCAGGATGGCGGCTACCGGTCCGTCCAAGAGGTAGGTCCAGTTGGTCCCAGAGACGCGGGTCGCACTCACCAATCGACCGTCGAACACCGTCGGACGGTCCAGCGCGGAGGACACTCGCGCCGGCTCCACCGTACCGTCGCCGACGCCGTCTCCTGAGGAGACGATGGTCGTCCCCTTCGAGTCTAGGATGTAGCCACGGGTGCCGGCAATCGGGTTGCGTTCCAGGAACGCCTTCAAGGGACCCACGGAGGGGCTGAAGCCCAGGGACAGGACACCGTAGGGCCCGGATGACAACGGCAGGGCGAACGCCACGATCGGCTCGCCTTCTGCTGCCGAGGGAACGACGTCGGAGACCATAGAACGACCCGCCAACGCGCTGGAGAGGTGGGGATAGCGGCTTGCGAGCTCCTTGCCCACGACGTCCGGGGCGTCCGGAGCGACGGCAACCGCTCGACCCTCTCGATCCAGGAGAACACCGACCGGGAAGCCGAGCAGCCCACTGGTCGAAGCGAACTCGGAAGTCTGCCACGAGTCCGCCGCGAGCTGGTCGGCCAGGCGTCGCTCGGCCTTGAAGATGTCGTCCACGTAGGCGCTGACGAAGCTGGCCCCGGTGATAGTGCGGCTCTGGAAGCGCTCGAACAGGCGGTCGCGTTCCTGCCCCTGACCATGCAACGTGACGCCGACAGCGGCGGCGGCAGCGAGCAGCCAGAAAACCAGAATTAGGGCATACCCTCGCAATAGCCGCATTTCGTTAATCTAGGCTATTTTGGCTGGCTATGCGTCGCGTATGGCAGAACCTCGACCCAGGCGCCTCCGTCAGAGCACCACCGTCACTACTGCCCCGGCATCCGCCGCTCCGATCGAGACAGATCCACCGTGTTCGGAAACGATCGCGTGCACGATCGAGAGGCCCAGCCCATGAGCGCCACGATGCTCGGCGTCGTCATTGCTGAATCGCTCGAAGGCGCGGTCGCGGAACTCCGTACTGAAGCCTCGCCCGTTGTCGGCCACGTCCATCCGGATCTGCTGGCCCTGGGACTGCGCCGTCACTGTCACACCACCGCCGCCGTGTCGCAGCGCATTGTCCAGCAGGTTCGCGATGACCTGGTCGAACCGGCTGCGGTCCGCGTTCACGAGTACCTGGCCCGGAGCGTCGACCCTGATGGATCGCCCTTCGCTCTGACTCGTTGCGGCAAACCGTCTCACCACCTCGTCGATCAGCTCGACCAGGTCGAAGGTGCTGCGGTCGAGCTCGAACCCACCCTCGTCGATGGCTGCCAGCGTCAGCAGGTCCTGCGCGAGGCGGATCAACCGCTCGACCTCCTCGCTGGCTGATTCGATCGCAGCAGCCAACTCCTCCTGTGACCGCGGCCTGGCGAGCGCCAGGTCCAGCTCCATCCGCAGCAGCGCGAGCGGCGTCCGCAGCTCGTGACTCGCCTCGGCGACGAACCGGCGCTGCCGGGCGATGCCCTCGTCCAGCCGGTCCAGCATCGCGTTCAGGGTGACGCCCAGGCGTCGCACCTCGTCGTCTGCGCGCGGCAGCGGCAACCTCTCGCCTCGGCTCTGCGACGAGATCGACGCAGCACGAGCCCGCATCAGCTCGATCGGACGGAGCGCCGACCCGGCTACCAGGTAGCCCAGACCTGAGGCGAACAGCAGAGCGAGCGGTACGCCGATCAGGAGCTGACGGCCGACGCCGACCAGGGCGCGGTCCGCTTCATCCCGGGACGTGCCGACCACCAGTACCTCGTTGCCGCTGCGGCGGACCAACAACATGGCCGCCTCCCGCTCTGCCGCGCCGTCGTCATCAAGAACCACCTCGCGGTCTACCTCGGTGAGCCCATCGACCGCGGGCAGGTCCCCAGCACCGAGGAGGCCGTCCGAGACCTGGGGCGACGACACCACCGGGTCGCCGTTGGCGCTGAGCACCTGTCCGAAGGACTCGCCGACCATGCGTGTGACGATCCCCGGGCGTCTGGCGGCAGGGGCATCCACCAGCAGCTCCAGCTGTCCGTCGAGGGTGTCTCGCAACTGCTGGTCCAGGGACGCATCGACTCGGAGGTAGACGAACGCGCCGAGTCCTGCGAGGGCGGCTGCGGTGGTCACAGCGAACGCGAGCGCGACCCGCAGTCGGAGCGGGGTCCGGCTAGGCATCGTCGACCGTCGCGAGCCGGTAGCCGATGCCACGGACTGTCTGGATCGAATGCCGCCCGAAGGGGCGGTCGACCTTCTCCCGCAGGTAGCGTACGTAGACGTCGGCAACATTCGAGGAGCCGTCGTACCCGATGTCCCAGGCGTGTTCGAGCAGTTGGCCCCTGGAAAGGACCTGACCGGGGCGGAGCATGAACGTCTCCAGCAGAGCAAGTTCGCGCGCGGAGAGCTGGATCTCGGTCGATCCCCGCCAGACCCGCCGGCCAGCAGGATCGAGACGGAGATCGTCCACCGTCAGGACCGCCGGCCGTGGTACCGGCCCGCGCCGTACGAGCGCCCGGATTCGGGCCAACATCTCCGCGAACGAGAACGGCTTGACCAGGTAGTCGTCGGCCCCACCGTCCAGACCGTGCACCCGATCTGCGACGGCACCGCGCGCGGTCACCATCAGTACCGGGGTCCAGATCGCTCGATCACGCAGATGCCGGCAGGTCGCGAACCCGTCCATCCCCGGGAGCGTTACGTCAAGCAGGATCACGTCGAACTCGTCCACCTCTGCGAGCGCGATGGCCTCCTCGCCGGTGGCCACGGCCTCCACCACGTCGCCCCGCTCGGTCAGACCCCGCTCCAGGAGCCGGGACATCTTGGGCTCGTCCTCGACGAGCAATACGCGCATGATGATCATGCTAGGCATTTCGGTGAGAAACAGATGAGCAGCTCATCGTCCCCTCATCTGACCGACCTACCGTCCGTGACATCAGCCATCTACAGAGGAGGCGGAGATGAAACTCCACCCAACAGGCAAGAAGGCAGCAGTCATCGGCGGCATCGCCGTCCTGATCGCGCTCGGTGTCGCCGGGACAGCGGTCGGGTCGAGCGACGACGACGGCAGCGAACGACCCATCCCCAGTTCGGTCCTGGACCGTGCCGCGCAGGCTGCCATCGCCGAGACCGGCGGCGGCCGCGTCACCGACACCGAGGTCGACGACGAGGAGAGCAAGTACGAGGTCGAGGTGACCCTGGACGACGGCTCCCAGGTCGACGTCCAGCTCGACGAGTCCTTCCAGGTGGTCGGTACGAAGTCCGACCCGGCCGGCGAGGACGACTGAGCTATGCGCGGCATCCGAGCGGCCACCCTGATCTCGGTCTCGGCCGCCGCAGCGGTTGTCCTCGCCGGTTGCGGCGGGGACAGTCCAGCGGGCTCGGCCAACCCGACGCAGACGTCGACGACGACGCAAGATCAGACGCTGACACCGAAGCCGACCATGGGGCTTCCACGCGGCAACGATCCGGTCGACCTCGATCCCGGAGACTTCAGCACCGACATCACCCATCCGTACTTGCCGATGAAGCCAGGCACCCGCTGGACCTACCGGGAGCGGGCCGACGACGGCTCGATCTCCACGGTGGTGGTCACCGTGACCGGGGCCACCAAGCAGATCGCCAACGGCATCACTGCCCGGGTGGTCCGGGACACCGTCACCACCGACGGCGAGCTCGCCGAGGACACCTTGGACTGGTACGCCCAAGACTCGGCAGGGAACATCTGGTACCTCGGCGAGGACACCGCCGAGTTCGGGGACGGCAAGGTCAGCACTCGTGAGGGATCGTTCGAGGCCGGTGTCGACGGCGCTCTGCCCGGGATCGCCCTGCCCGGCTCGCCGACCGACGGGATGGCCTATCGGCAGGAGTACTACGCCGGCGAGGCCGAGGACAACGGAGAGGTTCTCAGCACCCAGGAGATGGCAGAGGTCCGGGCCGGGCGCTTCGAGAACGTCTTGCTGACCAAGGACACCATCACCATCGAACCCGACATCCTCGAGTACAAGTTCTATGCGCCTGGAGTCGGCCTGGTGCTCGCCCTCGACATCTCCGGCGGCAGCGGGCGCGAAGAGCTGGTCTCGATGCGCCGCGTTTCGGCCGCGATCGCAGCGCGCGCAGCGACAGCACCACTAGGTACGCCGTACGGATGAGGGCGCCAGTAGCATGCTGGCATTGCTCGGCTGTAAGGCCAACGATCCGGAGGACCTGTGCGCAGCGAACTGTTCGGCACCAACCTTGAGGCGTCCAGCACCGACCGCTTCACCCTCCAGAACTCGCGCATGCTTCGGGTAGCTCTCGACGGCGAGGTGATGGCTCGGCAGGGAGGGATGGTCGCCTATCAGGGCGAAGTCGACTTCGCCTACCAGGGCGCCGGCGGCGTGGGGAAGCTGCTGAAGAAGGCCTTTACCGGTGAAGGCATGTCGTTGATGAAGGTCACCGGCAAAGGTGACGTCTTCTTCGCCGACGACGCCCAGGAGATCCACCTGGTCAACCTCGAGGGCGACACCCTGACCGTCAACGGCAGGAACGTGCTCGCCTTCGACTCCTCGCTGACCTGGGACATCAAGCGCGTCGAGGGTGCCTCGATGTTGGCCGGCGGCGTCTTCAACACCACCTTCACCGGTACCGGCACCATCGCCATCACCGCGCACGGGACGCCGGTCGTCCTCGACGTCGATGCTCCCACCTACGCCGACATCCAGTCGGCGGTCGCCTGGTCGACCTCCCTAACCACCGGCGTCCGGCGCACGGCGGGGGCCGGGGCGCTGATCGGCCGCGGCTCGGGCGAGGCCTTCCAGCTGGTTTTCAGCGGCCAGGGCTTCGTGATCATCCAAGCCAGTGAGGGCCGGGTCATCGCACCCTCCTCCTGAAGACTGCGCCCGCAGTTCTGGTGGTCCTCTCAGGACAACTCCCCCCGGTCCGGCGCGGACTTCCCGCGTTTTCGTACCGGAAACAAACCCGAAGACGGCCCGTTTCGTCTCTTCAGTTGCCGCCCTCCCAGCCGTAAACTTTGGCCGGGAGGAGCCGGAGGATTCCCATGCAGAACCGCACTGCTATTGCTGGACTCCTGGGAGCAGCAGCACTGATCGCCGCATCCCATGGGCCTGCAGATTCCGCCGGGTCGGACAAAGGCGTGCTCGTCACGGCCGCAGGATCGCCCTACGCCGTCGGCACCACGCCGACCACAGTGGTCACAGCCGACCTCGACAACGACGGCGACCTCGACGTTGCCACGGCCAACATCAACGGTTCCACGATCACGGTACTGCGCAACAACGGAGCCGGGAGCTTCACGAGCGCGTCGTACGCAGCCGGCCATCCCGCTGACCTGGCGGTAGCGAACCTCAACGGCGACGCGTACCCGGATCTCATCGCGACCCGCAGTGAGCCCAACTGCTGCGGCAACACCGACACAATGCTCACCCTGCTCGGCACCGGAAACGCCGCCTTCGGTGCCGCGACCGCCTTGTCGAGCGTCGGCTTCAACGTCGGCCCGCTGGCAGTCGGTGACGTGAACGGTGACAACATTCCTGACGCGATCACCACCAACACCTGGTTCGGCGCCCCCGACTCGCAGGTGCACCAGGAGTTCACGGTCCGCTTCGGCAACGGGTCCGGTGGATGGGTCTCGGCGCCGGCCGTGTACGACCCGGACGTGGCCACCGACAGCACTCCCCTCAGCGACAGCGTGCTGGTTGACGTCGACGGGGACGGGGATCGGGACCTTGTCTTCGCGGACACACGGGCCGGACGCGTCACCGTGTGGAAGAACAACGGCGTCGGAACGTTCGCCCGTACCGGCGTCGTCCCGTTGGCCCGTCAGACCGGCGACATCGTGCCGTCCGACTTCGACCACGACGGCGACATCGACCTGGCGGTCTCCGGCTCGAACTCAGGCGCCATCGTGCTGCTCCTCAACGGCGGCACCGGCGCCTTCACGAGCGCCGCCTGGTCACCTATCGGCACCGGCACACTGGGTCCGAACTCGATGACAGGCTCGGACGTCAACGACGACGGCAACGTCGACCTCATCGGCGGCGGCATCAACCAGGACTCTTTCTCGGTCTTTCTGGGAGACGGGACCGGGCACTTCACCGTCGGTTGGGGTTCGCCGTACTCGGTCGCCAACCCGAAGTCCGTGGCCGGCGGAGACCTCGATGGCGACGGCTTCGGTGACGTTGTGGTGGCGAGCAACTCGACTGACACGGCGCATGTCCGACTGACCCGGATCGACAATGATGCGCCGAGTACGTCGCTAGTCGTCGATCCAGCAACGCCGAGCTCTACCTGGCATACCGGGCAGGTGAGCGCAGCCGTGCTCGGCACCGACGGCGGTTCCGGAATCGCCGAGGTGCGCTGCTCGAAGGATCCGAGTACGGCGCCGGCGTCCTTCGCGGTGATGCCTTCGTGCCCCGGCTCGTTCTCGATCAGCGGCGAGGGCGTGCACCACGTGTACGGCGCGGCTCGCGACCGTGCCGGCAACACGAGCACGGTGGTCGATTCCGTGGTCCGCATCGACACCCAACCACCGGCACTGACGCTGCAGACGAGCACAAACCCCCAGGCCGGCTGGTTCACGTCTCAGCCGACCATCCTCACGTCAGCAAGCGACCCGACGTCGGGATTGGCGGGGCTGCGGTGCGTCCTCGACCCGCCCAGCGCGCCGCTGACCTACGACGCCCTGTCCGGATGTTCGACGCCGTTCCCGGCACTGAGCGACGGCGTGCATCACGTCTATGCAGCAGCCCGCGACGTCGCCGGAAACACGACCCCGGTCTCCCACCTCCAAGTGGCCGTCGACACCGCAGCCCCGGCCTTGCAGGTCTCGGTGTCGCCCGCAACGGTGGTGCGGGGAAACCCGGTCACCGTCACGCCGACCGCGTCAGACGCGGCGTCGGGGATCGACCACGTCGACTGCGATCCTGCACCGACCGACGTCGTCGGCGAAAACCTGAGTGTGCAGTGCGTGGCCTACGACATCGCCGGCAACTCCAACCAGCAACTCGGGACCTATGACGTGACCCCTGCCGACGTCAGCGCCCAGCTCTCCTCGGCCAAGGCCGCCGGTGCCAGGCTGGCCGTCACCACGCAGCTCGGCACAGATGGCCTGGTCGACTCCGCAACCGTCACCGTGGTCGTGCCCTCCAGCCTGCGAGTCGACGTGGTGCCCACCGGGTGCAGCAAGAGCAGCACCGGAATGACCTGCGCACCCGGCCCACTGGATCCTGGCGATGCACCCTCGCTCACGATGTTGGTCTCCCCTCGCACTCCAGGCCCACACACGGTCACAGCTCACGTGAACGTTCCCGACGACCCAGTCCCCGGGGACAACGACGACGCGACCGCCATCACGGTCTCGACCGTGTGCGACAACAGTCCGACCGGCGGCGCCGACATCATCGTCGGCAGTAGCAGCAGCGACATCCTGTGCGGACTCAGTGGCAACGACACCTTTCGCGGACTCAGTGGCAACGATCTGATCTTCGGCGGAACTGGTTCAGACACGCTCTCCTACTCCGGCTCGCCATCACCCATGGCGGTGGACCTCCGGCTGCAGGGGCTCGGCCTGATCGGCGCGCGGCCACGGTCGGGCACAGGGCACGGACAGGACTCGTTCACGGGGATCGAGAACATCATCGGCAGCAGCTTTGCGGACCTGCTCACGGGCAACGGACTGTCTAACCGACTGGTCGGTGGCCTTGGCACCGACATCCTTCGCGGGGTCGATGGGGTTGACCGTCTCGAGGGCGGCGGAGGCGCCGACTCGCTCACCGGCGGCACAGGTCGCGACCTGCTGCTAGGCGGCGCGGGGACCGACACCTGCCGGGAGTCCACCGACACGCAGTACTCCTGCGAGAGGCGCTGACCACTCTGTAGGCACCGTGCAGGATCAGCCCAGAGACCCTTCGACCGATCTGTCGCTGCGGCATTCAGGGCTGCCGTGGACTGCATGGCTTGCCTCGACTGAAGGCCCAACAGTCCAGTCCGATTTCAAGATCGCCGATCCAACGTCAACTGGGAACCTCCGCGCGGAGCCCGTGTCCGGAGAACCGGGTCAAGCTCCAATCTCGCGACCCGACGGAAGAAACTCGGACATCTATGCAGCGGGCTTGCGCGGCACTGGCTCCAAGAACGAAGCAGTCACCGTCGCGACTCGACGGCAAGGATCGCGGGGCGTCGGAGCAGGCGCCTTTCTGGAAACCGCCCTACCCCCGTCGAACCAGCACCGGCAGGGTGTCCAGGCCGTTGTTGAAGTTGGAGGCCGTCCTGGTTGGATCGCCCGCCCGCTCGAGGCTCGGGAACGCGGCGAGCAGTTCGGAGAAGAAGACCCTCCCCTCGAGACGGGCCAGGTGTACCCCGAGGCAGAAATGCTCCCCCATGCCGAAGGAGATCTGCGGGTTCGGTGACCGCCGGATGTCGAAACTTTGGGGGTCGGCGAACACGGTCTCGTCCCGGTTCGCGGAGGTGTAATAGAGCGCGACCTTGTCCCCGGCAGCGATCTGCCTCCCGCCGAGCTCCAGGTCGGTCGTCGCTGTACGCCGGAAGTAGTGCAGCGGGTTCGCGTACCGGAGCACCTCCTCGACCGCCCCGCCCATCAGGCCCGGGTCCGCACGCAAGTCAGCCAGCTGGTCGGGCCGGGCGAGCAGTTCGTCCACACCGCCGGCGAGCATCCCGACGGTCGTGTCGTTGGCAGCAATGAACAGCTGCACGAACAGGAGCGCGAACCCGACGTCGTCGAGCTGCCGGCCACCGAAGTCGCCGTGCAAAATTAGGCTGGTCAGGTCGGGGGCCGGCTCCTGCTCGCGACGGCGTCCAGCGTGCCCGATCGCGTAGAGCGCCAGCTCGCCGATCGCGTCGTTGTTGGCGTCCTCGGCCTCGCCGGAGACCGAGCGGGCGGAGGTCGCGGCGAGGTGGTGCAGGTGGTCCCAATCCTCCGGGGGCAGGCCTAGCATGCCGCCCACAATCCGGGTGGGCAGCTGGGCGGCGAGTCCGACCACGTCGACCTCAGTACCGTCGTCAACCTCGGACAGCACGCTACGAGTGAGCCTGGTGACCATCGGCTCCAGGCCGGTGATCACCTTCTTGCTGAACTCCGGCACCAAGGGCTTGCGCATCGTCCGGTGACGCGGCGGGTCCATTCCGAGCAACATCTGCCGGAACCCGTCCAGGGCGCCTTCGTCCATGTCCTCCACGGTGATCCCCCCAAGCTGGGAGGAGAGCAGGTCCGGGTTCCGGCCGGCCCACGCGACGTGCTCGTGAGTGAGCAAGGCCCAATATCCGCGCTGCCCAGGGATGTCCTGCCAGTGGACCGGGTCGGTACGGCGCAGGTGCGAGAACACCTCGTGGGGGGCGCCGTCGGCGTACTGGGCGCGGTCGTAGATGTCGGTGCTCGCGGGGATCATGGGCTTTGTCCTCCACTCGCATGCGTGACCGCGTCGGCAGCACCGGCGACGGATGCACCCAGCGCACGCAGGTCCGACGCGGTGTGCGACCCGTGCGGGTGCAACGACAGGTTGAGAGCCACCCTCCCGGCAGCGTCGAATGCCGGGGCAGCGATCGAGGTCACCTCGTGCCGCCCGCGCAGCTCGGCAGCGAGGAAGTCGACCTGGGTCAGGTCGGCAAGCACCCGGCCGAGCACGTCGCGGACGGCATCACCGAAAACGTCGTCCTGCAGCTGACCCAGCACCGCGAATGCGGCCGCGGACGGCGCGTCGGTCCGCTCGAGGCTGTAGCCACGACGGCGTACGGCGGGGAGGACCGCACGCAGCCGGTCCCCGAGGGCAGGATTCACCCGGTCGGCAGTTTCCAACCAGCGGTCCTGCTCGACGGGTTCGGCCCACGCGGCGAACGCCGGCCCGAACGGCGCGAGGTTCGGCACCCGGCTCCCGGCCACGATCGCGCTCGAGCGCCCCGGTGCGGCGAGGACGTCGGTGACTAACACGGTGCCGTCGACCAGTTGAACCACCACAGCCGTCCAGCCGTGCTCGGCGGCGAGCTTCTCGGCAGCGTCGTGAGCCAACTGTTCCAGCGGGCGGCTCGCGGCGAGCTGGCGCCCGAGCATCTCCAGGTAGGGGCCGACGGCGTAGGACTTGTCGTTCTCGTTGCGCTGCACCCAACCCCGGTCGACGAGCGTGCTGAGGACGGCGTGGGCTGTTGCCCGGGTCATCGCGGTTGTCCGCGCCAGATCGGTCACCGACCACCGCTGGCCGGGCCGTCCGACGAGGATCTCGATCACGTCCAGCACCCGCACCGTGGGCGGTGATGACGGAGGAGACCCTTGACTGTCAACCATTCCTACTCCTAGAGTCGCGTCGAATAGTCGAACTATCGCATCGAATATTCAACATCACAAGGAGGCTCCATGGGTATCGTACGGATCGACGACCTCGTCGAGCCGGTCTTCTCCGATGACCAACGCGCGATCCGGGACGCCCTCGAACTTCGGCCGGTCGTTCTCGACCCGGAGCAGCTGGTGGCCAAGGCGCGGAGGTCGACCGGGCTTAACGACCTCGGCGACCCCGGCATCTTCGACCGGCTCGCAGCCCATACCGCCGCCATCGACGCCGACACCGGGCTCACCAATCTCGGCAGGCTCACCTTGCGGATGCGGGTGCTGCGCCTGCTGGAGAACCGGCTCCGGCTGCACGACCTGCTGGACCGGCACCCCGAGATCCACGACATCGACCTGTCCTCCCCGATGATCGTGGTCGGCCTGCCCCGGTCCGGCACCACCCACCTGGTCAACCTGCTCGCCCAGGACCCGCGCCGCCGCGCGCTCCCCTTCTGGGAGAGCCAGGAACCGCTGCCGGTGCGCGGTGAGGGCCCCGGTCCAGACGGCATCGACCCCCGCTTCAGTCGCTGGCAGGCGGTGCACGAGACCGAGCGGGTGATGGCTCCGCTCACCCGGCTGATGCACGACCGGTTCCCGGCCGCGATCGAGGAGGAGGTCGAGTTGATGGATCTCGACCTCAGCTCGTACACCTTGGAGTGGCACGCCCGGGCACCGACCTGGCGCGACCACTACCTCGCGCTCGACCAGGACGCCCACTACGGCTACCTGCGCACCGTCTTGCAGGCGCTGACCTTCCTGAGGGGCCCGCGGTCGTGGGTGCTCAAATCGCCACAGCACCTCGAACAGCTCGGCCCGTTGACCCGAACGTTCCCGGACGCAGTGGTCGCGTTCACCCACCGCGACCCGGTCGCGGTGATCCAGTCGGCGATCACCATGCTCGCGTACGGCGACCGGTTGCGCCGCCACACGATCGAGCCCGAGCGGCTCGCGGCGTACTGGGTCGACCGAGTTCAGCGGTTGCTGACCGCGTGCGTCCGGGACCGCGATCTCGTGCCGGCCGACCGCTCCACCGACATCGTCTTCGCCGACTTCACAGCAGACGACCTGGGAACCGTCGAACGGTTCTACCGCACGGCCGGGGTCGATCTCCCCGATGACGTCCGCAGCAGGTTCACCGCCTACCTGGCAGCGAACCAGCGCGGCAAGCACGGCCAGGTCGGCTACGACCTGCGCGGCGACTTCGGACTGGACCCGGTCGCCCTGCACGAGCAGTTCCGGTTCTACACCGAGCGTTTTGGCGTCACTACGGAGGTTCCATGAAGCAGGTACGCATCCACGCAGCCAACGACGTTCGCGTCGACGACGTTCCCGAACCGGTCGCGGGGTCCGTCGACGCCGTCGTCCGGATCGCCGCCTGCGGCGTGTGTGGCAGCGATCTCAGCTTTCTGAAGATGGGACCGTTCACCGCCGACGGGTCCCCGATGCCGCTGGGCCACGAGATGGCCGGCGTGGTCGAGTCCGTCGGAAGCGAGGTCGCCGGCTTCACCGTCGGCGATCACGTCGTGGTCCTCCCTGGCAACGACGACCTCGGCAGGATCGGCTGCGGCACGGGCGAGGGCGGGATGGCTCCCCGGATCCTGGTGCGGCACGCCGACGTCCGACTGTTCGGTGCGCCCGCCGGCGTCGACCTGCGCACGGCCGCCCTGGTAGAGCCGCTCGCTGTCGGCATGAACGCCGCGAACCAAGCCGCGGCGCCGGCCGGGGCACCCGTCGCGGTGTTCGGCTGCGGTCCGGTCGGGCTCGCGGCGATCGCCACCTTCGCCGACCGCGGCCACCCCGACATCGTCGCCGTCGACACCTCCGCCCGCCGTCGTGAGCTCGCCTTGGAGCTGGGGGCGGACCATGTCCTCGACCCGACGACCGACGACGTGTGGGCCCGGTTGACCACCCTGCACGGCAGCACCGCCTCCACGTTCGGACCGATGCCCTCGACCGCGTCGTACGTCGAGGCCACCGGTGTCGCCGCGGTCGTCGGCGACCTCGTCGCGCACGCCCGCCCGCGCGCCACCATCGCCGTGGTCGCGGTGCACTCCGAGGACCTCCCGGTCAACGGGCTGATGCTGATGGTCAAGGAGATCACCCTGCGCGGCGCCATGGAGTACCCCGCCCGTTACGAGGACGCGATCGAGTTGCTCGAGCGCCGCGACCTGTCGGCGATGATCACCCACACCTTCGACATCGCCGACGTCGACCAGGCGGTCGCGCTGCTGCAGACCTCCAAAGAGTGCGGCAAGATTCTGATCACCGCGGAGGACGCATGACCCTGCACCGCAACCGACCCGGCGCCGAGGCGATCCGGGCCGCCGCACCCGGCACGCCGGAGCAGGTGGCGGACCGCATCTGGCTGAGCCCCGGGTTGTCGAACTCCTACCTGATCGGCACCGACGACGGCTGCGTCGTGGTCAACGCCGGGATGGGCTTCGAGGGCCCTGTGCACGCCGAGAACTATGCGCCGCTCGCCGCCGGACCGGTGCGGTACCTGGTCCTCACCCAGGGGCACGTCGACCACGTCGGCGGCGTAGACGCCCTGCGCGAGCGGGACACGCAGGTGGTGGCCCAGGCGAACTGGGCGACCTGGCGCGACGACAACGAGCTGTTGATGCCGTTCCGGACCCGGAACGCCTCCTTCGCGTGGACGGACGCGATCACCGCGGCCCTCGAGTTCGCCGCGAGCCGGCCCGAGGGGTTCCCCGGTCAGTCCAGCCCGGTCCCGGACGTGGTCGTCGAGGACCGTCTCGAGCTGCTCGTCGGCGGACGGAGGTTGGTCCTGGTCGCGACGCCCGGCGGCGAGACCACGGACTCCCTGGTGATCCACCTGCCCGACGAAGGCATCGTTCTGTGCGGCAACGCGTTCGGCGCGCTGATCGGGCACATCCCGAACCTGGTGACAATGCGAGGCGACCGGTACCGGGACGCGCTCACCGTGGCCGCCACAATCGAGACGATCCGCGAGCTCGGCGCCGAGGTACTGCTGACCGGGCACTTCGGACCGGTGTCGGGCGCGGCGCACGTCGACGCGGAGCTGACCCGCCTGCGCAACGCCGTCCTCTTCGTCCACGACGAGACCGTGCGCGGCATGAACGCCGGCACCGACGTCGCAGAGCTGATGCGTACCGTCGTCCTGCCCCCCGAGCTGGAGGTCGGCGAAGGCTACGGCAAGGTCGCCTGGGACGTGCGCGCGGTCTGGGAGACGTACGCCGGCTGGTTCCACCACCGCAGCACCACCGAACTGTACGCCGTCCGACCGGACGCCGTGCACGCCGAACTAGGCAGGCTTGTCGGGCCCGACGTGCTGGCCGTTGCTGCTGCTGCCCGGCTGGCGGCCGGCGAGACCGTCGAGGCCCTCCAGCTCACCGAGGTCGCCCTGGCCGCCGACCCGGACCACCCAGCAGCACGGTCCCAGGCGCGCAAGGCGCACGAGGTGCTGCTCGCTGCCAGCACCAACTTCTGGGAGAGCGCCTGGCTTTCCCGAGAGCTCAGGAGGCTCCGATGACTCGCTCCACCAGCTACGACTACACCGGGGCCCAGGTGCTGGTCACCGGCGGCTCCAGCGGGATCGGCCACGCGACGGCGACCGCCTTCCGCGACGCCGGGGCCGAGGTCGTTGTCACCGGGACCCGCGAGCGGGACGAGGTCGAGGTCGACCTCCACGGTCTGACCTACCGACGCCTCGAGGTGCGTGACGCCACTTCGGTCGAGGCGCTCGGCGCCTCCTTCGACCGGCTCGACGTCCTGGTCAACAACGCCGGCGCCAACTTTCCCGACGGCGGGGACGAGTGGCAGCCGGACGTCTTCGAGCAGGCGCTTCGCTTGAACCTGGCCTCGGTTTTCCGGCTTTCGGTGGCCTGCAAACCAGCCCTGGTGGCCGCGGGTGGCAGCATAGTGAACCTCGCCTCGCTGGCAGCGTTCCGCGCCGTCCCCTTCGTTCCCGGGTACGCCGCCGCGAAGTCCGGCGTCGTCGGGCTCACGACAACCCTCGCAGCGTCCTGGGCCGCCGAGGGCATCCGGGTGAACGCGGTCGCGCCAGGTGTGATCGAGACCCGGATGACCGCTCCGATGATGGGGATCCCCGCGGTCGTCGACCCGCAGCTCGCACATATCCCGCTGGGTCGATTCGGGCGCCCCGACGAGATCGCACCGGCGATCCTCTTCCTCGGAAGCGACGCCGCGTCGTACCTGACCGGGCACACGCTGCTCGTCGACGGCGGCTACGCGACGTACTGACGACTCATACGCCAGTTAGTCGAGCGGAGTAGAGAACCGGACACTCAGTTCCTCTGTTCCTAGCTCACCGCCCGAGGTCTCGCCACCTCTGCGAAGATCCATTCAGATAGCCGCTAGGTGTCCTTGAACAGCGCAGGCGACAGGGGTCCCCTGATCGTGCAGCAGACCCCTTCGTGCGACTGATGATCACCCAGGGCAATTTGTCGCAGGACGAACGGAAGCTCGTCTCCAACAGCTCGCTTCGGGCGTTCTTCGCCGAGTACGCCGCCATGCTCGACGCGTAGGTGGCGAAGGTGCCCGGATCTGCCGGATGAGCGGACGCTGCTCTGGCTCGCTGGAGCGGCAATCGGCCGGAGTGCCGCAGTAGGTGGTGATCCCTTACGCGCCGATGTCCCGAAGCACGCTCTCGATCGCGTCACGGTAGTCGCGCGGTAGAACCCGGCGGCCGCACTGCGCCAGTCGCATCCGGCGGCTGAGGGGGACGCCGAGATCGGCCAGCATCTCGTCGATGTTTCGGATGGAGAACGGGATGACGCTCGTT
>JBKJHX010000073.1:0-60136 GCA_046598855.1 Marmoricola sp. | reverse complement strand
CGAACCATGGATGAACTGTGGCTCGCGTTTGCTTCCTCCGCCGTAGTTCGCAAGGGTTGAGTCATGGTGGGACGGATCCCCGTGATGGATGTGACGCCCGTGGTGGAGTGCGGGCGTTACCCCGCTAAGTCCACGGTTGGTGAGTCGTTCGAGGTCTCGGCCCTGGTCTTCCGGGAAGGGCACGACCAACTCGGTGCCGACGTAGTGCTCGTCGATCCCGCCGGAATACGTCGGGCCCCCGTTCGGATGCTTCCGATCGACGGTGCCGTGGACCGGCTGGCGGCCCGGGTGAGCGCCGATGCGGTCGGCTCCTGGTCGTTCCTCGTCGAGTCCTGGGGCGACCCGCTGGCCACCTGGAGCCACGACGCCGGAATCAAGATCCGCGCCGACGTCGACGTCGAGTTGATGTTCACCGAGGGCGCCGAGCTGCTGGAGCGCTGGGGTCGCGAGGTGCAGGCTCCGAAGGAGACCCGCGCCGTCGCCCTGGACGCGATCACCGCGTTGCGCGACACCACGCGACCTGTCGAGGTGCGGCTCGCTGCCGCGGAGGATGTGGCGTTGCTCGAGCTGATGGCGCTACACCCGGTCCGCGACCTGCTCTCCGCCGACGGGCCGTACCCACTTGAGGTCTCCCGCGAGCGGGCGCTGTACGGGAGCTGGTACGAGTTCTTCCCCCGGTCCGAGGGCGCGACCCAGGCCGCGGACGGCACCATCACTCCCGGCACGCTCGCGGCCGCAGCGAAGCGGCTCGACGCCGTCGCCGCGATGGGCTTCGACGTCATCTACCTGCCGCCGATCCACCCGATCGGCACCGTCAACCGCAAGGGTCGCAACAACAGCCTGACCCCGACGCCGACAGATGTGGGCTCTCCGTGGGCGATCGGCGCGAAGACCGGCGGGCACGACAAGGTCCACCCCGAGCTCGGCTCGATCAAGGAGTTCGACGCGTTCGTGAAACAGGCGAACGGCCTCGGCCTCGAGGTGGCCCTCGACCTGGCACTTCAGGCAGCGCCGGACCACCCGTGGGTGAAGGCCCACCCGGAGTGGTTCACCACCCGAGCCGACGGGACCATCGCCTACGCGGAGAACCCGCCGAAGAAGTACCAGGACATCTACCCGGTCAACTTCGACAACGACCCGGAAGGGATCTACGCCGAGGTGCTCCGGATCATCCGGCACTGGATGAAGCACGGGGTTCGGATCTTCCGCGTCGACAACCCGCACACCAAGCCGGTGGCGTTCTGGGAGCGGCTGCTCGGCGAGCTGCGCGAGACCGACCCCGACGTGCTCTTCCTCGCCGAGGCGTTCACCAAGCCGCCGATGATGCATGCCCTAGCGAAGGTCGGGTTCCACCAGAGCTATACCTACTTCACCTGGCGCAACACCCGGACCGAGATCGAGACCTACCTGCGCGAGCTCGCCGAGGACTCCGCCGCGTTCTTCCGTCCGAACTTCTTCGTCAACACCCCGGACATCCTGCACGAGTTCCTCCAGCACGGCGGGCCGGCGGCGTTCCGGATCCGCGCCACCCTGGCGGCCACCGGCTCCCCCACCTGGGGCGTCTACGCCGGCTTCGAGCTCTTCGAGCGGATGGCGGTGCGGCCGGGCAGCGAGGAGTACCTGGACTCGGAGAAGTACGAGGTCCGGGTCCGCGACTGGGAGGCCGCCGAGGCCGAGGGCCGCTCGCTGGCGCCGTACCTGACCAGGCTCAACGAGCTGCGCCGCGCGCATCCGGCGCTGCAGCAGCTGCGCGACCTGGCAGTCCACGGCAGCGACAACGAGAACGTCGTGGTGTTCAGCAAGCATGCAGCTGCGCCGACAGGCTCGCCATCGGGGAAGGACGTCGTGATCGTGGTCCTGAACCTCGACCCGCACGCGGCTCACGAGACGATGGTGCACCTCGACCTGGCCGCTCTCGGGCTCGTCGACGGCTCTCTGCTCGAGGTGACCGACGAGCTCTCCGGCGAGACCTGGTCGTGGGGCCGCGATAACTACGTCCGTCTCGACCCTTCCGTCGAGGTGGCCCACATCCTGAGCGTGAGGACCCGGTGACAGACCAGACCAGCGAGCTCGCCCGGATCACCGAGGAGGCCGAGATCCTCGCGACCCAGCCCGACTGGTTCAAGACGGCGGTCTTCTACGAGGTCCTGGTGCGGTCCTTCAAGGACTCCAACGGGGACGGCGTCGGCGACTTCCGCGGTCTGACCGAGAAGCTCGACTACCTGCAGTGGCTCGGCGTCGACTGCCTGTGGGTGCCGCCGTTCTTCACCTCCCCGCTGCGTGACGGTGGGTACGACGTCGCCGACTACACCGACATTCTCCCCGAGTGCGGCACAGTCGACGATTTCCACGCCTTCCTCGACGCCGCCCACGCCCGCGGGATGCGGGTGATCATCGACTTCGTGATGAACCACACCAGCGACGCGCACCCGTGGTTCCAGGCCAGCCGGAACGACCCCGCCGGCGAGTACGGCGACTTCTACGTCTGGAACGACAACGACGACTTGTACGCTGACGCCCGCGTCATCTTCGTCGACACCGAGCCGTCGAACTGGACCTGGGACCCGGTCCGCGGCCAGTACTTCTGGCACCGGTTCTTCTCCCACCAGCCGGACCTGAACTTCGACAACCCCAAGGTCCACGACGCGATGATCGAGGCAATGTCGTTCTGGTTGGACATGGGCCTGGACGGTTTCCGGCTCGACGCGGTGCCCTACCTCTACGAGCGCCCGGGGACCAACGGAGAGAACCTGCCCGAGACGCACGAGTTCCTGCGCAAGGTCCGCCGCTTCGTCGACGACAACTACCCCGGCACCGTTCTGCTGTGCGAGGCGAACCAGTGGCCGACCGACGTGGTCGAGTACTTCGGCGACCCGAGCGTCGGCGGCGACGAGTGCCACATGGCTTTCCACTTCCCGGTGATGCCGCGGATCTTCATGGCGGTCCGCCGCGAGTCGCGCTACCCGATCTCCGAGATCATGGAGCAGACCCCCGCCATCCCCGACAACTGTCAGTGGGGCATCTTCCTGCGCAACCACGACGAGCTGACCCTGGAGATGGTCACCGACGAGGACCGCGACTACATGTGGTCGGAGTACGCCGCCGACCCGCGGATGAAGGCCAATATCGGGATCCGTCGCCGGTTGGCGCCGCTGTTGGAGAACGACACCAACCGGATGGAGCTGTTCAGCGCGCTGCTGCTCTCCCTCCCGGGCTCGCCGGTGCTCTACTACGGCGACGAGATCGGGATGGGCGACAACATCTGGCTCGGTGACCGCGACGGCGTCCGGACCCCGATGCAGTGGACCTCGGACCGCAACGGGGGCTTCTCCCCCGCGACGCCGGGTCGGCTGCACCTGCCGGTGATTCAGGATCCGGTTTTCGGGTACCAGTCGGTCAATGTTGAAGCAGAACTCGACAACTCCTCCTCGCTGCTGCACTGGACCCGTCGGATGATCCATACCCGCAAGAAACACCCCTGCTTCGGTCTGGGCGAGTTCAGCGACCTCGGTGGCACCAACCCGTCGGTGCTGTCCTACGTCCGCGAGTACTCCTGGACCGACCAGGACGGCCAGGCCCACAAGGACACTGTGCTCTGCGTCAACAACCTCTCCCGGTTCCCGCAGCCGGTCGAGCTCGATCTGCGCCGCTGGGAGGGCATCTCCCCCGTGGAGCTGCTCGGCGGCGTCCGCTTTCCTCAGATTGGCGAGCTCCCCTACCTGCTCACCCTCGGTGGCTACGGCTTCTACTGGATCCGCCTCCCTGAGGTCGCCGATGACGCCTGACCAGAGTGCGGCTCGGTGCGACCAGCTCGCCGGTTACATCGCCGGCGCGCGCTGGTTCGGTGGCAAAGGGCGCCGTTTCGAGGTCACCGAGGTGACCGGAATCGAACTCGCCCCCGGAGTGAGCACCACCTTGGTCCGGCTGGCCTTCGAACCTGTTGCGCCCGGTGGACCCGTCGAGGACGCTGTCTACCAGCTCCCGGTCGCCAGCTACCCCGAGCCCCAGGAGCGCCTCACGCACGCCTTCCTCGGCTACTGGGACGGGCAGCACCATTACGACGCGGTCCACGACCGCGACGCAATGCAGGTCTGGCTTCGCGCGTTCGCGGGCGAGACCAGCAACGTCCTCGACCCGGCGGTCACGTTCCGACGTACCGACGACCACGAGCTCGACACCAGCACCCATTCCACGCCGCTCTCCGGCGAGCAGAGCAACTCCTCGCTGGCCTTCGGCGAGGACACCCTGCTCAAAGTGTTCCGGCGGATCACCGCGGGCAGCAATCCCGACATCGAGATCCACGAGGTGCTGACCCAGGCCGGGAGCACCCACGTCGCGGCCCTGCACGGGTACGTCGCTGCGCAGGTCCCCGGCGCGGGTGAGGACGAGTTCCAGCTCGCCATGCTGCAGCGGTTCCTGCGTACCGCGAGCGACGGCTGGGAGCTCGCCCTGGCCAGCGCCCGGAATCTGTTCACCGAGGCAGACCTGCACGCCGACGAGGTCGGCGGTGACTTCGCCGCCGAGGCACACCGCCTCGGCGCCACTCTCGCCGAGGTGCACGCGGTGCTCGCCGACTCCCTCGGCACCAGCACGGTCCCAGCCGTCGAGGTCGTCGCCACCATGGCCGGCCGGCTGAGCGCCGCGACGCCGGTCGTCCCTGACCTCGAGGACCTCAGCGCCGGGCTGACCGCGCGCTTCGCCGCTCTCGGCGACCTGGGTGAGTTGAAGATCCAGCGTGTTCACGGCGACCTCCACCTCGGCCAGACGCTCAGGACCTCGGTGGGCTGGAAGTTCGTCGACTTCGAGGGCGAACCCGCCAAGGAGTTGGCCGAACGGCGGCTGCCGGACTCGCCGTGGCGCGACGTCGCCGGCATGGTCCGGTCCTTCGACTACGCCGCCTCGACGGTGGCCCGTGACCTCGGCTCGACCAGCGACGAGGCCGCCCAGGTGGCCTACCGCTCCGTCGAGTGGACCGAGCACAACACCGAGGCCTTCCTGGCCGGGTACGCCGCCGGA
Source organism: Marmoricola sp. (assembly GCA_046598855.1). GTDB lineage: Bacteria > Actinomycetota > Actinomycetes > Propionibacteriales > Nocardioidaceae > Marmoricola. The sequence continues at coordinate 55,120 of JBKJHX010000073.1, read as the reverse complement.
CGCGGGGAGGCGATCACCGGGACCGACCGGATCCTGCTGGACGCCTACGTCGCCGACAAGGCCGTGTACGAGGCGATCTACGAGGTTCGCAACCGGCCGGGCTGGCTCGGCATCCCGTTGCTGGCGCTGGCCAGGATCAGCCAGGAAGCGTCGTGACGGACAGGACCCTGCAGCCCGCGTCGCTGGGCGACCTCGACCTGCACCTGATCGGCGAGGGCCGCCACCACCGCCTATGGGAGGCCCTCGGCGCGCACCCCTACGAGGGCGGCGTCCGGTTCTCACTGTGGGCGCCGAACGCCCGCGAGGTACGCCTGGTCGGCGACTTCAACGGCTGGGACCGGACCACGATGCCCATGTCGCGTCGTCCCGAGTCAGGGATCTGGGAGATCGCCGTGCCCGGGGTGACCTCCGGCAGCCGCTACAAGTTCGCGATCGCGGGTGCCGACGGGTCCTGGACCGACCGTGCCGACCCGATGGCCACCCACACCGGTGTCCCGCCGGAGACGCACTCGGTGGTCTTCACCAGCACGCACTCCTGGACCGACGACGCCTGGATGAGCGCCCGGACCGCGGACGTCTCGGACCGGCCGATGTCGGTCTACGAGGTGCACCTCGGCTCCTGGCGCAAAGGCCTGTCCTACGACGACCTCGCCGAGCAGCTCACGGCGTACGTGCTGGAGACCGGGTTCACCCACGTCGAGCTGATGCCGGTAATGGAGCACCCGTACGGCGGCTCCTGGGGCTACCAGGTGACGTCGTACTTCGCGCCGACCTCGCGGTTCGGCGACCCCGACGGTTTGCGCCGGCTGATCGATCGGCTGCACCGGGCCGGGATCGGGGTGATCCTGGACTGGGTCCCTGCGCACTTCCCCAAGGACGAGTTCGCGCTCGCCCGCTTCGACGGCACCCCGCTGTATGAGGACCCGAACCCGGCCCGCGGTGAGCACCCGGAGTGGGGGACGCTGGTCTTCGACTTCGGACGCCTCGAGGTCCGCAACTTCTTGATCGCCAACGCGCTGTTCTGGCTCGAGGAGTTCCACGCCGACGGCCTCCGGGTCGACGCAGTGGCCTCGATGCTCTACCTGGACTACTCCCGCGAACCCGGCACCTGGAGCCCGAACGTGCACGGCGGCCGGGAGAACCTGGAGGCGGTGGCGTTCCTGCAGGAACTGAACACCGCTGTCGGAGCGAACTGCCCCGGCACCATGGTGATCGCCGAGGAGTCGACCTCCTGGCCGGGTGTGACAGCCCGGGTCGACGCACGGGCCGGGGGCGGCCTGGGCTTCGACTTCAAGTGGAACATGGGCTGGATGCACGACACCCTCGGGTATTTCGTGACCGACCCGATGTACCGCTCCCACCACCACGGGCAGCTCACCTTCAGCCTGGTCTACGCCTTCTCCGAGCACTACGTGCTGCCGATCAGCCACGACGAGGTCGTGCACGGCAAGGGCTCGCTGTTGCGCAAGATGCCTGGGGACCGCTGGAAGCAGTTCGCCGGCGTCCGGTCATTCCTGGCCTACCAGTGGGCGCACCCGGGCAAGCAACTGCTCTTCATGGGCAGCGAGTTCGCGCAGGACGCCGAGTGGGCCGAGTCCGGCGAGCTCGACTGGTGGTTGCTCGACCGCCGCGAACACCGCGGCGTACTCGACCTCGTCGGCGACCTGAACCGGCGTTACGTCTCCACCCCGGCCCTCTGGGAGCAGGACGCCACCACCGACGGCTTCACCTGGCTCGCGGACGACGCCTCGGCCAACGTGGTCGCATTCGTCCGGTGGGCCCGGAACGGCGAGCCGCTGGTCTGCATCGCGAACCTGTCGGGCCGTCCGCACGAGGACTACCGGGTACCGCTCCCCTGTGCCGGCACGTGGGACGAGGTGCTGAACACCGACGCCGAGAACTACGGCGGCTCCGGAGTCGGGAACCTCGGCGTCGTCACCGCCACCGACCAGCCGTACGGCGACCAACCGGCCAGTGCGGCGCTCCGGCTGCCGCCGCTGGGCACGCTGTGGTTGGTCCCCGGCTCCTCACGTCACGCCGCAGGCCTGCCGGAAGACTGAGCGCACTTCCCCACCAGAACAGCCACTTCCCCACCAAGATCCCGGTACGGCAGCGGCTGTTTCACAACGTACGTTGTGAAATCTGAGCCAGCAACGCCCGAAACCCCCCTACGCATAGGCTGTCCGGGTGGCCGCCGAACTGACCCCCATCACTGCTGGTGTGGTCCGCGTGACCTGGTCTGCCGACCTTCAGGCCCAGGGGCTCGGACCGTCCGTCGAAGCAGTCCGTGGCGCTTTGATCAAGGGCTTCGGCGACGGCCACGTCCGGATCGAGGCGCACGTGGACCCCGACGACGAGGATGCCCAGCGGATCGCGACCTTCTCCGGGCTGATGCGCGAGGGCGTCGCCCGCAGCGTCGCCGACGGCCTGGACAAGATCGTCTACGCCCGCCTGGCCGATGACACCCCGGTCGACGACCCTGCCGGTTTCCGACGGCTGCTGAACTCGTTCCTGCCCCGCAAGCGTGCGATCAGCCAGATGTTGATCACCACCACCGGCGACCGGGTGCTGCTGTGCCAGCTCACTTACAAGAAGGACTGGGACCTGCCGGGCGGCGTGGTCGAGGTCGGGGAGTCCCCGATGCTCGCCGTGGCCCGCGAGGTCGAGGAAGAGCTCGGCCTCGCGATCCCCGCCGGACGGCTCGTACTCACCGACTGGCTGCCGGCCTGGGGCGGCTGGGACGACGCGGTCTGCCTGGTCTTCGACGGCGGCGAGCACCCCGAGGAGATCGTGGAACGGATCGTCCGCCAGAAACGCGAGATCCGCTCGGCGAAGTTCTGCACCGTCGAGGAGGTGCACGAGTTGTGTGCCGACTTCACCGCGCGCCGGATCGTCTCCGCGCTGATCAACCTCTCCGACACCCCCGGCGCGCCGTACACCGAGAGCGGCCGGTCCTGACGCTGGTACGGCCTACCCGAACCGCCCGTTGACGTAGTCGGCGGTGCGCTCGTCGTCGGGGTTCTCGAACAGCTTCGTGGTCAGCCCGGACTCCACGATCTTGCCCGGAGTGGAGGACGACGCCAGGAAGAACGCACACCGGTCGGAGACCCGCTGGGCCTGCTGCATGTTGTGGGTGACGATCACGATGGTGACCTCGTCGCGGAGCTCGCGGATGGTCTGCTCGATCCGGTTTGTCGAGGTCGGGTCCAGCGCGGAGCACGGCTCGTCCATCAGCAGCACCTCGGGGCGGACCGCCAGTGATCGGGCGATGCAGAGGCGCTGCTGCTGACCGCCCGAGAGCGACCCGCCGGGCTCGCGCAGCCGGGGTCCGACCTCGGCCCAGAGACCGGCCTTGGTGAGCATCTCCTCGACCAGGTCGTCCTTCTCGGAGACCGCGGCCTTCTTGCCAGTCATCTTCAGGCCGGACAGGACGTTCTCGTATATCGACATCGCCGGGAACGGGTTGGGCTTCTGGAAGACCATCCCGACCCGGGCCCGGGCCTCGGTGAGCTTCAGCGACGGGTCGTAGAGGTCCTGCCCGTCGAGCAGCACCTCACCGGCGAAGGCAGCGCCCTTGATCAGCTCGTGCAGCCGGTTCAAGGTGCGCAGGAACGTCGACTTGCCGCAGCCCGAGGGTCCGATCAGAGCGGTCACTTCGCGCGACGGCATGTCGAGAGAGACATTGTCGAGAACCTTGTGGTCGCCGAACCACGCGGAGATCTCCCGCGCGGACAGGCTCGCCGGCGCTGGAGCAGCAGCTGCGCCTGCGAACCGGGTGGCGAACGTCGTACCGGGGGCTGTCTCGCGAGCCAGGTGCCGCCCGCGTTGATCCGGCAGCCCGCGGAACTGCACCGTGTCGTCGAACAGATCAGTCATCGGTCCTTCTTCGTTGTCGTTCACATCAGGTTGGGCAGCAGGCGTGCCACCAGGCCCGCGACCTGGAAGCCCACGAACCCGAGGATCGGGACGCAGACGATCCAGGACTGCCAGCGGCCCCAGACGGCACGGACCCAGGCCATCGCGATCGCCAGGATCAACAGCAGCTGCGACCAGAGCAGCAGGGCCAGCAGCCCGGACTTGTCGGCAGCCATTGCACCCTCGCTGGGCGAGAGCGAGGCCGCGGTGGCCGGACCGGCCGTCCCCGGCACCTTCTCGGTGGCGAGCTCGGCGTCGACCCGGACGACGTCCGAGGGCAGGTACGGGGTGCCGTCGCCGGTCATCAGCGTCAGCCGTGCCGCGGATGGGTCCGGGGCAGGGGCCGGGTCACCGGCACGCCGGATCCCGGTCACCTTGTACAGCGCGTTGCCCTGCCCGGTGGCGAACGCGATCTCCGCACCGACCCCCAACGTGTGGATCTTGCGGAACGGCCCGCCGTAGGTGGCTTGGCGGCCGAGGATCACTACGGTGCCGACCTGGCCGGGCAGCACCGAGTCGCGCCGGTGGCCGGGCCCGGAGGTCAGTACGCCGGACGTCGTGCCCTGCGCGACGACCTCCTTGACGCCGATGCTCGGGATCGCCAGCAGCGCGACCGGGTCCCCGAGCGGGACAGGCTTGCCGTCGGCTCCGATCTGACCGGTCGGTGCCTCAGCGCTGGCGAGCTGGCTGCGAAAGTCGGAGTAGAGGACATTCTGGGCCCGGGCGTGCTTGACGGGGCCCAGCAGCGCCATCTCCGCGACGAAGACGAGCAGCATCACGGCCAGGACGGTGGTCCCGGACCCGATCGCCCGGCTCAGCAGCAGCGCGCGGTCACCCGGACCGGGAGCGGCTGCTCCCGGTCCGGGTGGCGGCGCTGCCGGTGGAGGCGGCGGCGCGGTCCTCTCGGCGAGCTGGGTCACGTCACCTTCCTTGCCGGTCCCGTGGCGACGCCGGTCAGGTGGCCGGTTTTGAGGGCGGAGACGCGGCAGGAAAGCAACTTGCCCTTGTCGACCCGGACGATCCTGTACGTCGAGGCGACCTTGCCGGTGATCGGGCGGCCGGCGCGGAGCCACTGGTACTTGTACCGGGTGGGGGTCGGGGCCCAGGTGCCCTTGGCGCAGGTCAGGAGCCGACCGACCCTCATCGTGCCGAGGACCTTGGGCCGGACCTTGGCGACCGGGGCAACACCGGCAGTGATCTTCACCGCCGTGCTGGTCCGGGTCACGCCGACCGCGTCCTTGGTCGAGGTCAGTGCGCAGCTGATGTTCGCGTTCAGCCAGGAGGCAGGAACGACCGTCGTCGCCGTGGTGATGCCGGTGGCCACACCGTTCTTCAGCCACGAGTACGTCCGGGTGCCACCGGTGACCGCGGTGCAGGTCTTGGAGACTCCGACCCGGTTGGTCCCGGTGGTGGTCGTTGGTCCGGCGACGATGAAGGGCCGGCCAGCAGAGGTGGACGCCGCGAACTCGTTCGCGCCCGGCACGTAGACGGCCGTCAGGTTCTGCGTTCCGGCCGGGATGGCCGTGGTGGACAGCGCTGCGGAACCAGCGGTCAGCGGAACTGCTGCGCCGAGGTTCGTCGCACCGGCCTTGAACTGGACCCCGCCGGCCGGCGTACCGGAGCCGGAGGTGACGGTGGCGTTCAGGGTCACGCTGGTGCCCTGGACGACCGGGTCGGCCGGGGTCGGGACGGCGAGGCTCGTGGAGGTCGCCGGCTTGGCCGGGGCCTGGGCGGCGTAGTTCGCGTTGTTCGTGCCGCCACGCGGGGTGAAGACCACCGTCTGGGCGAACTCGCCGACCTCGGTGAAGAAGTCGGCGCCGATGCAGGCCATCCGGACCGTGAAGGTTCCGCTCGGCGCAGCGATCGCGTTGGCCTGGAAGACGTCGCGGAAGATGCCCGAGACCTGGAAGCTCGTGGCCGGGGCCCGGTTGCTCTGGATGACGCTTTGGGCGGTGCCGTTGCTCATCTCGGTGATGCCGGGACCGGACATGTAGCCGACGATTCCCGTGCTGTTCAGGGGACAGTCTGCGGGCATCGAGACAGCCAGTCCGGTCGCTTCGGTGCCGGTTGCCGGAGTGATCGTGAGGTTGCCCAGGCTGACGGCGGCCTGGGCCGCAGGGGCCAGGACGAGGCCGAGGCTGGCAGCCAGCGCGCCTGTCGCGAAGAGCGCTGCCATCCTCCTGCCGAGGTGGGTGGTGGTGCGCATCGGGTTTCTCCTTCGTGGTGGTGTCGGATCGATCAGGGTCGGAACCAGGGTCACGAGCGCCTCCAGGGCCCGGGGATGCGGCGCCCGAAGACGAGCAGGAGCGAACCGATCAGCACCGCGATGCCGACGCCCATCAGCGGCCAGGACGGTCCCGAGCCCTCGTCGGAGGCGGAGTCGGTGGCCAGGAGGTCAGCAGCCCGGTCGGCAGCGGTGCCGCCCGTAGTCGGAGCACCTTGGCCGGCGCCGGGTGCCGGCGTGCCGCTGGCGCCCGAGGCGCCCGCGCCCGGAGCGCTCTTGGGCTCTCCGTCGGGACCGGTGCTGGCGATATCGACGACCGGGCCCTTCTTACTCGTCAGCGGCGGCAGCGCGACCCAGTGGTCCGCCTTGTCGAACCGGATCCCGGCGATGTACTCGCCGTAGCTCCTGTCCGGGAACTCGGGCTTGATGCAACGAATCACGAACTTGTAGGTGCCGGCGAAACCACGCGGGTCCGGCTGCAGCGCCATGATGTTCTTCATGCTGTCGACCAGGGCCGCGGTGAAGCCGCTCTCGTTGGTCACGTTGCCCTCGGTGTTCGAGACCACCACGGCGCCTTCCTTGGGGAAGCCGCGGCCGTAGCCGAAGCCGACCATCGCGGTCGCGGGCAGCGGGCAACCGCCCGAGGTCTCGATGTCGAACGGCTCGAGGGAGATGCCTTCCTTCTTGGTGATCGTGGCCTTCCACTGGTCCCCCTCAGCCGCGGAGGCGGGCGAGGCGAGTCCGGGACCGAGCAGGCCACCCACAGCGAGCACGGCGATCGCGGCCCGCACCAGCATCCGGTGCTTGGCCGTGGCGCGGGTCTGCTCGTCAGCGGCCGCCTCCTGGGCCTGGACCAGGGCGCGCTGCTTGCGACGACGGCGCTCGTACCAGCCGCCGGTGCCCAGGAGTGCGATCACGCCGGTCGCCACCGCGATCAGCAGCCAGGGCCATGCCGGGAATCGGTTTGTCTTGGTCACGTCGATCGCCTTGTCCTTGAGGGCTGGGTCCACGGGGACTCCCCGGAGCGAGATCTCGGCCTTCATCGGGCCGGTTCCGAACACGTTCTTCACCACGGTCGAGTACCGCGCGACGCCGCCGGGGAGCAGGTCCTCGACTGCGGGGACGCGGGCGTCAACGGCGGGGAGGCCGAGGACGCGGGTCAGCCGCAGGTCACCCGACGCGTCCATCCGGACGTTGCCGGTGTTGCGCACGGTGTAGGACACCCTGGCGTCGCCACGGCCGAGGAGGCTGCCTTCCCCGTCCCAGTCGACCTTGAGGTCCTCGACCTTCAGGGCCGGCTTCAGGTCCCCGGGGACCCGGAGGTAGATCCGCATGCCGACGCGGTGATCGACGATGATGCTGCCGCCGTCCGGCTTCGGCTCCTTCGCAAGCAGTGAGACGACGATCGCGCCGGAGTGGTCTCCCGGAGTGGCGTCGAACGGGACGCCGAGCTGGAACGGGACCACGACCTCGGTACGGGGCGGCAGGGTGAGCTTGTCCTTCTTCAGCGCGATCCAGGAGCCGATGCCCTTCGCCTCGTCGGCGGACGTCTGGATGTCGAAGCCGGCGTTTAGGGTGCTGGAGGCGTCCTTGGCGAGGAGCCGGACGGTGATCGGCTTGAACCGGAAGTTCGAGATGGCCACGTAGTCCTGCTGGACGCCGCGCGGGAGGATCTCGTAGGCGAAGGTGCCGCGGTCGTCTCCCGCGGTGGCGTTCGCCGTACGGATGCCGACGGTGGCGGCGCTCTTCGGGTCCTTCGTCGACCCGGGCTCCTCGTCGGCCTGCGCGGCCGTCGGTCCGATCAGCAACGCGAATGCCGCGAGGAGGGCGGCAGCTGCGTGTCGTCTCATGTCTACTTTCCGGTCTCTCGGTGCGGTGGTGGTGCTGGTGGTGTGGCGGCGCCCAGGCTGCGAGCGCCGCCACACCGCAAGCGGTGCTGCGCTACGTCGTCAGCTGACCGTCAGGGTCAGCGTCGCGGCGTAGGTCCCGGCCGGAACATCGGTCGGGATGTTGAGGTTGAGCAGTGCTCCCAGCACGGCCGTACCGTTACCGGCGTTGTCCTGAGCAACCGCGAGAACGCGGGAGAGCTTCAGACCGGTAGCAGGGTCGGCAGGTGTGCTGGACGGGCTGCCCTCGGTGCCGGCAGCGACGATCGGACCAGCGGCGATACCGACCTGGTTGACCGACGAGCTGACCACGGTCGGGACCCAACCGAGGTTGAATCCGTTCACCTGGTCGGTGCCCTTGATGAAGTTGGTCACGATGCCGGACGCGGTCCAGCCGGGGTCGCCGGCTCGCGTGTCGGTCACCTTGACGCGGTCCATCTGGCCGCTGGCGGTGAGCAGGTCACCACCGGCATTGATCTGGGCGGTACCGAGGTCGACGTTGCCGTCGGCCCCGTCGTCCAGCACCATCACCAGACCACCAGCAGGCACGGACACCACGACGTTCTCGGTCAGGCTGACACCGGTGAAGGCGTCGACCACGTGGTTGACCGGGGCGGAGTCGGCCGGAAGTGCACCGGACCCAGCTGCCGGGGCGAAGCTGGCCGTCACCGAGTGCGTACCGACCGACAGGCTCGTGGAGCTGAAGGTCGCGACACCCGAACCATTGACGCTGTCACTCCCGAGCACGGTGGCGCCCTCGGAGAACGTCACGGTACCGGCGGTAACCGGCGATACGGTGGCGGTGAAGGTCGCCGGCGCGAACTGCGCCGTCGGACCGTTGCTGGTCAGGCCCAGCGTCGTCGTGATCGCGTTGACCACGTGGCTCACACCGTTGGACGTCGACGGGTTGTTGGCCGCCGTGTTCGTCGGGGTAAAGACCGCCGTGACCGGGTGCGTCCCGACCGCGAGGGTGGAGATGGTCAGGCTGGCGACACCGGAGCCGTTCACGGCCTGGGGGGCACCCAGGTCGCTGGCGCCGTCCTTGAACTGCACCGAACCGGCGACACCGTCGGTGGCGTCGGCGGTGAACGTCACGCTGTCACCGAACGTGCTGGAGGCAGCGTTCTGGGAGAGCACCGTGGACGTCGGAGCAGCCGGGACCACCGTTACGTAGGTGGCGTTGTTCGTGCCAGTACGCGGGGTGAAGTTGACGGTCTGGCGGAACTCGCCGTTCTCGGTGAAGAAGTCCGGGCCGATGCAGGCGATCCGGACGGTGAAGGTACCGCTCGGAGCAGCCAGGGACGCGTTCTGGAACGCGTCCTTGAAGATGCCGGACATCTGGAAGTTGGTGGTGTTGGCAGGACGGTTGCTCTGGATCACCCCTTGGGCCTCGGTGACACCGGGGCCTGAGATGTACCCGACCAGGCCGGTGGAATCGGCCGGGCAGGGCTCACTGAGGTTGGCCGTCAGACCGGTCGACTCGTTGCCGGTGGCCGGGGTCAGTGTGAGCTGGCCCGGGTCCGCCGGGAACGCCGCGAGGGCGGCACCCGATCCGATGGTGACCAACATTCCGGCGCTGAGGGCACCGGCTGCTGCAATGCTGAGAAGCCTCTTGTTGAGGTTCACGACATGGTTCCTTTCTGGAGGGTTAGTTGTCGTGGTGTCAGTTGATGTTGGCGCCGGTGCCACAGGTGGCGATCGGGGCGTAGCCGTACTTCTGGATCACGTCGAGCCGCTGGCAGATCAGTGACGTGTTGGCCGCACCGGGGTCGGTGTCCTCGAAGACCGTGATGGCGGTCGAGTTGGCGTTGGCCCCACCGGTCAGGATCGACGTCGGGACGGCGTTGAAGACCGTGCGGGTACCCGCGAAGTCGTCTGCAGTGCCGAGCAGGTTGCCGAACGAGGAGTTCAGCGTGACCGGGTAGGACAGCTCGGGAGCCACACCGGTCGCCTTGATGGTGCCCAGCATGCTGGCGCCACGCAGGTCGGTGTCGACACCGCCCCCCATCATCGAGATCCACTGGGCGGTCGAGACCGGGGCCATCGAGGTTCCGTTCAGGGTCCGGAGGTCGTGCTCCTGGATCGGGTTCGACCCACCACGGGTGCCGAGGTCGGCCTGGTCGGTGACGCACGGCAGGCTCGCCGGGTTGGTCAGGTCGCCCTCGGTGAGGCCGACCTTGCCCAGCCAGGAGCTCCGGGTACCGGAACCGGCCTGCGGGATGATCGCCTTCCAGGAACCGTTGGTGAAGCCACCGAAGTTGCAGTGGTAGGCGTCGATCAGGTTCTGCTTGGTCAGCTGACGCGGGATGACGGTCGCGCGGTTGACCGCGAAGGTCAGCGAGTCGGTCGCAAGTGCGACGGCCTTGACCTGGACGGTGCCGAGGTTGCTGGCCGACGGGTTGCTCGAGGAGCGAGCGAAGTCGAGGCAGCCGAACGTGGCCTTGCCCGCGGTGTGGGCATCCCGCAGAGCCTGCTGGCCCGAGCCGGAGCCGTTGGCGCGACGGCCCTCGAGGTAGGTGCCCTCACCGTTGTTGCCGGTGTAGTTGCAGCCCGTGGGACGGGTCTGGAACCCTGCGCTACCCTTGGAGTTCCACGATGCGATGAGCTTGTTGTTGGAGCCATCTACGATGACTTCGGCGAGACCATTCATGAGCTCTTCAGTGGTGTCCGACCCCACACCCTGCAACGGTCGAGCGTTGCCGGGCAGTGGGGTCGGATCTGCGTTGGCGACGCTGACACCGATGAGGCTGGCCGCGACACCGATGCCGAGACCGGCCGCGATGAGGCGCTTGGAAACCTTCATCTTTACTCCTTGTTAGGAACCAGGTTGCGGGCGGACGCCCGCGACCAACCCGTTGAAGGGAATCAACGGGAGCTAGGGGGACCGAGGATCCGGTCCGGGGAGCACGTACTTCCGGACGGCGGCATAGCCCAGGAGCGCCGGTCGCGCGGCGAGCGCGATCATCCCGAGCACCAGAGCGCCGAGCAGGATGAAGCGGGTGGAGCCGGCCTCGATCGCAGTGGTGGCCGAGGACGCCGGGGCGATCGCTCCCGGGGTCGGAGCTCCCGGAACTGCGCCGGGTGCGACCACGGCCACCGGAGCACCGGCGATCGGCACCACCCCAACCGTGCCGTCGTCGGCAGTGCCTGGGACCCCGTCGGCACCGTTGGCGACCGGCTCCCCGACCGGCACCGGCCCACCCTGCTTGGCGACCAGCGCGGCGACGGCGGTGGCCTGCTTGCGCAGCTCGGCCGTCAGCGGCAGGTAGCCCTCGGGGAGGTCACCCGGCGCGATGCCCGGATTCTGGCCGTCGCCGGCCGCGTACCGGATGAAGCCTGCGTAGTCCTTGGCCTCGCCTTTGTCGAGCTGACGTGGGGCGGTCATCGCGTAGTTGACCTCGGTCAATGGGTAGGCGGCCTTGACCTTGGTGCCCGGGTTGGAAGCCAGGACACCCGCAGTCGGACCGTCCTTCATTCCGCCCAGCGCCGCGCTCATCCCGCTTTGGGTCGGCCCGACGAAGACGCCCGAGGCGTTCTTCAGCTTGGCCATCGAGATCTTGTACCGCGCCGCCGTCGCGGTGTCGGTGAGCACCAGCACCGCACGCTCCCCGGGAAGCTGCGCCGGGTTTTGCTTGTAGCGGGGCGGGCTGACGTCCCAGGTGTCATGGGCCAGGGTCAGCCCGCGGATGGCGCCGCGGGTGGCGGCGTGGAAGTCGGCCGCGTAGGACAGGTGGTCGAGCGCGCACAGGTCGTCCTGCCTCGCGTCGGCTGGGAACTTGATGCAGGTCGGATCCGCACGCGGGAAGTCGTTCCGGTCCAGCTCGAGGTTCTTGTAGAACGGGTTGACCTTGGTGCCCCACTTGTCCTTGGTGCCGGCGATGAAGCCGCGGGCAGCCGGGTCGGACTCGATCCACTCCCAGATCGCCCCGTTTGCGTCCGCGAGACCGAGCGGGTTGGTGATCGCGTAGAGCTGACCGATGTACTGAAGCTGCTCGAACTCCGGGTTCAGCTCGAGGAACTCCTTGTCCTCGGCCAGCCAGCGTGGGTTCCCGGCGACGTGATCGGTGTCCCCGGTGACCGCTTCCCGGTAGGTCTGGGTGAGCAGCTTGGCGACCAGGCGGGCGTTCAGCTTGAGGTCGAGGACCCGGGTCCCCCGCTTCGCCTTAACCCCGGCAGTCGCGCTGTCGCGAGGCGTACGCTCGATCACGACGCCGACCCCGATCGCGTCGATGGCCACCGGGGCGTACGCCAGCAGCCGGCCGTCGGTGTTCCGGTCGGCCTCCAACGGCTGGTTGACGATCGCCAACGAGGGGTCGTCGGTCAGGGTCTGGCTGCGAGCGGCCCCGTCGGCGATCTGCGAGTACCCGAAGATCGCCCCAGTCGCACCGCACAGCTCGGGCTGCCACTGGCTGACCGCCTCGGCCGAGGACTCGTTGCCGAGCACCCGACGCTCCGCGCTGCCGATCGCACAGGTGACGCCGACCGGGTCGAAGTCCAGACGGAAGGAGACCGCGTCGTCGAAGTTGGACGCCGAGAGCGGCGAGGTCTCCAGTCTGTTGTCCGGGAGCTGGCTCGTCGGTTGGCCGTTGACCTCGACGTCGTCGCGGGGCACCACCACCAACCAGCAGTCGCGGGGCTGGCCGTCGTCCTTCACATTGCCGCAGCCCAGACCGGGCGCCTCCCGACCGGTCTGCACCTCGAAGAACTCTTCTCCGGTGCCGTCGGCCGAAGTCCGGCCGTAGTTGATCTCGTTGGTGGACTGGCTGTCGTAGAACTCGTTGCGCTTGTCGGTGACCGTCTTGCCGGTGACCGACGCGAACGGGACCACAGCGGTGCGCGGGAACGGCGCGGTGTAGGTCTCGGCGGGGTCGGTGAGCTGCCCGTTGTTCACGATCTCGCGACTCGAAGTCGCCTGCCCGCCGCGCTGGTCGTCGAAGATGCCGCCGTACTGGCACTTCTCCCGCTCCGGAGCGTTCTCGTCCCCCCAGCACTGCATGACCTGCAGGTAGTTGGTGAAGAAGTTGCGACCGCTGGTGCTGCTCTGCTGGCCGCCCGACCAGGTCACCTTGACCACCTGGTTGCGCAGGTGCTCGGTTTGGCTGACGGTGACCTTGAGGTCGTCGAACCGGCCGGCACCGCTCTTGGTGGTCGAGGCGTCCTCGGCGGCCGACGCGTCGTCGGGCGGGCCGAGGATCAGCAAGGACAGCGCCACGAACACCAGGGCCACCAACGCCGCCAACGGCCGGCGCAGGCGCACGGCACTCATGCCTTCCTCCGACGGACCAGCTGCGCCACCAGCGGTGGTGCGACCACCACCAGCAGAAGGGCGAGACCCGCGATGACCATGATCGCCCGCTGAGCACCGGTCGAGTAGCCGGCGCCGAGGTTCTGCGGGGTTGCTGCGACGACCTCAGAGGTCGCGGCGCCGCCAGCGATGACCTGCCCAAGGTCCGGGTCGATCGCGCCCGGCGCTGCACCGGAGACCGCTGCACCGGCGGTGCCGGCGGTGCCAGCCGTCCCGCCTGCCGTGGCGCCGGTGGCCGCTCCGCTGCCACTGGTGCCCGGCACGCTGGACCCGGTCGGCTTGGTGTTACCGCCGGTCCCGGTGGTGCACTGGGTCGGGCCCTTCTTGTCGCACGCGGGCGGGAAGGGCGCGTTCTCGGCGAGGGTGTTCTTGCCGCTGGCCGAGAACGTGGGGTTGCGGCACTTCGCGATGTCGACCGCACCCACATTCGCGCCGGGGATCCGCTTGATCTGCGAGATGCCGGCCTTGACCAGGTTGATCGGCAACGGGGAGTAGCCCAGGACGTCTGCCTGCTGCTGGCCCTCGCAGAGGAAGTAGTTCGCGAACGCCCCCAGCGTCTTGCCTTTGGCGGTGTTGAACGACCCGCTCGCCTCGGTCGGGACGATCATGTACGAGTAGCTCGACAGCGGGTACGCGCGGGCGTCCGCGTTGTCGTAGACACCATCGAGGATCTGGGTCAGGTAGTTCTCGGAACTGGCATTGTTGTTGATTTGGGCCTTGAGCAGTCCCACGGCAACGTTGGCCGCCTTCGGCTCGACGTAGTAGCCCTTCTTGTTCAACAGCTTGACTACCGGGAAGCCGGTGTTCTTCGCGTAGGAGTACTCGACGTAGGTGATGGTGCCGTCGTTCTGGCTCTGGGAGACGTAGCCCGAGACACCGAGCGAACCGGACTGAGCGGTGTAGCCGCTGCCGGACTTCACCGGGAAGCTGGAGGTGACGCCGCACGGGGTCGGGCGGCCGTTCTTGGCGCAGTACGGGTCCCACAACGACGCGTAGCGCTTGCTGAGCCAGGTAGTGAGCTGGGCCGTGGTGCCGGAACCGTCCGAGCGGACCACGGGGACGATCCGTCGGGCCGGCAGCGCCAGTCCGGGGTTGTCCTTCTTGATCTCGGCGTCGTTCCACATCGTCGCCTTGCCGGTGAAGATGCGCGCGACGTTGGTCCCGGACAGCCGCAGGTTGGTGACCTGCTTGCCAGCGATCTTGAGGTTGTACATGAACGCGGTGCCACCGGCCACGATCGGCATGTAGGCGTACTTCCGCGTGGGCGGGAGGTCCTTCACGCCGCCATCGGTCAGGCCGTACGGAATCTCGGAGACGCCGAAGTCCACGGTGCTGTTCTTGAACTGGTTGCGGCCGTCGGAGGACCCGCTGTCCTGGAAGTTGACCTTCATCCCGTACTTGGCGACGTTCGCCTGCCAGTCCTTGATCGCGTTCGCCGACCAGGTCGAGCCGGCTCCGGAGATCGGGACGTAATTTTCCGCGGCAGCCGCGGGTTCAGTCGGATGCAGGGTGAGGGCACCGACCAGGCCGAGCGCGGCGAGGACCGCCCCCGCGCGGACGACGTTGCGCTGGGCGAGGCGCTCGACGTCCTGACGGGACGCGCGCACGATCTTGCGTCGCTGGCGGTCGTTGAGCTGTCCGGGTCCGCGACCGCCGATGATTCGGGCGATCACGAACAGGACCAGGACGAGCAGCATCAAGAAGGCTGCAGCGCCGAAACCACGGACGATCATCTCCGGTTGAGGCGATCGGACGGCCGAGAATGCCTGGAGCGGCAGGGACACTTGGGGATCCTTTGCTGGGTTCGCGTTCAGGGCGTTGTTGAAGCCGGCCGTGAGCAGCACCGGCGAGGTCTCACCGATGCCACGGGCCGTGCCGAGGATGACTGCGGTGGTCAGACCCGACCGGGTGGTCGGCAGGACGACATGCCAGACCGTGCGCCAGTGACTGGTGCCGAGGGCGTAGGAGGCTTCCTTGAGATGTCCGGGGACGAGGCGGAGCACCACGTCCGCGGCCCGGATGATGATCGGCAGCATCATCACGCTGAGCGCGAAGGCGGCTGCGTAACCGCTCTTCTCGTTGCCCAGGGCGATGATCCAGACGGCGTAGATGAACAGACCCGCCACGATGCTGGGCAGCGCGGTCATCGCCTCGACGATCGTCCGGGTGAACCGGGCGAATCTCCCGGGAAACTCGTTGAGGTAGACCGCACAGAGGATGCCGAGTGGCACGGTGATGATCAGCGCGATGGTGATCTGCTCCAGCGTTCCGACGATCGCGTGCTTGATACCGCCGATGCTGAGCGGATCGGTGGGACGGGTGAGCTCCATGTCTTGGGTGTAGAAGTTCCAGTGCACCATCGCCTTGCCGCCGCGGATCAGGGTGTAGGCGACCACC
Organism: Marmoricola sp.; assembly: GCA_046598855.1. GTDB lineage: Bacteria > Actinomycetota > Actinomycetes > Propionibacteriales > Nocardioidaceae > Marmoricola. Next base: position 39,393 of record JBKJHX010000073.1, on the reverse strand, counting down.
AGCACCAGCACGGTCAGCAGGAGTGCAGCCAGGGTGTGGATCACGGCCGAGGCGAGCCGGGCCCGGACGACCTGGCCGTCCTCGTCGAAGGAGACCAGAGAGGCGTAGTAGAGGAGGAAGAGGCCGTAGGCCAGCGCCACCCAGGCGAACGGTCCGGTGATCGGGAGCACCGAAGCCAGCGCTGCGGTGGTGGCGACGGCCGCGGCGGCCGAGCCGAGCAGTGCCAGGACGTCGTTCTGCCGCAGCTTCGCGACGACGCGCGGCGTGGCAGCGGGCCTGTCCGCAGGGCGTGCCGGTACCGAGGTCGTCGGGGTCCGGGTCGGGATCGTGGTGGTCATCCGCTCTCTGCCCCCGACCGGCTGCGCGCCACGATGGTGGACGCGGAGAAGTTGATGACCAGGGTCATCGCGAACAACGCCAGTCCCGCGGCGAAGAGCGCCGAGAGTGCGAACTCGCCGGCCTCGCCGTAGCGCAGCGCGATCAGCGAGGAGACCGAGCTGCCGCCGTTCTGGAAGATGTTCGGCTGGAAGCCGGGTACGACCGAGAGCACCATGTAGACCGCGATGGTCTCGCCGAGGGCGCGGCCGAGACCGAGCATCGAGCCGCCGATGATGCCGCCCTTGCCGAACGGGAGCACGACGGTGCGGATCATTCCCCACTTGGTCGCGCCGAGGGCATAGGCGCCCTCGCGCTCCCCGGCCGGGGCCTGGGAGAAAGCTTCGCGCATCACGGCGCACATGATCGGGGTGACCATGAAGGCCACCACGATGCCGGCGATGAAGGTCGAGGAGGTGAAGACGGTGTTCTGCGAGAGTGCGCCGCCCTTCTCGTACCCGTCCGTCTCGATGCCGAAGAACGGCAACCATCCGAAGGTCTCGGAGAGCCACTGCGCGAGCGGGACGATCTTGTTCTGCAGCAGGAAGAAGCCCCAGAGCCCGTAGACCACACTGGGGACCGCGGCCATCAGGTCGACCAGGCTGATGAACGTGCGTTGCAGCCCGGCCGGCGCGTACTCACTGATGAACAGCGCGGTCGCGATCGCGAGGGGCACCGCGATGGACACCGCGACCAGGCCGATCAGGACTGTCCCGGTCAGGATGCCGGCGATGCCGAAGGCTTGGACGTCCGGCTCCCAGCGGGTCTCGGCCAGGAAGCTGAAGCCGGCCACCTTCAGTGCATCGTTCGCGCGCACCGCGAGGAAGCTGCCGACCAGCAACATGATCGTCAGGACGACGACCGCGCTCAGCGTGGTGACCCGCTTGAACACGATGTCTGCTCCGGTCGGCCGCGACAGCAACGACCGGGGAGGCCGTCCTGCGCGCCCGGCCTCGGGAGCAAGTTCGACAGCGGTCGACACACGAACCTCTTGAATTCAGCGCAGGGGAACGGGCCGAGTCCCGTGGAGCAGGGTGGGCCTGCATCCGCGAGCACCCTCGCTAGCGAGGGCGGCCGGAAGGTCCTCGTTGGGTGAACGGAAGACGAACCGGTCCGGTGGAGTTGGGGTTGATCAGGCCAGAAGGTGGAAGACCCTGTGGAGAAGTGGTTTCAGGGAGAAGGAACGAGGGCAGGTTCGCCCGGCTTCGGGTGCTTCACCGCAGTTGTCCGGACTGTCCTCTGGGCCACCAGCACCCCGGCCAGCACGATCGCCCCGCCGACGAGCTCGGCAGTGTTCGGCACCTGGTCCAGCAGCAGCCAGGCACTGAGCATCGCGACCGGAGGGGCGATCAGCACGAACGGGACCACCGAGGAGGCCGGGTAGCGGGCCAACAGGCCGTTGAAGATCGAGTACCCGACCAAGGAGGCCAGGCCAGCGGTGTACAGCGTGGAGAGCAGCGCCTCGGTGCCGAGGTGCGTCGCCGCGTCGAGCACGGTGGCTGGACCGTCCAGGACCAGGCTGAGCAACACCAACGGCACCGGGACCACCAGCGAGGACCAGACCGCCATCGACAGACCCGAACGCACGCCGGCCCGGCGCGAGACCACGTTGCCGATCCCCCACGAGAGCGCACCTGCCAGGCAGAGCAGCAGGGCGACCAGCGGGATCTGCCCACCGCGGCCGATCCCGACCACCACCAGGCCGCCGGCACCCAGCAGCACTCCGGCCGCTTGGGGCAGCGTCGGCGGCTCCCGCAGCCAGACCGAGGCGATCAGGACGGTGAAGAGCACCTGCGCCTGCAGCACCAGGGCGGCCAGACCGGGCGGCATCCCGAGGTCCATCGAGGTGTAGAGCAGTGCGAACTGCCCTAGCGACATGAACGTCCCGACGCCCACCAGCGTGCGCCAGCCGACCTGCGGCCGCGGCACGAAGAACGCGGCCGGGACGACGACCGCCGCGAAACGGAGCGCGACGAAGACCACCGGCGGCACCGGCGCTTCGCCGTCCGAGGCCATCCCCCAGTCGATCACCACGAAGTTGAAGCCCCAGATCACGGCAACCAAGATGGCGAGGAGGGAATGCCGGGTACTCATGCGGTTCAGCCTGAGGGACCGGTCCATGAAGCGCCAGCGATATCTTATTCATGAATTCATGTAATCTCGCTACATGCTTGATCTGACTGCTCTGCGCTCTCTGAGCGCCGTCGACCGGCTCGGCTCGGTGGTCGCCGCCGCGACCGAGCTCGGCTTCACCCCCTCGGCGGTCTCCCAGCAGATCAAACGCCTGGAACGTCAGTCCGGCGTCGGGCTCCTCGAGCGGGTCGGCCGCGGGGTGATCCTGACCGGTCCGGGTCGCATCCTGGTCGCCGAGGGCGCCCGGATCGCCGCCGACCTGGAGCGCCTGGAGACAGATCTGCACGCGCACTCCGGCGAGATCGCCGGCGAGGTCGAACTGATCGGCTTCTCCACCGCGATGCGCGGTCTGATCGGTCCTGTCGCCGCCGACCTGATGGAAGCGCACCCGGGACTCCGGATCCGACTCGGAGAGTGCGAGCCGTGGGACGCCGTCGACCAGGTGGCCGGGGGGCAGGCCGACGTGGCCCTGATCCATCGCTGGGGCGACGTGGTGATCGACATCCCCGACCACGTGGAACGCCGCATCGTGCACTGCGACGAGGCCGAGGTGATCGTGCACGTCGACCACCGGCTGGCCGGCCGGCTGAGCGTCACCCCGCACGACCTGGTCGACGAGCATTGGATCGCCACTCCCGAAGGCACCATCTGTCGCCAATGGCTGCACCGGATGTACGCCGGTACTGGGAGCACCCCGCAGATCGAGCACCTCTGCCTGGAGTTCGCCTCTCACCTGGCCTTGGTCGCGGCAGGTTTGGGCATCGCGCTGATCCCCCGCCTGGGCCGGGCACCGTTGCCGGAGAACACACGTGTCGTGCGGGTCACCGACCCGGTCCCCGAACGGGAGACGATCGTGCTGTGGCGACGTACCCAGGACCGATCCCCCGCGGTGCAGGCGCTGGTAGCGGCCCTAGTCGCTGCCGGGGACCGCGGTCAGGCCGTCTGCAGCACGTAGCCGCGCTTGATCACCGTGCGCACCAGACCTCGCGCACCGAGCGCTTCGCGCAGACGCGCCACGGCAACCTCGGCGGTGTGCGGGTCCGAGGACTCCCCCGGCAGCACCTCGAGCAACCGGTCACGACTGACCACCTCGCCCGGGTGCAGCGCAAGGCGTCGCAGGATCGCGAGGCCGTTGGGCGAAAGCGGCAGAACGCCGTGGTCGAGGGTCGCTGCCGAGGCACGCACGTGCAGGACCCCGGCCGGGGTGAGCACGCTGTGCGCCTCGTCGCCGAGAGTGAGGATGACCAGGCGAACCAGGGCACCCATCCGGGAGCGGTCCGGGTGCACCGGCCGTAGGCCCGCATTGGCCAACGGCTCCGCGGTGACCGGCCCGACCGCGGCGATCAGCAGTCGACCGGCCTGGACGAGGTCGCGGACGATCTCGGTGACGCCCTGCTCGGCCAGCTCGTTCAACCAGGCGATCGCCGCCGGGGCGGAAGTGAACATCACCGCGTCAAAACCGCCGGCGGCCACCTGGAGCGCGGTCTCGGTGACAGCGTCCGGGTCGGTCGGCGGCCCCCAGCGGTAGACCTCGAGCGGGATCACGGCTGCTCCTCCACTGGTGAGTACTTCCTCCAGGTGCGGGTCGCCGGCACCGTGGTGCTGAACGGCGATCCGATCACCGCTGACCCCCTCGGCCAACAGGAACTCGACGATCTCCGCCGAGGTCTCCGACTCAGCCACCCAGTCCGCCTTGAGGCCAACCGCCTGCAGGGCGCCTCGCGCCTTCGGTCCCCGTGCCACCAACCGGGTCTTCTCCAGGTTCGCGAGCAGCTCGTCGTACAGGCCCGCCGCCTCGGACGCGTCCATCAGCCCTCGGAACCCGATCCCGGTGGTCACCACCAGGGTGTCCACCGGCTCGGCGAGGATCTCCCGGGTCCGGCGCAGCAGCGTCTCCTCGTCGATGCTGGGCACCACCCCGAGAGCAGGCGCCACCGTCACCTCGGCCCCGCGTCGGGACAGCGCAGCGGCCAGCTCGTCGGAACGGCGCTGGGCCGTGACGAGGATGCGGGTGCCGGCGAGGACCGGGGTGAGTTCGGTCATGACGATGTCCCTAGGCGACTAAAGGGGTAGCTGCGATGGGAACGGGGTGGACATAGACCACGCCGCCGGCGATCCAGGTGCGGTACACCGGGAGGCGTTCGGACGGGTCGGTCAGGCACGCCCCGGAGGCGAGGTCGAAGACGTGCTTGTACATCGGCGAGGCTACGGTGTCCCGCTGCTCGTCACCCTGGCCCACCGAGCCGACGATGCCGCGGGCGATCACGTTGGCATCCGCGAACGGGTCCCGGTGCCCGACGGCGTAGACGAACTCCGAGCCGTCCGCACCGGTCACCCGGAACAGCGCCACCTGCTGGTCCTTGACCAGCACCGCGACCCCGCGCTCGGGGATCAGCTGGCCCTTGGTGCACACGCTCACCCACTCACTCATGTGCGGACCTCCAGACGTGCGCCGGCGATGAGCGTGGCGCCAGAAGCTCGCTCGGCCGGCGTTGCCGGGCGGCGCTGCCCGCGTTCGCTGACGTAGCTCAGATCCGGGTCACCGACGTCCGGCCTGTTGACGAACGAGACGAACTGGGAGAGCTTCTCCGGGTCGGCCAGGGTGGCCGCCCATTCGTCACGGTAGCTGGCGACGTGCGCGTCCATCGCGGAGTCCAGGTCGGCGCAGATCCCGAGCGAGTCGTCGATCACGACCGCACGGATCGCCTCGATCCCACCCTCGTGCGACTCCACCCACGGTGCCGTGCGCTGCAGCCGGTCGGCGGTCCGGACGTAGTACATCAGGAACCGGTCGATGGTGCGCACCAGCGTCGGGGTGTCCAGGTCTTCGGCGAAGAGCTGGGCGTGGCGCGGCGTGAACCCGCCGTTGCCGCCGACGTACATGTTCCAGCCGTTGTCGGTGGCGATCACTCCGACGTCCTTGCCCCGGGCCTCGGCACACTCGCGAGCGCAGCCGGAGACGCCGAGCTTGATCTTGTGCGGCGAGCGCAACCCGCGGTAGCGCAACTCCAGGTCGATCGCCATTCCTACCGAGTCCTGGACGCCGTAGCGGCACCAGGTCGAGCCGACGCAGGACTTCACCGTGCGCAGCGACTTCCCGTAGGCGTGCCCGGACTCGAAGCCCGCGTCGACCAGACGTTTCCAGATCTCCGGGAGCTGCTCGAGACGGGCGCCGAAGAGATCGATCCGCTGGCCGCCGGTGATCTTCGTATAGAGCCCGTAGTCGGCCGCAACCTGTCCGATTGCGATCAAACCCTCGGGAGTGATCTCACCGGCCGGCACCCGCGGTACGACGGAGTAGGTGCCGTCCTTCTGCAGGTTCGCCATCACATGGTCGTTGGTGTCCTGGAGCCGCGCCAGGTCCTTGTCCATCACGTGACCCGTGCCGAGCGAGGACAGGATCGAGGCGACCACCGGTCGGCAGATGTCGCAGCCGCGACCCGACCCGTGCTGGCCGATGATCTCGCTGAAGTTGCGCAGGCCGGTAACCGAGATGATGTCGAAGAGCTGCGATCGGCTGAAGGTGAAGTGCTCGCAGAGAGCGTTGCTGACCTCGATGCCGGACTTCTCCAGCTCGGTGGTCATCAGCTTCTTGACCAGCGGCAGGCACGACCCGCAACTGGTGCCCGCCTTGGTGCAGGCCTTCACCGCGCCCAGGTCGGTACAACCGCCCTCGCACACCGAGGCCCGGATGGACCCGGCGGTGACGTTGTTGCAGGAGCAGACGTTCGCGGTGTCAGGGAGGTCCCCGGTGACCGGTGCACCGGCGCCTTCGGGGAGCAGCCAGGCGTTCGGGTCGGAGCCGAGCTCGGCGCCGAGCATCGGCCGCAACGATGCGTAGGCGCTGGCATCGCCGACGAGCACCCCACCCAGCAGGGTCTTGGCATCGTCGGACATCACCAGCTTCTTGTACAGCCCGGCGACCGGATCGGCGTAGGTGACCTCGAGGCTTCCCGGAGCCTCGGCGAAGGCGTCGCCGAAGGAGGCCACGTCGACGCCGAGGAGCTTGAGCTTGGTGCTGGTGTCGGCGCCGGGGAAGGTCGCGTCGCCGCCGAGCAACCGGTCCACCACGACCTCGGCCATCGTGTAGCCCGGCCCGACCAGGCCCCAGGTGCGTCCCTGGATGCAGGCGACCTCACCGACGGCGAAGACACCCGGGGCAGCGGTCGCACAGGCGTCGTCGACTACGACCCCACCGCGATTGCCGACCACGAGGCCGGACGCGCGGGCCAGCTCGTCCCGCGGCCGGACGCCGGTCGCGAAGACCACCACATCGGCGTCGACCCGCGAACCGTCGGCGAACTCCATCGCGGCGACGTTGCCGTCCTCGCCGGCGAACAGCGCCTTCGACGCGGTCGAGGTCAGGACCTCGACCCCCATCGACTCGACGATCCGGCGGAGCGCAGCGCCGCCGCCTTCGTCGACCTGCAGCGGCATCAACCGGTCTGCGAACTCGACGACCGTGGTGGCCACGTCCAGCCCGACCAGGGCACCTGCTGCCTCGAGACCGAGCAACCCGCCGCCGACGACCACGCCGGTCGTCGGCAGACCGGCCTCACGCCGCGCGAGCACCCAGGACTCCAGGTCCTGCACGTCAGCGACCGTGCGGTAGACGAAAGCGCCCGGTAGGTCGCAACCGGCCACCGGCGGTACGAACGCCGACGACCCTGTCGCCAGGACGAGAGCGTCCCAGCCCGAGTCACCATCACGGGTGCTCACCGTCCGACCGTGGGGGTCGATCGCAGTGACGGTGCCGCCCAGGTGCATCGTCACCCGCGGGTCCGCGGCCAGATCGATCTCGCCCAGCACCAGGTCGGCCGGCGTGCTCCCGGAGAAGTACGACGTCAGGGCGACCCGGTCGTAGGGAGCAATCGGTTCCTCGCAGTAGAGGTCGATCTCCCAGAGCTGCTCGGCGTCACGGTCGAGCAGCGCCTCCACGAGACGGTGGGCGACCATGCCGCCTCCGACGACAGCGAGCCGGCGGGAGGCCAGCGGGTGAGTACTGGACATGGCAGGCACCTTAGGTAGTGGATTCAACGGGCATGTTTCGCGGTGTTACGGGCAGGTCAACAGATCCAGCGACGACGCCCAGTGGGGTCGCGGGGTCGCTGGCGTTCAGCCAGTCGATGAGGCCGCAGACGACCTCCTTGCAGCCCCCGCACCCGGTCGTCGCCCGGGTTGCCCCCGCAACGGAGTCGGTGGTCCGGGCGCCCGTCTCCCAGGCCGAGACGATCGCCTTCTTGGTCACGCCGTTGCAGCGGCAGACCGTGGTCGAGCCGGGCATCCGCATCGGAGACGGTGATTGCTCGACCGACCCGCCTGCTCCAGAGACCAGCAGCGCCAACGGGTCAGTCGGCAACGGCGTACGACGGTCGTAGGCCAGCGTCAGGCCGGCCGAGACCTCGGCGAATCCCAGGCAGGTGACGCCGACAAGCGCGCCGTCGCGGACGACCAGGTCGACATGACGCAACGCGCCCGGGTCGCTCAGGGTGAGCACCCGGTCGGTGGCGGCAGCGGCGCCGGGGCGCACCCCCATCGTCACCAGGTCGACTCCCGCGGCCTTCAGCTTGACCGGTTCCGGACGGTCGTCGAGCAACGCCGTCGGGTCCAGCTCGTCGTGGCCGGTCAGCGAACGGACCAGCTGCTCGGCCTGCCGCCAGCCGGGCGCGAGCAGCCCTGTCATCGGGTCCGGCGACTGCGCGCAGTCTCCGATCGCATACACCCGCTCGTCGGAGGTGACCAGGTCCGCATCGACCACGATGCCGCGCTTGACCACGATCCCGGCCTTCTGCGCCAGCCCTGTGTTGGCGCGGACCCCGCAGGAGATCAGCATCAGATCCGTCGCGAGCAGGCCCCCGTCGGTGAGCCGGACCGCGACGATCTCGCCGTAGGCACGGATCACCTCCGCGACACTGGCGCCGGTGACGACCTCCACGCCGAGCGCGCGGAGCTGGGCGGCCAGTACCCGCCCCGGGGCGGGATCCAGCTGAGTGGCCATCAGATGGGAGTCCAGGTCGACCACGGTGACCGGTACCCCGCGGCGACGCAGGCCGCAGGCGGCCTCCAGGCCGAGCAGCCCGCCGCCGAGGACGACGGCGTGCTTGGCGTTGATCGCCCGTGCGGCGATGTTGCGGCAATCGTCCAGGGTGCGCAGCACGTGGACGTGGCGCGGAGCACCCTCCGGTCCGGCAAGGCCCTCGATGGGCGGCACGAAGGCTCCCGCACCGGTCGCCAGCACCAGCCGGTCGTAGGTGGTACTGGTCCCGTCGGAGAGCCGGACTACCCGGGCAGCGGCATCGATCTCGTCGGCCGCGACACCGCGGCGGAAGTGCACCCTTTCGGCGTCGGGCAGCGGCAGGGTGAGCGCCCGCAGATCCGCCCGACCGGCCAAGACCTCGGAGAGCAGGATCCGGTTGTACGGCTCGTACTCCTCCTCGCCGATCAGCTCGATCGCGTAACGCCCGGGCCGATCAGCCCGGACGAGCTCATCGACGAAGCGGTGGCCAACCATGCCGGCACCGATCACGACGACCTTTTCCTGGATCGGTCTCTGCGAGCTCATGCGAGCACCTCCTCGGGGACGGGCAGGATGCCGGTGGCCAGGTCGGCACGGGCGATCGCGACGGCGCAGACCTTGAACTCGGGCATCCCGGAGATCGGATCCACGGCGTCGTTGGTGACCGCGTTCGCCATCCCGTCGCCGGGCCAGTGGAAGGGCATGAACACGGTGTCCGGGCGGATGGAGGCGGTGATCCGGGCACGGGCGATCGCGGTGCCGCGCACCGAGGTCACCGCGACGTCGTCGCCGTCGTCGATCCGGTGGAGCCTGGCAAGGTGCGGGTGCAGCTCGACGAACGACGCCGGTGCCACCGCAGCTAGCGCCTCGACTCGTCTGGTCTGGGCGCCCGACTGATACTGCGCCAGTACCCGGCCGGTCACCAGGTAGACCGGGGCTTCGGGGCGCAGGTCGTCCTCGGGCGAGCCCGGGATGACCGCGACCATCCGGGCCCGGCCGTCGGCGTGGCCGAACCGGCGCGCGAACAGGCGTGCGGTCCCGCTCGACCCGACCGGGACCGGCCAGTGGAACGCGGCGGTCTCCTCATCGAGCAAGGCGTGGGACAGGCCGGAGTAGTCGGCGACTCCGCCGGCACTCGCCCGCGCCAGCTCGTCGAAGACCACCGACGGCTCGACGTCGAACCCGACCGGCGAACCGAGGGCCCGGGCCAGGTCTGCCAATATCTGCAGCTCGCTGCGCGCCTGCCCTGGCGGATCGATGGCCTTGCGGCGGCGCAGCACCCGGCCCTCGAGCGAGGTCATCGTGCCCTCCTCCTCGGCCCACTGGGTGACGGGCAGGACGACATCGGCCAGCAACGCGGTCTCGCTCGGCACGAAGTCGCAAACGACGAGCAGGTCGAGAGCCTCCAGCCGGCGCCGTACGGCGAGCGCGTCCGGCGCGCTGACCAGGACGTTGGCTCCGTGCACGAACAGCGCGCGGACCTCGGTGCCGAGCTTGCCGAGGAGCTGGACCGCGGGCACCCCCTTGCCGGGAAGCGACTCGGGGGTGACCCCCCAGACCCCGGCCACATGGGCCCGCGCCGCAGGATCCTCGATCGAACGGTAGCCAGGGAGCTGGTCGGCCTTCTGGCCGTGCTCGCGGCCACCCTGACCGTTGCCCTGTCCGGTCAGGCAGCCGTAGCCGCTGGCCGGGCGGCCCGGCAGGCCGAGAGCCAGGGTCAGGTTGATCGCGGCGGTGACGGTGTCGGTGCCGTCGGTGTGCTGCTCGGCGCCCCGGCCGGTCAGCACCATCGCGCCCGGGCCACCGCGCGCCGGCGAGGCGGCCGCCAGGATCCCCACCACGGCTCGCAGGTCCGTCTCGCTGACACCGGTGATCCCGGCGACGCGACCCGGCCACCAGAGCGCGACCGACCGGCGGACATCGTCCCAGCCGGTGACCCGCTCGGCGAGGTAGGCCTCGTCGGCGAGTCCCTCGGCCACGACCAGGTGCAGCAGTCCGAGCAGGAGCGTCTGGTCGGTACCGGGCAGCGGCTGCAGGTGCAGGCCGCCGCCGTCGCCGGTCAGTGCCGCGGTCGCCGAACGGCGCGGGTCGACCACGATCAAGCCACCACGCTCACGAACCCCGGCTAGGTGCTGGACCAGCGGCGGCATCGTGTCCGCGACGTTGCTCCCGAGGAGCAGCAGCGCGCCAGTCGAGCCGACGTCGGCGAGCGGGAACGGCAGCCCGCGGTCGATGCCGAAGGCCCGGTTCCCCGCAGCCGCAGCCGAGGACATGCAGAACCGGCCGTTGTAGTCGATGTGCCGGGTCCGCAGCACGGTCCGGGCGAACTTGCCGAGCTGGTAGGCCTTCTCGTTGGTCAGACCGCCGCCGCCGAAGACGCCGATGCTGTCCGGGCCGCTGGCTGCGGTCAGCGCGGTCACCCGAGCGGCGACGAAGGCGAGCGCAGCCTCCCAGGTCGTTGGTTCGAGCACTCCTGCCGCGGAACGAACCAGGGGCTCGGTCATCCGCTCCGGGTGGCTGAGCACCGCGGCGCTGGTCCATCCCTTCTGGCAGAGCCCGCCCTTGTCCAGCGGGCCCTTCGGCGCGGGCAGCAGGGTACGGGGCGTGACGCTCACCCCCTCCGTCGCGGAGGGGGTGAGCGTCATCGCGCACTGCAGCGCGCAGTACGGGCAGTGGGTGTCGGTCACCCTCAGACCTTCGCCTTCGCCATCTGGGCCGACGGGCGCAGGTAGTTGACCCAGGTGACCGCCAGGCAGATCAGGTAGAAGCCGGCGAAGACCACGAAGGCGCTCTTGACGGCCTCGACCGGGTTGTCGACCCAGGGCGACCCGAAGGTGATCGGGATCAGGAAGCCGCCCAGGGCGCCGATGGCACCCGCGATGCCGAGAACGGCAGACGCCTCGTTCGGCGCCTTTGCCTCGGCCATCATCCGCTCTGTGGAGCCCTCGGTGCCCACCGAGCGGGCGTAGGTCCGCTGGATCGCCGGGATCATCCGGTAGGTCGAGCCGTTGCCGATGCCGGTGGCGGCGAAGACGAAGAGGAAGGCGGCCAGGAAGAACGGGAAGATGTCGGAGTTGTGGTTGACCGCCTCGACGATCGCCGGGGAGAAGCCCGGGAAGGACGCCGGGTCCGCGGCCCACTCGGCGAGCTTCTCCGGCGGGGCCACCGGCACCGTCTTCAGTTGGGCCAGGGTGAAGATCACGGTCAGGGTGCCGAGCAGCATCGCCACGAACGCACCGAGGGTGACCCGGGCCCCGCCGTACTTGTCGGCGAGCCAGCCGCCGAACGGTCGGGCGATCGAGCCCACCAGCGCGCCGAGGAAGGCGTAGTAGACGAAGTTGATGCCGATGGACTCGGTCGGGATCGGTGAGCGGAAGAAGTTGATCTTGATCAGCAACGGCATCGCAGCCGAGTAGCCGATGAAGGAGCCGAAGGTGCCGATGTAGAGGAACGACATCACCCAGGTGTGCTTGTAGCGCAGCACCGCGAGCTGGTCACGCGGCTTCGAGTACGCCGCGCGCAGGTTGTTCATGAACAGGTACGCGCAGACGGCAGCGACCACGGCGAGGGCGGCGTAGAGGTACCCCGCGCGTTCGAGCACGATGCCGCTCTGGCTCGCCTTCACCAGCCCGAAGGCTCCGGCGCTGCCGACGATGATCGGCAGAAAGAACTGGATGACCGCGACACCGGCATTGCCACCCGCAGCATTGAGGCCGAGTGCGGCACCCTTCTTGCTGGCCGGGTAGAAGAAGTTGATGCTCGCCATCGAGGAGGCGAAGTTTCCGCCGCCGAAGCCTGCGGTGGCGGCGATGAGGACGAACACCCAGAACGGGGTGTCGGGGCGCTGCACGAAGAACGCGAACAACAGCGTCGGGATCAGCAGCAGCAGCGCCGAGACAACAGTCCAGTTGCGCCCGCCGAACTTCGGCACCGCGAAGGTGTACGGAAGCCGGAGCAGCGAACCGACCAGGTTCGGTACCGCAATCAGCCAGAAAAGCTGCTGGGCGGTGAAGTCGAAGCCGGCCTTGGCCAGCAGGGCCGCACTGACGCTCCACAGCAGCCAGACCGAGAAGCCGAGGTGCTCGGCCAGGATCGAGAAGATCAGGTTGCGACGAGCGACCGGCTTGCCAGTGCTCTCCCAGAACTCAGGGTTCTCCGGCTCCCAGTGCTCGATCCAGCCGTTGCGGGGCGGGACCTGGTCAGCGGCCTGGACCGACGGGGACGGGGTGCCGACGCTGTGCTGCGTCGGCGTCTCGGTGACGGACATCCGCACACTCCTTGGCTCCACGGATCCGAAGTGGATCCTGAGCGCTGAAGATGTCAGCGAGATGTTTCGGGTCGATCACGTCAGCGATGTCTCGCAGGTAAACCGTTTCTCGCACGGCTAGGCGCTGCGGCGTGAATTGCGCGATCTGGGTCACACTGCACGAGGGTCGGGGTGAGACCGAGGTAACAATCGCGTTCAGAACAATGCAGAGGTCAGGTCCCGGCGCGCTTTGTGGACCCGCGGGTCCTCGTTCCCGACGGCCGCGAAGAGTCCGATCAGGTGGGTCCTTGCCGCGTCCCGAACGTCCTCGGAGGTCCGGCCCACCAGGTTGATCAGCCTCACGAATGCGTCCTCGACGTGTCCACCGAGGAGATCCAGGTCGGCGACCATCGTCTGGGCCGCGACGTCGTCCGGTGCTGCCGCGGCGGCGGCGCGCGCCTCGGTGAGGTCGACGCCCTCGGTGCGCTGGAGCAGCAGGGCCATCGCCAGGCCAGCCGCCGCCTCGACGTCGTTGCGATTGGCGTCGACCAGCTTCTGGTACTCGGCCACGGCCTCAGCGATGTCACCGCGCTCCAGGGCGTCCTGGGCGGGCAGGTACCGCGGGTCGACGACGGCCTCGCCGGTCTCGGCATCGACCTCGCTGGTTCCGCGGGGCTGGTGCCGCCCCGCGAAGCCGCTGGTGGTCAACTGCTGGAGAACCTGGGTGATCGCGGTACGCAGTTCCTCCATCGGGGCCGCGGCCTGCAGCAGCGGCATCGGCCGCCCCTGGGCGACCAGCACCACCAACGGGACCGAGGGGATCTGCATCGCCTGGGCGATCTGCGGGTTCGTGTCGATGTCGACCCGGCCGAGCAGGAAGCGGCCCTCGAACTCGTTCGAAAGCACCTGAAGGTCGTCGGCCAGCTGGACGCTCTCGGGAGATCTGGACCCGGAGAAGAACGCCAGCAGAACCGCCGCGCTCATCGAGCTCTCGAGGACCGTCTGAACGTTCGCCTCATCGACGACGACCGTGTAGGCACCGCTCACGCCGGGTGTACCAGCGTTCGTGGCGGGTGCGGCCTGGAATCCGGAGAGGTCCACCGCGCCGGGGCGGGAGAATGGCTGCTGCGTCATGGGTCCATTGTGTCCGACCCTGGAGACGCGATGCGCGCCGGGCCTTATGTCCCACTTTCTAGACAAAACCTCCATTTTGTCCTCGAACGGAGCACACTGGGCCTGTGAGCACCACAAAGCGGGGGGAGGGCGCAGGGCCGCTCGTCCTGCGCGCTGTTCTGGGCACCGCCCTGTTCGTCGCGGCCGGCTATTTGGGGCGGACCACTGTCATCGACGGCGGCCTGAGCATGATCTGGCCGGCCGCCGGGATCGCCGGACTCTGGATCGGCAGCGGCGACCGCCGTACGTTGCCGATCGATCTCGGCGCGCTTGCCGTCGCCACCTTCGCGGTCAACTCGGCGACCGGCGCCGACCCGGCGCTGGCCTCGCTGCTCGTCGCCACGAACCTGACCCAGGTCTGCTTGTTCGTCGCCCTGATTCGGCACTGGGCTCCGGACCTGTGGGGTTTCGGCGGATCCACCGCCCTACAACGCCTTGTCGACCTGGGGCAGCTGGCTCTCGCCGCCGTTCTCAGCTGCCTGGTCGGCGCCCTGCTCGGCGCTCTCGGACTGATGCTGCTTCACGGTGGCGTCGACGCCCCGGCCGTCGCGGTCTGGTGGGGTCGAAACAGCGTGGCCCTGATCGTGGTGGTCACTTTCGGCATTCTGGTCCTCCAGCCGCTGGCCTCAAGTCCGGGCCTGGCCAGCAGGATCCGGCTCGTCCGAGCGGCGCTGGTCCCCACCTCCGGCGGGCGGGCGGCCGAAGCAGGCGGCCTGGTCGCTGGCACCATTGGCCTGTGCCTGGTGGTCTTCTCGGGCCGTGGCCCGGACCCGCTGGCGTTCCTGCTGCTGTCGATGTCGGTCTGGGCCGGGATCCGGTTCGCACCGCTCGCCGTCGTGCTGCACGGGATCGCGATGGGGTCCGCCGGAGTTGCCTTCACCCTGGCCGGCCAGGGGCCTTTCGCCGGCATCGAGGACCTGTACTACCGGGCGCTGGTCGCCCAGGTGTTCGTGGCGATGACGGTGCTCACCGGTCTGTCGCTGGCGTTCAGCAGGTCGGAGCGCGACTCGGCGAACCGTGAGCTTGGCGCTGCACGACGGTCCGCAGTCGACCGGGCCCGCCTCTTGAAGGCTGTCCTGAACACCATGAAGGAAGGGCTCGTAGTCATCGAGGAGAGCGGCAGGGTCCTGGTTCACAACTCAGCAAGCCGCTCGCTCGCCGGGCTCCTTGACGAGATCCCGGAGAAGGATCGGATGGCATCGGCCTACGGGCTCTTCCACGCCAACGGCATGCCGATACTGGACGAGGAGTTGGCCCATACCCGTGCCTTTTCGGGTGAGACCGTCGCGCCCTTCGACGTTCACGTACGGTTGCCCACCATCCCGGAGGGCCGGATCCTCGAGGTCAGCGCCCAACTGCTCCCCTCCGATGACCCCGAGGCGCAGCCGCGAGCGATGGTCCACCTGCGCGACGTCACCCTGGACCGCCAGCACCGCGACACGCTCGCCGGCTTCGCCGGCGTGGTCGCCCACGACCTCTTCAGTCCGCTGGCCGTGGTCGAAGGTTGGGCCGAGGCCTTGATCGACGAGTTCTCACGTGGCCCGGTCACGCCCGCCGTCGGGACCGTGATGGCGAGCCGGATCCAAGGCTCGGCAACCCACATGCGAGAGTTCATCGCCGACCTGATGTCGTACACGATCGCGCGTGACCAGTCCCTGCACCCGGGTCCGGTCGACCTCACCGCGATGGTCCGTTCACTAGCCGGTTTGCGGATCGAGGCGCCCTCGAGTCCTGTGATCGTCGCCGAGGAAGGGCTCGGGGTCTGGGCCGACAGTGGCCAGGTGAGGCAGCTGCTCGACAACCTGATCGGGAACGCGATCAAGTACGTCGAGCCTGGCACCCGTCCGGTGATCGAAATCACCGGCAAGCCTGTCGGCGACCAGCTGGAAGTACGCGTGACCGACAACGGGATCGGCATCCCGGAGCAGCAGCGTGAGGCGATCTTCGAGAACTTCCATCGAGCGCACACCGGCGGCGTCGGAGGTTCGGGACTCGGGCTGGCGATCTGCCGTCGCATCGTGGACCGGCACGGCGGCACGATCCACGTGGTCCCAGCGCGACGAGGAAACGGCAGCACCTTCGTGTTCCGGCTCCCGGCTCTCCCGATCGGCTACGGAGTAGCGGAACCCGGTTGGGCTGTCGAGCAGGCGAGGTGACCCTCAGAACCGGGCCGGCTCCCGGTACTCGCCCCACTCGGCGCGGAGCGCGTTGCAGATCTCGCCGAGAGTGGCCTCGGCCCGCACCGCGGCGAGCATCGGGAAGATCATGTTCTCCCTTGTCCGCGAGACCCGGACCAGCTCGGCCAGGGCGCGCTCGACCTCGGCAGCGTCACGTCGGTCGCGGCGGCGGCCCAACTCTCGGACCTGATCGATCTCGACCTCGTGGGAGACCCGCAGTATCTCCAGGTCGTGGGTCACCGAGTCGAGGTGCACGTTGACGCCGACGACCTTCTTGTCGCCTTTCTCCAGCGCCTTCTGGTAGACGAATGCCGCCTCGGCGATCTCGGAGGAGAACCAGCCGTCCTCGATCCCGCGCAGCAGGCCCGCGGTAACAGGGGTTTCCCCGCGCGCAGTGGCCGCGGCCAGCTCGGCGTGGGCGGTCGCACTCAGCGTGGAGCCGCCGAGGCCGAGAATCCGGTCGAAGATCGCGTTCGCCTCCGCCTCGATCTTGTCGGTGAGCGCCTCGACGTACCAGGACCCGCCGAGCGGGTCGGCGACGTTGACGACACCGGTCTCCTCCATAATCACCTGCTGCGTGCGCAGAGCGATCTCGGCCGCCTGCTCGCTCGGCAGCGCCAACGTCTCGTCGAGGGCGTTGGTGTGCAGCGAGTTGGTGCCGCCGAGTACGGCGGCAAGCGCCTGGACCCCCGTCCGGACGACATTGTTGTACGGCTGCTGGGCGGTCAGTGAGACCCCTGCGGTCTGGGTGTGGAACCGCAGCCACTGCGCCTTCTCGGTCTTCGCTCCGTACACGTCGCGCATCCAGGTCGCCCAGATCCGGCGGGCCGCCCGGAACTTGGCGATCTCCTCGAAGAAGTCGAGGTGGGAGTCGAAGAAGAAGCTGAGACCTGGGGCGAAGACGTCGACGTCCATGCCCCGGGACAGGCCGAGCTCGACATACCCGAAGCCGTCCGCGAGGGTGAACGCGAGCTCCTGCGCAGCAGTCGAGCCGGCCTCGCGGATGTGGTACCCGGAGACCGAGATCGGCTTGTACGCCGGGATGTTCCCAGCGCAGTACTCCATCAGGTCGCCGATCAGGCGCAGGTGCGGCTCCGGTCCGAAGATCCACTCCTTCTGGGCGATGTACTCCTTGAAGATGTCGGTCTGCAGAGTGCCGTTGAGCTTGCCGGTCTCGACGCCGGCACGTTCGGCGGCGACCAGCATCATGCAGAAGATCGGAACGGCCGGACCGCTGATCGTCATGGAGGTGGTGACCTCGGCCAGATCGATACCGTCGAAGAGGATCTGCATGTCGGCAGCCGAGTCGATCGCCACACCGCAGTGCCCGACCTCGCCGAGAGCCCGTGGGTCGTCGGAGTCGCGACCCATCAAGGTCGGCATGTCGAAGGCGACGGACAGGCCGCCGCCACCTCGGCCGAGGATCATCTGGTAGCGCTCGTTGGTCTGCCGGGCGTTGCCGAAGCCGGCGAACTGGCGGATCGTCCAGGTCCTGGCCCGCTGACCGGCCGCGTAGAGGCCGCGGGTGAACGGGAACTCACCGGGCCACTCGCTGTCGGCGGTGCCGTAAGCGGGCTCGACCTCCACCCCGGAGAGGGTGGTGAAGTCCGCCTCCCGCAGCCGCGAGGCTGCGTAGCGTTCCTGCCAGCGCTGTTGGGCGGTCGGGCCGCCGGCCTTGGGGATCGCAGAATCATCCATAGCACGATAGTAGGACATCCAACTACATGGCGGAAGTCCCCGTCGCTCAGAAGTCGCCCGCCGCCTCGCGCACCGGTCGCAACAGCTCGGAGAACTCGGTGAGCTGAGGGTCCTCAAGCGCCGCCATCCCGAAGCCCGCGGCGAGCAGGTCCGCGGTCGCGACCTCCACCAGGGCGCGGCCGGCTTCGGTGATCTCGGCGAGCACCGCGCGGCGGTCCACCGGGTGAGGTCTGCGGCGGACCAGTCCGGCCGACTCGAGCCGGTCGACGATCGGCGTCACTGAGGTCGGGTGCACCTGGAGGCGCTCCCCCATCTTGCCCAGTGGCAACGATCCGGTCGAGGTGAAGGACAGCAACACCAGCGCCTCGTACCGAGCGAACGTCAGGTCGTGGGGACGCAGCAGCGCATCAAGCCGGGAGAGCACCAACTGGTGGACTCGCATGAGCGAGGTGACGGCGTGCATCTGCGGCACGCCGTTCCAGCGCAAGCCCCATTGGCGGGCTGCTTCGTCTATCGGGTCGAAGTCGAGCATGCTCAGTTCACCTTCGGCCCGCGCAGGCCGGAGCGCTGGACCACGCGCTGGATGGCGAGGTCACGCTGATCGGGGTCCCCGACGAACCTGATGTCGCGCAGGCCCTGGTCCTGGGCCGCGGACTCGAAGGTGAAGTGTCCGTAGCCGAGTACCCGGCCAGTCATCGGCTTGACCACGGTGATGTCCAGGATCCGACCGAGCGGCATCGTCGCCAGCGAACGGGACAGCACGCCGTGAACCCGGAAGACCCTCATGTTGGTGATCACGAAGCGGTCCATGTTCGATTCCAGCGCGCGCCAGCCGGCCCAGGCCAGCAGCCCGAACCCGACCAGCAGCGGGAGCCAGGCGACGTTGACCGACGAGACCCCCGACAGCGCCAGGAACGCCACCCCGGCGACCGATCCCAGCACCGGCACCACGTAGACGACCGCATGCTTGCGGACCTCGTCGACGATGACCTCACCCTCCTCGCGCAGCAGGTGACGACCGATGTCCGGGTCGGTTAGGAAACGTGGGAGCAAGGCCATGACGACCTCGCCTCAGGACAGGATCGCGTCGAGGAAGTCGATCGTCGCCGCGAAGAGGTTGGTCAGACCGTCCCACAGAGAGGCGCTGCCGTCCTTCGCGACCGAGGCCAGGCCGTTCGGGTCGGTGAACATGTAGTAGCCGATGAACACCACCAGGAGAAGGGGGACCACCTTCTTCAGCGCCATCGTCTGCTCCTCCTCGATCGGCCGTGCGTGTCCGAGCGCGCACATGTCCCCACGTTTCTACCAATCGGCGCCCCGACTATCGGGGAGGCGCGCTCAGACCGACCTGATCGCGTCGTAGAAGGAGCGGATCTCCGGTCCGAGCCAGGCGAGCTCGACATACGGGACGCCGTGCGCGGCGCCGTCGAGGTAGGCGAACTGCATCCCGCCGTCCATCATCGAGCCGGCCTGCACGACCTCGACCCCGGCCTCGGCCGCCCGGGCCAGCGCGGCCTCCATGTCCTCGACCTCGAAGCAGAGGTGGTGCAACCCGGCAGGCGAGGAGGAGAGGAACTCGGTGTAGATCGACTCCCCGCTGACCGGCTGGATGATCTCGAGCTGGAGGTCGCCGATGTAGCCGAGCGAGACGTGCACGGTGAAGTCGGCCGGCTGGCCGTGCAGCGTGCAGTCCTCAGGTCCGAAGTGGATGCCTGGCAGCCGAGTCCAGGCAGCCACCCCGAAGTGGGCGGTCAGGTACTCCTCGGTGGCGGCGATGTCTTCGGTCACCCAACAGAGTTGGGTGACTGGTCCGGTGGCGATGGTCATCGATGCCTTCTCGGGCTGGCTAGGTCAGTCGGTGTACGTGGCGAGTAGCTCGTCCGCTGCAGCGTAGGGGTCCGAGGTCCCTGCGACTACCTGTTCGGCCAAGACGTCCAGCTCGGTCCGGGCGTGCACGTCGCCCCAGCGCTCGCGCAACGAGGTGACCGCGATTGCCTCGATCTCTTCGCGGGCCCGCCGCACCCGCCGCTTCGCCAGCTCACCGGAAGCAGTCAGGTGCGCGAAGTGCGCGTCGATCGCCACGACCACCTCCTCGACGCCCTCCCCGGTCATCGCAACGGTCTTGAGGATCGGCTGGTCCCAGGAACCAGGTGCTCGCTGACTCAGGGCCAGCATCGAACGGAGCTCGCGCCGTACCGTGTCGGCGCCGTCACGGTCAGCCTTGTTGATCACGTACAGGTCGCCGATCTCCAAGATCCCTGCCTTCGCGGCCTGGATCCCATCACCCATGCCGGGCGCCAGCAGGACCAGGGTGGTGTCGGCCATGGAGGCGATCTCGACCTCGCTCTGACCGACCCCGACGGTCTCGACCAGGATCACGTCGCAGCCAGCTGCGTCCAGGACCCGCAGCGCTTGAGGCGCAGCCCAGGACAGTCCGCCGAGGTGGCCGCGCGAGGCCATCGAGCGGATGTAGACCTCGGGGTCCAGGGCGTGGTCCTGCATCCGGATCCGGTCACCAAGCAGCGCTCCGCCGGAGAACGGCGACGACGGATCCACCGCCAGGACGCCGACCCTCTTGCCGGCCGCCCGCAGTGCACCGACCAGGGCGTTGGTGGAGGTGGACTTGCCGACACCGGGTGAGCCCGTGATGCCGATGACGTGCGCGCCCCCCGCCAGCGGGGCGAGCAGTTCCATGACCTCGCGCAGCAGCGGCGAGGCGTCCTCGACCAGTGAGATCAGCCGCGCGACAGAGCGAGCGTCCCCGGCCCTGGCCTTCTCGACCAGTCCGGGGACGTCCGCTGCAGTTCTACGACTCACGAGGTGAGGCTACCGAGCGCCCGCGCTTGCTCTCCGTCAGGCCTTCGGCACGCGGACGATCAGGGCGTCACCCTGGCCGCCGCCGCCGCAAAGGGCGGCTGCGCCGGTGCCGCCGCCGCGACGCTTGAGCTCCAGCGCGAGGGTCAGTACGACCCGGGCGCCGGACATGCCGACCGGGTGGCCGAGCGCGATGGCGCCGCCGTTGACATTGATCTTGGCGTCGTCGAGACCCAGCTTGCGGGCGGACTCGATACCGACTGCGGCGAAGGCCTCGTTGAACTCGACCAGGTCGAGGTCGGAGGGCGAGATGCCCTCCTTCTCGCACGCCAGCGCGGTGGCGTTGGCCGGCTGCAGCTGCAGGCTGGAGTCAGGTCCAGCGACCATGCCGTGCGCGCCGATCTCGGCCAGCCACTCCAGGCCGAGCTCGGTGGCCCTGTCCTTGCTCATCACCACGACGGCGCACGCGCCGTCGGAGATCTGCGAGGCAGAGCCGGCAGTGATGGTGCCCTCCTTGGCGAAAGCGGCCGGCAGCTTGCCCAACGACTCGGCGGTGGTGTCGCCGCGAACACCCTCGTCAACGGCGACGACGATGGCGTCACCGCGGCGCTGCGGGATCGTGACTGGGACGACCTCGTCGTCAAAGAGGCCGTTCTTCCAGGCCTCGGCAGCCTTCTGGTGCGAGGCCGCGGCGAACTCGTCCTGCTCGGCGCGGGACAGCTTCACGCCTTCGGCGTTGATCTGCTCGGTCAGCCCGCCCATGGCCTGCTGGGTGGCCTGGTCGTAAAGGGCGTCGTAGGCCATCGAGTCGACGAGCTTGGTGTCGCCGAACTTGAACCCGGCCCGCGAGTTGGGAAGCAGGTGCGGGGCCTGGGTCATCGACTCCATGCCGCCGGCGACGATGATCTCGTGCTCGCCGGCGCGGATCAGCTGATCGGCGGTTGCGATCGCGTTCAGGCCCGAAAGGCACACCTTGTTGATCGTGATCGACGGGACGTTCGCGGGGATGCCACCGGCGATAGCCGCTGCACGCGCCGGGTTTTGGCCCGCGCCAGCCAGGATGACCTGGCCCATGATCACGTAGTCGACCTGGTCTGCCGCCACGCCAGCCTTCTCGAGGGCGCCCTGGATGGCGACGCCGCCGAGGTCGGCCGCCGACAGGCTCTTCAGACCGCCCTGCAGGCGGCCGATCGGGGTACGGGCGCCGGCGACGATGACATTGACGGACATGCGGTCCTCCTGGAAAGAAGCGGAGCTGGGTGAGAAGCAGGGGTACCTCACGACACTACCCACCGGTAGCCGTTCCCGGGAGGGGTCTCGCGACACCTGCCTGTGTCGTAGTCGTCACACCGGAGGGCTCTGGTTGAGCGAGGGCCCGACTGTGGTCGAGGATGGCTCCATGACCTCTCCCCTGGATCTCCCCGACGATCTCTTCGTCTGCATCGACCACGTCGGCGTCGCCGTACCCGACCTGGAGGCGGCGATCGAGCTGTACACGACCGTCTTCGGCATGACCGTCGCGCACCGCGAGGTCAACGAGGAACAGAAGGTGGAGGAGGCGATGGTGCAGATCAACGGCACCGGCGGCGACACCACGACCCAGCGCATCCAACTGCTTGCTCCGCTCACCGAGGAGTCCACGATCGCCAAGTTCCTGGACCGCTCCGGGCCTGGGCTGCAGCAGCTCGCCTACCGGGTGACCGACGTCGAGAAGGTCTCCGCGATCCTGCGCGAGCGTGGCCTGCGCTTGCTGTACGACGCCCCGAAGCCCGGCACCGCGAACAGCCGGATCAACTTCATTCACCCCAAGGACGCCGGCGGCGTCCTGGTCGAGTTGGTCGAGCCGGCGGCACCAGGTCACTGATCACCCGTGCCGCACGGCTGAGACCCTGAGCACAGAACCGCCACCGGACCGAACTGGCGGGTAACATTCGGGGCCGAAAGTCAGCAACACCCCCGTATCCGTTCCAGATCAGGAGCCCGTGACGTGCAGTACATCCTCGACGCGATCCAGGCCGAAGCCTCCACCGAGGACTTCGCCGCTCTCGCCCTCCCCGAGTCCTACCGGGCCATGACGGTCCACAAGGACGAGGCCGACATGTTCGAGGGCGTGGCCTCGCGGGACAAGGACCCCCGCAAGTCACTGCATCTCGAGGAAGTCCCACTGCCCGAGCTCGGCCCGGGCGAGGCGTTCGTCGCCGTGATGGCCTCCGCGATCAACTACAACACCGTGTGGACCTCGATCTTCGAGCCGGTCTCCACCTTCGGCTTCCTGGAGCGTTACGGCCGCGAGTCCGACCTCGGTGCGCGCCACAACCTGCCGTACCACGTCGTCGGCTCCGACCTGTCGGGCGTCGTTCTCGCCGTCGGCCCCGGCGTGAACAAGTGGAAGCCGGGCGACCGGGTTGTCGCGCACTGCCTCTCCGTCGAGCTCGAGGCCCCCGACGGTCACAGCGACACGATGATGGACCCCTCCCAGCGGATCTGGGGTTTCGAGACGAACTTCGGCGGTCTGGCCGACGTCGCGATGGTCAAGGCCAACCAGCTGATGCCCAAGCCCGAGCACCTCACCTGGGAAGAGGCTGCGTCCCCCGGGCTGGTGAACTGCACCGCGTACCGGCAACTGGTCTCCACCAACGGCGGCAACATGAAGCAGGGCGACAACGTCCTGATCTGGGGGGCCTCCGGCGGTCTCGGCGGCTTCGCCACCCAGTACGCGCTGAACGGCGGCGCCAACCCGATCTGCGTGGTCTCCAACGAGGAGAAGGCTCAGATCGTGCGCAACATGGGTGCCGACAAGGTGATCAACCGTTCCGAGATGGACTTCAAGTTCTGGAACGAGGAAGGCACCAAGCAGAACCCGAAGGAATGGCAGCGCCTGGGCAAGGCCATCCGCGAGCTCACCGGCGGTGAGGACATCGACATCGTCTTCGAGCACCCGGGCCGCGAGACCTTCGGCGCCTCGGTCTATGTCACCCGCAAGGGCGGCACAATCACCACCTGCGCGTCGACCTCGGGCTTCATGCACGAGTACGACAACCGCTACCTGTGGATGAACCTCAAGAGGATCATCTCCAGCCACTTCGCCAACTACCGCGAGTCGTGGGAGGCCAACCGCCTCATCGCGCAGGGCAAGATCCACCCGACCCTGTCCAGGACCTACAAGCTCGAGGACACCGGCCAGGCAGCCCTCGACGTGCACCACAACAAGCACCAGGGCAAGGTCGGCGTCCTGTGCCTGGCGCCGGAAGAAGGCCTGGGCGTGAAGAAGGCCGAACTGCGCGACCAGCACCTGGACAAGATCAACCTCTTCCGCGGCATCTGAGACATCCCGACGGGGCCGTTCTCCGCTTGTACACAGGGAGAACGGCCCCGTCGGCATGTCCGACAGTCCGCTCGGCTTGGGTAAAAGCGGGTGGATCGGAGACACTGGCTGAGGGGACGAATCGATGCAACCGCCGACCGCGAGGGAAACCATGAGTGACGACCGAGGCCTGTCCATTTTCGAAGACTCCACCGATGCGGACGAACCCACCCAGGTGATTCCGCGGGTAGTCGACGACGCCGCTCCCGCCCCCCCGCGGGCAGCCCCGCTGGCAACCCCGCCTGCCGCGGCAGCACCGGCCGCTGCGCCGAAGCCGGCGACGTCCTCCTCCGAGGCCGGCGTCACCCGCTCCGCCAACGCGCCCCTGGTCCCACCTAAGGCCGCTACGACCAGCGCCGCCGCGCTTCCCCTGGTCCGACGGGGCGGCTACGACAAGGACGCCGTCGACCGCCACCTGCGGACGATCTCGGCCGAGAAGGCCGGTCTGATCGCCAGCCTCAACGAAGCCCAGACGAAGCTGCGCTCGATCCAGGCCGAGAACGCCAGCCTGAAGGAGAAGGTCAACGAAAACGAGACCCCGTCCTACGCCGGACTCGGCGGCCGCGCCAGCGAGATGCTGCGTCTGGCCGAGGAGCAGGCCGAGGACGTCCTCGGCGAGGCGACCCAGCAGGCTACGGTCCTTCGCGCCCAGGCCGAGCGGGACGCGGTCGCGATCCGTGCCCGGGCCGAGAGCGACGCCGACGACATGCGTGTCGTCCAGCTCGGTGAGCTCGACGACCTGCGGGTACGCACGATGGCCGAGATCGAGGCCGAGCGTCGCCGACTCAAGGCCGACGCCGACGACCATCTGGCGGCGGCGCAGCGGGAGGCCGATCAGCTCCGGCTGGCCGCCGAGCAGGAAACGACCGCGCTGCGCACCACTGCGGCCCGTGAGGTCGAGCAGGCTCGCGCCGGCGCCGACCGTGAGGTCACTGAGGCCCGCCGGGTGATGGCCGTCGAGCGAGAGCGCCTAGTGCGCGAGGCCGCGGAGCACCACCAGAGCGCCACTGCTGAGAGTCAACGCCTCCTCAGCGAGGCCGAAGGACGCGCCAACGCCGCCGAGGACCGGTCGCGGGAGGCGATCAACGCCGCGAACCTGCACCGCGACAACGCCCACGCCGAGTCCGAGTCGCTGCTCTCCAAGGCACGCCGCGAGGCCGAGCAGTTGGTCAACTCCGCCAAGAAGGAGGCCGAGAGCTTGCGCACGACCGGCCACGCCGAGTCGGAGCGGGCCCTGACTGCGATCAAGGCCGAGGTCTCCCGGGTCTCCAAACGTCGCGACGCCATCGTGGCCCAGCTCGGTGCTCTCAAGGACGTCGTCGCAGGCTTCGGCAGCGACGACGACACGACCGACGACACGACCGGCAAGGAGCCGACCGCGTAGGTCAGTCCAGGAAGCGCCGGACCACCTCGAGGAAAACGGCCGGTTGCTCGGAGTGCAGCCAATGTCCGGCGTTCTTGATCGTCACCCGTCGGTTGCGGGGGAACCAGCGGTCCATCGCGGGGGCGTAGTCGTCCTGGATGTATGCCGAGTCCTGCCCTCCCAGCCAAAGCACCGGGCCGGGATAGGGCCCCGTGTCAGCCAGCTCGTCCTCGGGCCACGAGCCGAGGACAGGGAGATCGCGCGCCAGGCCTTCTAAATTGGTCTGCCAGTGCCAACCCGTGTTGGCGCCGGATCGGCTCTCCCGACGGAGGTTCTGGAGCAGGAACGCGCGCACGGTCGGGTTCGGGACAGCGGCGGTCAGCGCGTCATCAGCATCGGCACGCTGGGTGATCGCGGCCAGATCGAGCGACAGCATCGCCTCGATGTATCCGGCGAACTCGCTCGTGGTCCCGTAGGCCACCGGGGAGATGTCGACGATGCAGAGCCGCTCCACGACCTCGGGATGCCGCAGCGCCAGGATCATGGCAACCTTGCCGCCGAGCGAATGCCCGATCAGCGCCACCGGATCGTCGCCGTCGAGCCCAGCGGCCCTGAGCTCGCCCGCCACGAGGTCGGCCACCGCGGCTAGATCGAACCGCTCGGTCCAGTCTGAGCGGCCGTGGTCGGGAAGGTCCACCAGGGTGACCCGGTGCTCCGGTGCGATCGCCTTCGCGACCCTGGTCCAGTTGCGTCCCTGACCGAAGAGGCCGTGCAGAAAGACGACCCGGCTGCCCTGCTCGCCGTATGACGTGGTGTGCAGCGGGCCGTCGGTCATGGCCCCATCCTGCCGGTTCGCGTGGCCCCGTGCTCACAAGCTCTGGACTAGAGAGGCCTGGACGGTTGTCGGTGGCCTCCGTAAGCATGTCCGCATGACTTCCACACCCGAGACCCGCGAGGTCACCGCCGCCTCTGCCGGCATCACCATCGCGGTCGCCACCGTCGCAACGGTGATGCTCATGCTCGACATCAGCGTCGTCAACACCGCCCTCTCAGACATGGCCGTAGGACTCGAGACCGAGCTCAGTGGCCTGCAGTGGGTGATCGACGCCTACACCCTGCCGCTCGCCGCAGTGGTGCTTACCTCCGGTTCCATTGCCGACCGGTTCGGCCGCAAGCGACTCTTCCTCGGCGGCATGGTGCTGTTCACCATCTCGTCGGCTCTCTGCGGGGCCGCTCCGGGGATCGAGGCATTGGTCGCCGCACGTGCCGTCCAGGGCATCGGCGCGGCGGTGCTCTTCGCCACCGCCTTGGCGTTGATCTCCGAGGCGACCCCGACCACCGAGCAGCGAGCCAAGGCGCTGGGCATCTTCGGAGCGGCCATCGGAGGTGCGTTCGCGATCGGTCCGTTCGTCGGCGGCTCCCTGACCGAGTTGTTCGGCTGGAGGGCGATCTTCTGGATCAATATCCCGATCGGCATCGCCACTCTGCTGCTGGCCCGACGGGTCCGGGAGAGCAGTGACCCGCAGGCGCGCCGCGTCGACTTCCCGGGTCAGATCACCCTGATCGCCGGCCTGTTCCTCCTCGTCTTCGCCCTGCTGCGCGGCAACGAGGACGGCTGGGGCAGCGGCAAGGTGGTCGCCTCGCTCGTCGGCGCCGCAGTATTCCTGGTCGGCTTCGTGCTGATCGAGCACCTGTCGAAGGAGCCGATGCTCCCGCTGGGCCTCTTCCGGGACCGGCGCTTCACAGGTCCGCAGGTGCTCGTCTTCGGCATCTCCGCGACCTTCTTCGCGGGTTTCCTCTACGCGACCCTCTACCTCCAAGGAGTCGTCGGTCTCTCTCCGATCCGGACCGGTCTGGCCTACCTGCCCGGCACCTTCCTGGTCTTCCTCGTCTCGGGGGCGACAGCCGGGCTGATGACCCGGATCAAACCCGCGATCCTGGCGACGATCGGCCTCGTCCTCATCTCCGCCGGTGTCCTGGGGATGGCGCTGACGACCGAGGTGGATTCCGGCTGGGCCGCAATCCTGCCCGGCCTGCTGATCGCGAGTATCGGTTGCGGCTTGGTGAATCCGGCAGGAAGCGCGTTGGCCCTCGATGCACTCCCCCACGAGCAGAGCGGCCTCGCCTCCGGTGCCAACGACACGTTTCGGCAGACCGGCGTCGCAGTCGGGATCGCCTGGCTGGGCACCTTCATCCCGGCCGGCTCCAGCTTCGGTGGCGACCCGGTCGCCTACGTCGACGGCATGCACAACGCGTTATACGCAGCGGCGATCCTCGCCCTGGTCTGTGCGATCGGGACCGGCCTGTTGCTGATCAGGCGGGACTCGGAGGTCGCCGCAGAGCCTGTTCTCGAAACCGCCTGAGCAGCACGAGGCCGCCGTCCCGGTCGGGACGGCGGTCTCGTGCTGCTCGGGCGGGCCCGGGTGATCAGCTGTAGTCGTGGAAGCCCTTCTTGGTCTTGCGACCAAGGTGGCCCTCCGCAACGACCTTCTCCAGGGAGGCGGCCGGCGCGAAGCCAGGCTCCTTGAACTCGGCGAAGAGCTCCTTCTGGATCGCCAGCGACACGTCGTTGCCGACCACGTCGAGCAGCTGGAACGGGCCCATGGGGAAGCCGGCCTCAGCCTTGATCGCGTCGTCGATCACGGTGAGTTCGGTTCCCGCCTCCGCCAAGGTGCAGGCATCGTTGAGGTAGGGGAACAGCAACGCGTTCACGATGAAGCCGGACCTGTCGGCGCAGGAGACAGCGACCTTGCCGACCTTTGCGCACAGCGCCAGCGTGGTCTCGTTGACGTCCGGAGCGGTCGAGGGCGCGGTGACGACCTCGACGAGCTTCATCACCGTGGCCGGGTTGAAGAAGTGCATCCCGATGACGGCCTCGGGCCGCGAAGTCGCGGCGGCGAGCTGGGTAATCGGGAGCGAAGAAGTGGTGGTCGCCAGGATCGCGCCCTGCTTGATGATCCGGTCGAAGTCACGGAAGAGTTCGAGCTTGAGCTCGAGGTCCTCGGCGATCGCCTCGACCACGATGTCGACATCCGCGAGCGCATCGCGGGTCGTGGACCCGGTCAGCCGGCCGAGGACCGCGGCCTTCTTCTCCTCGTCGGACTTGCCACGCTCGATCAGTTTGTCCAAGCCCTTGGTGATCCCGGCGACGACGCCTGCGAGCTTTTCCTCGCTGCGCCCGACGAAGACCACGTCGTACCCGCTCTGGGCGAAGACCTGGGCGATGCCGGAAGCCATCGTGCCGGTGCCGACGACGCCGACCTTGGTGATCTCGTGCTTGAGCTGCGGTTGGTCGTCGGCGGACGGGGTCTCGTCATCCGCGGTCACTGCGCTGCCCTCGGGCCCGTCGGCGTAGGTGTAGAAGCCGCGGCCGGCGGCCTTGCCGTTGCGACCCTCGGCGACAAGGGTCTCCAACAGGTCGGCCGGCTTGTGCAGGTTGTCGCCGGTCTCGGCGTACCGGGCGGCAAGTGCGTCCCGCACGGAGTCCAGACCGAGCTCGTCGAGCGTGGTCAGGGGGCCGCGCGGGTAGCCGCAGCCGAAACGCATGGCCGCGTCGATGTCGCCCCGCGAGGCGTACTTCTGCTCGTACATCCGCACGGCGTGGTTGAGGTACGGAAGCACCAGTGTCTGGTTGATCGTGGCTGCGGTCTCAGTCATGGCGAGAATGGTGCCACCGGGACCTACTGGCGAGTAGGACGTCTCAGGAATCGAACAGGTCCCGGCGCTCTGCGAGCCGGGCGCGGATGTCGCTGATCGAGCGGGTGAACGGCCAATTTTGCCCACGGGAGGGCAGCAGGCGGACGATTCGTCCCAAGACGCGGTTGAATGCAAGGAACCTCTTGTCCTGCTCCGGCGTCCAGGTCAGGCCCATCTGAGCCCGCAGCTCCGCGGGCAGGTAGCCGGTGACAAGCCACACCCGTAGCCGTAGCACCTGGGCGGGGATCCGCCGGTGCACGTACTCCAAGCGGATCACCCGGAGCAGATACTCCCGGATCTCCTCATCGATGTGCACTGCCGCGAGCTCGGTGCGCCAGTACGTCTCGAAGGCGTCCCGGTCCGCGGGCCACAGCTCGACGGGCATCTGCAACATGCCGCCGAAGATGACGCCCTGCCGGTAGAACGCCTCGCGCTCGGCGCCGACCAGCGGGCCGTGGGTGAACTCCCGGGCCTCCTCGAAGCCGCGGAAGATGCAGGCGCCCACCCAGCGCTGCAGTTCCGGGTCGAATGCCGAGTAGGACGGGCGGGAGCCCGGAGCCGAGCGCACCCGGGCGTGCGAGGCGTTGGTTGCAGCCCGGTACGCCGCTCGCTCGGTCGCGTTCCCGAGCACGGCGACCGCGAGTAGGCCGACGGTGGTGCGCTGTCGGCGGCGCGGGTTGCCGAACAGGTTGCCCTCGGTTACGACGCTGTCCTTCACGCCGTACCCGATCTCCGCGCGGCTGAGCTGCATCACCACGTTGGCCGTCCCCGAGAGGGCCGTGAAAATCGAGGCGCCGGTGGCCAGCAGGCTGGTGTCGAGGGAATCGAGATCTCCGGCGGCCATGGTGGCGAGGCTAGCGGGGTTCGCACGGAAATCGGAGGCCGCGCAGGTCGTCACCCGGCGTCGTCAGGACTAGCGTGACTTCATGAGCTCCGATGCAGATCTCCGGACCCGTCGCGAGGCCGTGGTCGTCGAGCACATGGAGTCGGAGAACAGCCACGACTACGGCGTCACGATGGCGACGTTCGCCCACCCTCGCTACGAGATCATCCCGACCGGCGACGTCTTCGACGGGACCGAGCAGGTTCAGCAGTACTTCTCCGAGACCCGGACCGCATTCCCCGACCAGCGCAATCAGCTGCTCGCGATGCACCATGCGGACAGTTCGATCGTCGTCGAGTTCATCCTGCTCGGCACCCACCTCGGCTCGTTTCGCGGGTTGCCGGCAACCGGGCGGCCCTTCGAGGTGCAGTGCGTGGCGGTCTTCGAGTTCGAGGACGGCGGCGATGGGATCGTCTGCGAGCGCCCGTACTTCGACTCCGCGACGATCCTGCGCCAACTCGGCATCGCCCACGACCCGCTCACCCTGCGCGGCAGGATCGCGACCCTGGCCAACCACCCGGTGACGATCGGGACGGCCGTGGCGCGCGACGTCGTACGCCGGGTCCGCGGGCGCTGACCGGTATCGGTTAGGTTCGCACCTGTGAGACTCGTCGTTGCGCGCTGCCAGGTCGACTACGCCGGCCGCCTCTCGGCCCACCTGCCCATGGCCACCCGGGTGCTGATGCTCAAGCAGGACGGCTCGGTCCTGGTGCACTCCGACGGCGGCTCCTACAAGCCGCTGAACTGGATGAGCCCGCCGTGCACGGTCAAGGAGGGCAACAACGACGACGGCAAGATCGAGTGGGTCGTGACGTCGCGGAGCACCGCCAAGGGCCCGGAGGACACCCTGCGGATCCTGATCGAGGAGGTCCTGCACGACACCTCCCACGAGCTCGGGGTGGATCCGGGACTTCAGAAAGACGGCGTCGAGAAGCACCTCCAGGAGCTCCTCGCCGACCACCCGGCCACCCTGGCCGAGGGCTTGACCCTGGTACGACGAGAGTTCCCCACGGCGATCGGCCCGGTCGACCTGATGTGCCGCGACCTCGCCGGCAAGTCTGTTGCCGTGGAGATCAAGCGCCGCGGTGACATCGACGGGGTGGAGCAGCTCACCCGGTACCTCGAGCTCCTCAATCGGGACCCCCTGCTCACTACGGCCGGAGCGGTCCGTGGCATCTTCGCCGCCCAAGAGATCAAGCCCCAGGCCCGGGTCCTCGCGGAGGACCGCGGTATCGCGTGCGCGGTGGTCGACTACAACGCGCTACGCGGTCTCGACGACCCAACCGACCGACTGTTCTGATCTTCCACAGGCCCGATTCTTCTGTTGGCGGGTCTCCCTGCATCGACGTACGGTCGTCGGCATGACGAGCGATCCGACCATCAAGCTCCGGGTGGATCGACTCCAAAACGACACGGAGTCGATTTACGAGCTCGTCGCCGACTTCCGCGCTGACTTCGGCGACTTCCGGACCGGGGTCGACGAGTTCCGAACTGGGGTTGACGAGTTCCGGACCGAGTTCAACGACTTCCGGACCGGGGTCAACGAGTTCCGAACTGAGACGCGAGGTCGATTCGACCGGATCGAGTCCACCCTCAGCGAGGTCCTGCACCGACTCCCTGACCCGACCTGACCCGACCTGACATGGCGGCGCGGGTGCTCGCCGCGGACCGACTGAGTGCCGGATTCGTCAGCCGGCTGAGCTCAGGCCTTGCACCGGGATCTCGCCGGTTTCCACCACCGGTTGCGACTCCCCCACCGCGGGCGGGTGCTCCGCGTCATCCGCACCGACCAGCGGGAAGTTCATCCGGAACGTCGTGCCCACGGTGTCGGATTTCACCACACTGATGGTGCCGTGGTGAGCCTCAACGATCGCGAGCGCAATGGTGAGCCCCAGGCCGGCGCCCGGGACCTGCTGGGCGACCGCGGTACCGGAGCGGTAGAGCCGTTCGAAGACGCGGTGAGGTTCGACGTCGCCGATCCCATGCCCCGAGTCGGCGACCTCGATCTCGGCGTACCCGTCGACCACCCGAAGTTGGACCCCGACCTCGCCACCGGACGGGGTGAACTTGAGGGCGTTGGAGAGCAGATTGTCGATCGCTTGACCAATCCGGTCCCGGTCGCCATCAACCATCACGGCAATGTCCGGGACATCGAGGCACAGGTGGATGGCAAGCTCCTCGGCACGCGGGCGGGAGGCGTCGACGGCATCCCGCACGATCGAGGCCAGGTCGACAAGCCCGGGCCGGATCGACAGGCCGCTCTCCTCGATCGCCACCAGGGTGAGCAGGTCGTCGACCAGGCGCAGCTCACGCTCGGCGCTCCGGTTGATGAACGAGAGGAACCTCTGGCCCTGGGGGCTCAGATTCTCCAGGTCCGCCATCAGCTCGCTGTAGCCGAGCATCGAGGTCAGCGGGGTGCGGAGCTCGTGCGAGACAGTGGCGAAGAACTCGTCTTTTACCCGCTCCGCCTCCTCCTGCATGGCCCGGCGCTCACTGATGTCGCGCACCGCCGCCGAGATCAGCAGACCATCGTCGGTCTCCAACGGCGCCAGTGAGATCTCCACCGGGAACTCGGTCCCGTCCTTGCGTCGTGCGAATAGGTCGCCGGCCAGGCCCATCGGCCGGGCTCGCGGCCCGGCGACGTAGCCCGAGCGGAACGCCACGTGCATCCCGGAGACGCGCACTGGTACGAGGATCTCGACGCGCTGACCGATCAGCTCCTCACGCTCGTAGCCGAAGCGCGACTCGACCTGCGCGTTGACCAGCACGATCACTCCCTGCTGGTCGACGATCACCATCGCGTCCGGCGCTGCCTCGAGGAGACCGCGGAAGAGCCGCTCCTCGCGTCGCTTGTTGCTCACGTCGCGGACTGCGGCGGAGATCAGCAGCCTGCCCGCAGTCTCCAGGGGCGCCAGTGAGATCTCCACCGGGAACTCGGTCCCGTCCTTGCGCCGCGCACGGAGGTCCAGGCCGGAGCCCATCGAGCGCAGGTGCGGTTCGAGGACATACTCGCGACGGTGATTGCGGTGCACGGCATGCAGGCTCGCAGGCACCAGGATCTCCACCGGCTGCCCGACCAGCTCGTCCCGCTCGTACCCGAAGACGGTCAGCGTTTGCGCGTTGACTAGCACGATGGTGCCGGTCTGGTCGATCACGACCATCGCGTCCGGGGCAGACTCCAACAGTCCACCGAGGTCCGGTGGACTGCCGCTCGTACTCCCCGAGTCCTTAGTCATCGACTCCCTCGTGTCCCCTGGGGGACCCTTCGTCCGCTCATGCTACGAGGAGACGGAGCACCGGGCAGGCGATGACGCCAACGGTCCCACCGATATCTCCGGGCCGGGAGCCGCCTAGACAACCTGCGTCAGGTGTCCAGAGCGTTGGCCTTCCGGATCACGCTCACGATACCGGCCATCGCCTGGGTGAGGCTGAAGTCCTTAGGGGTGAAGACCATCGCAACGCCGAGCTCGATCAGCTTCTTGCCATCGGAGTCGGGGATGATCCCGCCGACGATCACGGGAACGTCCTGGACTCCCTTGGCCTTCATCAGGTCGAGGACGTCGGGAACGAGCTCCATGTGCGAGCCGGACAGGATCGAGAGGCCGATGCAGTGCACGTCTTCGGCGATCGCTGCGGCGACGATCTGGTCCGGAGTCAGCCGGATGCCCTGGTAGATGACCTCGAAGCCGGCGTCACGGGCCCGGACCGCGACCTGTTCGGCGCCGTTGGAGTGGCCGTCCAGACCCGGCTTACCGACCAGCAGCCGCAGCCGTCCGCCGAGCTCGTCCCCGGTGGACTTCACGCTCTCCCGAACGGTCGTCAGCTCGGAACCCGCCTCGGCTACCCCAACCGCGCCGGCAACTCCAGTCGGCGCCCGGAACTCGCCGAACACCCCCCGCAGCGTCCCGGCCCACTCGCCCGTAGTCGCTCCCGCGCGGGCAGCGGCCAAGGTGGCTGCCATCAGGTTCGTCTCGGTCTTGGCATCGGCAGCCAGCGTCGCCAGGGCTGTCGTGACGGCGGCCTCGTCGCGCTCGGCCTTCCAGGCGTTCAGCGAGTCGATCGCGGTCCGCTCGGCCTCGGGGTCCGCGGTCTGGATCGCGCCGTCGAGGTCCGCGGTCAACGGGGAGACTGCGGTGGTCTCGAACTTGTTCACGCCGACGACGATGTCCGTGCCGTTCTCGATCCGGGCGCGGCGGGTGGCGTGCGCGGAGACCAGCTCCTGCTTCATATAGCCCGCCTCGACCGCGGCGACCGCACCGCCCATCGCCTGGACCCGATCAATCTCGGCGCGGGCGTCGTCGACGAGCTGGGCGACCTTCGCCTCGATCACGTGCGACCCGTCGAAGATGTCTTCGTACTCGAGCAGGTCGGACTCGAAAGCGAGCACCTGCTGCAGCCGCAGTGACCACTGCTGGTCCCACGGACGCGGCAGGCCGAGTGCCTCGTTCCACGCGGGCAGCTGCACAGCACGGGCGCGGGCGTTCTTGGACAGCGTCACACCGAGCATCTCCAGGACGATCCGCTGGACGTTGTTCTCCGGCTGCGCCTCCGTCAGGCCCAGGGAGTTCACCTGGACGCCGTAGCGGAACCGGCGCATCTTCGGGTCCTTGACGCCGTAGCGCTCGGTGGTGATCTCGTCCCACAGCTGGACGAACGCCCGCATCTTGCAGGTCTCCTCGATGAACCGCACGCCGGCGTTGACGAAGAACGAGATCCGCCCGACGACCTGATCGAAGTCCTCCTCGGAGACCTGGCCGGCATCCTTGACGGCGTCCAGGACGGCGATCGCGGTGGTCAACGCGTAGGCGAGCTCCTGTGTCGGGGTCGCGCCGGCCTCCTGCAGGTGGTAGCTGCAGATGTTGATCGGGTTCCACTTCGGGATCTCGTGGACGGTGTAGGCGACGACGTCGGCGATCAGGCGCAGCGAGTGCTCCGGGCCGAAGACGTAGGTCCCGCGGGAGAGGTACTCCTTGATGATGTCGTTCTGCGTCGTGCCGGCGAGCTGGTGGGCGACCTCGGTCGGGTCGAGGTCGGGGTTCTGCTCCTCGGCCGCCACCTGGTAGAGCGCGAGGAGCCACATCGCGGTGGCGTTGATCGTCATCGAGGTGTTCATCGCCGTGATCGGGATGTCCTCGAAGAGCCGACGCATCTCGCCCAGGTGCGGGACCGGGACGCCGACCTTGCCGACCTCGCCCCGGCTCAGCGGGGAGTCGGGGTCGTAACCGGTCTGCGTCGGGAGGTCGAAGGCGATCGAGAGCCCGGTCTGGCCCTTGGCCAGGTTGGTCCGGTAGAGCGCGTTCGACGCCGCCGCGGTCGAGTGGCCGGCATAGGTGCGCATCACCCAGGGGCGGTCCTTCCCCGGACGCGTCGCGGCGACGATCTGCGGGTCCGGCTCGGGCTGGCTCATCCTCGCAGGGTATGGCTCGGGTTACCGGCCAGTCACCCGTGCGACGTGTGGGCTATCACACCCGTACGCCGCGCGACGACCGCGAGTGCGGCGCTGCCGAGCCCCAGCAGCACCATCCCCAGGACCCCGAGCGGGGCGAAGATGTGCTCGGTGTGGACCAGCCAGGCCCCCGGCAGGAGCACCAGCCCGACCAGCCCGGAGGCGCGCAGGTGCCGCACGCGGTCGACGAGCAGGACCACCACGCAGGCCAGCAGCGCCCACGACCCGACCTCGCCCAGGGGCGTGCCGAGGCGGAACAGCTGTGAGACGGCCTCGGGGCGCGGGACGCCCGGCCCGAGCTCGCGGGTGACGTAGCCGGCACCGAGCCCGCTGACGACGTCGAGCGCTGTGTAGAAGGTGGCGTAGACGTACGCCGTCAGCCGCACCACCCACGCCACGGCGTCGCGACGCCCGGTGACCAGGTCGGCCAGCGCCCACCCGACCAGCGGGAAGACCAGCAGCCCCGGCAGGTGCACGAGGTACCAGCGCTGGGCGCTCTCGTAGCTCAGGCCGGTGGGGTGGAAGAGGCCGGCCGCGGCCAGGGCCAGCCCGGGCAGGGCGAGCAGCAGCGGGTAGTAGCGGGTCTCGCGCATGGCTCCACTGTGCCGGGCCCACGGTCACCGGTGCCCCCGCCCCGCCGTCGCCGCCCGCCCTGCTCACCCCGGCGCGCTCACGCTGGCGCGGCGCCCGGGCAGGAGCAGGTCGTGCGCACCAGCCACCAGCCGTCGCGGACGATGGCCTCGTGCCGGCAGGTCAAGCCGTGCCAGTCGTGGGTGCAGCGCTGGCAGGTCCCCGTCATCGGGCCTCCTCGTCGTCGGGTCGGCGGCGCCGACGGGTGCGCCCCGAGGGCGGCACCGCCCTCCTGGACAGGTCGAGCCTGCCCGGTCGGGGAGGGTGAGCCCAGGGGTTCGCCCGGATCGCGACCGACCTCACACCGCGGCTACGCTCCGACCATGGTCAACCTCACCCGCATCTACACCCGCACCGGCGACGAGGGCGAGACCCGGCTCGGCGACATGAGCCTGACGAGCAAGAACGACCTGCGGCTGCACGCCTACGCCGACGTCGACGAGGCCAACGCCGCGATCGGGGTCGCGCTGGCCCACGGCGGGCTCGACGACGACGTGGTCACGCTGCTGACCCGAGTGCAGAACGACCTCTTCGACGTGGGCGCCGACCTGTGCACCCCGGTCGTGGCCGACCCCGAGTATCCCCCGCTGCGCATCGAGCAGGACTACATCGACCGGCTCGAGGGCTGGTGCGACCACTACAACGAGCCGCTGGAGGCCCTGCGCTCGTTCGTCCTCAACGGCGGCACGGTCCCCGCTGCGCACCTCCACGTCGCCCGGACCGTGGTACGCCGCGCCGAGCGGTCCGGCTGGGCCGCGTGGGCCGAGCACGCCACGGCGATGAACAAGCTCTCCCTGACCTACCTCAACCGGCTCTCGGACCTGCTCTTCATCCTGGCCCGCCACGCCAACCGCCACCAGGGCGACGTCGCCTGGGTGCCGGGCGGCGAGCGCGGCTAGCGGCCGGACCACGACCCGGGGACCCCCGCGGCCTCGAGGACCAGGCCGGCGAAGGCGGCCGGCTGGTCGAGCGCCGCCAGGTGTCTCCGGTCGGCGGTGCGTCATCACCTCGCGCCATGCATCCGGCGTCGGGGCTACCTAGAACCCGCCGGCGATCACCGGCTCGATGACCTCCCGACTCGATGACCTCGGCCGGGTACGCCCGCCGCAGCACGCGCAGGTTGGCCCGGGTCATCCGCTGCGGGCCGAGCCGGTCGGTCAGCGCGGCGACGGCGCGGTAGGCCGCGGCGCCCGGCCCGACGGGGACCGCGGTGCAGCCGGCCAGGACGAGCCCGCCGAGGCCGGCGGCGTGGTCGGCGGCGTGGGCCGTCGCGACGTACCGCACAGGGAGTGCCGACCACGACGGGGGCCCGACCGGACGCGGCGGTCGCCGTCACGACGGCCTCCTGCACGACCTCGACGCAGCGGCGCAGGGTGAGGCACTCCCCCGCCCTGGCCCCGTGGCCCGGCAGGTCCACGAGGGTGAGGTCGGCCTACGGCTCGAGGAGCGGCACCAGCGGCGCCCACGGGCTGCTGCGCAGGCGTGAGCCGTGCACGGGCACGAGGCGCGGGCGGCTCACCGCGACCAGTCGGTGCCCGGTCGCCGTGCCTCCAGCCAGGACTGGAACCCGGTCAACGAGGCCGGGCTCATCGCGAACTCGACGCCCTCGCCGCGGGCCTGGCAGCAGATCACGAGGTGGTCGGGGTAGAGCGTCTGCCGCTCGGGGCCCTGGGGCTCCCGACGCCCGTCGTAGACGAGCTCACCACGCCGCCAGCTCGTCCGCGGCCGGGGCGAGAGGGAGAACACCCGGAACCACTCCAGGGAGTCCTCGGTGTAACGGCCCATGCCGAGCACCCACCCCTGGTCGGGGCGGAGCCGGTGGAGACGGTGCGACAGCTCGAAGGTGCCTCCGCGACGGGCGATCCACCGCCGGCGCAGCACCAGCGCGAGGCCGTAGAGGAGCACCAGCAGGAACGCCACACCGGCGACGTCGACGACCCACTGCCACCAGGGCACCCGCCGGACCTCCCTCGTCCCGTAGTCGCAGGGCGCGAGCAGCCCCGTCCTTGGCCGGAACCCTAGCCCGCGCTTGCGGGGTGAC
Organism: Marmoricola sp.; assembly: GCA_046598855.1. Lineage (GTDB taxonomy): Bacteria > Actinomycetota > Actinomycetes > Propionibacteriales > Nocardioidaceae > Marmoricola. The sequence continues at coordinate 1,338 of JBKJHX010000073.1, read as the reverse complement.
CTCGCAGGACCTCACCCGGGGAAGACCGACGGGCGGGACCCCGTGGGGGTCCCGCCCGTCGGACGTGGTGCCGGGTCGTCAGGACGCGCGTTCGACCGCCCGCAGCCGGGCCTCGGCCCGCCGGATCCGGCGCTCGGACTCGTCGACGTTGCCGACGTCCTGGGCCGTGTCGAGCTCGGCCCTGACCTCGTCGACGTTGATCTCCTCCGCGAGCACCGCCCGCTCCGACAGCACCGAGACGCGGTCGCCGGCCACCGAGAGGAAGCCGCCGTCGACGACGGCCACGGTGACCTGGCCCTCGTCGTCGGTGATCTCCACGACCGCGTCGGTGAGCAGCGCCAGCATCGGCGCGTGACCGCGCAGCACGCCCACGTCGCCCTCGACCGTGCGGGCGATGATCATGTCGGCCCGCCCGGACCACACAGTGCGGTCCGCGGCGACCAGCTCGACCTGGAGGTGCTCGGCCATCAGAGGTTCTTCTGGATGTCGGCCCACCGCGCCTCGACGTCGTCGAGACCGCCGCACATGAAGAAGGCCTGCTCGGCCACGTGGTCGTAGTCGCCGTCGGCGATCTTGTTGAACGCCTCGATGGTGTCCTTCACCGGCACGGTCGAGCCCTCGATGCCGGTGAACTGCTTGGCCACGTAGGTGTTCTGCGAGAGGAACCGCTGGATCCGGCGGGCCCGCGACACGATGACCTTGTCCTCCTCGGACAGCTCGTCGACGCCGAGGATCGCGATGATGTCCTGCAGCTCCTTGTTGCGCTGCAGGATCTGCTTGATCCGGATCGCGCAGTCGTAGTGCTGCTGGCCGATGTACTGCGGGTCGAGGATCCGCGACGTCGACGTCAGCGGGTCCACCGCAGGGTAGATGCCGAGGGAGGCGATCTCGCGGGACAGCTCCGTGGTCGCGTCGAGGTGCGCGAACGTCGTGGCCGGCGCCGGGTCGGTGTAGTCGTCGGCGGGAACGTAGATCGCCTGCATCGAGGTGATCGAGTGACCGCGCGTCGAGGTGATCCGCTCCTGCAGCAGGCCCATCTCGTCGGCCAAGGTGGGCTGGTACCCCACCGCGGAGGGCATCCGGCCGAGCAGGGTCGACACCTCGGACCCGGCCTGGGTGAACCGGAAGATGTTGTCGATGAACAGCAGCACGTCCTGGTTCTGCTCATCGCGGAAGTACTCCGCCATGGTCAGCGCGGACAGCGCGACCCGCAGGCGCGTGCCCGGCGGCTCGTCCATCTGACCGAACACCAGCGCGGTGTCCTTGATGACGTCGGCCTCGGTCATCTCCGTGATGAGGTCGTTGCCCTCACGGGTGCGCTCGCCGACCCCGGCGAAC
>JBKJHX010000022.1:0-19161 GCA_046598855.1 Marmoricola sp. | reverse complement strand
CGGTGTGACAATGGACGAGGCAACCCGTTGAGGAGGTAGGCCATGAACGAGCCCGACGACCGAATCGCCGAGTTCGGACGCTTGCACTCCTCGGGTTGCTTCGTGATGCCGAATCCCTGGGACGCGGGAAGCGCCCGCGCCCTGGAACAGCTGGGCTTCAAGGCACTGGCGACGACGAGCGCCGGGTTCGCCTGGACGTTGGGCCGGGCGGATACCCAGACCACGCTGGGCCAGATGCTGGAGCACCTGCGAACCGTCGTCGCCGCGGTGAACGTGCCGGTGAACGCCGACTTCGAGGGTGGTTACGCCGTTGACCCCCAAGACGTCGCGGCGAACGTGGCCCTGGCGTTGGAGACCGGGGTCGCCGGCCTCTCGATCGAGGACGCCTCGGGCCACCTGACCGATCCACTCCTCGGCTTCGACCTGGCCGTGGAACGCGTCGCGGCTGCTCGCCAGGCGATCGACGAGAGCGGCACGGGGGTGCTCCTCACCGGCCGGTCCGAGGGGTTCGTGTGCGGGCGCCCCGACATAGACGAGACGATCCGGAGGCTGCGCGCGTACGCCGACGCGGGTGCGGACTGTCTCTACGCACCGAGGATCGCCACCCGCGAGCACGTGCTCGCGATCGTCGAGGCCGTCTCGCCCAAGCCGGTGAATCTGCTGATCAACACGCCGTTCGTCACGGTGGCCGAAGCAGCGCAGCTGGGGGTGCGACGGATCAGCGTCGGCGGGACGCTCGCGCGCACTGCCTGGGCCGGGTTCCTCGACGCCGCGCGGGAGATCGCTGCGGATGGGTCCTTCTCCCGGTTCGAGCGGCTGCCGGACGTCGACGGCCTGTTCTCCGGTTGAGGGCCGAGCCCGAGGTCCTCCCCGGCGCGAGAACACCAACTGGGTCGCGCAGGCAATCGCGAGGGACCGATCGCTCACCAACCTGCGATCACGCGCGCGACCCGTCCGAGGATGTACTCGTTCCCTGCTGTCCCCGGTCCTAGGCGGGATTCCTCAGGCCCAGCTGGTCCTCGACGTACGCCGGTCTCGCGGCCGCCAGGCCGACCAGGTACTGCGGCACGCAGAGCGCCAGCAGGATGCTCAACGGGAGTGCCCAGCCGTTGCTGGCGTCGTACAGGGCACCGACGCTGAACGGACCGATCACCGCGATCAGGTAGCCGACCGACTGGGTGAACCCCGAGAGCGCTGCGGTACCGGCGGGTGTCCGGGAACGCATCCCGATGAGGGTCAGGATGAACGGGAAGGTGCACGTGCCGAGGCCGAGCGCGATCGCCCAGAGCCAGGCGCCGTCTGCGGGGGAGAGGATGAGCCCGAGGTAGCCGACCGGGTAGCAGGCCATCACCACCGTGAACAGAATCCGTGGGTCCCGGGCCCTCGCCGTCAGGGCGGGGATCACGAAGGAGACCGGGATGCTGATCCCGGTCGTGGCTCCGAGGAGGAGCCCGGCGTCGTGCGCACTGAACCCGGCATCCCGGAATACCTGCGCCAACCAGCCGAAGATGGAGTACGCCTGGAGGGCCTGGAGGCCGAAGAACCCGGCCATCAACCAGCCGATCCGGGTCCGCGCGACGGCCGCGGTCCCGAACGCGGCCGGGACCGCCGGCGTACGGCGGTCGTGGCGGAGCAGAGCGATCCAGGGGAGTGCGGCGATCAGGGCGGTCAGGGCCCAGGTGACCAGGCCGTGCCGCCAGTCGAGGAGGCCATTCGCATCCTCCCCGGAAAGGGGAACGGTGAAGACCGACGCCGACGTCAGCCCGATCGCGAGCGACGTCGAGTACAGCGCGGTGAGCAGACCGATCCGGTCGGGGAAGTGCAGCTTGACCAGAGACGGCAGCAGCACGTTCGCGACCGCCATCCCGGCGAGCGCGACGAAGGAGAGCACCAGGAACGTCGCCGGCTCGTCCGTCCGTGGACGCAGAAAAAGGCCCACCGAGACCAGGACGAGGGCAGCGAAGGTGGTCCGGTGGATACCGAGAAGGCCGGAGACCCGCGGCGCCAGCGCGCCGACGGTGGCGAAGCAGAGCACCGGCAACGTGGTCAGCAGCCCGGTCTGGGTCGGGTCCATCGCCAGACCCTCGGAGATCTCGTCGAGGACCGGCCCGACACTGACGGCGGCCGGGCGCAGGTTGAAGGCCAGGACGACGATGCCGAGGAGCACCAGCACCCGTTGGAACCGGGTCTCCTCGGGCAGGCTGCTCACACCTGATCCAACCATCCGCCCCGATGTCGGTCGGTTGCGGTTGAATTGGGCGCGTGCTCCAGATCACCGACGACCAGCGGCGCGCCCGGCTCGCCCAGCGGCACGCGCTCGCCGTACCGGCGGGGTCGGTCCTGGACGCCACCGCCGCGATGACGTGCTTGCACGCGACCGAGCCCGCGAACGTGCACCTTGCCGCCTGGGCACGCACCGGTTGCACCCGCGCTGACGTCGACCAAGCCCTCTACGTCGACCGCAGCGTGGTCAAGCAGCTGGCGATGCGGCGGACCGTCTTCGTCTTCCCCCGTGACCTGGTGCCTGCGGTCTGGGGGAGCGCCGCGGCCCGGGTCGCTGTCCAGCAGCGCGGGCGGCTGGCCCGCGACGTCGTCAAGAGCGGGATCGCAACCGACGGCGAGGAATGGGTGACCGAGCAGACCGCTGCCGTCCACGAACTGCTACGGGCCGGGGGGCCGCGGACGACGATGGAGCTCCGGGCGGCGCTGCCAGCGCTCGATGCTCGGTTCACCTACGGCGAGGGCAAGGCGTACGGCGGGGAGTCCCCGATCGCCCCGCGGGTGCTGACCGCCCTGGCTGCGTCCGGGGTGATCGTCCGCGGCGAGAACGATGGCGGTTGGAAGTCCTCCCGGCCGCGTTGGACGGCCGTCGAGGACTGGCTCCCCGGGGTCCCGGTAGCGCTGGAGGAGGCCGATGGGTACGCAGCTCTCGTCCGGTCCTGGCTCCGCACCTTCGGGCCGGGCACCGAGGACGACCTGGTCTGGTGGCTCGGCGCGACCAAGGCCGCCGTACGCCGTGCGCTGGTCGACGTGGAGGCTGTCGAGGTGGGCCTAGAAAGCGGAGCGGACGGTGGCGCGGACGGTGGCCCGGACGGTGGCACGGGCATCGGTTATCTGCTCCCCGACGACCTTGACGACGAACCGCTACCGGAGCCCTGGGCCGCCCTGCTCCCGGCTCTGGACCCGACGACGATGGGGTGGAAGGAACGCTCCTGGTACGTGGGCGCGCATGCGACCGCCCTCGTCGACCACAACGGCAACGCGGGTCCGACGGCCTGGTGGTGCGGCCGGATCGTCGGTGGCTGGTACCAACAGCACGACGGTGCCGTCGTGGTCGTCCCGGCCGAGAAGCTTTCCTCGGATGCAGCCCGCGCCCTCGATGCCGAAGCAGAGCGGCTGACCGCCTGGCTTGCCGGTGAGGTGGTGAAGTCGATCTACCAGTCACCCCTGGTACGCGCGATCAGTTAAGTCGAGCCTGGGGATCTTGCGAATCGAGCCCTCCGGTCTGGTGGGTTCAAGTGGTGGGTTCAACACCCCACTCGACTAGGGTGCGTCCGTGCGTGAACAGCCTGAACAGCAAGCCCCGCCGGTCCAGCGACTCCGGATCAGGTACGCCAAGCGCGGGCGGCTGCGGTTCACCAGTCACCGGGATTTCAGTCGCGCTTTCGAGCGCGCGATCGCCCGGGCGCGGGTGCCGATGGCGTTCTCGTCGGGCTTCAACCCGCACCCCCGGATCTCGTACGCCGGCGCCAGCCCGACCGGGGCGGCCAGCGAAGCCGAGTACCTGGAGATCGGCCTGGCCGAAGTGCTCGACCCGGCCGCTGTGGGGCGGGCCCTCGACGAGTCCCTCCCCGCGGGTCTGGACATCTTGGACGTGGTCGTCAGCGCCGGTGGCTCGCTCGCGGACCAGCTTGAGGCCTCCGCGTGGGAGATCACCGTCCACGGGATCGACCAACCGACCCTGGCAGCTGGGGTCGAGCAGCTCCTGGCCACCCCCGAGGTGATGGTCGAGCGGATGACGAAGAAGGGCCTGCGGACCTTCGACGCCCGGGCCGCGATCGCTCATCTGGAGGCCCGCCAGGTCGGCGAGTCGACCAGCGATCAGGATTCGTGTGCGATACTCGGGGTGGTCTTACGACACGGAACCCCGTCCGTGAGACCCGACGACGTTCTCGCCGCGCTTCGCGAGATCTCGGGAATCAGGACCAGCTCTGCAGCACTTTCGCAGCGTCTGGCACAGGGTCCCCTGGATTCACGAACCGGCACGGTGGGGGACCCGTTGGCACCCGACCGCGACGCGGCCGGCTGAGGAATAGGTGACAGCTTCTCCTCGGCAGTGGCGGCCATGCGACCGCGGTCGGTGACCTTCAGATCCCCCGTTCGACGTACTGACACGGAGGGTGTCGTCGCCGACCGAAGGCTTCGCTGCGCTGAGTCCGACTCCGCGTGGCCGCGACCCGCACGTTGTGCTCGGCGTACGCCGCGCTCCGTGCACTAGGAGAGCTCCATGCTCGACGCTGACAACCCCAGCACCCCCGACAGCACCACTCCGGCGAACAGCCCGTCCGAGGCGGCCGCGCCGCAAGTCGACGGTGCTCCTGCTGCCAAGAAGGCAGCCAAGAAGGCTCCCGCGAAGAAGGCCGCCAAGAAGGCCACTGCGAAGAAGGCAGCGAAGTCTGCCGAGAGCCCCGATGTCCCGCTCGACGGTGCGGAGGGCACGGGCGGCGCAGAAAGCGCTACCGCTCCGAAGAAGCGGCCGGCCAAGAAGACCGCCAAGAAGGCTGCTGCCAAGGCAGAGGCCACCCCCGACGCCGGGTCCGGCGACGCCCAGGCTGGCGACGGCGGGTCCTCGGCCAGGCCCGTCGGCGCTCCGATGGTGCTCTTCCAGGCGCCGGAGAAGACCGCCCCGGTTCGTAAGCGTGCCGCGAAGAAGACAGCCGCTCAGGACGCGCCCGAGAGCGAGACGGTCGCCCCCGGCGACGAGCCCTCAGCGCGGCCGGCGAAGAAGACCGCCAAGAAGACCGCGCCGAAGACCGCGAAGAAGGCCGCGCCGAAGGGCGATGCCGAGGGCGCGAGCGACGAGCCCACCGACACCGAGGGCGACGACGCCTCCACCGGCGATGGCGACGCTGACGGGGGCGAGGGTGGCGCCCGCCGCCGCCGCCGCCGCGGTGGCCGTCGCCGTCGCAAGGGCGCCGGCGAGGACGGTGCCGAGACCGATGTGCAAGACGACTCCGGCGCGGCCTCCGACGACGAGGGCGAGGACGGCGAGGCCGGTTCGCGCCGCCGTCGGACCCGGGTCCGCCAGCCGCGGAACCCCGAGGACGAGATCACCAGCATCGGCGGTTCGACCCGTCTGGAAGCGAAGAAGCAGCGCCGCCGCGAAGGTCGCGAGGCCGGCCGTCGCCGCGCTCCGATCGTCAGCGAGGCCGAGTTCCTGGCTCGTCGCGAGGCCGTAGACCGCGTGATGGTGATCCGTCAGCGCGCCGACCTGACCCAGATCGCCGTGCTCGAGGACAAGGTGCTCGTCGAGCATTACGCGTCCCGGGACTCGCAGACCTCGCTGATCGGCAACATCTACCTCGGCCGGGTGCAGAACGTACTTCCGTCGATGGAGGCCGCGTTCATCGACATCGGCAAGGGCCGCAACGCGGTCCTGTACGCCGGTGAGGTGAACTGGGCTGCGCTCGGGCACAAGGACGGGCAGGCGCGCAAGGTCGAGTCGGTGCTCAAGTCCGGCCAGACGATCCTGGTGCAGGTCACGAAGGACCCGGTCGGCCACAAGGGCGCCCGCCTGACCGGCCAGATCAGCCTGCCGGGCCGCTTCCTGGTCTACGTCCCGGACGGCAACACCTCCGGGATCTCGCGCAAGCTCCCCGACACCGAGCGCAACCGCCTCAAGACCGTGCTGAAGGAGATCGTCCCGAACACCGCGGGAGTCATCGTCCGCACGGCCGCAGAGGGTGCCAGCGAGGAAGAGTTGACCCAAGACGTCGAGCGGTTGACCGTGCGCTGGGCCGAGATCGAGAAGGCCGTCGCGGCCGGACGCTCGCCCGAGCTCCTGTACGGCGAGCCGGACCTGACCCTCAAGGTCGTTCGCGACCTCTTCACCGAGGACTTCAGCAGCCTGGTCATCGAGGGTAATGACGCCTGGGACCTGGTCGACGGCTACGTCTCCCAGGTGGCGCCGGACCTTCGGGACCGCCTGAAGCGCTACGAGTCCGCCGACGGCAAGGACATCTTCGCCGCGCACCGGATCGACGAGCAGATCGCCAAGGGCCTGGACCGCAAGGTCTGGCTGCCTTCGGGAGGTTCGCTGGTGATCGACCGGACCGAGGCGATGACGGTCGTCGACGTCAACACCGGCAAGTTCACCGGCTCTGGGGGCAACCTCGAGGAGACGGTGACCAAGAACAACCTCGAGGCCGCCGAGGAGATGGTCCGCCAGCTCCGACTGCGCGACATCGGCGGGATCATCGTCATCGACTTCATCGACATGGTCCTCGAGTCCAACCGCGACTTGGTGCTGCGCCGTCTGGTCGAGTGCCTCGGCCGGGACCGTACCCGTCACCAGGTCGCCGAGGTCACCTCGCTCGGTCTGGTGCAGATGACCCGGAAGCGGATCGGCTCGGGCCTGATCGAGACATTCAGCGAGGACTGCGACCACTGCAAGGGTCGCGGCGTCATCGTGCACGAGCAGCCGATCGAGCCCAGCAACCGGAGCGTCGGCATGGGCGGCGGCATGGGCGGTGGCAGCGGTGGCGGAAGCGGCGGCGGAACGGGTGGAGGTGGCGGTGGCTCGAACGAGGAGTCACGCGGTCGCCGCAACCGTGGCGGCCGCGGCCGCAACCGCAGCGGAAGCGACGAAGGTACGCCGCAGCCAGACTCGGGCAAGCCCTCGCCGATGGCGTTGGCCGGCTCCAAGCCGCACCCAGAGTCCGAGATCATCGCGGACGACGACCAGGCCCCCGAGGTGGTCGCTCCCGTCGAGACGCCTGCCGAGCCTTCTTCCGGTGCTCCCGTAGCGGACGCTGTCGTGCCCAAAGGAGCCGCTGGAGACTCCGAAGCCGAGTCGGTGGTCGAGGTTCCTGCCGATCGGCAGGCCGCGGAGACGGTAGCGCCCGTCGTCGTCACCAGTACTCGCCGACGCCGTGCCGGTCGCCCGGCCGGCCCTGCGGTCGTCGCCCCAGAAGCAGGCCCAGAAGCAGGCCCGGAATCCACCCCGGAATCCGCCCCGGAGTCCGAGGCCCCTGCTGTGGCCCCCGCGACGGAGACTGATCCCGAGAGCGGGCACGTGCCCATCACCGACGATCCGGTCGAGCTCGCTGAGTCGGGGGAGCCGGTCGAGGACCCGGCTGAGACCGAGCCCGACGAAGGTTCGGAGACCGACGAATCGGCCGCCGGCGATGCTGCTCCGATCTTCCACGTACCGGTGAAGAAGAAGGGTTCGCGGAAACGTTGAGCCCGACCGGGTTGCACCGATGTGGTCTCGTTTTGACCCCAGCGGCGGCAACACCGTAAAGTTGACCCTCGGTGTGCTTGTGCGCACCCCTCCGTACGACACGACCTCCCACCGCTCCTGAGAGTGGGTCCGTGCCGCCCGGCCCTTTGATGTGAACCGACGAAGAGAGTGAGTCCGCCGTGTACGCGATCGTGCGTAGTGGCAGCAAGCAGCAGAAGGTTGCTGTTGGCGATGTCATCGAGATCGACAAGACCGATCCCAAGATTGCGGGCGTGGGCGACACCCTCACGCTGCCGGTCGTCATGCTCGTCGACGGCGAGAAGGTCACCGCTTCCGGACTCGACAAGGCTTCGGTGACTGTCGAGGTCCTCGGCGCCACCAAGGGCCCGAAGATCGTCATCCAGAAGTACAAGAACAAGACCGGCTACAAGAAGCGCCAGGGTCACCGTCAGAAGTACACCCAGGTCAAGGTCACCGACATCAAGGCCTGACGGCCTCGATCACCGGCTCCGAACGAATCCAAGGACTGAACTCATGGCTCACAAAAAGGGCGCAGCGTCCACCAAGAACGGCCGCGACTCCAACTCCCAGCGCCTCGGCGTGAAGCGCTTCGGCGGCCAGTTGGTCAACGCCGGCGAGATCATCGTGCGCCAGCGTGGCACGCACTTCCACCCCGGCGCCGGGGTCGGCCGTGGCAAGGACGACACCCTGTTCGCGCTGGCTGCGGGCAACGTCGAGTTCGGCACCCGCCGGGGTCGTCGCGTGGTCAACATCGTCCCGGCTGTCTGAACGGGACTGCACCGCCGTCAGATCACCTGTCTTTCAGCGTTGGGCGTCCCTGGTCTGCCAGGGGCGCCCTTCGCATTTCACGGCAAGGCCGCACCACCGAGGAAGGAGCACCAATGGCAGTCCCCACATTCGTTGACCACGTCACGCTGTACGTCAGCGCGGGCCGTGGCGGCCACGGCGTCGCCTCGGTGCACCGTGAGAAGTTCAAGCCGCTAGGCGGTCCCGACGGCGGCAACGGCGGGCCGGGCGGCTCGGTGATCCTGCGTGTCGACCCCGACGTCACCACGCTGATCGACTATCACCACAAGGCCAAGCGCCAGGCGACGCACGGCGGCCACGGCGCAGGTGACCACCGCAACGGCGGTCACGGCGAGGACCTCGTCCTGCCGGTCCCCGACGGCACCGTGGTCACCGAGGACGGCGAGGTCATCGCCGACATGGTCGGAGCCGGTACCGAACTGGTGATCGCAGCCGGTGGCCGTGGCGGCCTGGGCAACGCCGCGCTGGCCTCCGCCAAGCGGAAGGCGCCCGGATTCGCGCTGCTCGGCGAGCCCGGCGAGGAGCGGACCATCGGCCTGGAGCTGAAGGTCGTCGCCGACATCGGTCTGGTCGGTTTCCCGTCGGCAGGCAAGTCCAGCCTGATCGCCGCGATCAGCCGGGCCCGGCCCAAGATCGCCGACTACCCGTTCACCACGCTCGTCCCGAACCTCGGGGTCGTGAAGGCCGGCGACACGATCTTCACCGTCGCCGACGTGCCCGGCCTGATCGAGGGCGCCAGCGAGGGACGCGGTCTGGGCCACGACTTCCTGCGGCACATCGAGCGCTGCGCTGCGCTGCTGCACGTGATCGACCTGGCCACCCTCGAGCCCGGCCGCAACCCGGTCGAGGACCTCGACATCATGGAGAGCGAGCTCGCCAAGTACGGGGGGCTCGAGGACCGGCCCCGGATGGTCGCCCTGAACAAGGCGGACCTGCCCGATGGCCGCGACATGGCCGACATCGTGACCGAGGAGATCGCCGCCCGCGGGTGGCCGGTCTTCCAGGTCAGCGCGCTGGCCCACCAGGGTCTCAAGGAACTGACCTTCGCGATGGCCGACGTGGTCGCCAAGGCGCGTAGCGAGCGTGTCGTCGAGCAGGCCGAGCGGATCATCATCCGGCCCACCCCGAAGGGTTCCGGCGAGGAGTTCACCATCACCGAGGGCGGTGAGGGCTGGCGGGTGCGCGGGATCAAGCCCGAGCGCTGGATCAGGCAGACCGACTTCAGCAACGACGAGGCCGTCGGCTTCCTCGCCGACCGGCTGAACCGTCTCGGCGTCGAGTCCAAGCTCATCGAGATGGGGGCGTTGGAGGGTGACCCGGTGCTGATCGGTCACCCCGACAACGCCGTGGTCTTCGACTTCAAGCCCGGCCTGGACGCCGGCGCGGCCGAGATGCTCGGACGTCGCGGTGAGGATCAACGGTTCAACGAGTCCCGGCCTGCGGCGGGACGCCGCCGGACGATCGACGAGCTGATGCCCGAGCGCGGTGAGACCGAGACCCGCGCCGACGTGGCCCGGCGGCTGGACTCCCTGGAGGCCGACATCAGCGACGACGCCACCGGCGAGACCTTCACCAACGACGCCTTCGACGACGCGTACGACGGAAAAGACTGATGAGCCGGCAGGCGGTCCTCGACGCACGTCGGATCGTCGTCAAGATCGGCTCGTCGTCGTTGACCACGGCCGACGGAGGCATCGACCCCGCGCGGGTCCGAGCCCTGGTCGACACCTTGGCCGTCGCGCACGGGAACGGCACCGAGGTGGTGCTGGTCTCCTCTGGCGCGATCGCCGCGGGGCTCGCCCCGCTCTCCTTGAAGCGACGTCCCAAGGACCTCGCGCGGCAGCAGGCGGCCGCCTCGGTGGGTCAGGGGATCCTCGTGCACCGCTACACCGAGGAGTTCGCCCGGCACGGCCAGGTCACCGGGCAGGTACTGCTGACTCTGGATGACGTGACCCGGCGTGGTCACTACCGCAACGCCCAGCGCACCTTCGCCACCCTCCTGGAGATGGGGGTCGTGCCGATCGTCAACGAGAACGACACTGTCGCGACCAGCGAGATCCGGTTCGGCGACAACGATCGCCTCGCAGCTCTGGTGGCGCACCTGGTGCACGCCGACCTGCTGGTGCTGCTCTCCGACGTCAACGGCCTGTACGACGGCCCGCCCTCGAAAGCGGGCAGCAATCTGATCCCCGAGGTCCACGGCGAGGACGACCTGCTCCGGGTCACCGTGGGCAAGGCGGGCGCCGCTGGTGTCGGCACCGGTGGCATGCAGACCAAGCTGGAGGCCGCCCGGATCGCCACCGGGGCCGGCGTGCCGGTCGTTCTCACCGACGCCGTGAACGCCTCGGCCGCGCTCAACGGCGACCCTGTCGGCACCGTCTTCCACGCCACCGGCAAGCGACGCCCCACCCGGCTGCTGTGGCTGGCGCACGCGACCTCCGGTAAGGGCTCGATCGTGCTCGACGCGGGCGCGGTCAAGGCGCTGACCGAGCGCCGGGCCTCGCTGCTCCCAGCCGGGATCACCGGTGTGACCGGGAGCTTCGTCGGCGGGGATCCGGTGGACCTGGTTGCGCCGGACGGTCGGGTGATCGCTCGCGGCCTGGTCAACTACGACGCCGCCGAGCTGCCTGCTCTGATGGGACGCTCCACCCGCGAGCTCGCTGCCGAGCTGGGAGCGTCGTACGAACGCGAGGTCGTGCACCGTGACGACCTGACGCTCCTCAGTGGCCGGTAGGGCCCCGGTGTCACCGCGGTTCTGAGACTGGTCCAGTTCAGGGTCCCTAGTTCCAGCATTCACCTCTCGCGTTCGATCCGCCTCCAGCACACTGGGGTCTGATCCCGGGGAAGGAGACGCGATGTCCGAACAGGGCAACCGGTTGTGGCACGTCACGCTGACGGTCGCCGGCGCGTCGGTGGAGCCGATGCTGTTCCGTGGCGCGCTGTCGCGCCTGCGGGAGGAGCGTCCCTTCATCGACACCGTCGCCTTCACCCAGAACAGCGCCGAACTGCAGTTCTGGGACGAGGGTGCGTCGATGCTGGACGTCGCGTCGCTGGCCCTGCGGCTGTGGATGGAGCATCGTGAGTCTGCGGGCCTCCCGGACTGGGAGACCGTCGGGCTCGAGGTGGTCGAGAAGTCGGTACGCGACGCCCGCGGCGGCTTCCGCCACGAGGGTGTCGCCACGTCCTTGTCGCAGCCCTACAAGCTCTGAGAACCACGCGCAGGCGGACGCCGCCGATGGCCTAGGCTTGCCGACATGTCACTTCGTGACGGGCGTGGGTCGCCCTCCTCAGCACCGGCCAGCTCTGTCGAACAGGTCGCTGTGCGTGCGCGCGAGGCAGCCACCGTCCTCGCCCTGGCCACCCGGTCGGAGAAGGACGCCGCTCTCGAAGCGATGGCCCAGGCCCTGCTCGACGAGCAGACGACGATTCTGGCGGCCAACGACGCTGATGTCGCAGCTGCTGAGGCGGCCGGTACGGCGCCCCACCTGATCGACCGGCTGCGGCTCGACGAGTCCCGGATCGCCGGGATGGCACAGGGGCTGCGCGAGGTCGCGGGCCTCCCCGATCCTGTCGGTGAGGTGCTCCGTGGGTCCACGCTCGCCAACGGGCTCGAACTGCGCCAGGTCACGGTGCCGTTCGGCGTGGTCGGAGTGATCTACGAGGCCAGGCCCAACGTCACCGCCGACGCGGCCGGGATCTGCTTGAAGAGCGGTAATGCGGTCCTGCTTCGCGGATCCTCGAGCGCGCGGGCGTCGAACACCGCGATCGTCGCCGTTCTCCGCTCGGCCGCCGAGGCGGCCGGTCTGCCTGCGGATGTCATCTCCCAGGTACCCGGGGAGGGCCACGACGCGGTCAAGGAGCTCATGCGGGCCCGTGGCCTGGTCGACGTGCTGATCCCGCGAGGGGGAGCGGGCCTGATCCGCTCGGTCGTCGAGGAGTCCACCGTCCCGGTGATCGAGACCGGCGTCGGCAACTGCCACGTGTACGTCGACGAGGCAGCCGACCTGGAGATGGCGCTGGCCATCGTGCTGAACTCCAAGACCCACCGCACCTCGGTCTGCAATTCAGCCGAGTCGCTGCTCGTTCACCAGAAGATCGCCGGCGGCTTCCTGCCCCGGGTAGTCGCGGCCCTGCAGGATGCCGGAGTGAGGATCCACGGCGACGACGCGTTCACAGCCTTCGACGGCGTCGTACCGGCGACCGAGGACGACTGGGATACGGAGTTCCTGTCCCTGGACATCTCCGCGGCGGTCGTCGCCGACCTGGACGCCGCGATCCGGCACATCCGGCAGCACTCCTCGGGTCACACCGAGGCGATCGTCACGGGTTCGCAGCAGGCGGCCCGGCGGTTCGCCGCCGAGGTCGACTCGGCCGCGGTGATGGTCAACGCGTCTACCCGCTTCACCGACGGCGGGGAGTTCGGCTTCGGAGCCGAGATCGGGATCTCCACGCAAAAACTGCACGCCCGCGGGCCTCTCGGCCTTCCGGAGATGACGTCGAGCAAGTACGTCGTCACCGGCGATGGTCACGTCCGGTGAAGGGGTTCACCGAGGGCACCGACGCGGCCAGCCTGGACATCTGGGCGGATCCCGCCACCGAGCGGGTGCTCACCCCGGCCACGATGATCACCTTCATCCGCACGATCGCCTGCATTGTCCTGGTCGGCCTCGCGATCTACGAGGGCGTCCCGGACGACGGCGAGTTCTGGGGTCCGGCGCTGAAGCTGCTCACGATCGCGCTGGTCGTCTACTGGGTGGGGGACAGCCTCGACGGTCAGGTCGCCCGCCGGATGCACCACGAGACCCGGATCGGTGCCGTTCTGGACATCATGAGCGACCGGATGTGCTCAGCCGCGTTCTACTTCGGCCTGGCCTGGTTGCACCCCGAGTTCACGCTCCCGGTGCTGATCTACCTGGCCGAGTTCATGGTGATCGACTGCTACCTGTCGATCGCCTTCCTAGCGTGGAAGATCCGCAGCCCCAACTACTTCTGGGTGGTCGACCCGACGATCTATCGGCTGAACTGGTCGCACCCGGCCAAGGCAGTCAACTCGGCACTGTTCGCGGTGATGCTGCTGGTCACCCAGGCCTGGTGGCTTGGCGTGATCGTGGCCAGCGCGCTGCTGGTCTTCAAGATCGCCATGCTGATCCGGCTGTTCGCCACCGTGGGGCTGCCGATCCCTGGCGGCACCGGCTTGGCGACGACGAGCGAGCGGGTCCCCGGCGCGTGAGCCTGATCCTGGGGACGTTCCTGTTCTCGGTCGCCTCAGCGCTCATCCCTGTCCTCAACGTCGAGGTCTACCTGGCGGCGATCCCGCACGCCGATGACCGTGCACTGTGGCTGGCGATCGTGGCTGGTACGGGGCAGACGATCGGCAAGATCATCTGGTATTACGCCGGAATCCACTCGATGCGGATCAGCTGGTTGGCACGCAAGATGGAGACCCCGAAGTGGCAGGCGTCGTACCAGAAGTGGCACCGGCGGATCGTCGGCCGGCCGGTCGTGGCCGGAGCCATCTGCCTGGCCTCGGCTTTCTCCGGTTTTCCGCCGCTGGCCGTCATCGCGGTCCTCGCCGGCGCTCTCCGGATGAACTTCGTGGTCTTCGTAGTCACCTGCCTGATCGGCCGGATCCTGCGCTTCTGGCTGGTGCTCGAGGGTGCCCAGTGGGTCAAGGACGTCGTACCGCACCTCTTCGGCTGAGCAGTCCCGGGCGTCCTCAGCGACGAACTTCCGGACTCCCGAGAATGGGCTGCCGCCGGCCGGTAGGGTACGCCGCGTGATCGTTGAATCGGACAACTCCCGTGCCTGGGTCCTTCGCTACGAACTTCGTCGCCTCCGCCAGACGCCGCGGGCCTTCACGAACTGGCCCGGGCTGCTAGCCGGCATGGCCCGGGAGAAGGTGGCCGAGGGCCCTGAGGTGCTGACTTTCCATGCCCGAAGCGGGCAAACGATCTCGATCCCGAACGCCCCGGGCGCGCGCGTCCCCGTCTACGAGGTCTTCGCGGAGGACTGCTACGACCTGCGCTGGTTCCTCGGCGACCTGATTGACCGGCCGATCCACATCCTCGACATCGGGGCCCACGTCGGCACGTTCTCGACCCACCTGGCCGCCATCCACCCCACAGCGACCGCCGACTGTTTCGAACCGTCCCCGGACACCTTCCAGTTCCTCAAGAGCAACGTCGAGGTCAACGGCAACAGCGAGCGGATCAAGACCCACCAGAAGGCGCTGACGGGCGAGACCGGCTTCGCGACCTTCGACCTCCAGGGAGCGGGCTCGGGCCACAACCACATCGCGTTCGACGACCGGGTCGACGGCTTGGGAGTACAGGTCGAGACGGTCGCGTTCGACGAGGTCGTGGCAAATGCGAGCGGTCCGGTCGAGCTGATCAAGATGGACTGCGAGGGTGGCGAGTACGACCTCGTCTACAAGTCCTCCAGGGAGAGCTGGGCCAACGTCCAGCGCCTGGTGCTGGAGTACCACACGTTCCCGAACGAGTCGTGGGAGGAGTTGCGTGCCTGGTTCGCCAGCGTCGGGCTGCACGTCGTGCGCGACATCCGGTCCCCGATCGCTGGTACCGCCTGGTTGTCCCGGACACCGTTGCGCGACCACGAGGGTGTCGGCCCGCGCAGCCGGGCGAGCAAGCTCGCCTACGAGGCGCGCCGGGTCGGGCAGACCCCCAAGGCGTTCTCGAACTGGCCGACCCTCCTCTCGGGCCTCGTCCGCGAGAAGGCCGGTCGGGGCCCGAAGGAGCTGACCTTCAAGACCCGCTCGGGGCAGAAGATCACCTCCCCGAACACTCCCGGCGCCCGGCTGCCTGCCTACGAGCAGTACGCCGAGGAGGGCTATCAGCTCGAGTGGTTCCTGGAGGCCTACCAGGGGCGTGAGATCCATGCCTTCGACATCGGCGCCCACGTCGGTACCTTCGCGTGCCACCTCGCCGAGATCCTCCCGACCGCCACGATCACCTGCTTCGAGCCGTCCGCCGGCACGGTCGCCTACCTGCAGCGCAACATCGAGCAGAACGGCCTTCGCCCGCGGATCTCGGTCGTCGAGGCCGCGCTCGCCGGCGAGACCGGCTTCGCGCTCTTCGAGGACCACGGCGGCGCCAGTGTGCACAACGGTCTGGCCGAGGCCCACCCCGTCGACGACCCGCACGCCTCCAGCGGCGGCGTGAAGGTGCCGACGCTCTCCTTCGACGACGCGATCGCGCAGGCGCCGGGTCCGGTCACCGTCGTCAAGCTCGACTGCGAAGGCGGCGAGTACCAGCTCGCGTACAACTCCAAGCCGGAGAGCTGGACGGACATCGAGCGCGTGGTGCTGGAGTACCACGACATCCCCGGCGAGTCCTGGTCCGAACTGCGCGCCTGGTTCGCCGGCGTCGGCCTGCACCTGGTCGAGCACCGTCCGGAGCGTGCGGACCTCGGTCTGGCCTGGCTGGCTCGCGGGCCGGTCGGGTTCGTCAACCACTGACCTGACCAGTGGTCCGTCTCTCCGAAGGCCTGCGCCCGTACTTCGCACCGCTCAAACGTGCCTACACGGTCGGGACCCGCGCGGTCTCGCCGGCGACGGTACGACTCAGCCGGCTGCGCGGCGGTTGGCTGCCGCCCGAGGTTGCACTGACCATGGAGGACGCCGCGGCTGACGGCGGCCGGTTCACCCTGGCACGTCCCGAGGAGGTCCTGCACCGGGCGCGACCGGTCGGAGTGCCCGCCCGGTACTGGTGCTTCGAGGAGGCGCTGACCGAGACGGTGCCGCGGGTCGGGGTCGTCGAGCTGACCGACGGCCGGGTGCTCCAGCCTGCGTCGGTCGTGATCACCGCGAAGAACCGCTGGCTGTGGGAGCAGTGCTGGTATTTCGGCACGACCACGCCGCGCCAGCACCCGATGTACCTGCACCCGTTCCCGCCCGACCCGGTGGAGGTGCCCGGGCGCCTCGGCGTGCTGGCCACCCGCGGCGACGCGAATTTCTACCACTTCCTGCACGACGTGCTGCCGCGGGTGGCGGTGCTGGAGCAGGCCGGGACCGAGCGCCCGGACAAGTGGTACGTCCCGAACACCACCCGGTTCCAGCGCGAGCTGCTGGAACTCTGGGGGATCGGTGCGGACGAGATCATCAACAGCGACGAGGTGCCGCACGTGCGCGCGGAGACGCTGGTCGTGCCCGGGGTGGCTTCGACCATCGAGCGCAACCCGCCCTGGGTCTCCCAGCTGCTGCGCGCCCGGCTGGTCCCCGAGGGGATCGACCGGGTCCGGGGACGCAACCTGTACCTGGCGCGCCGGGCCGGGCTGCACAACCGGGCGGTCCTGAACGAGTCGGAGGTGCTGGCGGTCCTGGAGCCCTTGGGCTTCGAGGTCGTCGACCCGGGTGACCTGTCGGTCCGCGACCAGATCCGCACCTTTGCGGAGGCTGACGTCGTGGTCGCCCCGCACGGCGCCTCGCTGGCCAACATCCCCTTCTTCAGCCCGGGGGCTTCCCTGCTCGAACTTTTCCCCAGCCAGTCGATGGTGGCGGACTACTGGAAGATGGCCTGCGGGGTCACCGGCCTGGAGTACCAGTACCTGAGCGGAGCCGGGCCGGCCGCGGGCATCACCCGGGGCGAGTTCGTGGTCGCCGACATTACCGTCGACCTGCCGAAATTAGAGGAGATGGTGTCCGCACTGCTGGCGGCCCGCCGGTGACCGGTGGCGGCCCGGTAAGGTACGGCCCATGACGATCTTGCTCGCGCTCACCTCTGGTGGCGGAACTGCCGGAGCCGACGAGGGCCACTACTGGGCCCCGTACTACATCGGCGGCGGCTTCCTGGTGGTCCTGGTGCTCCTGCTGCTCGCCCTGCTCGCCTTCGGCAAGGGACGCGAGCACTCCTGAGCGGCGACGCCAGCCCGCCGGTCGGGCCCGCCGGTACCCGTCGTCGTGTCGGGGTGATGGGCGGGACGTTCGATCCGGTCCACCACGGGCACCTGGTCGCGGCCAGCGAGGCCCAGGCGTGGTTCGACCTCGACGAGGTGGTCTTCGTCCCCACGGGGCAGCCGTGGCAGAAGTCCGGCCGCGAGGTCACCTCAGCCGAGCACCGGTACCTGATGACCGTGATCGCGACCGCGTCGAACCCGCGGTTCCAGGTCTCCCGGGTCGACATCGACCGGGATGGCCCTACGTACACGATCGACACTCTGCGCGACCTGTCCGCAGCACTGAACTCCCCAGGTGCTGCCGATGCCGAGCTGTACTTCATCACCGGTGCGGACGCGCTGAGCGAGATCTTCACTTGGCGTGACGCGAGCGACCTGTTCGACCTGGCTCGCTTCGTCGGCTGCACCCGACCCGGTTACGAGATGGATGCCGACTCGCTGAAGGGGATCCCGGCCGACCGCGTCACCATCCTCGAGATCCCTGCTCTGGCGATCTCCTCCACCGACTGCCGCGCCCGGACGGCGGCCGCTCAGCCCATCTGGTACCTCGTCCCCGACGGGGTCGTGCAGTACATCGAGAAGCACAACCTCTACGGAGCCACCTCAATGAAGGACCAGGCATGACCGCCACTCCCCGCGCCATCGAGCTGATCCAAGCGGCCGCCGCGGCCGCGTCGGAGAAGAAGGCTACCGACATCGTCGCCTTCGACGTTTCCGAGCAGCTGGTGATCACTGATGCTTTCCTGGTCGCCTCGGCTGCCAACGAGCGTCAAGTCAAGTCGGTGGTGGACGAGATCGAGGACGCCCTGCGCGAGCTCGACGCCAAGCCGGTACGTCGTGAAGGAGTCCGGGACGGCCGCTGGGCACTGCTGGACTACGCCGACATCGTGGTGCACGTGCAGCACTCCGAGGAGCGGCAGTTCTACGCCCTCGAGCGGCTCTGGCGTGACTGTCCGGCGATCGACGTGCGTGAGGCCGTCGGACCGACCGAGCCGGCGACGGACCAGCCGGCGACGGACCAGCCGGCGACGGACCAGCCGACCTCGGACCAGTGACGCGGCTCGTCCTGGCCCGCCACGGCCGCACTGCCTGGAATGCAGAAGGAAGGGCCCAGGGGCACACCGACGTGGGCCTGGACGACGTCGGCCGGGCCCAGGCCGCCGCAATGGCGCCGTACCTGGCGTTGCTGGAGCCGACGGCGCTGTGGAGCAGCGACCTGGCCCGGGCGCAGGAGACTGCTGCCGAGGTGGCCCGCGCCACCGGGCTGCCGGTGACCAGCGACCCGCGGTTGCGCGAGTTCGACGTGGGTGAGCGCGCAGGGTTGACGGTGGCGGAGTTCGCCGGGACCTTCCCTGAGGCGCACGCCGCCTGGAAGTCCGGACACATCACCGGGGGCGTCCCGGGGGCCGAGACGCCTGCCCAGGTGCTGGACCGAGTGGTCCCCGCGCTCCGCGAGATCTGGAACGCGATTCCCGAGGGGGAGACTGGCGTCGTGATCGCGCACGGGGCTTGCCTGAAGGTGTCACTGGTGGCGTTCCTGGGCTGGCCCGCGGAGTTGGGCGCGTCCCTACGCGGGCTCGACAACTGCGGCTGGGTCGTCCTGGAGTCGGCCCCGGCCGGCCGTGGGATCCGGCTCGCGTCGTACAACGAGACCGCGCATCCTGCGGTGCACGGACCCGATTTCGCATCCGACGCACCCGTTGGCTAACATTCTCCGAGTTGCCCGCCGAGCGATCGACAGGCAATGGGGCTGTGGCGCAGCTGGTAGCGCATCTGCATGGCATGCAGAGGGTCAGGGGTTCGAGTCCCCTCAGCTCCACCAAGAAGCCGTCCTCCGGGGCGGCTTTCTGGTTCCTGCGACGTGACGGCAGTGGAAGGTTGCCCGCAGCGACCGTCTCGACACCAGGCAACGCGTTCCCACGAGCAGGGGCGGACCTGGCCCATCCGATGGTTTCGAGACA
>JBKJHX010000004.1:0-2691 GCA_046598855.1 Marmoricola sp. | reverse complement strand
ATGCTGATCGGATCAGCCGGGAGTGGCTGGCCGGCAACGAGCACGCGCTGGCGAACTACGACGTCGTCGCCGCGTCGCTTCGGCTCGAGGACGCCACGTTCGCCACGATCGACGAGGGCAGCGCCCAGGTCGCCCACGGCCGGGTCAGCCTGCGAGACGACTGGGCGTTCGTGGCAGACCTGCTGGTCCGCGAGGACCGGCGTCGTCAAGGTTTGGCCCGCACGCTGATGGCCGGCCTGACGTCCTGGGCGGCCGAAAGAGGGGCCAGCGTGATGGTGCTGCAGGTCGTCGGTGACAACCAGCCGGCGCAACGGCTCTACGCCGACCTGGGGTTCGAGCGGCACCATGCGTACCGGCACCTGGTCGCGCCTGAGTTGGTTTCGAGACAGGCCTAGCGGCCTTCCTCCACCACCGTCGGGCGTGCTTGCGCTGGCCGACTAGAGGCCGTTGAAGAGGTCTGTCTCTAGGCCGAACTCGTCGAAAGGCTCGGACTTGGTGCCCTTGGCCAGCCGGTAGAACTCGTGGCCCCAGAACGTGCTCTGGCTGCTGTCGCTCATCGCGAAGAACGGGCTGTCGTCGGTGATCTGGGTGGCGTGCGCCTTCAGCGCGACCATCTTCTGCTCGTAGAAGGCGTCGGCGTCGACCATTGCCGCGAGGTTCTTGTCCTCGGTGACGAACGGCGGCAGGTTGTCAGGGTCCATCCCCTCGAAGGTGGTGGTGTCCCCCGCATCCCGCAGCCGGCGGAGACCGTCACGCATCCGGCTGGCCGACATCGCTCCCCAGTAGATCTTGGCGATGTCGTGCGCCTCGCCCAGGTCCGTCCGGTACGACGGCACCGCGGCCAGCGCCGCGGCATACGTCGCCACTCGGTGTGCCTGGACGTGGTCAGGGTGCCCGTAGCCGCCGAAGTCGTCATAGGTCACCAGGACCTGGGGCCGGACCTCCCGGATCACGGCGACGAGGTGGTTAGCCGCGTCGGTGAGGTCGGCATGCCAGAAGGCGTTCTCGTGGACGTCGTCGGCAGCGACCGCGTGACCGTCGTCGTGCCACTTCATGCCGGAGTCGCGGTAGGTGCCGAAGCCGCCGAGGTAGCGGAAGTCGGTGACACCGAGAGCGGCCATCGCGTCGGCCAGCTCGAGCTTGCGCTGCTCCCCGAGGGTGTCGTCCTGGTCGGCGGCCATGTGCGCCATCTCCGGGATGAGGATCTCCCCCATCTCACCGCCGGTGCAGGTCACCAGGGTGACACCGACGCCCTCGGAGACGTACTTGGCCATGGTTGCCCCCTGGCCGATGGTCTCGTCGTCGGGGTGGGCGTGCACGAGCAGGATGTGCTTGGTCATGGGAACGAGCCTAATGCGCGTCACGGACACCCATGCGCGTGAGTTCGGACACGAACGGTCGGTCGGCTTCCAGCCAGTCGACCGCGTCGAGGTCCTCGGTCCGCAGCCACCGGACCGCCTCGTGATCGCCGGCGCTCGGGATCGGTTCGCCCTCGACGAGGCGCGCGGTCGCCACTCGGAGCTCCAGGTCGTCGCCGATCGGGACGCGCGCGACCAGCCAGCCCGTCACCGCGATCCGGCAGCCGAGCTCCTCGGCGATCTCGCGGACCGCCGTCGACTCTGGGTCCTCGCCCTGCTCGACCTTGCCGCCGGGGAACTCCCAGCCCCCGCTGGTACGCCGCGCAGCGAGCACCCGGGAACCCCGGATGATCGCGACCCCGACCACCTGACGGGCCGCGGCTGCTGGTTCCTCCGGGCTCATCGGGGTTGGAGAGCCAGCTGACGGGACTGGGCGACCAAGAGGCCGGTGGAGTCCCAGACCTCGCAGTCCTCCTCGAAGAGCCCACCGGCCACGGTCCGGGTCTGGTGCCGCACGATCGCCCAGCCGGGGGCCGGCTTCGCGCGGACGTGCGCGGTGAGCTCCAGCGTCGGCGCCCAGCCGGGCATGCCAAGGTCGAAGGTCACCGGGGGCAGTGCGTCGAGGACCATCAGCAGTGCGATCACGTCGAGCGGCCGATCGTCGGCGAGCTTGAACCAGCCCTGGATGACGCCCTTGCGGCTGGGCTGACCGATCGCCCACAGTGCCGTCCCCGGGTCGAGCCGGGTGTCGAACCGGTCCATCAGCGGAGCGATCTTCTTGATTTCGTCGGGAGCATCGCGCGCCTTCACGCACTCCTCGACCGGTGGCAGCACCGGCGGCTGCAGCGCCAGGCCGAGCACTGCCGCCTCGAGGTCGCTCTTCGCGTCGTGGGTCCGGTCGTGGTCCCCGAAGGTCGCCAGCGCTGCGATCCGTGCCACCTGCGCACCCTCGACGTCCTGGACCAACCTCGCCGAGACCGTCGAGAACCGGCCACCGCTCCGGACCACCTCGGTCTCGATGTACGCCGGGCCAGGGGCCGCTGCGCTGAGGAAGTGCGAGCTGACTGAGAACGGGTCCCGGTGGCCCTTGGCAGGCCGGGTGCTCGCCAGCTCGGCGGCGACGGCGTTCCCGATGATCCCCAGCAGGTAGCCGCCGTTCACTCCCCCGCCGACGACCCAGCCCGACGCCAGGTCGGCGGCGTACCTGCCCTCGCCTCGGGGACTGATCGCGGTGTCACGGTCGAACTCGAATGCCATCTGCTCTCACCCGTCGGGTACGGTCGAAACGTCTCACATCGACTGTAGGGGGCTCCGAGGTGCAGGTACGTCGCGT
>JBKJHX010000064.1:0-33557 GCA_046598855.1 Marmoricola sp. | reverse complement strand
TCATCACCACGTCCATCGCGCCGGCCTGGGCGGTGATCTCCTGCGCCATCGCCCGGACACCTTCGTGGTCGGAGACGTCGACCGGGGACGCGTACGCGACGTCGCCACCGGCATCGGCGATCTCGGCGACGACGTCGATCAGGCCCTGCTGGTCGACGTCGGTGAGGAACAGCGTCGCCCCCTCCTGGGCCGCCAGGATCGCGGTCGCCCGGCCGATCCCGCTGGCGGCGCCGGTGAGGAAGATGTTCTTGCCGTCCAGGTCCTTGACGGGTGCGCGCAACATGCGCCCGAGCCTAGACCGCTGACCCGTCGTGAAAGTGCAGGTGTTCCCCCGCTTCGCTCCTCCACACCTGCACTTTCACGACGGGTCAGAGCAGGTGGCGTAGCGGGTTCAGCACGGCTTCGGTGAATCGACGGTGGATGCCGCGGGCGTTCCAGTCCCGGGGTGCTAGGTGCGAGCACTGCTCGAGGTCGGTAGCGAAGATCGCCTCCATCACCTTGGCCATCCCGGTGTCGATGAACTCGACATTGATCTCGTAGTTGCCCGACATGCTGAGCCGGTCGATGTTCGCCGTGCCGACGGTGGACCACTTGCCGTCGATGGTTGCCGTTTTGGCGTGCACCATCGCGCCTTCGAAACGGTGGATCTGTACTCCGGCTCCGAGGAGTTGGCCGAAGTAACCGCGCGAGATCCAGTCGGCGACAACGTGGTTGGAGGTACGCGGTACCAGGATCTTCACGTCCACCCCGCGCCGGGCCGCGGTCACCAAGGCGTCGACAAAGTCTTGGTCCGGGATGAAGTAGGCGTGCGTCATCCAGATGTTGCGGGTGGCACGGTTGATCGCCTCGAGGTACATCGAGCGGATCGGGAACATCCACTGGCGCGGCAGGTTGCGGTGCAGCCGGATCCGGGGCTCCCACTCGGCGTCGGTGGTCTCCAGCAGCAACGGCCTCCGACCGCCGCGATGGTCGTTCCAGAAGTCGGCGAAGGACCGTTTGAGATCCCAGACGGCGGGTCCGGTGATCCGGCAGTGGGTGTCGCGCCACTCGGTGGCGTAGGAGGCGCCGATGTTGAACCCGCCGACGAAGGCGACGTCGTCATCGACGACCAGTACCTTGCGGTGGTCGCGACCGTAGCGGCGGATGTCGAAGAACCGCCAGCCGGCGTTGTAGATCGGATATTTGAGTACCCGAAGCACCCCGGAGAAGCTCTTGAAGCGCGGGTCCACGACCAGGTTGGCGAACGCGTCGTAGATCGCGTAGACCTCGACCCCGCGGTCGGCCGCGGCGGTCAGCGCCTGCTTGAACCGCTCGCCGGTTTCATCACCCTTCCAGATATAGGTCTCGAACAGGACCTGGCTCCGGGCGCCCTCGATGGCGGCGAGCATGTCCTCGTACAGGTGGACGCCGTTTGTGTACGTCGTCACGGTGCCGCGACCGATGGTGACGTCCTGAGGCTCCAGGGTGGTGAACGGCTGGGGCTTCTTCCCGCGTCGCCGCCAGGAGTCCACCAGCGTCAGGCTGATCGCGAGCACGAGCTGGATGCCCAGGATCGTCAGCAACGTCCGGCGCAGGACCGGCCAGATCTCGCGGCCAGCTGCGAGGATTGCTCTCGAGGGGCGGCTCACGCCAGCGCCCACCGGGTCGACAGGCTCACCGCGACCCTGTTCTCGCCACGCTCGGCGGCAAACGAGACGTCCGCCTTGACTGCTCTCGTCCTAGGTACGCCGCCGCTCGAGCCGTCGCTCTCGGTGACCCGGATCAGGCGTCCGAGGTCCGCGTCGGCCAGCGCCGCGAGCTTTGCTGCCTTGTCGCGGGCATCGTCGTACGCCGCTCGCCGGGCCAGGTCGACCAACGGGACCTCGTCCGAGACCGACCAGGCCAGGTGGCCTAAGCGGAAGCCGGCGCTCACCGGTCGACCGTCCGGATCGCTGCCGCCGTACTCCTCGCAGAGGGTGCTGCCGGTGGTGCGCAGATCGGCCTCGTTCAGGCCGAGCGCTCGCAGGGCGACGCCCAGCCCAGCCACCTGGGCGGCGACGTCACTCAGGGCTGCGCCGACGTCGCCTCGCACCATGCTGACGGGTAGGTGCAGGTCGAGGCGATCAGGAGGCTGGGTCGCGGCTCCGTGGCCGACGACCTGGAGGAAGCGAGGCACAGGCTCAACCTAGCCGCTCGTGCCCACCCGCGGTACGAGGTCCGCGGGCGGGGCGAGTGCGGGACGCGAAGGGCATCACGGTGCGACCTTGCCGGTCGCGTCGCTCCGGCGGAGCACGAGCCAGATCCCGTCGAGGTCCTCCGCTTTGCCAGGCACCGCCCTGACGCCGCTCACGACGAGATGGGGGGTGGTGGGTCGTAGGCTCCCCGCATGCGTCCCGTCACCGATCTCGAGCGCCGAGTCGCGCCGTTCCAGGTCATCTCCGACTACGTGCCTGCGGGCGACCAGCCGACGGCGATCGCCGAGATCGACAAGCGGATCTCCGGCGGCGTCAAGGACGTGGTGCTCCTCGGTGCGACCGGAACGGGCAAGACCGCTTCGGTCGCCTGGGTGGCGGAGAAGCTGCAGCGCCCGATGCTGGTGATGCAGCCCAACAAGACCCTCGCCGCCCAGTTCGCCACCGAGCTGCGCCAGCTGATGCCCGAGAACGCGATCGAGTACTTCGTCTCCTACTACGACTACTACCAACCCGAGGCGTACGTCCCCCAGACCGATACCTACATCGAGAAGGACTCCTCCATCAACGAGGAGGTCGAGCGGCTCCGGCACTCCGCGACCAACTCGTTGCTCACCCGGCGTGATGTCGTCGTGGTGTCCACCGTCTCGTGCATTTACGGCCTCGGCACCCCGCAGGAGTACGTCGACCGGATGCTGCGACTCAAGGTCGGCACCGAGATGGATCGCGACAAGGTCCTGCGCCACCTCGTCGAGATCCAGTACACCCGCAACGACCTGTCGTTCACCCGGGGCACCTTCCGGGTGCGTGGAGACACCCTGGAGATCTTCCCGGTCTACGAAGAGCACGCAGTACGGGTCGAGTTCTTCGGCGACGAGATCGAACGGCTGATGACGTTGCACCCGGTCACCGGCGAGGTGATCACCGACGACAACGAGCTCTATGTCTTCCCCGCCACCCACTACGTCGCCGGCCCGGAGCGGATGGAACGGGCGATCCGGGGGATCGAAGCAGAGCTCGAGGAGCAGCTGTCGGTCTTCGAGCGGCAGGGCAAGCTGCTGGAGGCCCAGCGGCTCCGGATGCGCACGACCTACGACATCGAGATGATGCGCCAGATCGGCTCCTGCTCGGGGATCGAGAACTACTCGATGCACATCGACGGTCGTTCCCGGGGGAGCGCCGCAAACTGTCTGCTGGACTACTTCCCCGAGGACTTCGTCCTGGTCGTGGACGAGTCCCATGTCGCGATCCCGCAGATCGGCGGCATGTACGAGGGCGACATGTCCCGCAAGCGCAACCTCGTGGATCACGGCTTCCGGTTGCCGAGCGCGATGGACAACCGGCCGCTGAAGTGGGAGGAGTTCCTGGATCGGATCGGTCAGACCATCTACCTCTCCGCGACGCCTGGCGACTACGAGCTGGCCAAGGGCGGGGGGGTCGAGAACGCCGTCGAGCAGATCATCCGCCCGACCGGCCTGATCGATCCCGAGGTGATCATCAAACCGACCAAGGGACAGATCGACGACCTGATCGGCGAGATCAACGCTCGTACCGCGAAGCAGGAGCGGGTGCTGGTCACGACGCTGACCAAGAAGATGTCCGAGGACCTGACCGACTACCTGCTCGAGAACGGCGTCCGGACGAGGTACCTGCACTCCGAGGTCGACACCCTCAAGCGAATCGAGCTGCTGCGCGACCTGCGCCTGGGCCTGTACGACGTCCTGGTCGGGATCAACCTCCTCCGCGAGGGACTGGACCTGCCCGAGGTGTCCCTGGTCGCGATCCTCGACGCCGACAAAGAAGGCTTCCTGCGCTCGGACAAGTCGCTGATCCAGACGATCGGCCGCGCCGCCCGGAACGTCTCCGGCCAGGTGTTCATGTACGCCGACAAGGTCACCCCGTCGATGGAGAAGGCGATCGACGAGACCAACCGGCGCCGGGCCAAGCAGGTCGCCTACAACACCGCCCACGGCGTCGATCCGCAGCCGCTCCGCAAGAAGATCGCCGACATCACCGAGATGCTCGCCCGCGAGGACGAGAACACCGAGGAGCTGCTGGCGACCTGGCAGGGCACTGGCGCCCGCGGTGACAAGAGCAAGAAGGCGCCCGTCCCGGGGCTCTCGAAGCTCCGTGCCGACCGCCAGGTGATGCCGGACCTGGCCGGGCTCCCGTCCAGCGATCTCGCCGAGCTGGTCCAGCAGCTGACCGAGCAGATGCACGCTGCCGCCGCCGAGCTCCAGTTCGAGGTCGCGGCCCGGATCCGCGACGAGGTTCAGGACTTGAAGCGGGAGCTGCGCCAGATGATGGAGGCGACCAAGTAAGGCCCTTCAGCCGCCCGCCGAACGGACATTTCTGAAGTCGCCTGCAGGTACGGCGTTCCAGATCCGGGACATTTTCCTCGAAATGGTGCAGGCTCGTAGTTGCACGGGAACGAGAACAGGTTCTAAGTTTGATCCTCGGACCTGTAAAGCTGTCGACTTGGGGGGTATGTGCGTGGCGATCTCGGTTGCCTCCGTGGTGCGCGGACCCGGTGAGATCGCCGCCATGGTCGTCGACGTGACCAAGGCCGTATTCACCTCCAAATTCCAGCTGCGGGAGTTCATCGAGCAAGCCTGGTTCATCACCAGCGTCACCCTGATCCCGACCATCCTGATCTCAATCCCGTTCGGCGCGGTGATCTCGCTGCAGGTCGGCAACCTGACCGGCCAGCTCGGGGCGCAGTCGTTCGCGGGAGCAAGCGCCGTCCTCGCAGTCGTCCGGGAGGCGGCCCCCATCGCGGCCGCGCTGATCATCGCCGGTGCCGCGGGGTCTGCGATCTGCTCCGACCTCGGTGCCCGGAAGATCCGCGAGGAGATCGACGCCATGGAGGTCCTCGGCGTCGACCCGATCGAACGCCTGGTGGTGCCCCGCGTCCTTGCCACGGTCTTCGTCGCGCTGATGATCAACGGCATCGTGATTGCGGCCGGGATCGGCGGCGGTTACTTCTTCACGGTCATCATCCAGGGCGGGTCCGCAGGCGCGTTCCTGTCCTCGTTCACGGCGCTGGCGTCGCTGACCGACCTCTACGTCGCGATGATCAAGGCGCTGATGTTCGGGTACCTGGCTGCGATCGTGGGCGCCTACAAGGGGCTCACCGCCGGCGGTGGCCCCAGCGGGGTCGGGCGCGCGGTGAACGAGTCGGTGATCATCGCCTTCATGGTGCTGTTCTTCCTGAACGCGATCATCACCGCCATCTACTTCCAAGTCGTCCCCCAGAACGGGTTGTGACGACGATGTCCCAGATCGGTCAGATCGGCGGTGCGATTCTCCAGGAGCAACGCAACCGGATCGAGGAGCGCGGCGACCAGCTGCTCTTCTACGTCAAGGCGATCGCCTGGACCCCGCGTGCACTCCGCCGCTACAAGAAGGAGATCGCCAACACCCTGGCCGAGGTCGCCTTCGGAGCGGGCGGACTCACCCTGATCGCCGGGTCGGCCGGCGTGATCGCGTTCCTCGCGTTCTTCGCCGGGACCGAGGTCGGCATCCAGGGCTACGCCTCGCTCAGCCAGATCGGCGTCGCCAAGTTCACCGCCTTCATCTCGGCGTACTTCAACACCCGCGAGGTGGCGCCGCTGGTCGCCTCGATCGCGCTCGCCGCGACTGTCGGCTGCGGCTACACAGCCCGGTTGGGGGCGATGCGGATCTCCGAGGAGATCGATGCCCTCGAGGTGATGGGCATCCCGTCGCTGCCGTTCCTGGTCACCACCCGGATGATCGCCGCCTTCGTCGCCGTGATCCCGCTCTACATCGTTGCCCTCTGTGCTTCGTACCTCTCACCGAGGCTGATCACGACCCTGATCTATCAACAGTCAGCTGGCACCTACGACCACTACTTCATCCAGTTCCTGCCGCCGATCGACATGCTCTGGTCGTTCTTCAAGCTCCTGATCCTGGCCGTCGCGATCATCCTGATCCACTGCTACTACGGCTATACCGCCTCGGGCGGGCCCGCAGGCGTCGGGATGGCCGTCGGGCGTGCGATCCGGACCTCGATCGTCACCGTGGTCGTGGCGGACTTCTTCCTGAGCTTCGCCATCTGGGGATCGACCACCACCGTGAGGATCACGGGGTGACGTCATGCTGATGAACATCGTCCACGACACCAAGAGCGAGCATCGCCGGCTCTTCGCCGCCGGAATCGCCTATCTGGTTGGGATCTCGCTGCTAATCGGACTCTCGATCGCGGTCTACCAGAAGGTCTTCACCCCGGTCACGATGGTCACCGTCAAAGCGGAGCGTGCCGGTCTTCAGCTCGCCAAGTTCGGCGACGTCCGGCTGCACGGCGTCCTGGTCGGCCAGGTCCGGGGGATCAGCCAGGACGGAGAGCAGGCCTCGATCAAGATCGGCCTGGAACCCGACCAGGCCAAGAACATCCCGGACAACGTCACCGTCGAGATCCGCCCGACCACGCTGTTCGGCCAGAAGTACGTCGCCCTCGTCGACCCCACCGACCCGTCGGAGTCTTCCCTGCGCGACGGTTCGGTCATCCCCGCGTCGCGGGTCACCACCAACGTCGAGCTCCAGAAGGTGCTCGCCACCTTGTTCCCGCTGCTGCGCTCGATCCGGCCGGCCGACCTGAACACCACCTTGTACGCCATCTCCACGGCGCTGGCAGGACAGGGCGAAAAGCTCGGACAGACCATCACCGACCTGAACTCCTACCTGACCACGGTCAACGCCGAGCTGCCCACGGTGGAGAAGGATCTCGACCTGCTGGCCCGGGTCTCCAAGACCTACTCCCTGGCCGCCCCTGACCTCGTCCGGCTGCTGAAGAACGCCACGGTCACCGCGCGCACGATCACCGAGCGCGAGGACGACCTGATCGGCTTCGTGGACGCCACGACCAGCCTGGCGATCACCGCGACCGGTGTCTTCCGGACCAACGAGGACGCCATCATCAGGGAGGTCCGGCTGGCAGAACCGCTGATGGAGCTCCTCGACACCTACTCGCCGGAGTACACCTGCCTGCTGCAGGGTATCGACCGGTACACCGGTCGGCTGGCCCAGATCTTCAAGGGCAACCGGGTGCGCCAGAAGATGTCGTTCGACGCGGTCCAGCGCCCGGCGTACACCGCCGAGGACGCCCCCGAGTACGCCGGGACCGGGCACGGCCCGTGGTGCCTGGGCCTGCCCAACCCGCCGGTTCCTGCCACCGCTGTCCCGCTGCCCGACGGCAGCGACCTCGACGAACCGGGGAGGCGCTGATGGCTACACGTAACACCGAGACCACCGTCGCCGCGGTCAAGCTCGCCATCTTCACGGCAGTCTCCCTGGTAGTAACCACAGTGCTGGCCATGATCATGGGCAACTTCGGGTTCGGCTCGACCACGGAGTACAAGGCGCTGTTCACCAGCGCGAGCCTGATCACCAAGGGCGACGACGTCCGGCTCGCCGGCCTGACCGTCGGGTCGGTCAAAGACGTGAAGATCTACGACCGGGACAACGCCCTGGTGACCTTCGAGGTCAAGAGCGACGTCCCGCTGACGACCGCGAGCCGCGCCGACATCCGGTTCCTGAACCTGGTCGGCGACCGGTACATGTCCATCTCCCAGGGCAAGGCCGGCGAGCCCTCCCTGAAGGAGAACGGGACCATCCCGATGTCGCAGACGACACCGGCGCTGGACCTGACCGCCCTGTTCAACGGCTTCCAGCCGCTCTTCCAGGCGTTGGAGCCGGAACAGATCAACGACCTGTCGTTGAACCTGGTCAAGGTCCTCCAGGGTGAGGGTGGCACCATCAACGAGCTGCTCACCCGGACCGCGTCGCTGACCAACACCCTCGCGGACCGCGACGAGCTCATCGGGGACGTGATCAAGAACCTCTCCACGATGCTGCGCACCGTCGACGACCACCACGTGGAGCTCAACGACCTGGTCATCGAGCTCAAGGACTGGCTCGGCAACCTGGCCACCGACCGGAAGGTGATCGGCAGCTCGCTGAGCAGTGTCAGTGGCCTGTCCGTGCAGCTCTCCGACCTGCTCACCCGTGGTCGGCCGCTGCTGAAGGAAGACATCAAGCAGCTCGGCCGGGTAGCGGAGATTCTGGCCAAGCCGAAGAACCAGGCGCTCCTGAACGAGGCGCTCGACCGGTTGCCCGAACTGTTCCGCAAGCAGGCCCGGATCGGCACCTACGGCTCCTGGTACAACTACTACCTCTGCGACTACACCGGCCGGATCATCCTGCCGAAGCTGGACCTCGCGACCCTCGGGATCCCGGGACTGACTCAACCGGTCCTCGACCAACTGGAGCAGTCGCTGGCCAAGACGATGCAGTTCTACAGCACGGCGGAGCGGTGCGACTGATGGCCACCCACAGCAACGCGTCGATCATGCGCCTCGGGACGATCGCCCTGGTCGTGCTCCTGGCCGTGATGGCAGCCGCGTTCAACCTGCAGAAGTTCCCCGGGTTCCGCGGCACGACCTACCATGCGGACTTCTCCGACGCCTCTGGCCTAAGCCGGGGGGACATGGTGCAGATCGCCGGGGTACGGGTCGGACGGGTGAGCAGCATCGACATCCGTGGCGATTACGTGCGGGTGAACTTCGACGTCCGCGACGCCTCGTTCGGTGACCAGACCCAGGCATCGGTCGAGGTGCTGAACCTGCTGGGCAGTAAGTATCTCAACCTGAGGCCGGCCGGGTCGGGGAAGGTGGAGGGTGGCTTCACGATCCCGCAGAACCGCACCCAAGCGTCTTTCGACATCGTCTCGACGCTCAGCCAGCTGACTACCACCACCGAGCAGATCAACACCGATCAGCTCGCCTCGGCGCTGACCACGCTGTCGGGGACGATCGACGCCGCAGCGCCCCAGGTGCACGACAGCTTCGTGGGCATCTCCAAACTGTCGGCCGCGGTCGCTGACCGCGACGCCGACGTCACCGCACTGCTCGATCACGCCAACCAGGTGACCAAGGTGCTCGCGGCCCGCAAGGGTGACCTGGTGACGCTGATGCAGCAGGGCGACTTGGTCTTCGCCGAGCTGCAGAACCGCAGGCAGGCCATCCACACCCTGCTGGTCAACGCCGAGAAGCTCTCCACCTCGCTGACCGGCATCGTCCGCGACAACGAGAAGCAGATCGGCCCGGTCCTCGACGACCTTCAGACGGTGGTCACGCTGCTGCGCAAACGTGAGAAGGCGCTGAAGGCCACCATCCACAACCTCGGCCCGTACGCCAAGATCCTGATCAACGTGATCGGGACCGGGCCGTGGTTCGACGCCTATGTGCCGAACCTTGTCGGGTTGGCGAGCGGCGAGTTCGTTCCCGGCCTGAGGGACGGTGACACCGGATGAGCTCCGTGAATGCCCTCCTAGACCGCCTCAGCGGCCGCCTGCTCGCGATCGTGGTCGCGGTGCTGCTGGTTGCCGCCACCGCGTTCGTCTTCCTCGGCGGGAACGGCGAGCGCACCCTGACCGCGCACTTCTCCCGAGCAGTGGCGATCTACCCCGGTTCCGAGGTCCGCCTCATGGGCGTCCGGATCGGCACCGTCGACGACGTGATCCCCGCGGGCGAGAGCGTCCGGGTGGAGATGACCTACGACGCCGAGTACAAGCTCCCTGCGGACGCCAAGGCTGCGATCGTGACGCCGACGCTGGTCGCCGACCGGTTCGTCCAGATCGCGCCTGCCTTCACCGAGGGTGCGGTGATGGAGGACGGCGCCGACATCGCGTTGGCGAAGACCGCCAGTCCAGTCGAGCTGGACCGGATTTACCGCAGCCTCGCCGATCTCAGTGAGGCGCTCGGCCCCAACGGCGCCAACAAGGAGGGTGCGCTCAGCTCGCTGCTGTCCTCGGGTGCCCGGGCGCTGCGCGGCGAAGGAGCCCTGGCCAACCAGACCCTGCTCAACCTGTCCCGGGCGGTGCAGACGTTCGGGAACAACAGCGGGAACCTGTTCAGCACGGTGCGTCAGCTCTCCGAGCTGACCGAGGTACTGGCCGAGAACGACTCAACCGTGCGGAGCTTCATCACCGACCTCACCAGCGTTTCCTCCCAGCTTGCGGGAGAGCGCGACGAGCTCGGGGCCGCGCTGGCCTCGCTGGCGCAGGTCGTGAAGACCGTCCGTGGCTTCGTGCGCGACAACCGTGAGTCGCTGACGTCCAACGTTGAGGACCTCACCAGCGTGCTCGGCGCGATCGCATCGGAGCGCGAGGCGCTGGCGACCGCTGTCCAGCTCGCCCCGCTCGGGCTCGGCAACCTGGCCCTGGCGTACGACGTGAAGACCGGGTCGATCGGTTCTCGGGTCCAGCTCGGTCCCACCGCTCAGAGCCTCGGCAACGTCCTGTGCGACGTCGTCGTCAACGCCCAGATCCAGAACCCGCAACTGGCTTGCCAGCTGCTCAAGGCGATCACCGCACCGCTGGCCCCGGTCGGAACCGACGTCGCGTCCGGAGCCCCGGGCGCAACGCCCGGCGGCGCCCGCAAGTCCAGTGCCAGCTTTGGCGACATGCTTGGGGGTGGCCGCTGATGACCGCAGCGTTCCGGCCCCGTCGACTGTGCACCCTGGTCGTAACCCTGCTCGTCGCCGTCGTGCTGTCCTCGTGCAAGTTCGACGGTGCCTACGACCTGCCGCTGCCGGGCGGCAAGGCGGTCGACCCGGATGACGCCATCACCGTGACCGCCGAGTTCACCGATGCTCTCAACGTGGTGCCGCGTACAGCCGTCATGGTCGACGACGTCCCGGTGGGCCAGGTCGCAGAGACCGAGCGGGAAGGCTGGCACGCGAAGATCACCCTGGAGATCCGCAAGGACCTGGACCTGCCGGCGAACACGTTCGCCGAGGTGCGCCAGTCCAGTCTCCTCGGCGAGAAGTACATCGCGCTGCTGCCTCCCGAGAGCGACCCGAGCGGTCGGCTCGCCGAGGGCGACAACATCCCACTCGACCGCACCGGGAGGAACCCGGAGGTCGAGGAAGTGCTCGGCGCACTCTCGTTCGTGCTCAGCGGGGGCGGTGTCCAGCAGCTGCGCACGATCAGCATCGAGATCAACAAGATGCTGGACGGGCGCACCGGCGAGGCCCGCGGGGTGCTGCGCAACATCACTGCCCTAGTCGGCTCGCTGGACAACCAGAAGTCCTCGATCATCGCTGCACTGGAGGCCATCGACGACCTCGCCCGGACGCTGAACAAGGAAGGTCGGGCGGTCGGCGAGGCTATCGACGCCATGGGCCCGGCGCTGCGCGTCCTCAACGGGCAGCACACGTCACTGGTCGCCATGCTCCGCGAGCTGGACAAGCTCGGTGTCGTCGGAACGCGCGTCCTGAAGGCGAGCAAGGACGACCTGATCGCGACCCTGCGGCACCTCGGTCCGCCGCTGCGCGAGCTCGCCGACGCGGGGGACTCGTTGCCCCGCGGCCTGAGCCTGCTGGCGAGCTTCCCGTTCCCGAAGGAGGCTGCCGACCTCGCTCAGGGTGACTACGCGAACGCGCTATTCGCCATCGACTTCGATCTCTCCAAGCTGCTCAGCAGCGGCACGGCCGGTGACAGCTCGAACCTGCCGAACCCGGTCGAGATCTGCATGGCCACCCCGGCCAAGCCGCTGTGCCAGACCCTCGACGCCGCCTTGCTGAGCCAACTGTGCTCGCTGATGCCCACCAACCCGCTCTGCCCCGGCGCCGGTCCCGGCGCCCAGGGGAACCCGAAGAGCCCGCTCGGCGGCCTCCTCGGCGGGCTGCTCGGCGGTGGCGGTGCGAAGAGCGGCACCCAGGGCGGCAACACGTCCGGCAACGGCGGCCTTCTCGGACTGCTGATGGGAGGTGGTTCCCGATGACCCGTGGCGTCAAGACCCGGCTGCTGGCGTTCCTGGTGCTCAGCGCGGTCGGCATCGTGTACATCGCAGCCAACTATCTCGGCATTGTGGACAAGATCACCGGTCGCGGCCTCACCCTGCACGCCGACCTGCCCACCTCCGGCGGACTCTTCGTCGGCAGCGAGGTCACCTATCGCGGAGTCAAGGTCGGCAAGGTCTCCGACATGGACGTGACCCGCTCGGGTGTGCGCCTCACCCTCGCGGTGGAGGAGGACACCCGGATCCCGGTCGGGTCGCCGTTCTATGTGCACAACCTCTCGGCGGTAGGCGAGCAGTACATCGACTTCGAACCTGCGGGCCGTGCCGGCCCGTATGCGGAGGAAGGTGCGACCTTCACCGGCAACCAGGCGAGCCTGCCCCAGGCGACCGACGACCTCCTGATGAAGCTCGACGGACTGGTCAGTTCGCTGAACCAGGCCGACGTCGCCACCGTGACCTCAGAGCTCGGGACCATGTTCACCGGCACTGCGTCACCGCTGCGCAAGATGGTCGATTCCGGTGCCAAGCTCGTCGCGGACGCGAAGGCAAACGAGGCGGCGACGGTCGAGCTGATCCGTTCCGGGCAGACCGTTCTGGAGACCCAGCAGGCCAACTCCGCGAACATCCAGTCCTTCGCTGCCGATCTGGCCGATCTCACCCAGACCTTGCGCAACTCCGACAAGAACCTGCGCATCCTGCTGGCCGGTGGCATCCCCGCGGTCAACGAGGTCAACGCGCTGCTGAACGGGCTGGCGCCGACGCTGCCGTCGTTCCTGGGCAACCTCGGCACCGTCAACCAGGTCATGACAGAGCGCCTCAACGCGCTCGAGCAGACCCTGGTGACCTTGCCGCGGGTGATCTCGTCGGGCTTCACCGGCACCCCGGGTGACGGCTTCGGCCACATCAACCTGCAGCTGGACTATGCCGTTCCGCCGTGCACCAAGGGTTATCTGCCCCCGGGCAGGTGGCGTCCGGCGACCGATCTCTCCGACACCCCGACGTTCCCCGCGAGGTGCCTCTCCGGTCCGCCGGTGAACATGCGTGGGTCGAAGTATGCCCCCGCGCCCTCGGGTGTCACCGGCACCCGGAACAGGGTCGCCCCGTACGATGCAGGCGTTGCCCCGGGCGTTGGGTCCCTGGGCTCTGGGAGGCAGAACGTGTTTGGCATGCAGTCGTGGCAGAGCCAGTTGCTCGGGACGGCCGAGTGAGGACTCGCCGCCTCGTCCTGACGGTGGTAGCAGGGATCCTCGCTCTGGCCTGCGCTTACGTCGGGGTCGCGAGCGCATTCGTCCCGGGTGCCCTTCCGTCATCCTGGACCGAGGCAGACGAAGCCGCCGACCGCAACGCGGCGGCCATCCTGGTGGCGCGAAAGGTCGTGCTTGCCTCGGTGGCCTACGACTACCGGACCATCGACGAGGACCTCGCGAAGCTCAAGAAGCTCGCCGCCGGCGAGTTCAAGGAGGAGTACGACCAGTTCAGCGTGCAGCTGGCCGCGACCGCGCGCAACCAGCGCTCGGTCGCGACCGGGGAGGTACTCGAGGTTGGGCTGAGCAAGGCGTCGGACACCTCCGCAGTCGTGCTGGTCGCCGCCAACAAGACCCAGACCGACGGCGTCGAGAACGAGGAGGGGAAGAAGACCACCGAGGTCAAGTTCCAGTTCCTCTTCGAGGTCACCGTCTCCCGGGTCAAGGGCGAGTGGCTCGCCTCGAAGCTCAGGCTGGTGCAGACAGCGTGACGAACACCGCAGAGAAGGTGTGTCCCTTCTGCTCCGAGACCATTAAGGCGGCGGCCATCAAGTGCCGCTACTGCCACTCCGACCTCCCGGAACCAACCCCGGAACCCACCCCGACTCCCACCCCTGCCCCGGACGTCGAACCGCCGCTGGATGTCGAGCCTGTCGAGACGCCCGAGCCCAGCCCTGATGTCGAGCATGTCCAGACGCCCGTGGCGGACTCCGAGCGCGCTCCCGGATCGGCTGGCCCGAAGCCGACGACCAAGGTGCTGCACGGCCTGAAAGCCGACGTCGTCTCGACCGGCCTGGTCGTGCTCAGCCTGCTTCTGGCCGGTCTGTTGGTCGCACTGGTCCTGATGGCGCGCCCGGACTCGCTGCGGACCGCGGACAACGGTCAAGTGACGGTCGACGACTACCGCAGCGCAGCGATCAGCGCTGCAGCCGCGAACGCCGAGGCGATCCTGTCGTACAGCTACACCTCGCTGGACCAGAACATCGACGCGGCTCACGAGGTGATGACGCCCGCGTTCATCAAGGAGTACGACCCGCTCTTCGAGGAGATCCGTGCAGACACCCTGAAGTCCAAGCTCACCCAGACGGCGACCGTCGACCCGTCCTCGGCCGGCTTGGTGTCGCTGACCGAGACCCGCGCGACCCTGCTGCTCCTGACGAACATCCAGAACGTGCCCGAGGGTTCGACGGCCGCCGCGCCGCAGAGTGTCGACCGCGTCCGGATGGAGATGGAACGCGAAGATGGAGTCTGGCGCGTGTCGAAACTGACACCTCTGATAAATTAGAACAGGTTTCACTTTTCTCGGATCGACCCTGCCGGAAGGACGCTGTGGTGGCCCAGACCCACGAGACGGACGTACTCATCGTCGGAGCCGGTCCGGCCGGCCTGTTCGGTGCGTACTACGCCGGCTTCCGCGGCATGTCGGTGATGCTGGTCGACTCGCTGCCCGAGATTGGTGGTCAGGTCTCCGCGCTCTACCCGGAGAAGGCAATCCTCGACGTCGCCGGTTTCCCGAACATCAAGGGTCGCGAGCTCATCAACGCCTTGGTCGAACAGGCCTCCAGTGCCAAGCCGACCTATCTCCTCGACCGGACCGCCACGGCGCTGGTGATCGACGAGGACTCAGCGACGATGGGCCTCGACGACGGCACCCAGATTGCCGCCAAGGTTGTCATCGTCACTGCCGGGATCGGCAAGTTCACCCCGCGTCCGCTGCCAGCCGGTGACGGCTGGGAGGGCAGGGGTCTGGCCTTCTTCGTGCCGTCCTTCGAGGAGTACGTGGGCAAGGACGTCGTCATCGTCGGGGGCGGCGACAGCGCCTTCGACTGGGCGCACCACCTTGAGGGCATCGCCAACTCCGTCACCCTGGTCCACCGCCGGGACCAGTTCCGGGCGCACCAGGCCACGGTCGACGCCGTCCTGGCCGGCAAGACCGAAGTCATCACGAAGGCGCAGGTCACCGCGCTGACCGGCGAGGCGCACGTCGAACAGGTTGAGATCACCCTGGCGGACGGCGAGGTCGTCACGCGGCCGGCGCAGGCGGTCGTCGCGGCTCTCGGCTTCATCGCCGACCTGACTGCGATGAAGGAGTGGGGCCTGGAGTTCGACAAGCGACACATCAAGGTCGACTCCACCACCAGGACCAACCTCCCGCGCGTCTTCGCGGCCGGTGACATCACCGAGTACGACGGCAAGGTCCGCCTGATCGCGGTCGGCTTCGGCGAGGTCGCGACCGCGGTGAACAACGCGACGCCGTTGGTATTCCCCGACCAGGGAACATTCCCCGGCCACTCGAGCGACGGCTCCTGATGGCGAGCGCCGAGGCTGTCGTGACCGATCCGACCACGAACTCTCTGCACCTCAGGATCGAACCGCCCACGTATGGAGGAACCCCATGAAGATCAAGGTTGATTTCGACCTCTGCGAGTCCAACGCCCTGTGCGAGGCGCTCGCCCCTGCAAACTTCGAGATCGATGACGACGACTTCCTGCAGATCACCGAGGAGAACGTCACCGACGAGAACCGCGACGCGGTCCAGCAGGCGGTCGCAGCGTGTCCCAAGTCTGCGATCACCCTGATCGACGGCTGAGCTCCCGCTCGCCCGCACCACCCGCCCTTCCCTGCCTAGGAGTAGTACGTCCATGCACCAGAACCCTGACGCCCTGTCGCTCGATGGCCGGGTCGCCATCGTTACCGGAGCCGGGGCAGGTCTCGGCCGCGCCGAGGCGGTCGCCCTGGCCCAGGCCGGAGCCGCGGTGGTCCTCAACGACCTCCCCGGAGCGGGCGACGAGGCCGCCGACGAGATCCGCGCCCTGGGTGGGACGGCAAGCGTGGTCGCCGGTGACGTGGGGGAGCGGGCGACCGCGGACGCCATGATCGAGGCAGCGGAGAAGCTCGGTGGCCTCGACATCGTGGTGAACAACGCCGGAGTCACCCGCGACAAGATGATCTTCAACATGACCGACGAGGAGTTCGACCTCGTCACCAAGATCCACCTGCGCGGCCACTTCCTGCTCTCCCGCAACGCAGCCTCCTACTGGCGGGCACAGCACAAGGCGACTGGCGAGCAGGTCTACGGGTCGATTATCAACACTGCCTCCGAGGCGTCGCTCAGCGGATCGCCGGGGCAGCCGAACTACGCGGCAGCCAAGGCCGGCATCACCGCGCTGACGCTCTCGACCGCGCGCAGCCTGGGGCGAATGGGGGTCCGTGCGAATGCGATCGCCCCCCGTGCCCGGACCGCGATGACCGCTTCGGTCTTCGGCGAGGACACCTCGGGCAAGTCGATCGACCCGTACGGTGCCGAGCACGTCGCGCCGCTGGTGGCCTACTTGGCCTCGCCCGCGGCGCAGAACATCACCGGTCAGCTCTTCGTGGTCTACGGCGGCATGGTGGCGCTGATCGCCGCACCGGTCGTCGAGCAGCGCTTCGACACCAGCGGGGACGTCTTCGACCTCGCCGAGCTCGACCGGACCCTCGGCAGCTACTTCGAGGACCGCGACCCGTCTATCGGCTTCGCCGCCGACTCTGTCATGCAGCTGAAGGTCTGAACCAGAACCTCCCCTCGGACCCGAACCGGGTTCGAGACGGGCGCCAGAGCGCCTCCTCAACCAACCGAGAGCAGATCACCATGAGCAACAGACTTGCCGGCAAGGTCGCCATCGTCACCGGCGGCGCCCAGGGCCAGGGGGCCGAGATCGCCCGCCAGTTCGTCGCACAGGGTGCGAAGGTCGTCATCGCGGACGTCGCTGACGAGCTCGGCGCTGCCCTCGCGGCAGAGCTGGGGGACGACGCGCACTTCCGGCACCACGACGTGAGCGACGAGGAATCCTGGACCGCGCTGGTCACCGACACCAACGAGCGGTTCGGCCCGATCAGCGTGTTGGCGAATAACGCAGGCATCCTGCGGTTCGCCGAGATCGAGAAGATGACCAAGGAGGAGTACCTGCTGCTGGTCAACGTCAACCAACTCGGGACCTTCCTGGGCATGAAGGCCGTCGCCCGGACGATGCGCAAGAACGGCGGCGGATCGATCATCAACGCTTCCTCGGTCGAGGGCCTGGCCGGGATGGCGTCCCTGACGGCGTACACGGCGACGAAGTTCGCGATCCGCGGCATGACCAAGGCGGCGGCGATGGAACTCGGCCCGAAGCAGATCCGGGTCAACTCGGTCCACCCGGGGATGATCGACACCCCGATGACCCGCCCCCACGGTGGCGACGCAGCGATGGAGTTCGGCGCGTCCCGGGTGCCGCTGCGCCGGGTGGGCTATCCCAAGGACGTAGCCCCGCTCTACGTCTTCCTGGCCAGCGACGAGTCCAGCTACATCAACGGGGCCGAGATCGCGATCGATGGCGGCGTGACCGCGACGCACGCGTTCGGCGGGATCTGAGCGACCGATTTCACAACCTCTGATGTGAAACTGCCACTTCCACACCCAGATCTCGGTAGGGAAGCGGCAGTTTCGCAACGTAGGTTGTGAAACCTGTGACTCGCAACTACCTCAGGACGAGCCGCACCGCGGTCTCGATGTGCTCGGCGACCTCTTCGGCCGTCGCGCGGCCGGTGACCCAGGAGACCAGGGCCGAGAGCCAGACGTCGCTGATCACGCGGGCGATCGCGACGTCTTCGTCGGACGGCTGCTCGCCCTCGACGTAGGCCTCGCCCTTGATCGACCTGGTGAGCATGGTGGTCAACTGCATGCCGACCACGTGGATCTCGGTCGCGACGGAGGCGTCGGCGAACATGAAGGCGCGGGTCAAGGCATCGGTTAGGTTGGCGTCGCCCTGCATGCCGCGGGTGGCGCGGCGCAGTACGTAGATGACCCGCTCGGAGGCGGTGTCGCCCGGTACCGGCCGGCGGTTCACCATCGACGAGGTGTCCTCGAATTGGCGTGCGAGCGCAGAGACGAGAAGATGGATCTTGGAGGGGAAGTAGCGGTACAGCGTGCCGAGGGCGACATCAGCCTGCTCGGCCACGGCACGCATCTGGACCGCATCGAACCCGCCCTTCGAAGCGAGCGCAATGGTCGCGTCGAGGATCCGGCGGCGGCGGTCACGCTGAGCGGCGGATCCGAGGTCGTCGTAGGTCAGTGAGTTGGTGGTGGTCACAATCCCTGCCTCCGATCGCATCTGCTTTGGTCGACCCTGCAGAATTGCCCGCGAGACCGTGAAAGCAAGGCTAGCAGCGCAATCAGTCATAATAGAAACACGTTGCAGTTCTGAAACACCGTTGAAATGTGCCGGCGCGAGCCGGAAAAAATAGGAAGGGCGGGCCGTTGCGCATCGCACTCGTGTCCTACCGCAGCAAGCCACACTGCGGAGGGCAGGGCGTCTACGTCCGCCACCTCAGCCGCGAGCTGACCGAACTCGGCCACACCGTCGAGGTGTTCTCCGGCCAGCCGTACCCCGAGCTCGACGAGGGGGTCGCCCTCACCAGGGTGCCCAGTCTCGACCTCTACCGGGACCCGGACCCGTTCCGGATGGTCTGGCCGTGGGAGTTCCGCGACCTGATCGACGCGCAAGAGTTCGCGATCATGTGCACCGCCGGCTTCCCGGAGCCGCGGACCTTCGGCAAGCGTGTCCTGAAGGTGCTGCGCGGCCGCAAGGACGACTTCGATATCGTCCACGACAACCAGGTACTCGCGCACGGCGTGATGGACATCGAGAAAGAGCTCGACATCCCGGTGCTGACCACCGTGCACCACCCGATCACCTTCGATCGTCGCGTGGACATCGCAGCAGCGCCGCTGCGCAAGAAGCTCAGCCTGCGTCGCTGGTACGGCTTCTTGAAGATGCAGGGCGCAGTGGTCCGCCGGG
Source organism: Marmoricola sp. (assembly GCA_046598855.1). GTDB lineage: Bacteria > Actinomycetota > Actinomycetes > Propionibacteriales > Nocardioidaceae > Marmoricola. The sequence goes on along the minus strand of JBKJHX010000064.1, from coordinate 14,502 downwards.
CCCGCTGGATCCTGCTGCCCTCGGAGTCATCCAAGGTCGACGCCGCCCACGACTTCGGTGCCGACCTGGCAAAGATGCAGGTCATCCCGCTCGGCGTCGATGACTGCTTCGTCCCGCCGACCAAGCCCCGGGTCCCCGGCCGACTGGTCGCCATGGCCAGCGCGGATGCACCGATGAAGGGCATTGCGACCCTGCTGGAGGCCTTCGCCAAGCTCCGCACTGAGCGCGATCTCGAGCTGCTGCTGGTCACCAAGCCCACCTCCGGTGGACGGACTGAAAAGCTCATCGAAGAGCTCGGCATCGGCGAGCACATCAAGTTCGTCAACGGGATCAGCGACGTCGAGCTGGTCGAGGTGATGGGGTCGGCCGAGATCGCCGTCGTCCCCTCCCTGTACGAAGGCTTCTCGTTGCCGACTGCCGAGCTGATGGCCTGCGAGACCCCGCTGGTGGTCAGCCGTACCGGCGCGATCCCGGAGGTCGTCGGGCCCGACGGTCTCTGCGCGGAGTTGGTCACCCCCGGCGACGTCGGCGAGCTGGTGACCACGTTGGCCGCCCTGCTCGACGACCCGGAGCGTCGCGACCGTCTCGGTAAGGCGGGCCGGGTCCGGGCCCAAGAGCTGTTCAGCTGGTCCGCGGTGGCAAGAAAGACCGCTGCCGCCTACGAGCACGTGCTCGCCGACTACGCGGCGAACCCGACCAGCACCCACCAACGTGTGAAGAAGATCAAGCAGGACCAGAAGGGGAACGACTGATGCTGACCGTTGATTTTGACCGACTCGGGCTCCGACCCGGCGACCGCGTCATCGACATGGGCTGCGGCGCCGGACGCCACGCCTACGAGATGTACCGCCTCGGCGCCGACGTGGTCGCGTTCGACCAGGACGCGGACGAGCTCGCGAATGTGCTGGAGCTCTTCGGCGCGATGAAGGAGGCCGGTGAGGTACCCCTCGGAGCCTCGGCCGACATCAAGGAGGGCGACGCCCTGCAGCTGCCCTTCGCGGACGGCGAGTTCGACCGGGTCGTCGCCTCGGAGATCCTCGAGCACATCCACGACGACCACCGGGCGATCCTCGAGTTGATCCGGGTACTCCGTCCGGGCGGCACGATGGCGATCACCGTGCCCCGCTGGGGCCCCGAGGTGATCTCGTGGCGGCTGGCCGACGAGTACCACAACACCCCCGGCGGGCACATCCGGATCTACACCGATCAGGAGCTGAAGTGGAAGTTCGTCAATGCCGGGATGGAGTTCGCCGGTAAGGCGCACGCCCACGGCCTGCACACGCCTTACTGGTGGCTGAAGTGCGCTGTCGGGGTGGACAACAACGACCACCCGCTCGTGAAGGCGTACCACCAGGTCCTGGTCTGGGACATCATGAAGACGCCGCGCTACTCCACCGTGACCCGGCTGGCGGAGAAAGTCCTGAACCCGGTCATCGGCAAGAGCATGGTGCTCTACTTCCGCAAGCCGGAGTAGATCCCTTGACCGACTCTCACGCGCGTACCTGGCAGATCCCTGCCGTCGACGGCGTCCTGACTTCCCAGCAGGTGGCCGACACCGCTGCCTCTATCGCAGCGATGCAGGAGCCCAGCGGAGCTGTGCCCTGGTCCCCGGGCGAGAAGACTGACGTCTGGAACCACGTCGAGGCCGCGATGGCGCTCCTCGTCGGAGGCGAACTCGAGGCAGCCGAGCGTGCCTACGCATGGTGCGCCCGGACGCAGCGTCCGGACGGCTCCTGGCCGATGGAGATCGTCGGCGGCGAGATTAAGGACGCCTCCGGCGAGACGAACATGTCGGCCTATCTGGCGGTCGGAGTCTGGCACCACTGGCTGCTGCGGCAGGACCGTTCGTTCGTGAACCGGATGTGGCCCACCGTTCGGCGGGCCCTGGACTTCGTGGTCGGGATGCAGCTGCCCTGGGGTGGCATCGCCTGGTCGCAGGAGTGGGACACGGCACCGCAGGGGAACGGCGGGCCTGCGAACGTGAACGAGGACGCCCTGCTGGCCGGTTCGTCGAGCATCTACCAAGCGCTGCGCGCCGGGATGGCGCTGAGCGAACTCGTCGGCGATCCCCAGGTCGACTGGGAGCTGGCCGGCGGTCGCCTCGGCCACGCGTTGCGGCACCACCGCGACCTGTTTCTCGACAAGTCCGAGTTCTCGATGGACTGGTACTACCCGGTCCTCGGTGGCGCGGTCCGCGGCAGTGCCGCGGTGGAGCTGCTGGAGAGCAAGTGGGACACCTTCGTGATCGACGGCAAGGGCATCAAGTGCGTGGTCCAGAACAACTGGGTCACCGGTGCCGAGACCTGCGAGCTGGTGATGTCGCTGGACGCCATCGGTGACCACGAGCGCGCGCTCGAGCAGTTCACCGCGATGCAGCACCTGCGTGAGGACGACGGTCGCTACTGGACTGGTTGGGTCTTCCCCGAGGACGTGAACTGGCCCGACGAGCAGACGACGTACACGGCTGCAGCTGTGGTGCTCGCGGCGGACGAGCTGTCGCGGACCACACCGGGCTCCGGGATCATGCGCGGGGACACCTTGGCGCCGCATTTCGAGGAGATCGCGCTGGAGTGCGGCTGTCCAGATCGGGCCTCCGACTTCGCCACTAGCCGACGCTAGCGCCCGCTTCGCCCGAGGTACGCCGCAGGATCCGCATCGAGCCCACGCTCTCGATCGGCGTGAACGCGCCACCGGCGACGGCGCGCCGCCAGACGTGGAACGGCGCCTGACCGCCGTCCTCCGAGCGCTCAAAGACGTCGTGGATGACCAGGAGCCCGTCCAGCTGCACCCAGGGCGCAAAACCGGAGTAGTCGGCCTGCGCCGGTTCCTCGGAATGGCCGCCGTCGATGAACAGCAGCGCCACCGGTGTGCGCCAGTAGCGGGCCACGGTGGGGGAGTCGCCGACGACGGCGACGACCCGGTGTTCGAGCCCGGACCGTTGGACGGTGCGGCGGAACGTCGGCAACGTATCCATCAGCCCGATCTCGGGGTCGACCACGGTGGGGTCATGGTGCTCCCAGCCGGCCTGGTTCTCCTCCGAGCCGCGATGGTGGTCGAGGGTGAAGACGGTGCTGTCGGTGGCCTCCGCGGCGGCGCCGAGATAGATCGCGGACTTCCCGCAGTAGGTGCCGATCTCTAGAGCCGGTCCCGCGCCCAGGTGGGCGACCGCGGTCCGGTGCAGCAGGGCACCCTCGTCGGCGGGCATGAAGCCCTTCGCGGCCTCGGCGTGGGCGAGCAGGTCGGGATCCATGGTGGTACTCACCTGCCGAACCCTATCCGTGGCATGATTGGAACACGTTCTAGTTTCAACGCAGGAGTCTTCATGCCGATCGGTATCAGTGACGAGCACAGCGAGCTCGCGGCGTCGGTCCGCAAGTGGGCCGAGAGTCAGGGCTCGATCGCCGCTATCCGGTCGGCCGAGACCGATCCGGGCGCCTTGACCCCTTGGGGCACGCTTCCCGCCGAGATGGGCCTGACCGCGATCGCGCTTCCGGAGTCATCCGGTGGCGGGGGCGGCACGTTGCTGGACCAGGCCGTTGCGGTCGAGGCAGCCGCCTACGCACTGGTCCCCGGCCCGTTCCTGACCACGGCCGCAGCAGGCCTGATGTACGACGACGACGACCTGCGGACCGGGATCGCCGAAGGGCGGATCACTGTCGGGATGGGAACCAGCCTGCTGGCCGTCCTGGACGCTCCGAACGTCACGCACGTCTCGGTGCCGCAGAACTCCGGCCACCTCGTGGTCCCGGTTGAGCAGGTGCAGGTCCGCCCTGGCGAGAGCGTCGACTTGACCCGCGGCGTCGGCGAGGTCGTCGTGGGGGACCTGATGACCGAGGGACTGCCGACGTACGCCAAGGCCGGCGTGCCGATCGAGTTGCTGGTCCTGGCCGCGGCCGAGGCGTCCGGCCTGGCCCGCTGGTGCCTCGACACCGCGGTCGACTACGCGAAGGTGCGCGAGCAGTTCGGCAAGAAGATCGGCGCCTTCCAGGCCGTCAAGCACCTCTGCGCGGAGATGCTGGAGATCAGCGAGAGCGTGACGGCTGCCGCCTGGGACGCGGCCGAGGCCGTCGAGCACGCTGTCCAGACAGGGACTAGCGACCAGGCCCGGTTCGCTGCCGGGGTTGCCGCGACGATCTGCTTCGACGGGGCTGTCGAGGTCGCCAAGGCCTGTATCCAGGTGCTTGGCGGGATCGGCTTCACCTACGAGCACGACGCGCACCTCTACCTCCGTCGGGCGATCGCGCTGCGCGCGTTCCTGGGCGACACCGGTGCGTTCGCGGCCGAGCTCAGTGCGTGCGCTGGGACCGGTGTCCGCCGCTCGGGTGACATCGACTTCGGTGGTCAGGACGAGGAGTTCCGGGAGTCCGCCCGCACCGAAGCCCAGCGCATCGGAGCGCTCCCCCTCGCGGGGCAGCGCGCGGCTCTCACCGACTCCGGTTTCCTCACGCCACACTGGCCCGCGCCGTACGGACTCGGCGCCGGACCTGTCCAGCAGCTGGTGATCGACCAGGAGCTGGAGAAGGCGGGCGTGGAGCGTCCTGACCTCGTCATCGGTGCCTGGGCTGCGCCGACCATCCTTGAGGGGGGTACCGACGAGCAGCGCGCGCGTTTCGTGCGCCCCACGCTCACCGGCGACATCACCTGGTGCCAGCTGTTCAGCGAGCCGGGCGCCGGCTCGGACCTGGCGTCCCTGCGGATGAAGGCGGAGCGGACCGACGGTGGTTGGCTGCTGACCGGGCAGAAGGTCTGGAACTCGGTCGCCGAGCGCGCCGACTGGGGAGTGTGCCTGGCCCGAACGGACGCCGCGGCCAAGCCGCACGCCGGGATCAGCTACTTCGTCGTGGACATGAAGAGTGCCGGGATCGACATCCGCCCGCTGCGCGAGCTCACCGGCGAGGCGCTGTTCAACGAGGTGTTCTTCGACAACGTTTTCGTCCCCGACGACTGCGTCGTCGGGGAGATCAACGGTGGCTGGCGACTGGCCGTCACCACGCTCGCCAACGAGCGGGTGGCGATGGCTGGCTCCAAGCTCGGCGACAGCGTCGAGCTGGCGATCACGCTGCTCGACGAGGTACGCAGGCCGAGCGCCGGCGAGGCAGTCGGACGTGCGATCGCCCTGGCCCAGGTGGTCAAGCTGCTCGGCACCCGCTCGACGTTGCGCTCCATCGCCGGACAGGGCCCGGGCGCCGAGTCCAGCGTCGCCAAGCTCGTCGGTGTCCGCAGTCGCCAGGACTCCGCAGAACTGGCCATGGAACTGCTCGGGGCTGAGGTCTTCACCCGCACCGAACGCGCGCTCGCAGCCAACGACCTGTTCCTGCGGAACCGCTGCCTGTCCATCGCCGGCGGCACCACCCAGATCCTCCGCAACGTGGCCGGCGAGCGGATCCTCGGTCTGCCGCGGGGCTGAGTCTGACCCCTGCGGGGGGCTGAGTCAGACTCCTGCGGTCTCCGGCTCGTCGCTGGTCGCCGTACGGCGGTTGGCGCGGTGCCACTCCAGCCAGCGCTCGACAGCCCGGATGACGTGCTGGCTGCGGATCGAGGAGAACACCTCGAACGCGTGCTGGGTGCCGGGCAGCTCCAGGTAGGTGATCACCCCGCCGGAGAGCGCGCGCAACTTCTCGACGAACGCGTGCGCCTGACGGACCGAGACCAGCCCGTCGTTGGCTCCGTGGATGACGAAGAAGTCGGGTGAGTCCGGGCCCGCGTGCGCCAGCGGGGAGGCGAGCACGAAGGCCTCGGGGTTCTTGGCCGGGTCCAGCTTGAAGATCCGGCGCGCCAGGAAGAAGTCCCGCATTCGGATCGCTGCCTTGTCTCCGGTGATGCCAGCCATGTCGTAGACGCCGTAGAACGGAACGCAGGCCGCGACCCGGGTGTCGGCGTCCTCGAACCCTGGCTGGTACTCCTTGACGTCCGGCGTCAGGGCTGCGAGTGCCGCCAGATGACCGCCAGCGGAACCGCCGGTGAGGACCACGTACGACGGGTCGCCGCCGTAGGACCCGATGTTTTCGCGAGTCCAGGCGATGGCCTTCTTCACGTCGATGATCTGGGCCGGGAACGGGTTCTTCGGCGCCAGTCGGTAGTTGATCGCGACGCAGACCCAGCCGCGGGCCGCCATCCGGTTCATCAGCAGCAGCCCCTGCTGGTTCTTCTCCCCGATGGTCCACCCCCCACCGTGGATCTGGAACAGGACGGGGGCGTCGGTGAGGTCGCCCTCGGGGCGGTAGATGTCCAGGCGAGCCCGGCTACCGCCGTCGCGGTAGTTGATGTCGCGAATCACCTCGACGCCGGGCTTCATCATCGTGAACGGCCGGGCGACCTCGCGCATCGGGACCTTCAGGTCGGCGTCGGCGGGCCGGTTGGGGAGCTCGTCCAGGTAGTCGCTGCCCAGGGATTCGGAGAGTGCCTGCTCGGCCAAGGTCCCAGACCCTCGGGCGCCGGTGATCACGAACCCGAGTGCGGCCGTCGAGAGACCGGCCACCATCAGGGAGGTCCTGGAGGCCTTGCCCCGCAGTACCGCTTGGACGGTGTCGAGTGCGGTGAGGGTGATCAGCTGAGGAGCCAGTTCGGTGGTCGGCCATCCGACAGCGAAGCCCAGCGGCGCCCCGTGTCCGGGGAGCGGCTTGACCGCGTTGGCAGCGAGGAGTGCAGTGACGACGCGTCGGCGCAGGAAACCCATGGGTCGAGCGTACCGGGGCGTATCGGGCAACTGGGGGGCGCTGAGAACAAGAACACGTTTCAGTTCCCGCTAGCATGCACTCATGGAACGACTCAGCGGTCTCGATGCCAGCTTCCTCTACCTGGAGAGCTCGGCGCAGCTGATGCACGTCTGCGGCATCATCCAGCTGGACCCCTCGACCATCCCGGAGGACTATTCCTTCCGCGCGTTCAAGGCGGACCTGGAGGCCCGGATCTCGACGATTCCCGCGTTCCGGCGCAAGCTCAAGGAGGTCCCGCTCGAGATCGACCACCCGGTCTGGGTCGACGACGCTGACTTCGACATCAACCGGCACGTGCACCGACTCGCGGTTCCGTCCCCGGGCGGCCAGACCGAGCTCTCGAAGCTGTGCGGCCATATGGCCGGCATCCCACTGGACCGATCCCGGCCGCTGTGGGAGATGTGGGTGATCGAGGGCCTCGACAACGGCCGGATCGCGATCTTCTCCAAGATGCACCACGCCACCGTCGACGGGATCTCGGGCTCGAACCTGATCTCGTTCCTGTGCAGTCTCGAGCCGGACGCCCCGCTGCTTGACCTGACCCCCCTGGGCGACCACTACGGCGCGGCACCGGGGGACTGGGAGCTGTTCGGACGAGGGCTGCTCAACAACCTGACCAAACCGTTCCAGCTGGTGAAGCTGCTGGGTCCGACCACCTCGGTGGTCTCCAAGACGATCAGTCGGGCCCGTCAGGGCACCGCGATGGCAGCGCCCCTGACGGCGCCCCGGACCTCGTTCAACGGCAACATCACCGGCAAGCGCTCGGTCGGTTACGCCGACATCTCCCTGGACAAGATCAAGAAGATCCGGCACGCCGTCGAGGGAGCCACCGTCAACGACGTCGTCCTGGCGATCAGCGGGGGTGCCCTGCGCCGCTACCTCGAGGAGCGCGACGAGCTACCGGAGTCCTCGCTGCTGGCCAGCGTGCCGGTATCGGTCCACGAGACCTCGACGAAGTCCAAAGGCACCAACAAGGTCTCCTCGATGTTCACCAAGCTCGGCACCGACGTGGCCGACCCGGTCGAGCGCCTGGAGCAGCTCGCGGAGGCGAACGCGCACGCGAAGGACCACCACAAAGCAATCCCGGCGGACACCCTTCAGGACTGGGCGGAGTTCGCGGCGCCCCGGACCTTCGGCCTGGCAGTCCGGGCCGTCTCCAAGTTGAAGCTGGCGGAGAAGGGCCCGGTGATCCACAACCTGGTGATCTCGAACGTCCCCGGTCCGCCGGTGCCGTTGTACTTCATGGGTGCCAAGATCACCGGTTTCTACCCGCTCGGCCCGGTCTTCCACGGAGCCGGGCTGAACGTCACGGTGATGAGCAACAACGGCCAGATGCATGTCGGTCTGATCGCCTGCCGCGAGGCGATGCCGGAGATCTCGGCACTGGCCGCGCACTTCCCGGCCGAGCTGGACGCGCTGTACGACGCAGTCGTCGGGGTGTAGGCGTCACCTTCGCCTGGTAAAGGTGACTGGCTTCTGGTCCACTCCGCGTACGCGGCGGCTGCGCGCGGGGGATGGTTTCGAGACAGGCCGGAACGGCCTTCCTCAACCACCAAAGTAGCCGCACACCCGAGGGAGACGCTGGTTGAGGAAGGCACGCTCGCGCCTGTCTCGAAACCCCAGGAGCGCGCAGGCCGTCTCGCGACGCCTGGTGTACGCACCCGGCTACTCCGCCTCGCGGCGTACCAGGGCTTCCTCGCCGACGACGACGAGGACGTGCTCCTCGTCTGCCTTCGCCTTGACGTCGGTGACCCGCTTGGGACGCGGTGTCGTGGTCCAGGGTGCCGGTGGGGCCTCGTCGATCGACTGCGCGACGCTGTAACGCTCGGCGACCAGGGTGACCCGGAGGCGGAGCTTGGGCACCAGCACGTGCCCGAGGCTCTCCTTGGTATCGGGGTCGACGACCTCGAGACTCTCGTTGATCGTCACCTCATCGCCCTCACGGATGTCGGCGTCCGCACCGCGGTTGAGCGCGATCTGGTCAGTGCTGACCACCCGGGCGACCTTGGCCTCGGTCACCAGCGTCTTCCCCATGGTTCCTCCTCCTGCTCAGGCGCCTTTCTCAGGCGCCCTTGCCCGTGCCCACCTTGAGCGCGCTCGCCCGTCGTCCGGCCGTGGTGTCGACGGCCTCGAGGAACGCGGGGACGAAGACCTTCGAATCCAGCACGCAGCCCGCATGGCCGCAGTCGGCCTCGTGGACCGTGGCGCCGGGGATGGTCGCTGCGATCACTCGTTGGCGTTCGGGGGAGAGGACCCGGTCCTTGGTGGTCACCACGACTGCTGTGGGGATGTCGATCTTCGAGAGCCAGGGCGTCGAGTGGTGCCGTCCCAGTGCGGCCACTGCCTGGGCGACCGCCCACGAGCTGGTGCTGCGCCACTCACCGAGTGCCCACTGGTGGGTGTCGGTCGGGTCGAGGAGGACCTCGGTCGCCAGCCCCGCTGCGACGTTCACGGCTCGGGAGCGCGACAGCGCGCGCAGGGCGCCCATCCCGACCTCCATGGTCTGGTGGAAAACCCGCTCGCTGCCCGAGGTCCGGAAGTGGTCGGTGGTGGCAGCGAGCACTAGGCCGCCGAAGCGCTTGGGATGCTGGCGCCAGCAGCGCTGCGCGACGATCGAGCCCATCGAGTAGCCGGCCACGATCGGGGCGTCGAGGCCGAGGACGTTCGCGATCGCGGCGACGTCGTCGGCGCAGTCGCGGACCGAAAAGTGCTCCGACATCATCCCGCGGCCGTGCCAGCGCTGGTCGAAGACGACGACACGGTACTTGCGGGAGAGCTCGGGGATCACCGGGAACCAGGTCAGCATCCCGGTGCAACCGACAGCGTGCAGCAGGATGATCGCTGGCGCGTCCGCGCTCGGTCCCGGTACGTCGGTCAGCCAGGTCCGCCCGCGTCCGGGCACGTCGAGCCAGCGGCCCTTCGGAATGACGACTTCGGGGACGTCCACCATCTCGCGCAGCAGCGTCGGCAGCGTGGGCAGAGGCAAGGGAACCCCTTTGCGGTTGGGTCGTGCTCGAACGATGTCCTCACGCTAGACTAGAACAGGTTCCAATTTTGACACCACAGTGAATGTTTTCGTGAAGGGAAGACCTGTGTCCGAGGTGCGCGAAGAGATCCGTTCGGTCATCACCGATGTCCTCGACAAGGGCCCGGAGTCCAAACGGGCGACTTGGGCGGCCTGTGCCGAGGCCGGGCTGCTCGGACTGGCCGCACCCGAGGCGTACGGCGGCGAGGGCCTCGGACTCGATGAGGTCGGGGTGCTGCTCCACGAGGTCGGTAGGCGAGCCCTGGATCTCCCGGTCTGGGACACCCTGGCCTGCGGGCTGCTGACGATCGGCGCAACCGGGACCGCCGAGCAGGCCGAATACCTGATCCCCGAGGTCATGGCAGGCACCCGGATGCTGGCTGTAGCGATCAACGAGCCGGGCAACCCGGTGCCGACCACGCCGTCGACCACGCTGCGCGACGGCAAGGTAAGCGGGCACAAGATCGACGTCTCGCTGCTCGAGGGCAGCACGCTGCTGCTGGTCTCGACCGATGGTGGTGTCGCCCTGGTCGACCCTGCGGGTCCCGGGGTCACTGCCACCGCGAACTACTCCTCCCGCAGCATCCCGGTCGGCACGGTCCGCGGTGTCCAGACCGGCTACGTCTTCGATGAGGCCCCTGCTGTCGAGGTGCTGCCCGAGCCCGCGTCGAAAGTCCTGCGCGAGAATGCCGTCGCCGGGCAACTTCTGCTCGGTGACGGTCTGGTCGCCGGTGCGCTGGCCCTCACCTCCGGCTACATCAAGGAGCGCGTCCAGTTCGGTCGTTCGCTCGCCGAGTTTCAGGCCGTCGCCGTCCAAATCGCCGACGTCTTCGTGGTCGCTCGGATGACCGCTCTGGCTGCCCAGAGTGCGGCGTACCGGGTCTCGGCGGGACTCCCGGCTGCAGCGGACCTCGCGATCGGCTCCGCCTGGTTCACCGAGCGGGTTCCCGCAGCGCTCCAGACCTGCCACCACCTGCACGGCGGCATGGGCGTCGACGAGACCTACCCGCTGCACTTCTACTTCTCCCGGGTCAAGGACATCGCCCGCTTCCTCGGGGGCAGAGCCGCCACGCTGGCCCGGGTCTCGATCGACGATGGTGAGGGCAAGAACCTCGAGCTCACTGAGTCCCAGCGGGCCTTCAAGGACGAGGTCCGTGGCTACTTCTCGACGCTGGTCAGTGACGAGGACAAGCTCGAGATGATGGAGAACCGGCACGGCTCGGCGTACCACCGCAACATCAAGCGGATGGGCGACGACGGCTGGATGGGCGTCGGCTGGCCGACCGAGTACGGCGGCAAGGGCCTGGGGGAGATGGAGCAGCAGATCTTCGCCAACGAGGCGGCGCGCGGCGACATCCACCTGCCCTCGGTCACCCTGCAGACGGTCGGCCCGACCCTGCAGGCCTTCGGCACCGACGTGCAGAAGGACATGTTCCTCGGAAAGATCCTGGCTGGCGACGTGCACTTTGCGATCGGTTACTCCGAGGCCGATGCCGGCACCGACCTAGCCTCGCTGCGCTGCGCGGCCAAGAAGGACGAGGCGACCGGCGACTGGATCGTCAACGGGCAGAAGATGTGGACCACCGGCGGCCACGCCGCGGACTACATCTGGCTCGCGGTGCGTACCGACCCGGACGCCCCGAAGCACAAGGGCATCTCGGTGCTGATCGTGGACACCAAGGACCCGGGCTACTCCTGGACCCCGATCATCACCTGCGACGGGTCGCACCACGTCAACGCGACGTACTACAACGACGTCCGCGTCCCCGCCGACATGCTGGTCGGTGAGGAGAACGCCGGCTGGCGCTTGATCACCACCCAGCTCAACCACGAGCGGATCATGCTCGGGCCGGCCGGCCGGCTCGAAGGCCTGCGCGACGAGGTCATCGCCTGGGCCCGCGACCGGAAAGCTCCGGACGGGACCCCGCTCCTCGAGGTCGACTGGGTGCGCGACACCCTGGCCCGGGTCACCGTGGCGTTCCGGGTCAACGAGCTGCTCAACTGGCAGGTCGCCGGCGGCGGGGCCACCGGTGTCGCTGCCGTGGCCGACGCCTCGGCGTCCAAGGTCTTCGCCTCCGACGAGGTGCAGTCGCTCGGTCTCGCGCTCGAGGAGATCGTCAGCGTGTACGGCGACCCCGCCGAGCAGGAGACGGCCGAGCTGCTGCACTTCCTGGACGCCACGTCCAAGCGCAACCTGGTGCTGACCTTCGGAGGCGGTGTCAACGAGGTCCAGCGCGAGCTCATCGCGATGTTCGGTCTCGGCCTCCCGAAGGTGCCGCGATGACCGTGCCGGACCTCGCGCCCGCGGAGGTGCCCGAGCAGCACAGCCACGACTGGATCATGGCGAAGGTCGAGGAGTTCAAGGCGACCGGCGACACCGCTCCGCGCCCCGCCCGGGACCCGATCAACCAGCCGATGATCAACAACTGGCTCGAGGCGATCGGCGAGACCGACCCGCGCTTTGCCGACGGGATCGCGCCGCCGGCGATGGCCCAGGTCTGGACGATGTACGGGCTCGACCCGGAGCGCCCTGCGGACGACCCGCTGCACGGCACCATGCAGATGTTCGACGAGGCCGGGTTCGGTTCCGTGCTCGGCACCAACTGCGACCAGACCTACGCTCGCGATGTCCGGCTGGGGGAGACCGTCTCGATCACCACCCGCCTGGAGTCCGTGGTCGGACCGAAGGTCACCGGCGTCGGCGAGGGCTACTTCGTGACCACCTTGAACACCTGGTGGGTGGGCGAGGGCGACGACCGGGAGGCCGTCGCGACGATGCTGTTCCGGGTGCTGAAGTTCAAACCCGCGCAACGGACCCCGACCGGCTCGCCCACCGAGCCGGTCGACAAGACCAAACTGGTCCGCCCGCAGATGAACCGCGACACGGAGTATTTCTGGGAGGGCACCGCCATCGGCGAGCTGCGGATCCAGAAGTGCAACGCGTGCGGTGAGCTCCGGCACCCGCCCGGCCCGATGTGCCCGACCTGTCACGCCGCCCACCGCGGCTATGTGGTCGCCAGCGGCAAGGGCACGGTGTTCTCCTTCCTGGTCCACCACGCCCCGCAGTTGCCCGGCAAGGCGCTGCCGATCACGCTCGCCCTGATCGAGCTCGAGGAAGGACTGCGGATGATCGGAGAGGTTCAGGGCAACCGCGAGAGCATCGCGATCGGTGCTCCGGTGGAGGTGGTCTTCGAAAAGATCGACGACGACCTCACCCTGGCCCAGTGGGCGGTGGTGAGCTGATGGCGTCGGCACCGGTCGGTACCGAACTCCCGGCTTGGGAGCTCCCACTCACCCCGACCCTGATCGTCTCCACGGCGATCGCGACCCGGGACTTCCAAGACGTCCACCACGACCGTGACCTCGCCCAGGGGCACGGCTCGAAGGACATCTTCATGAACATCCTGACCACCACCGGGCTGGTCCAGAAGTACGTCGGCGACTGGGCCCGCGAGACGGTGGGTCCGGGTTTCCGGATCACCTCGTGCGGGCTGCGACTCGGCGCCCCGGCGTACCCCTACGACACGCTTGCCTTCGCCGGCACCGTTGCGGAGAGCGCAGGCGACGCGCCTGAGGGCACCGTGACGATCACGGTGGTCGGCACCGTCTCGTTGGGCAACCACGTCAACGCCACCGTGACCTTGGTTCCTGGAGGAGCGACATGACCCGCACGTTCAAGGACCAGTCCGCGATCGCGGGCATCGGTGCCACCGACTTCTCCAAGGAGTCCGGTCGCTCCGAGCTCCAGCTCTCCTGCGAGGCCGTCCTGGACGCCCTCCAGGACTGTGGCCTGAGCGCCGGCGACGTCGACGGCCTGGTTACCTTCACGATGGACAACTCCTCCGAGATCGCGGTCGCACGCGAGCTCGGCATGGGCGACCTGCGCTTCTTCAGCCGGATCAACTACGGCGGCGGTGCCGCCTGCGGCACCGTCCAGCAGGCGGCGCTCGCGGTCGCGACCGGGGTCGCAGACGTGGTGGTCTGCTACCGGGGCTTCAACGAGCGGTCCGGGATGCGGTTCGGGCAGGTCTCGAGCTGGGCCGCCACCCAGGTGAACTCCAACGGTCTCGACAACGCCTTCAGCTACCCCTACGGGCTCTCCACCCCGGCGGCCACGGTGGCGATGCAGGCCACCCGCTACATGCACGAGTACGGCGCGGTCTCGACCGACTTCGGCGCGGTGGCGGTGGCCGACCGCAAGCACGCGGCGACCAACCCGAAGGCGTTCTTCCACGGCAAGCCGATCACGATCCAGGAGCACCAAGCGTCCCGAATGATCGCCGAGCCGCTGCACCTGCTCGACTGCTGCCAGGAGAGCGACGGCGCCGTGGCGATCGTGGTGACCACCCCGGAGCGAGCGGCCGACCTGAAACAGAAGCCGGCCCTGATCTCCGCGGCGGCCCAGGGCAGTGCACCGGACCAGTACGTCATGACGTCCTACTACCGCGACGACATCGGTATCCCGGAGATCGGCGTCGTGGGCCGCGAGCTCTGGCGCCAAGCGGGCCTGACACCCCAGGACATCCAGACCGCAGTGCTTTACGACCACTTCACCCCGTACGTGCTGATGCAGCTGGAAGAGCTTGGCTTCTGCGGCCGGGGCGAGGCCAAGGACTTCGTCAGGGACGGGGCCATCGAGCTCGGCGGCCGGTTGCCGCTGAACACCCACGGCGGCCAGCTCGGCGAGGCGTACATCCACGGCATGAACGGCATCGCCGAAGGCGTTCGCCAGGTCCGGGGGACCTCGGTCAACCCGGTCGC
>JBKJHX010000063.1:0-12252 GCA_046598855.1 Marmoricola sp. | reverse complement strand
CCGGGGCAACTGCGATACTGGCCGCGAGCTTTCAGACGCAAATTGAGGAGATTGGGAATGGCAGACGAGCAGGCGAACGGTGGCGGCGGAGACACGCTCTCCATCACCGACAACCGCACCGGCAAGACCTACGAGGTCGAGATCACCGACGAGACGATCAAGGCGATGGACCTGCGCCAAATCAAGGTCAAGGACGACGACTTCGGGATGATGACCTACGACCCCGCGTTCACCAACACGGCGTCGTGCCGTTCCGCGATCACCTACATCGACGGTGAGGCCGGGATCCTCCAGCACCGCGGCTACACGATCGAGGACCTCTGCGAGAAGTCCACTTACCTCGAGGTCGCCTACCTGCTCACCTTCGGCGAGCTGCCGACCGAGAAGCAGCTGGATCGCTGGGTCTTCGACGTCACTCATCACACCTTCGTCCACGAGGACATGAAGGCGTTCTTCGAGGGATTCCGCCACGACGCCCATCCGATGGGCATCCTGCTCGCCGGCGTCGGCGCCATGTCGACCTTCTACCCGCACGCCAAGGACATCGACGACGAGGAAGAGCGCTACATGGCGGCGATCAGGATGATCGCCAAGATGCCGACGCTGGCGGCCTTCGCTTACCGCCACAGCCTTGGGCTCCCCTACGTCTACCCGGACAACGACCTCAACTACGCCGGGAACTTCCTTGGGATGTTGAAGAAGATGACCGAGACCAAGTACGAGCCCGATCCGCGGCTCGCGAAGGCCCTCGACGTCCTCTTCATCCTCCACGCCGACCACGAGCAGAACTGCTCGACCAACGCGGTCCGCTCGGTCGGCTCCTCACAGGTCGACCCGTACTCGGCAGTCGCGGCCGGCGTCGGCGCACTGTTCGGCCCGCTGCACGGCGGGGCCAACGAGGCCGTCCTGCGGATGCTGCGTCGGATCGGCTCGAAGGAGAACATCCCCGCCTTCATCGAGGGCGTGAAGAACGGCAACGAGAAGCTCATGGGCTTTGGGCACCGGGTCTACAAGAACCACGACCCGCGGGCCACGATCATCAAGAAGGCCTGCGACGACGTCTTCGAGGTCACCGGGGTCAACCCGCTCCTGGAGATCGCCCAGGAGCTCGAGAAGATCGCGCTGAACGACGAGTACTTCGTCAAGCGCCGGCTGTACCCGAACGTGGACTTCTACTCCGGTCTGATCTACGAAGCGTTCCAGTTCCCGCCGGAGATGTTCACCGTCCTATTCGCGATCGGCCGCACCCCGGGCTGGCTGGCTCAGTGGCTCGAGCTGACCACGGACACCGAGCAGAAGATCGCCCGCCCGAAGCAGATCTACACCGGCGACCGGCAGCTGACGTTCGTGCCGGCGTCCGAGCGCTGGAAGTAGGCGCTCGCCGGCAGGAGCCGGGGTCGGCGAACCCGGGGCGTCTACGCTTGCGGAATGTCGACCCAGGAAGACGCGCTCGTAGATCTGGCCGTGGCTCGTGTCTGTCCGGGATCGCCGGAAACGCGTTGAACCGCGTCTCCGCCTTCTGCACCACCGGTGTGCTCTGCCTCGCCGCCGTGTTGACGGCGTGCGGCTCGCAGGACAAGCCGCTTCCGAAGACGGCGTACGGTCCGGAGGGGATGGCCGTCCAGGAAGGACGTCTCCTCGCGCCGCTCCCCGACGAGGATCCGGTGGTCCCCGGGGTCCCGTGCCGCAAGCCGGCGGAGCCCGCCTTCCACGTGCACAGCCACCTCGCGATCTACGTCGACGGCAAGCTCCGCCCGCTCCCGGCCGGCATCGGGATGATCGACCCGCGCAAGCGGGACACCCGCACCGGGCCCCGGCTGTTCGGCCCGCGCTGCTACTACGGCCTGCACGTGCACGCCCAGGACGGGGTGGTCCACGCCGAGGGCCCGCGCTCTCGCGACTACACGCTCGGGGAGTTCTTCGACGTGTGGAGTCAGCCACTAGGTCCAGACCGGGTAGGCCCGGCGCAGGGGCGCGTCCGGGTGTACGTCGACGGCAGACCCGCCTTGCTCGACCCCCGGGACGTCGTCTTCGGTGAGCGCTCGGTGATCCAGATCGTTGTCGGGCAGGACGTCCCACCGCAACCGGTGGACTGGTCGCACTACTAAGGGTCGGGCTCGCGGTGCCGTAACCTCCCGCCCATGGGAATACCTCGGTGGCTCCGCGGACAACGCGTCGTCGATCCGTACCGGGCCGTCGAGCAGGCTCTTGACCGGATCGCCGAGCTCGACGCGACCCGGAGCCGGGACCCGGAGGCCAACCGACCTGTTCAGCGTCGCGTGGCCGAGGAACTGCCCCCGATCCGCGAGCACCTGCGCACCCACTCGGGCGACCTCGACCGGGTGCATGCCGACATCCACGCCCGCGGGTTGGCGACGCGGTTCCCCTGGCGCCGGCTCAACGACGGCACCGCCCGGGACCTCGCGGTGCTTTACTTCTTCACGCCGTACCAGGACACCAGTGCGCTGGTGGCGGCGCGGCGACTGTGGACCCGCGGCCTGGTCACCGACGTCATCTCGCAGGCGGTGGACGACACCCGGCGGATCGACAAGTCATCGGACCGGGTGGCTCGCGAGTTCCTGGACCGGACCACGGTGCTGCCCGGCGAGTCCGGGTTCGCCGAGTGGTCGACGGTCCGACGGTTCACCGAGGGCGTGCTCGCCGAGGTGGCAGCGCTGGAAGCCGAGAAGGGCCCCTACCGCACGCTCTACACCCGGGCGATGGCCCCGCACTCGCACTTCGCCGGCGCGCTGCTCAAGGTCCGCAACCCTGACCTCCGCTGGACCGCCGAGTTTTCCGACCCGCTGCTGATCAACGCCTACGGCGAGGCCCGGGTCAGCGACGTCGAGGACGACTGGCTGAGCGACGAGCTCCTCGGGGCTGTGGTCGCAGCCGGGTTCGAGGCACCGACCACCCGGGCGATGTTTTCCCTTGCCGAGCTCATCCCCTACGCCCTGGCGGACGAGATCATCTTCACCAACGACCACCAGCGGCGGTTCATGTTCGACCGGTGCGAGCACCGCGCCCTAGCCGACCGAGCCGCATCGGTCGCCGGCGTGCAGCACCAGCCCACCCTGCCAGCGTCCTTCTACGAGCTGTCCTCGACGATCTACCCGCTCGCTGACGGAGTGGTCCACCTCGGCTACTTCGGTCTCTTCTTCGGCACCCGCGGCCTCGACGAACTGGTCGACGCCTTCGCGGCACTGACCCCGGACGAGAAGGCCCGGATCCACTTGCACGTCTTCACCGACAAACCCGGACGGATGAAGCCGGAGGTCGAGCGGCGCGGCCTGCTCGAGGTGATCTCGGTGCGGTCGTACGTGCCCTTCTTGAAGTTCCTGAACCTGACTACCCGGTTCGACGTCCTGCTGGTCAACGATGCCGTCACCGATCACTTCGAGCTGAACCCGTACCTCCCTTCGAAGGTGTCGGACTACCTCGGCAGCGGGACCCCGATCTGGGGGATCTACGAACCCGGCAGCGTGCTCAGCTCGCTGGACACCGCGTACGCGACCGAGATCGGCGATGTTGGCGCCGCAACGGTCGTGCTGCGCAAGCTGATCGAGTCGGGCCCGGGAAGTCGCCGGAGCGACGGCTAGGCTCGGGGGATGCAGACCAGGAACGGGTCCGGAGGTGAGGACGACTTCGAGCCTGAGCTGATCAAGCCGGAGGACTTCCTGGAGCGCAACCGTTTCCCGGCCGATGCCCAGCGGATGGGTGTGGACCGTTACACCGACAGCGGCGGCGCCTTCCTGGCGGTCGCCTCTGCCCTCGACGGGCGCAAGCTCTCGCACCGGCTCTTCGCCGTCGCGCTCCTGGTCCTGGTGGTCGGCTCGGCGGCGCTGAACCTGTGGGGACAGCTGACCTACTGACCGCTGACCGGCAACAGCGGCGCCACCGCCCGCGCATACGCCGCCGCCATCGTCGCAGGCTGCCGTGCCTCGGCAGCTGCCCGGGATTGGGCGCGCAGACCGGACGGGTCCTGCTGGAGGGCGCCGAGAGCCTGCGTAATCGCCTCGGCGAGCGAGCGGCTGTCCGCAGGGTCGAAGAGCGTCACCTGCGGCTCGTCCTCCCAGCTGCGCAACGCACCGACCCGCGGGGCAACCACCGGGAGCCCGAAGGTCTGCGCGAGCAGGAACGCCCCGGAGTTCAGGACGGCGCGATACGGAAGCACTGCCAGATCGGCCGCCCGCATCCAGACCTGCAGCTCGTCGTCGGCGACGTGCTCGAAGTGGGCGATCACCCGGTCGGTGCTTGCGCAGCGCTCCCGGAGCTGCTCCACGGCCTGACCGTCGATCGCCCGGCCCGCGACCAGCAGTCGCAGAGTCGGGTCCGGCTCGGCCAGGCGCTCGAACACGTCGAGCAGGAGGTCAAGGCCCTTGTAGGGCCGGATGCCGCCGAGCGCGAGCAGGACTTGGTGGTCGTGCTCGAGGCCGAGCCGCTGGCGGGCCTCCTCACGGGTCACCTGGTCGGGGTAATACCCCAGGTAGCTGGAGTGCTCAATGACGACGACCTTCGCCGGGTCGAGGTGGTACAGGTCCCCGACTGCCTCGAACGTTGCCTCCGAGAGCACGTGCACCAGGTCGGCGCGATCCGCGAGCAGGCGCGCCAGATCGATCTCGGCCCACCGATGCTCGGCGTCGTGCGGGAGCACATTGTGCACCGTCCAGATCAGCCGCCCCCCGGCCCCCAGGAAGCCATCGAGCGCCGCCGTGAAGCGATCGAGTAGCAGCTTGGCCCGGAACGGCCCGCTCGCCCGTTGGAGGATCGGCACGGTCCAGTGCAGGCTCAGGACGCCCGGGTCCCCTGGCTCCTCGGCGCTGCGCCGAAGGTGCTGGACAAGGTTGCTCACTGCGACCGGTCGAGCGCCGACCAGGCCGAGGCGGGAGTGCAACATGGTCTGGAACGGGTTGCCACTGCTGTAGTCGGGAAAGAAATGCAGGATCCGCTCCGCCTCCGGAGCTTGGAGGTCCTGGGCCGTCACGCGGACCCTCGACGGCGGTGAGCGCCGCGAGCGAGCCGGGTCGCCAGACGTACCAGCCGCGAGCTCTCGTAGGCGACGACCTTGGCGCGGGCCCGATCCCGCTGACGGATCAGCCGGTCGCGCCTGTTCTTGAGCCTGATGACCACCTGATCGCGCTGGGCAAGCTCGTCCGCGCCGCTGGCGAGCTCGGCGCGAAAGTCGGCCCGTTCCTGCTCGACCTGGGCCTTGAGGCGGTCCACCTCGGCAGTGAGCCTTCCGACCTCGAGCTCGAGGTCGGGCTGGGCGCCGGGATCAGGATGGTGTGCCATGGAACGGAGATCCTACGGCCTGACGCTTTCTGGGGGCTCACCCCCGGCGGACCGCGCCGAGGCACTGCTCGAGATCGCTGTCGAGCCGGTACCCGCACCCGACGAGCAGGTCGGCCCGAAGCGCGGTAGTCGTCCATCAAGATCTCGCACCAGGGAGTCGGGCGCGACTGAGCTTCGATCAGGATGACGAGGCCAGGGCGAGCAGGCGTGCTTCCTGCTCGTCGCTGAGCCCGATCACACCGGCACGACCGCTCGGCGAGGTGGGCATCCCCTCGGCCCGGATCCATGCCCACGTATCGAGGACGGTGTCCAGAACCGGACGGCAGCTCAGGCCGGCAGCGAGCGCCGCACCGGCATCACCGTCGTGCAGGGCCGCAAGCTCGCCGGTCACCGGGACCCAGATCGGCAGCGAGGTCCACCCGCTGACCTCAGCGGCCTCGATCTCCTCGGGGCTGAGCCAGACCAGGTCGGCGTCCGACCCGGTCGCCGCGACGCACGCCTCGAGCAGCTCGCCGATCGTCGCGTGGCCGGGCGCGCTCACACTGTTGAACGTCCCGGCCAGACCCTCCTCGGCGCCCCTCAGCATCCAGCCGGCCAGATCCCGGCCGTCGACGTACTGCAGCGGCCGGTCCGGGGGGCCTGGCGCTGCGACCCGCCCTCCGGCATCGATCCGGTCCAGCCACCACGGGAGCCGGCCGACGACCTCATACGGGCCGAGGATCAGTCCTGCGCGGGCAAGCAGCACCGGACCTTCGAAGTCCGCTGACGCGGCCAGCTCGCCACCGCGTTTCGCGGCTGGATAGTCGTCCTGGTCCGTCCCGGCGGGATCGGCGTCGACCACCGGCGCCGACTCGTCGGCACCGCTCGGGATCGGCCAGCGATAGACCGAACGGCTCGATACGTAACCGAAGTGCTGCGCTCGTCCGGACAGCGCCCGCACGGCGGTCCGCACCACGACCGGCTCGAACGACCACGTGTCCATGACGGCATCCCAGGTGTCGTCACCCAAGACGGCCTCCAGGGCACCCGGATCACGCCGGTCGGCGTGCCGGGCATCGACGCCGGCTGCCGGAGGCGAGGACCCCCGGTTGATCGTGGTGACCTCGTCACCACGCGCCAGGGCGGCCTCGACGATCGCCCGACCCACGTGGTGCGTGCCTCCGAGCACGAGAACTCTCATCGCTGGATCGTGCGCGGCCGCTCGACGCGACCCTCGTCCCAGACCGGGTCGTCGGACTCGTAGACCGACCCGTCCGAGCCGAAGACCAGGAACCGGTCGAACCCGCGGGCGAACCAACGGTCGTGGGTGACCGCCAGCACCGTCCCCTCGAAGGCTTCCAGCCCCTCCTCCAGCGCCTCGGCGGACTCGACATCCAGGTTGTCGGTCGGCTCGTCGAGGAGCAGCAGCGTCGCGCCGGAGAGCTCGAGGAGCAGGATCTGGAACCGCGCCTGCTGGCCACCGGACAGCGACTCGAAGACCTGCTCGGAGGCGTGCGCGAGCTCATAGCGGTCCAGCACTCGGGCTGCCTGCTCGCGCCCCATGCCGGAGCGCCCGTGGGCAGAGCCGTCGCCCCGGTGCAGCACGTCCAGCAGTGTGCGGCCAATCAGCTCGGGATGCTCATGAGTCTGGACGAACCAACCGGGCCGGACCCGCGCCCCGAGCTTCGCCGTGCCCGCGTGCCGGACCGGACCGATGAGCTCGGTTCCGACCGGGCGTTGCTCGACGTCCGGGTCGGTCCCGCCGGCCGCCAGCAACCGCAGGAAGTGCGACTTCCCGGAGCCGTTGGAGCCGAGCACTGCGACCCGCTCGCCGTACCAGACCTCCAGATCGAAGGGCTTCATCAGGTCGATCAGCTCGACGCCGGTGCAGACCACGGCACGCTTGCCAGTGCGACCGCCCGTGAGCCGCATCGTCACCTTCTGCTCCCGCGGGATCGCCTGCGGTGGGCCCGCCTCCACAAACTTGCGGAGCCGCGTCTGCGCAGCCTTGTACTGCGCGGCGAGACCGTCGTTGTACTCCGCCTTGATCTTGTAACGGAGCACCAGCGCCTTCAGCTTGGCGTGCTCCTCGTCCCAGCGGCGCTGCAGCTCCTCGAACCTCAGGAAGCGGTCGCGCCGCGCATCGTGGTAGCTGGCGAAACCACCGGAGTGGGTCCACACCGTGTTCCCTGCGGCACCGAGCTCGACGGTGACGATCCGGGTGGCGGTGTTGTCCAGGAGCTCCCGGTCGTGGCTGATGAACAGGATGGTCTTGGCCGAGGAACGGATCCGTTCCTCCAGCCAGATCTTCCCGGGCACGTCAAGGTAGTTGTCCGGCTCGTCGAGTAGGAGCACCTCGTCGGGACCGGCCAGCAAGTACTCCAGCACTACCCGCTTCTGCTCCCCTCCGGACAGCGTCGAGAGCCGCCGGTACTTGACCTTGTCGTACCCGACGCCCAGCGCCGATATGCAACAGGTGTCCCAGACGACCTCGATCTCGTAGCCACCTGCATCGGCAAAATCGGTGAGCGCGTGGGCGTAGCGCATCTGGGTCGGCTCGTCCTCGACCTCCATCAGCGCCTGCTCCAGACGATCGACCTCGCCAGCGGCAGCGCGCACCCGGGCAGGCGAGACCGAGAGCAGCAGTTCGGCGACGGTCGGATCGGCGCCGAGCCCGGCGCCGACTGCCTGGCGCATCACCCCCAACCCACCGGTCCGCGTCACGGCACCGGCGTGCGGCGCGAGCTCCCCGGTGATGATCCGCAGCAGCGTGGTCTTGCCGGCCCCGTTGGCACCGACCAGAGCGGCCTTGGCACCCTCGCCGACCCGGAAGGCGACCTCGTCGAGGAGGACACGACCGTCCGGTAGCTCGTAGCGCACTCCGGCGACGTCGACATGGCCCACGAACAGCGATTGTCCCCGGACCGCCCCCGAAACGCACCTGGTTATGCCCCTACGGCGCGGCTCGGCGCCGGGCTGGTGCGGGGCAACCAGGAATCCCAGCGGTCAGACCGGGGACCGGCGGGACTCCAGGACCCGG
The DNA here is from genome assembly GCA_046598855.1 of Marmoricola sp. Taxonomy (GTDB): domain Bacteria; phylum Actinomycetota; class Actinomycetes; order Propionibacteriales; family Nocardioidaceae; genus Marmoricola. Next base: position 3,941 of record JBKJHX010000063.1, on the reverse strand, counting down.
AAGCCCTTGGCGCTGGCGACCTTGCTCGTCGGGAAGCCCTGCTCGCTCAGCCAACCAGCCAACGAGTCCGAGCCCAGGTTCTTGCCCACCACCAGCCGCGCGCGTCCGTCGATGGAAAGCCGCGGCAGCCACCGCAGCAGCAGCTCATGCAGTGCTTCCTTGCCGATCCGGATCGGCGGGTTGGACCAGATCTCGTCGAAGGTGAGTTCCGGGTCGACAGCATCAGGCACCAGCGCGGTGAACCGGTCGGCGACGCCGAGTTGCTCGGCGTTCTCGTTGGCCAGCAGGACGGCCCGCTCGTTGACGTCGATCGCGGTCACCGTGCACCCCGGTACGGCAATCGCCACGGCCAGCCCGATCACCCCGTAGCCGCAACCGAGGTCCAGGACGGACCTGGCATGCTCCGGAGGCGCCTGCTCGCGCAGCAGCACGCCGGTCCCGCTGTCGAGCCGGCCCTGGGCGAACACGCCGGACCCCGAGGTGAGCTCCAGCCAGTGCCCCCAAACGTTGGTCCGCAGCGGCACCCGCTTGAACGGGACCTGCGGATCTGCGGTGAAGTAGTGCTCGTCGTCGCCTGCCATAGCCTCATCCTGCCGTCTGGGGTGAGCGCCCGTCGTCCCGAGGCGAATTGCGACGGAGCCAGGGTCGGTCCGACGCCGAGGTCAAGCTTCTATTCCTTCTACGTCCGCCAACGTCCTGCGGCGGCGCGTCCCCTCGGCCTGGGCGGCCATCTCGGCGTCGTCCGGGTAGCCGACCTCCTCGAGGGTGAGGCCGTGCGCAGGCGCCACCTTGACCCCTGGATCGCGGACCCGGGCAACCATCACCTCGGCGGCCCAGTCCGGTGGTCGGCGGCCTTCCCCGACCGCGATGAGACACCCGACCAGGGACCGCACCATGCTGTGGCAGAAGGCGTCCGCCTTGACCGAGGCGACCAGGATGCCGTCGACCCGCTGCCACTCCAGTTCGACCAAGGACCTGATCGTGGTGGCCCTCGGGCGCTTCCTGCAGAATGCCGCGAAGTCGTGGAGGCCGACGAGCGTTACCGAGGCCGCGTTCATCGCGTCCACGTCGAGACGCCGCGGGCGTACGGAGACATGGCTGCGACGCAGCGGGTCCACCATTGTCGGGTCGTCGGCGATCCGGTACGCATAACGGCGCCACAGCGCGCTGAACCGGGCATCGAATCCCGGCGGCGCTACGGACACCCGGTGGATCCGGACGTCGGGACCGACCACGCCGTTGATCCGGCGCAGCAGCGCGTCGGCCGGAGTCGCCTCGCGGCGGCCCCGCAGCCCGGCAAGCGCACCGTCATCGAGGTCGACGTGCACGACCTGGCCGCGAGCGTGCACCCCGGTGTCGGTGCGTCCGGCCACGGTCAGCGTGGTCCCGGAGGTCCGCAGCACGGTGTCGAACGCTGATTCGAGCTCACCCTGCACGGTCCGCAGACCTGGCTGCTTAGCCCAGCCCCGGAAGTCGGACCCGTCGTAGGCGAGGTCGAGGCGGATTCGCACGGGGACATCATGCCGTGCGCGAGCAGTGATGCCGATGGCGGACCGCCGAAGCACTCGGTTAGGGTCGAGCAACGCTCATACGTCGGAGGGGAGAGGCTCGAATGTCCAAGCTTGTCGCGGTTCAGTCGGCCCTCAAGGAAGGCGGCATGTCCGAGCTCGTCCGGCGCACCCGGCTCTGGACGGCAGCCCGGATCTACCCGGGCACGATCCCGGCTCCGCTCCCTGTCGGCAGGCCGGCAGCGAAGAAGGTCCCCGCCAAACCGGCCGTGCCGCTGGCGACCGCCAGCGACGTGGCGCACGCTGACGCCCTCGCGTGGTTCGAGGGACGCCGGGCAACCTACGAGCGTCTCGCCGCAGCCGTGGCGCCGTACGTCAAGCCGGACGGCGTCTTCTATGACGTCGGCGGCAACATCGGCTACTTCACCAAGGTGCTTGCCGAACAGACCGGTTTCCGCGGCACGGTGCACCTGTTCGAGCCCGTCCCGAACCTGGCCGGGCTGTGCGCCCTCACGCTGGCCGACGCGCCGTACACGACCCACATCCACGAGTTCGGGCTCAGTAACGAGGACGCCTCCCTCGACATCTTCGTCTCCAGCGACGGCAACCTGGGATGGAACACGATCGTCGCCGACAAGGCCACCGCCGGGATGGTCAGCAGCCAGATCAAGGTCAAGGCCTTCGGCGACGCCGGAATCACCGACATCCCCTCCTTCATCAAGATCGACGTGGAGGGTGCCGAGCACCGCGTGTTCGCCGGGATGATCGACGCGCTCGCCGCCTGGACGACGAAGCCTGCGATCCTGTGCGAGATCGGCTGGGGGGTCAACCACCCCCAGTGGGCCGAGGAACTCGCCGCGTTCGGAGACCTTGCCGCGATCGGCTACCGCACCGTCGACCTCGACGGGCTGCCCGTCGACGTGACCACGCTGCAGCGGACCACCGATGTGCTCTTCCTGCCGGCCTGAGTCCCCCGTTGGCCCGCTACACCCCCGCGCGGATCGCTCGGCTGTTCGGCGGCTGCCTCGTGCTGGGCGCCGGGGTCGGCCTGCTGCTGACCGCTGACCTGGGCTCCGACGGCTACTCCACGCTGGTCAGCGGAGTCTCCCGCTCCGCCGACTGGGATTTCATGGTTGCCAACATGCTGGTGAGCGTGACGTTCCTCGTCCTCGCGGCGTTGCGCCGGGTCCGGCCCGACCTCGGCACCGTCGTCCAGGTCGTGGTGGTCGGCCTCACAGTCTCGGTCGTCCTGGACGTCGTGGAGACCCCGGACTCGACGCTCGGGCAGGCGTGCTACCTGGTGGTGGCGGTGCCCGTCCTCGCCCTGGGGGTCGCTGCCTACCTCGGCACCCACCTCGGTGCCGGGCCGGCCGAAGCCGCCGCGCAGGCCTGGGACCCGCCGCTCCCGTTCCGCTGGTCCTACAGCATCCTGCAAGCCGCCGGCGCGCTGGTCGGCTGGCTGCTCGGCGCCTCGATCGGGGTCGGCACGATCGCGGTGATCGTGCTGCTCGGACCGCTGGTGGACCTCGCGGCCCGGCTGTTGCGGGTCGACCTCACCCGGGCCGAGGCGACCTGACGCACAAGAGCCCGTCACCCTTGCGGGTGACGGGCTCTTGCAACGAGCTCAGGACTCAGCCTTCGGACTTCTCGGCCTCGTCGTCGCCCTCGACCGCTTCCACAGCCTCAGGGGTCTCTTCGGTGGTTTCAGCAACCTCGGCCTCTGCAACCTCAGTCTCGGCGACCTCGGTCTCCGGAGCCTCGTCGGCGACCTCGACCGCCGTCTCCTGCGGAGCGGCAGCCGGAGCGACCTTCTCCTTCTTCGGCTTCGGAGCGGACGGGGTGTACGACTCGGTCACCAGCTCGATCACGGCCATGGGCGCGTTGTCACCCTTGCGCGGACCGATCTTGGTGATCCGGGTGTAGCCGCCGGGTCGCTCCGAGAAGGTCGGGGCGATCTCGGTGAAGAGGGTGTGCACGACCGACTTGTCGCGGACGGTCTTGAGGACCTCACGACGGTTGTGCAGGTCGCCCCTCTTGGCCTTGGTGATCAACTTCTCCGCGAGCGGGCGCAGCGTGCGCGCCTTGGCCTCGGTGGTGGTGATCCGACCGTGCTCGAACAGGGCAGTAGCCAGGTTCGACAGGATCAGGCGCTGGTGGGCCGAGCTACCGCCGAGGCGGGCGCCCTTCTTGGGAGTAGGCATTGTTTCTCTCGTTTCTCCCCGGCCGTGTCAGGTACCGGAGTAGATGGATTTAGTACTGCTCGTCCTCAACAAACGAGTCATCGTCGTCGTCGTAGGCCGCCAGGGCGGTGGCCGGGTCGAAGCCGGGCGCGCTGTCCTTGAGGGACAGGCCCATCTCGACCAGCTTGGCCTTGACCTCGTCGATCGACTTCGCACCGAAGTTGCGGATGTCGAGCAGGTCCTGCTCCGAGCG
>JBKJHX010000026.1:0-16853 GCA_046598855.1 Marmoricola sp. | reverse complement strand
TCGACGCCCATGTCGATCAGGCCACCCTCGCGGGAGATGCCCTGGCCGTAGATGATGTCGAACTCGGCCTGCTTGAACGGCGGCGCGACCTTGTTCTTGACGACCTTGACGCGGGTGCGGTTGCCGACCATCTCGGTGCCGTCCTTGAGCGTCTCGATGCGGCGTACGTCGAGGCGGACGGAGGAGTAGAACTTCAACGCCTTGCCACCGGTAGTGGTCTCGGGCGAACCGAACATCACCCCGATCTTCTCGCGGAGCTGGTTGATGAAGATCATCGTGGTGTTGGAGTTGCTCAGCGCGCCGGTGATCTTGCGCAGGGCCTGCGACATCAGCCGGGCCTGCAGGCCGACGTGACTGTCGCCCATCTCGCCCTCGATCTCAGCGCGCGGTGTCAGCGCAGCCACCGAGTCGACGACGAGGATGTCGAGTGCCCCGGAGCGGATCAGCATGTCGGCGATCTCGAGCGCCTGCTCGCCGGTGTCCGGCTGGGAGACCAGCAGGGCATCGGTGTCGACACCGAGGGCCTTGGCGTAGTCGGGGTCGAGCGCGTGCTCGGCGTCGATGAAGGCGACGATGCCGCCGGCGGCCTGGGCGTTAGCGACCGCGTGCAGCGCGACCGTCGTCTTGCCCGAGGACTCGGGACCGTAGATCTCGACCACGCGACCGCGCGGCAGGCCACCGAGACCGAGGGCGATGTCGAGAGAGATCGCTCCGGTGGGGATGACCTCCAGCGGTGCGCGGGTCTCGTCACCCAGGCGCATCACCGAGCCCTTGCCGTACTGCTTCTCGATGCTGGCCAGAGCCATGTCGAGTGCTTTGTCCTTATTGTCGCCGGCCATGTCTTCGTCCTGTCCTCGAGGTCCTAGCGCTTCTTGCAAGCCCTGGTTTCGCCAGACATTAGGGACGGCCCCCGACACTCGCCCTGCGGACCTCGCGGCCTGCGTGGAGAACGGCTGAGCAACCCTGCCTGTGGACCAAACGGTAGCCGAACAGGTGTTCGATTCACAGTCCATCCGCCCGGTGTGTCGCGACCACGTCGGGGACGGACGCAGAAACAGGCGGACGCTCAACCGACCAGACTGGGCCGCCGCACGATGCGGGCAGCGAGCAACGCCGCAGCCAGCACCGCGAAGGCGAAGACCGACGCGAAACCGGCCAGCGTCGGGAAGCCGAACTCCCCCACGATCAGGCCCGAGGCGCCGCCCCCGAACGCGGCGGCAAGGCTCATCACCAGGTCAGCGGTGCCCTGCACCTCGGTCAGCGACGACAGAGGCGCCTGCTCAGCGACCAGCGTCGAGGCGGACACCGTGGCCATCGACCAGCCGAGGCCGAGCAGGAAAAGCCCGACGAAGATCTCGTGCGAACTGCCCTCCGGCGCTCGGGCGCTCAGCAGCAGCGCGACCAGCAGCACCGCAGCCCCGGCAGCGAGCACCGCGGGCGCCCCCAACCGGTCCACGCCGAAGCCCATCAGCGGCGCGAAGGCGAACATGCCGAGGACGTGCAGGCTGATCACGATGCCGATCACCTTCAGGGTCGAACCACCGTGCTCCATGTGCAGAGGCGTCATCACCATCACCGAGATCATCACCGCGTGCGCTGCCGCCAGTCCGACCATCGCGGCGACCAGCACCGGACGCTCGCGCAAGACGGCGCGGATCGGGCGGGCCTCCTCGGCGGTCCGGGTCCCGTCGGCCACGGCGGCGGCATGCACCTCCCGGGCCAGGAACAACGGGTCGGGTCGCATCCGGATCCAGATCACCCCGGCAGCGACCACCATCCCGGCAGCGCCGAGGGCGAACGGCCCGGTCAGCTCCGGGAGGTCCAGGGTCGCGGCCAGGTCGGCAGCGGGGCCGGTCAGGTTCGGGCCGGCGACGGCACCGATGGTGGTCGCCCAGACCACGATCGCCAGGGCGCGGCCACGCCCCTCAGGCGGCGCGAGATCGGTGGCGGCGTACCGGCAGGCATAGCTCGCCGAGCTGGTCGAACCCAGCAGCACCGCTCCGATCAGCAGCAGCGTCATCGACTCGGCCACCCCCGCGAGCACAGCCAGCGCCGAGCCGGCCGCGCCGATCAGGTACCCCAGGGTGAGGCCGATCCGGCGGCCCCGGGTGGCCATCACCCGGGCCAGCAGCCAGGAGGCACCGGCCGCGCCGAGGACCTGAGCGGTCTGCGCGGTGCCGGCGAGCTCATCGGAACCGGAGATGTCGCGCGCGAGCAGCGAGGCAGTGGCGATGCCGATCGTGATCCCCAGCGCTCCGAACGCCTGGGTAACCACCAGCGTGGAGACCGTACGGCGCTGCGCAGCGACCGCGTCGACGGCCATCAGCGTTCCTTCGCCGGAAGCCCGAGGACCGCCCAGACCGCGCGCCAGACCTCCTTGGCCGGGACCCCGGAGTCCAGAGCGTCCTGCGCGGTCCGGCCGCGGAGGTCGGCGATCACGTACAGCGATGCCCAGGAGCGGGCGTAGTCAGGTCCGAGCGCGCGCTCCATCCGGCCCCAGAACTCGGTGTCCCTCACGCCGAGGTCTCGTCAGGCACGACGTCCGCGGAGGTCGGGGAGGTCCGAGCGGCCGGGCTGATGTCGTAGAGGTGGTGGACGACGTCGTGCAGGTGGTAGATCCCGAGGGTCTCGATCGTGAAGGCCGACCCGTTGCTGCGGCGGCCGGTCCGCTGCCACTGGTCGGCGCCGACGCCGGCGTACCGGGCAGCGACATCCGCCGCCGCCTCGACTAGTTCGACCGCGACCACCGACGGGTCCTGCAGGTCGTAACGGTCCTCGACCGCGGTGACGTCCTGGTCCCAATTCGCGAACAGCGGGTCGTACTGGTCGAGCATCAGCTGGACCCGCTCGCCGAAGATCCGGTGTACGTCGCGGACGTGGCAGGCGTACTCCAGCCGGGACCACGTCTGCGGACCCGGGCGCACTGCCGCGTCCGGGCCGTCGAGGACGTCAAACCAGCCGCGGGTGTTGCGTCTGATCTCCTCGTCGAGCTCGTTGGCCGCGACCGCGGTCGGCTCGAAGCCGCACTCTGGGCAGGGCTGCTCGAGGACCCAGGTCCAGTCCTTGGTGTCAGGTTCGATGGCCACGAGGAGCAGTCTGCCGCAGAGTCGCCTCCGGCCTGATGGGATTATTCGCCCCATGGGCACCGTCACCATCCGGGACGCGACCGAGGCCGACCTGCCGCTCGTCGCGGAGATCTACACCTACGAGTCGCTGTACGCCTACTCGACGTTCGAGACTGAGCAACGACCGCTCGCGGAGTGGGCGCACAAGCTCGACTCTGGCGACCCGTTCCTGGTCGCGGCCGACGGCGGCCAGATCCTCGGCTTCGCCTCTGCATCACCCTTCCGGGACCGGCCGGCGTATCACCGCACCCGCGAGGTCTCGGTCTACCTGCACCGCGCCGCACGCGGCGATGGGCTCGGCACCCGCCTGTACGACGCTCTGCTGCCGCGCCTGGTCGGTGCGGGTTTCCACACCGCGCTTGCCCTGATCGCACTGCCGAACAAGCCGAGCGTCAAGCTCCACGAACGCGCCGGGTTCGAGCTCGTCGGCACGATGTGCGAGGTCGGCGACAAGCAGGACCGGCTGATCGACGTGGGGATCTACCAGCTGGTCCTCAGCCCAGCTTGACCGGGATCCGCTGCACGCCGAGCCGCGAGGTGTACGGCACGTTGTTGGTGGAGACCAGCTCGTTGGTGGTGCCGCCGATCACGATCGACACAGCCCGCAACGCGGCCGGCACCTCGAAGCCGATGACGGCGACGTCGGCTGCGGGGTCGAGGTCGGTGGCGGCGTACCGAGCCCCGTTCTTCGCCACCAGCGCGACCTCCGTCGACGGCAGCACGTAGCGCTGGGTCTGGCCGACGTAGGCGTAGGAGGCAGTAACGACGAGGAACGTCTTGCCCGGGGACGAGGGGGTCTTCCCATCGAGGAAGAAGTGCCGCTCGACGGACTCGACCCGGACGTCACGGATGAAGGTGTCGGTGAGTCGGCCGTTGGCGTCCTGGAGCTGCACGCTGGTGCGCTCACCGAGCCGGAACGCTCGGTCGAGCTCGACCTTGAGATCACGCTCACGGGCTTGCAGCAGGACGATGTTGTCCTCGCCGAGCACCTCCTCGACCAGCGAGACCGATTGGGTGTAGCCGTCGGCGTCGATGGTGAGGTCGACGGTCTCGGTACCCGGCGGGACCACCACCACGAAGGTGTCGCCGCCCTCCGGGAGGCTCTGGTCGACCCCGTTGACGACGACCTGGGGGTCGAGGGTTTCCCACCCGGCGCACGGCTTGTTCTCGCAGGCCCAGTCGCCAACCTGGAACGCGATCAGGTTGCTGCCCTCCGGCGTACGCCGTGGCTGGTCGTCCTCGGTATAGACGCGGTCAACCTGACTCAGCGAGAGCAGCGCCAGGCCGGCTTTGTCCGAGCCCATCCCGAGCGGCTTCTCGAGCGGAGCCGGGTCAGCGCGGGGATCGACGAGCACTACTCCCGGCCCGACCCGATCCAGGATGCCGGCCACCGGACTGCCGGGCTTTGCGTTGCCGACGAGCAGCAGGGCGATCACGTAGGCCACGACGAGGATGACAGCGAGCACGCCGGACCAGAAGGCGACCTGCTGTTTCCAGGTGCCGTTGACCCACGCGGCGATCTCCCGGATCGACCAGGCGCTCTCGCTCATCTGTACCTTCCGTCGGTGCTCGCCCGGCGAGCGCCAGAATGATACCCACCAGGCCCGCCGCCCGAGCGTTCTCGGGCTCCCCCTGTCGGTGCGGTGGGCGATGATGGATCGATGGACCAGTTCAGCGAACCGACGCGCGCCTGGTTCAACGCTGCGTTCGCTGCTCCCACTCCCGCTCAGACCGGCGCCTGGGCGGCGATCTCGGCCGGGCGCAACGCGCTCGTGGTCGCCCCGACCGGCTCGGGCAAGACGTTGGCCGCCTTCCTGTACTCGTTGGACAAGATCGCTACCGAGCCGGCACCGAAGGAGAAGCAGCGGCGCTGCCGGGTCCTCTACATCTCCCCGTTGAAGGCTCTGGCGGTCGACGTGGAGCGCAACCTGCGAGCCCCGCTCGCCGGCATCAAGCACACCGCGGAGCGGCTCGGTGTCGACGTGCCGGAGATCGCGGTCGGGGTCCGCTCCGGCGACACCGCGCCGGCAGACCGCCGCAAGCTCAGCACCAGCCCGCCCGACATCCTGATCACCACCCCCGAGTCGCTCTTCCTGATGCTGACCTCCCAGGCCCGTGAGTCGCTGCGCGGAGTCGAGACGGTGATCCTCGACGAGGTGCACGCCGTGGCCGGCAGCAAGCGCGGGGCCCACCTGGCCCTCTCCCTCGAACGACTCGACGCCCTCCTCGACCACCCTGCGCAGCGGGTCGGTCTGTCCGCGACCGTGCGTCCGATCGAGGAGGTCGCCCGGTACCTCGGCGGCTCGGCGCCGGTCGAGATCGTCGCCCCGCCGTCGGAGAAGTCCTGGGACCTCAAGGTCGTGGTGCCGATCGAGGACATGACCGCCCTGGACGCTGACGCCGACACCCCGCGGTCCGGCTCGATCTGGCCGCACGTCGAGGAGCGCGTCGTCGACCTGATCGAGCAGCACACCTCGACCATCGTCTTCGCCAACTCGCGGCGGCTGGCGGAGCGGTTGACGGCCCGGCTCAACGAGATCGTCGCCGAGCGGTCAGGTTTCGAGACAGACCTCCCTCAGTCACCGGAGGGCGCGCAGGCACCTGCTCCCAAACTCCCGCGCACCCCCGCCGAGATGATGGCCCAATCCGGCCAGAGCCAAGGCGCGCCCGCCGTCATCGCCCGCGCCCACCACGGTTCGGTCTCCAAGGAGCAGCGAGCGATCATCGAGGACGACCTCAAACGCGGTCGACTCCCCTGTGTAGTGGCGACCAGCAGCCTCGAACTCGGCATCGACATGGGAGCGGTCGACCTCGTCATCCAGATCGAGTCACCGCCGTCGGTGGCCAGTGCATTGCAGCGGGTCGGCCGAGCCGGTCACCAGGTGGGCGAGACCTCGGTCGGCATCCTGTTCCCCAAGCACCGTGGCGACCTGATCCCGACCGCCGTCACCGTGGAGCAGATGCGCACCGGAGGCATCGAGGCGCTCCGCGTCCCGGCCAACCCGCTTGACGTCCTCGCCCAGCAGATCGTCGCCGCGATCGCGCTCGACGCCTGGCAGGTCGACGAGCTCTTCGACCTGGTCCGCCGAACGGCGTCGTTCGCGGGTCTGCCCCGTAGCGCTTTCGACGCCACCCTCGACCTGCTCGCCGGCCGCTACCCGAGCGACGAGTTCGCCGAACTCCGGCCGCGAATCATCTGGGACAGGGTCACCGGGGAGCTGACCGGGCGACCTGGTGCCCAACGGCTCGCGGTCACCAGCGGCGGCACCATCCCCGATCGCGGCATGTTCGGGGTCTTCCTGGTGGGGGCCGACCAGGGACGCGGCGGCGGCCGGGTCGGCGAGCTCGACGAGGAGATGGTCTACGAGTCCCGGGTCGGCGACCTCTTCACCCTCGGCACCAGCACCTGGCGGATCGAGGACATCACCCATGACCGGGTGCTGGTCTCTCCGGCTCCTGGACAGCCCGGTCGCCTTCCCTTCTGGACCGGTGACACCCTCGGTCGCCCGGCCGAGCTCGGTGCGGCGATTGGTGCGTTCACCCGGGAGATGGCCGCCCTGACCCCGAAGGCCGCGACCGAGCGGGCCCGCTCCGCCGGGCTCGACGCGTGGGCGGCGGGCAACCTGGTCTCCCTGATCACCGAGCAACGGGAGGCGACCAACGTCATCCCGCACGACCGCCAACTCGTCGTCGAGCGCTTCCGCGACGAGCTCGGCGACTGGCGGTTGGTGGTGCACTCCCCCTTCGGCACACCGGTGCACGCCCCGTGGGCCCTGGCGATCAACGCCCGCCTGCGCGAGCGGTACGGCGTCGATGCGCAGGCGATGGCGGCCGACGACGGCATCGTGCTGCGGATCCCGGAGACCGATCAGGACCCGCCCGGTGCCGAACTGATCGCCTTCGAGCCCGACGAGATCGAGCAGATCGTCACCACCGAGGTCGGTGGCTCGGCGCTGTTCGCCGCCCGGTTCCGCGAGTGCGCGGCCCGCGCCCTGTTGCTCCCGCGCCGCGACCCCGGGCGACGGTCCCCGTTGTGGCAGCAGCGCCAGCGCTCGGCCCAGCTGCTCGAGGTCGCCTCGCGCTACCCGTCGTTCCCGATCGTGCTGGAGACCGTGCGTGAGGTCCTCCAGGACGTCTACGACGTCCCCGCCCTGATCGGTCTGCACCGCCGGATCGCCGAACGCTCGGTCCAGCTCGTCGACGTCGCGACCCCGCGCGCCTCGCCGTACGCCCAGTCCTTGCTTTTCGGGTACGTCGCCGCGTTCATGTACGAGGGCGACTCCCCGATCGCCGAGCGCCGTGCCGCAGCGCTGACCCTCGACCAGGGTCTGCTCGCCGAGCTGCTCGGACGCACCGAGCTGCGCGAGCTGCTCGACGTCGAGGTGCTCGCCGAGGTCGAGGCCGAGCTGCAGCGCACCGCCGAGGACCGGCGAGCCCGTGACCCCGAGGGTCTGGTCGACGTGATCCGGATGATCGGTCCGCTCTCACGCGACGAGGCGCAGCTGCGCTGCCTGGTCGATGTCGACGACGCCCTGGCCCTGCTCGCTGGGGCCCGGCGGATCGTCGGGGTCCGGATCGCTGGGACCGCCCGGTGGGCCGTCGTCGAAGACGTCGCCCGGCTCCGCGACGGACTGGGCGTCCCGGTCCCGCCAGGCACGCCGGACGCCTTCACCGATCCGGTCTCCGATCCGCTCGGCGACCTGATCGGCCGCTACGCGCGAACCCACGGACCGTTCACGGTCGCCGAGGTGGCCGAGCGCCTCGGTCTCGGTGTGGCTGTCGCCCGGCAGACCCTGGTCCGGCTCGGCGCCCAGGGCCGGGTCCTCGACGGAGAGTTCCTGCCCGCTGGTACCGGCAGCGAGTGGTGCGACGCCGAGGTGCTGCGCAAGCTGCGCCGTCGCTCGCTGGCCCGCCTGCGCCACGAGGTCGAACCGGTCGACCCCGCCACGCTCGGCCGGTTCCTACCCGCCTGGCAGCAGGTCGCCGGCGCAGGATCGACCCGCGGCCACCGAGGTCCCGACGGGGTGCTCGCCGTCGTCGAGCAGCTCGCCGGCTGCGCCGTGCCGGCCTCGGCCTGGGAGTCCCTGGTGCTCCCCAGCCGCGTCATCGACTACCAACCCTCCTACCTCGATGAGCTCACCGCGTCCGGCGAGGTGCTCTGGGCCGGCCACGGCGGGATCACCGGGGCCGACGGCTGGGTCTCGCTGCACGTGGCCGATTCCGCCCCCCTGACCTTGCCGTCCCCCGGCGACCTCGACCTCGGCGAGGAGCACCAGCAGGTGCTCGACGTGCTCGACGGCGGCGGTGCCTACTTCTTCCGCCAGGTGGGGCAGTTGGTCGCCTCCACCGACGACGCCGCACTCGCAGCGCTGATCTGGGAGCTGGTCTGGTCGGGCCGGGTCGGCAACGACACTCTGGCGCCGCTGCGCGGTCTGACCCGGTCTGGCAGGTCGAGCCACCGCAGTCGCCGACCACCCCCGCGGGTCCGGATCGCCGGCACCAGGTCCCGCCCGGCCATGCCCAGCCGCGGCGGCCCCGCCGACATGGCGGGTCGCTGGTTCCTGCTCCCCGAGCCGGAGGCCGACCCCACACGTCGCGCCCATGCCGCCGCCGAGGGACTGCTGGATCGGCACGGCGTGGTGACCCGGGGCGCGGTGATGAGCGAGCGGACCCCTGGCGGGTTCGCCGCGACGTACCGGGTGCTGACCCGGTTCGAGGAGTCCGGGCGAGCACGTCGGGGCTACTTCGTCGATGGCCTCGGCGCGGCCCAGTTCGGCACCGCCGGTGCGATCGACCGGCTACGGACCTTCAGCAACCCGACCACCGACGAGAAGCCGGTGGCGGTGACGCTGGCCGCCACGGACCCGGCCAACCCATACGGCGCGGCGCTGCCCTGGGCGGCCTCGACCGGTTCGACGACTGGGTCGGTGGGCCACCGCCCGGGACGGAAAGCCGGCGCTCTAGTGGTCCTGGTCGACGGGGCCCTGGCGCTCTACGTCGAGCGCGGTGGCAAGACCCTGCTCACCTTCTCCGACGACAACGTCACCACGGCCACAGCGATCGAGAGTCTCGGCACCGCCTGTCGCCGCGGAGCACTCGGCCGACTGACCGTCGAGAAGGCCGACGGCGTTGGCATCCTCGGCGCGGATGCCGAACCAATCCGGCTCGCCCTGGAGGCGGCCGGGTTCGTCGCGACCAGCAAGGGGCTGAGACTCCGTGCGTAGCCGTGCCTGAGGGCGACACCGTGTGGCAGGTGGCCCGCCGGATGGACGCGCTCGTCGGTCAGACCCTGACCGAGAGCGACTTCCGGATCCCGAGCCTGGCCACGACCGACCTGGCGGGCCGCCGAGTCCTGGAGTCTGCCTGCCGCGGCAAGCACCTGCTGCTCCGGCTCGAGCATGGCATGACCCTGCACTCGCACCTGAAGATGGAAGGCACCTGGGACGTCCAGGCACCCGGTCGTCCGTGGCGGCGCCCGGAGCACGACGCGCGTGCCGTGCTGCGGACCGAGAAGACCGTTGCAATCGGATACGCCGTACTCCTCGACCTGGTGGCCACTGAGGCCGAGAAGAGTCTCGTCGGGCACCTCGGCCCCGACCTACTCGGCGAGGACTGGGATGCCGTCGAGGCGGTCCGTCGGATGCAACGCCTCCCGCAGGTGCCGATCGGCCAGGCCCTGCTCGACCAGCGCAACCTCGCCGGTATCGGCAACATCTACCGGGCCGAGTCGTGCTTCCTCGCCGGGGTCAACCCGTACCTACCGACCGACCAGGTGCGCAACCTGCCCAAGCTGGTCGCGATCGCCCACCAGTTGCTGAACGCGCACCGCGACCGGCACAGCCGGATCACCACCGGCGACCGCCGACCCGGCCGCCGGCTCTGGATCTACCGCCGTCGCGGACCGTGCCTGCGCTGCGGCACGCCGGTCCGCACCGGCGAGCTCGGACCCGAGGGGCAGGAGCGGACGGTCTGGTGGTGCCCGAGCTGCCAGCCGGGTGAACCCGCCCCGCTCTCGTAGCCTGGTCCTTCGCGGCGGATGAGCAGGCCGAGGCACCCACCCGCCCGGTAGGTTTCCGACGTGGCCAAACGCTCGCGCTCCCTCGAAATCCTCGTCTTCACCGTCGGGGTCGGCACCCTGGGGTCCGAGATCGCCGCTGCGCGGCTGCTCGCACCGTGGTTCGGGGCATCGACCATCGTCTGGGCCAATACGATCGCGATCGTCCTCGTGGCGCTCTCGATCGGCTACGCGATCGGCGGGCGGTTCGCCGACCGAAATCCGCGTCCGGCCGGACTCGCCCGGATCGTCCTGGTGGCGTCGGTCCTCCTGGCTGTCGTGCCGTTCATCAGCGGACCGTTCCTTCGCCAAGCGGTGAGCGCTGTGGAGAACTTCAGTGCCGCGACCTTCCTGGGGTCCCTGGTCGGAGTCGGCGTCCTGATCGCGATCCCGCTCATCCTGCTCGGGATGGTCTCGCCCTACTCGGTCCGGCTCGAGGTCGATGATGTCGCGGACGCTGGCCGCACCGCGGGCCGCCTCTCCGCCATCGCAACCGTCGGCTCGCTGACCGGCACCTTCCTCTCCTCCCTCCTCCTGATCCCCGTGGTCGGGACCCGGCGTACCTTCCTGATCTTCGCCGCGGTCATGGCACTGGCCGCCTTGCCGCACCTGGTCCGTGGTCGAGGTCGCTGGACGGCGAGCCTGGTTCCGGCGGTGATCCTCGGGCTGATCGCCCTCCCGACCGGCACCTTGAAGGAGTCCGTGGAATCCGGCGATCGGGTGATCTGGGAACGCGAGACCGACTACCAGTACGCGCGCGTGATCGAGTCCGAGGACGGTCGTCGGGCGCTCGAGCTCAACGAGGGCCATGCGGTGCACTCGGTCTACACCCCGGGCGAGTACTTGCCCGGGAGCTACTGGGACGAGATGTTCGTGCTCTCGCTGGCCGGTGGCAAGCAGGCCCCGGACTCGGTCGCCATCCTCGGCAACGCTGCCGGCACGATCTCCCGCGCCCTGGGCCACTACTACCCGCAGACCCGCGTCGACGGTGTCGAGATCGACGGCGAGATCACCGAGGTCGGGCGCGAGCTGTTCGGGATGGGCAGTCCCCGGTTGACCACCTACACCGCGGACGCACGGCCCTGGCTCGAGGCGACCGAGAATCGTTTCGACGTGATCATGGTTGACGCGTACCGCCAGCCGTACATCCCCTTCTACCTGACCACGCGAGAGTTCTTCGCGCTCGCCAAGGAGCGCCTGAATCCCGGCGGCATCGTGATCGTCAACGTCGGCCACCCTGAGAAGTCCGACGGCCTGGAGAAGGTACTCGCAGCGACCATGGCCGACCAGTTCGGCCGGGAGTCAGTTCTCCGCAGCCCCGTCCGCGCCACTACGACGGTCCTGGTCGCGACCACCTCGACCGACCCGGTCGAGCGCCTGCGTGCTGCAGCCATGGTCGCCCCCGCAGACGTCGCGCCGATCGCACGCTCCGCCGCGGCACGCCTCGAGCCGAGCCTGTTGGGCGGCAAGGTCTACACCGATGACAGGGCGCCCGTGGAGTGGCTGATCGACACCTCCCTGGCCTCCGAGGCCAAGTAGCCGCAGCCCCCTCCTGGTCCGCGTCGTTCGACAGCCAGGCCTCGTCGTACTACTCGGGCACCAGGTACGTCGGCGGCGATAATTTCGTTCAGTTCGGTGGCCCGGCACCCGCGCCTGCAGGCGACTCGCTCGTCAGGTCCTCGGCGACCCCTGGGACACCCGGCACAATGACCGCCATGGAAGCCGACGACCTGGCATCTGCCGACGAGCTCTGGTGGTCGTGGGCCGTGCTCGCGGCCGAGGACCGCCTTCCCGAAGGTGCGGTGAGCGGGCTCGACACCGAAGAGCACGTCCTCTCCTACGAGTACGGGTCGTCCTGGGCCAGCATGCAGCGCATCGGGGGCGGTCGCGCCGTCCTCTGGGGCCGGGCCGGCAGCTCGACGAAGGACGCGGTCAGCCGGCACGTCGACGTCCTCGACGGCGCCCCGGACTGGGCCAGCTCGAACGCGGTCTGGCGCGCCATCCGCACCACCAAGCCGGGATTCCTTGCCTGGTACTCCCGCGACGGTTGGGACACCAGCACCACCGGCATGTTCGACGGGGTCATCGACCTGCTGGCCCCGCTCCTGCGGGCCGACCCGCGCTTGGTCGAGGAAGCCCGCTCCGGCGAGAGCGACCGGGACCTGCTCCGCAGCGCACACGGCGTCGCCCACGTCGCAGCCCAGGGGGCGATCCGTAAGCGGCTGCGCAGCCAGATCCACCGGCAGATGCGGGAGGCAGGTGAACGCGACCGCGGCCTGCCCGAGCGCCCGACCCTGCTGGCGCGGTGGCTCCGGGTCAGCGAGCCCGGTATCAGCTTCGAGCTCACCGTCACGGTCGACGAAGGCAAGGTCGTCTCGCTCGGCGACGCCCCCTGGTTGCCCGAGGCCCTCCAGGCGAGCCTGCTGAACATCCTCCGCGAGCTCCACCACGGCGAGGCAGGCGAGGAGTCCGGCGCCTGGATCGCCGCCCAGGTCCGGGTCGCCGTCGGCCGGATCACGATGGTGCGCGCGTTCGACAGCCTGCCCGCGTGGTACGCCGGCAAGGGCCCCACG
This sequence comes from Marmoricola sp., assembly GCA_046598855.1. Lineage (GTDB taxonomy): Bacteria > Actinomycetota > Actinomycetes > Propionibacteriales > Nocardioidaceae > Marmoricola. The sequence continues at coordinate 4,101 of JBKJHX010000026.1, read as the reverse complement.
CTGCGCGCGCTGAGCTGGGAGATGCAGCAGCGCAGCGCGGCCTGGCGTCCGGCGTGGGCGACCCTACTGCCGGAGTAGGTCGAGATCCCCAGGGATGAGGTGAAACTTCGCGAAACCGTCGATGTTTCGGCTCGGAAGGGACAACCCCGGGAACCGCTATCAGAGCAGGCGGCGCTCGTTCGCCCAACGGGTCAGTTCGTGACGCGAGGAGAGCTGGAGCTTGCGGAGCACCGAACCCATATGGGTCTCCACGGTCTTGATCGAGATGAACAGCTCCCCGGCGACTTCCTTGTAGGAGTAGCCGCGGGCGATCAGCCGCATCACCTCGCGCTCGCGCTCGGTGAGCCGGTCGAGGTCCTCGTCGACGGCTGCGACCTCGATGGTGCCGGCGAAGGCGTCCAGGACGAACCCGGCCAGTCGCGGCGAGAAGACAGCGTCCCCGGCGGCGACCCGGTCGATCGCGTCAACGAGCTCCTCGCCGGTGATCGACTTGGTGACGTAGCCACGGGCGCCTGAGCGGATCGTGCCGATCACGTCCTCCGCGGCGTCGGAGACCGACAGTGCCAGGAACTTGGTGCCGCCCGCCTTGCCGTGCGTACGACGGATCACCTCGGCACCACCGCCACCGGGCAGGTGCACGTCGAGCAGCACCACCTCGGGCTGGTGGGTCAGCACCGCCGCCACCGCCTGATCGACGTCGGCCGCCTCGGCGAGCACCTCCACGCTGTCGCCGAGCTCGGAGCGGACTCCGGCACGGAACATCGCGTGGTCGTCGACGATCACGACGCTGTGTCTGGCCATCAGCTGCTGCCTCCTGCGTTCGGCTGGCTCAGTCGGACCTCGGTGCCGGTGCCTGGCGTACTGCGGACTTCAGCCGCGCCACCGTGCCGCCGCATCCGCTCGATGATGCTGTCACGCAGGCCGTGCCGGTCGGTCGGCACCGCGTCCGGGTCGAACCCGGCACCGCGGTCCCGGACGAAGATCTCGATCGCGTCGGCGCGGGCCTCGGCGTACACATCGACCCTGGCTGCACCGGAGTGCCGGGCCGCGTTGACGACCGCCTCCCTGGTTGCCAGAACGATCGCGCGCAGGTCCTCGGTGATCTGCGGGTCGCCGACACAGACGACCTCGACCGGGACGCCGTACGCGTCGTCGACCTCGCCAGCCATCGTGCGCAGCGCCACCGCGAGCGTGGTCGCGTCGGAGCCGCTGGAGTCGAAGAGCCAGGAGCGCAGGTCCCGCTCCTGGGCCCGGGCCAAACGCGCCACTGCGGCCGGGTCGTGCGCCGACTTCTGGATCAGCGTCAAGGTCTGCAGCACCGAGTCGTGCAGGTGCGCAGCCACGTCGGCGCGCTCCTGGGAGCGGACCCGCTCGGCGCGCTCCTCGCTGAGGTCGGAGGTCAGCCGGATCAGCCAGGGGCCGGCGATGAACGCGAGCCCGAGGATGCCCAGGGTGCTGGCGATGCCGACGTCGCGAGCGGCGCTCCAGCCACCACCACCGACAGAGAAGAGGGTGATCGCACCAACCATCATCATCACGCCGGCGACCAGGCGCAGGTACGACGCGGCACCGCCGCCACCGACCACGGCTTGGACAACGTTGATCCGACCCGAGGAGTCGACCCAGCGTTCGCGTTGCGCCTCGTCGGCCTGGCGCCAGAGCACCGCGACACCGCCGACAGCCAGCACCAGCGGCCAGAAGAACCCGCCGTTCCCGGTCACCATTGCCATCAGCAGGGCCAACCCAAGGCCGATCGTGGCGATCGCGATCAGCGGCCCGTAGTCGACGAGCTTCAGGACTCGGCGAGGTCGCTTGCCCTGACGGTCGGCCGCGGCGAGACCGGGGGCGGTGTTCTCGAAGTGCGCCTGCGCGGGCAGCATCAGCCAGAGCCCGCCGTAGAACAGGACCCCGAAGCCGCCCATCACGGCGGCGATCACGAAGGCGGCCCGGACCCAGGAGACCGGCAGCCGCAGGTGCTCGCCGAGACCGGCGGCGACCCCGCCGACGAGCCCGTCCTCGGTGTTGCGGTACGCCTTGGGAGCTGCGGCCGTGCCGTCCCACGCGGGCGCGCCGGCGAGACCGGGCGACGAGGGGGGCACGGACGGGGTCATGGTGACCATCGTGGCACCCGGAGAGCCTCAGGACATCAGGTGTGACCCCGAGACCCCACCCTGAGGAAGCCGCCAACCAGGATCAGGGCTTTCCCCGATGGTGTGGACACGGCGCGGCGACCACGATGGAGGACATGAACGACACCTCGTACGGCCCGGGCAACCCCGCGGGCCCCTCACAGCAGGCTCCGCTGCCGCCCCACCAGGACCTGGACCGGTTGCGCCGCAGTTCCACCAACCGCTACGTCGCCGGCGTCGCCGGTGGCCTGGGCCGCCACTTCGGTATCGACCCGACCATCATCCGCGTGCTCCTCGCCGTCCTCACCCTCTTCGGCGGCGCCGGTGTCCTGATCTACGCCGTCACCTGGCTCTTCGTCCCCGAGGACCGCAAGCAGCGGGCGCCGATCAACATCGGCAGCGAGCCCCGCAAGATCCTGCTGCTGGCCGCTGTGGGCATCGCCGGGCTGCTCGCCGTGGGAGACGTCTTCGGCGGCTTCAGCGCCGGCTGGCCGATCACGGTCATCGCGGTGATCATCGGCGTCATCCTGATCGCCCGGGACCGCAGGCACGGCACGAACGCCGCACCGCCGATCCAGCCGTGGGTCCCGCAACCCGGCCAGCCCTGGACGGCAGGCACCGAAAACTACCCACCGACCGCGCCGCCCAGTTCCCCGGAGCAGACCGCGAACCTCGGCGCTCCGGACTACCCGGCTCCGGCCTCGCCGGCGCCACCTGCCTGGCAGCCGCCGGTCGGCCAACCGCCGTTGCTCCCGCCGCACGCGAAGCGCACTGGCATCCTCTGGTTCTGGCCGACGCTGGCGCTGATCGCCATCGGCCTGGGCATCGTGGGGATCTTCGACACGAACGCTCACCAGGTCGACCCGGGCGTCTACCCGGCCGTCGCGGTCGCGATCACCGGCGTGATGCTGCTGGTCGGCTCGTTCGTCGGCCGCCCGGGGGGCCTGATCCTGCTCGGCGTCGTCTCGACAGTGGCCCTGAGCACGGCCACCGTGCTGGGCACCTTCCACTTCGACGGGCGCAACCTGGAGGTGGCGCCGAGGACCGCTGCCGCAGTGCAACCGAGCTACCAGACCCACTTCGGGCGGATCGAGCTCGACCTCACCAAGGTCGCCGACCCGGCATCCCTGGCCGGACGGGAGATCGACCTGCGCCTCAACGGCGGGGAGATCATCGTGTACGTCCCGCGCAGCCTGAACGTCGAGGTGGACGCCGAGATGGGCTTCGCCGGCGGGATCAAGATCCCCGGCTACGACGGCGGCGGTATTCAGGACTCCGCCACCAGCACCCTGACCGGCGACCCGGCCAGCACCCTGCCCGCCCTCGTCCTGGACATCGACGTCCGGGTCGGCCAGATCACCGTGGAGCAACGATGAACACCACAACCCGCCCGCTGAGCATCGCTCACCTCGTCTTCGGACTGATCTTCGGTGGCATCGCCACCCTCTGGTTCCTCGGTAACGCGAGCGACACCGACTTCGGGAACCAGGCGGCCGGCCTGCCCGTCGTCCTGATCGGCGCCGGCGTGATCGGCCTGGTCGCAGCAGTGCTCAGCCGCCGCCGGTCAATGGACCAGAACCCGGCCTGGCCCCTCTCCGAGCCAGTCCCCGAACCCGCCACGACCACCGAGGACACCCTCGTCCTCGATGACACCAAGGACCCCTCATGAGCACCGACCAGAGCGGCAGCGAACCGCCGCAGCACCCCTCCGCGCAGCCGCCGCCGGGGTACCAACCTCCGTTCTACGCCTCGCACCAGCACCGTCGGCTGATGCGCGCCCACGACGACAAGATGGTGGCCGGCGTGTGCGGAGGGCTCGCCCTCTACCTCGGCGTGGACCCCACGCTGGTGCGGGTCGGAGCAGTCGTCGCCCTGGTCGTCGGCCTCCCCGCCACGGTGATCGCCTACGTCGTCGCCTGGGTGATCATGCCGCGGAGCATCTGAGGCCCCGGGACCCCTGACCTGACGGTGG
>JBKJHX010000030.1:0-41407 GCA_046598855.1 Marmoricola sp. | reverse complement strand
CTGGCTTCTTCGCGGGCGCTGGCTTCTTGCCGACGACCTTGCGCGCGGCGGCGCCTGCGCGGCTCACCAGGGATTTCTTACCTGTCGTTGCCATCGGCGGTGCGCCCCCATCGGGCTAGATTAAATATGACCTTCGTCATAACCGTGGCCGCGACAATATGCGGATCGCCCGGTCCCTTCAACTCGCCGTTCCGTGTGGTCGACGAATACCGCAATGGTTTGCATAGGTACACCTCTGGCACACTTAACGAGTTGCGCAGGCATTGATGGGGCAATCACCCCGGAGTCGCCGGAAGAAACGTCTCGGAATCCTCGAAACGGACTAGACCCGGCAGCAGCGACCAACGAGAGGGCAGACGCCGGATTTTCGGTGCCGGCCAAGGAGGGTGGTACCGCGGGAGCCGGAAACGGCGCTCGTCCCTTCGGGTTTCGACAAGCTCAACCGCCGGACGCGGCCTACCGCGGACGGGACACCCGAAGACGAAGGACCGACGTGACCGAGTACCGCCCCGTCCCGCCCCAGGTCGACCTCCCTGCCCTTGAGCGCGAGGTCCTGGCCCTGTGGGAGGACCAGCAGACCTTCGCCCAGTCCGTGGAGCTCACCCGCGACGGCGAGCCTTGGACCTTCTTCGAGGGCCCGCCCACCGCGAACGGGATGCCCGGCACCCACCACATCGAGGCCCGGGTCTTCAAGGATCTCTTCCCGCGCTTCCACACCATGCGCGGCCGTCACGTCGTGCGCAAGGGAGGTTGGGACTGCCACGGACTTCCCGTCGAGCTGGCGGTCGAGAAGGAGCTTGGCTTCTCCGGCAAGGGCGACATCGAGGCTTTCGGCGTGGCCGAGTTCAACGCCCGGTGCCGCGAATCCGTCCAGCGCCACGTCGGTGCGTTCGAGCAGATGACCGAGCGGATGGGCTACTGGGTCGACACGCAGAACCCCTACCGCACCATGGACTCCTCCTACGTCGAGTCGGTCTGGTGGGCGCTCCAGCAGATCCACGGCAAGGGCCTGTTAGTCGAGGACTACCGGGTCGCGCCGTACTGCCCGCGCTGCGGCACCGGGCTCTCGGACCACGAGCTCGCCCAGGGTTACGAGACCGTCACCGATCCGTCGGTCTACGTCCGTTTCCCGTTGACGTCCGGACCCTGGAAAGGCGCGGACCTGCTCGTCTGGACCACGACGCCCTGGACCCTGGTCTCCAACACCGCGGTCGCGGTGAACCCGGGCGTCGAGTACGTCCTCTCCGAGCACCAAGGCCGCAAGGTCGTCGTAGCACGGCCGTTGGTCGGCGCCGTCCTCGGCGAGGAGCACACCGAGCTCGGCGCGCTCGCCGGCTCCGAGATGGAACGCTGGACCTACCAGCGTCCGTTCGAGTTGGTCCCCTTCCCGAGCGAGGCGCACTTCGTCGTCCTGGCCGAGTACGTCACCACCGAGGACGGCACCGGGCTGGTGCACCAGTCCCCCGCGTTCGGTGCCGACGACATGGTCGTCTGCAAGGCGTACGGACTGCCGGTGGTCAACCCGGTCAACCCGGACGGCCACTTCGCCGACAGTGTGCCGCTGGTCGGCGGCCAGTTCTTCCGGCACGCCAACACCGACCTGACTGCCGACCTGGAGCTGCGCGGCCTGCTGTTCCGGCACGTCCCCTACGAGCACAGCTACCCGCACTGCTGGCGCTGCCACACCGCACTCCTGTACTACGCGCAGCCGTCCTGGTACGTCCGGACCACCGCGGTCAAGGAAGCACTGCTGCGCGAGAACGAGACGACCACCTGGTACCCGGAGACGATCAAGTGGGGCCGGTACGGCGACTGGCTGAACAACAACATCGACTGGGCGCTGTCCCGTAGCCGGTACTGGGGTACCCCGCTCCCGATCTGGCGGTGCACCGAGGACCACCAGACCTGCGTGGGCTCGCTCGCTGAACTCTCGGTGCTCACGGGCACCGACCAGTCCGGGCTCGACCCGCACCGACCCTTCATCGACGAGGTCACCTTCGCGTGCCCGGCACAGGGTTGCGCAGCGGTCGCGACCCGGGTCCCCGAGGTGATCGACGCTTGGTTCGACTCCGGTTCGATGCCGTTCGCGCAGTGGGGTTACCCGCACGTCGAAGGATCGAAGGAGAAGTTCGAGGCGGCGTACCCGGCTGACTTCATCTGTGAGGCGATCGACCAGACCCGTGGCTGGTTCTACACGTTGATGGCAGTCGGGACCACGGTCTTCGACCAGTCGTCGTACAAGAACGTGCTCTGCCTGGGCCACATCCTGGCCGAGGACGGCCGCAAGATGAGCAAGCACCTGGGCAACATCCTCGAACCGATCCCGTTGATGGAGGAGCACGGCGCCGACGCCGTGCGCTGGTTCATGGCGTGCGGCGGCTCGCCGTGGTCGGCGCGCCGGGTCGGGCACGCCACCATTCAGGAAACCGTCCGCAAGGTCCTCCTCACCTACTGGAACACGGTCGCCTTCCAGGTCCTGTACGCCGGCACCTCGCAGTGGACACCGGGCTCACCCGCTCCCGCGGTCACCGAGCGTTCGGTGCTGGACCGGTGGGCGCTCTCCGAGGCGCACCGGCTGGTGCTGGAGGTGACCGAGGCGATGGACCGCTTCGACACCCAGCGCGCCGGCTCCCTGCTTTCGGCCTATGTCGACGACCTCTCCAACTGGTACGTCCGGCGCTCGCGGCGCCGGTTCTGGAACGGCGACCCGGGCGCCCTGGCGACCTTGCACGAGTGTCTGTTCGTGGTGACCCAGTTGATGGCGCCGCTGGTCCCGTTCATCACCGAGCGGGTCTGGCAGGACATGTTCGCAGCGACCTCCGATGAGCTCCCCTCCTCGGTACACCTCTCGACCTGGCCCCAGGTCGACGGCGCCCTGGTCGACGACGAGCTGAACGCCCAGATGTCCATCACCCGGCGCCTGGTCGAACTCGGCCGCGCGGCCCGGGCCGATGCCAAGGTCCGCACCCGGCAGCCGCTGCGTCGGGCACTGGTCGGCACGGCGGCCTACGAGCGGCTCAGCGACGAGCTCCGCGCCGAGGTCGCCGACGAGCTCAACCTCGGCGGTATCGAGCCGTTGAGCGCCGCCGGGGCCGACCTGGTCGACCACTCCGCCAAGGGCAACTTCCGTGCCCTGGGCAAGCGTTTCGGCAAGGAGACCCCACTGGTGGCCGAGGCGATCGCCGCGACCGACGCGGGCGTACTCGCTGCGTCACTCGCCCTGAACGGGACCGGGACGATCAGCTACGCCGGTGCGGACATCGAGGTGAGCGCGGAGGAGGTGATCGTCTCCGAACGCCCCCGCGAGGGCTGGTCGGTGGTCAACGAGCAGGGCGAGACGGTGGCGTTGGACCTGGAACTCACCGATGACCTGCGCCGGGCCGGGTTGGCCCGTGACGTGATCCGGATGATCCAGGAGGCTCGCAAGAACAGTGGGTTCCAAGTCTCCGACCGGATCGCCCTGACCTGGTCGGCCTCCCCTGCGATGGCTGAGGCTTTCACCGAGCACGCCGGCCTGATCGCCGACGAGGTTCTCGCGGCGTCGATGGCGGAGTCGGACACTCCGGGCGACCTGCAGTTCTCCGAGGACGAGCTGGGCTTCAGCTTCAACGTGTTCCGGGTCTGAGGTTTCGAGACGGGCCAGGACGGCCCTCCTCAACCACCGACAGCTAGGACGTTTCAGGCCCACCCCGCAGCCCTCCTCAACCACCGACAGCTAGGACGTTTCAGGCCCACCCCGTAGCCCTCCTCAACCACCGACAGCTAGGACGTTTCAGGCCCGCCCCGCAGCCCTCCTCAACCACCGACAGCTGGGACGTTTCAGGCTCACGACGCAGCCCTCCTCAACCACCGACAGGCGAGCTCGCACCAGGTCTGAGGTTTCGAGACGGGCCAGGACGGCCCTCCTCAACCACCGACAGCTGGGACGTTTCAGGCTCACGCCGCAGCCCTCCTCAACCACCGACAGCTGGGACGTTTCAGGCTCACGCCGCAGCCCTCCTCAACTACCGACAGGCGAGGTCGTTCCGGGGACGCGCTGCAGGTCCTCGGTGGTTGAGGAGGTCGCGCAGCGACCGTCTCGAAACCCCGACGAACGACGAAGGGCGCCTCTCCCAGGGGAGAGGCGCCCTTCGTGATGCTCTGGTCAGGCGTCGTTGGCGTCTTCTCCGAGGATCGAACGAAGTCGCTTCGGTGCGTGCTCGTTCTGGCCGACCGGCAGGCTCGCCGCGGCGGCGGTGGACCCGTCGAGTGCCTCGAGCTGCTGGGTGAAGTAGCTCTTCAGACGGCTGCGGTACTCGCGCTCGAAGGAGCGCAGTCCCTCGATCTCGCCGTTGAGAGTGTCCCTCTCCTTCTCGAGGTTGCCGAAGATCTCCTTGCGGCGGGCCTCGGTCTCGGAGTCGAGCATGGCAGCGCGGGTCCGGGCATCGGACTCGAGACGGTCTGTCTTGGCTTTGGTCTCGACCTCGAGGCGCTCGGCCTTGGTTCGGGCGGCACCGACGATCTGGTCGGCCTCGTCCTTGGCGCCGTCGACGAGCTCGTCGGCGTTGCGGGTCGCGATCTCGAGCAGCTTGGCGGCGGCGCTGGACGCGTCGGCGACCGTGCTGACCCGGAGCTCCTGGACCGGAGCCGCAGCAACCGGGGCCGGGACGGGCGGCGCCGGAGGCGCGACCGGCTCGGGGGCCTTCTCGAAGATCGGGGCCGGGGGCAGCGGGGCTGCCTCGCCGCCGCCACGCTGAGCAGCGCTGAGCTTCGTGCGGAGGTCGTCGTTCTCCTTGTTCAAGCGCTCCAGTTCGGCCTCGACCTCGTCGAGGAACTGGTCGACCTCACCCATGTCGTAGCCCTCTCGGAGCCGGACAGGAGTAAAGCGCTTGTTGCTCACGTCCTCAGGCGTCAGCGGCATGACCTCACCCATTCTTCGTTAGTCGGACAAACTCTTGCGGGTTGAACAATAGCCGTTCGAGACCAGAGCGCCATTCCCGGTGCCGGTGTGGCTCAGAGGGACTGGAAGATCAGGCCGTTGACGTTCAGCAGCAGGATGCAGACCAGCATCACCGCAAGGAAGCTGAAGTCGAGCGCCACCCCACCGATTCGCAGCGGCTTGAATACCTTGCGGAACGCCTGGATCGGGGGGTCGGTGGCAGAGAAGACAACTTCGAGGACAACCAGGACCGGACCCTTGGGGGTCCAGGAACGCGCGAAGAGCTGGATCCAGTCGACGACCAAGCGCACCAGCAGCAGGCCGATGTAGATCTTGAGGACCAGCTCGATGCCCAGTCCAACAGGGTTGGTCAACGCAGGCTCAGCTCTGGTTGAAGAAGCCGCCCTCGGCGATGAGCTCCTTCTCCTCCGCGGCCACCTCGACGTTGGGCGGTGACAGCAAGAAGACCTTGCTCGTCACGCGCTCGATCGTGCCGCGGGTCGCGAAGACCAGGCCCGCTGCGAAGTCAACCAGGCGCTTGGCGTCGCCGTCAGTCATCTCGCCGAGGTTCATGATCACCGGGATGCCATCGCGGAAGTTCTCGCCGATGACCCGCGCCTCGTTGTAGGTGCGCGGGTGAAGGGTCGTGATCCGGGACAGTGGAGCCGCCGCGCGGACCGGCGCGGACGGGGCCTGAGCCTGAGCCTGCGTCGGACGACGTCGCTCGGAGATGTTGGAGACCGCACGGGTCGGGGACTCGGTCTGGCGACGAGCAGGCTCGTCGTACTCGTTGTCGAGGTCGGCGTACTCGCCGTCGGCGTCCTCGAGCAGCCCGAGGTAGACACCCATCTTCCGCATCGCGCCGCTCATGAATCCTCTTCCTCTGCGCCTGTACCGGCCCCGGTCAGGGAGGGTACTCGTGCCATCGATCCTGCTGTCGACATTACTTGATCAGGGGCCTCGGACCGAGTACCGCGGACCCGACGCGCACGTGTGTCGCGCCATATTTCACGGCCTCTTCCAGGTCTGCGCTCATGCCCGCGGACAGCACCGTCGCATCCGGATGGCCGGCGCGCACCTCAGCCGCGATCCGAGCGAGCCGCTCGAACGCCGGATCCGCAGGCTCCCCGAGCGGCGCCACTGCCATCAGGCCGCAAAACCGGAGCGAAGCCGACTCTGTGATCGCAGCAGCGATCGCTTCGACCTCGGCCGCCGGCGCTCCTCCTCGGCCGGCTGCCGACGGCGGGTCGAGGCTGACCTGCACCAGGCAGTCGACGACCGCCCCGCGCTCCTGCGCCCCCCGGTCCAGAGCGCTGACCAGCTTGAGCCGGTCGACCGACTCGACTACCGAGGCGTAGCGGGCCACCGCGGCGGCCTTGTTGCTCTGCAACGAGCCGATGAAGTGCCAGGACAGGTCGAGCGCGGCGCACTCGGCCGCCTTCGCCTCCGCCTCCTGGTGCTTGTTCTCCCCCACGGCACTCACGCCGAGCTCGGCGAGCACCCGGACGTCGGAGGCCGGGAAGTACTTGGTGACCACGACCAACCCGACCTCGCCCGGAGCGCGACCGACCGCGGTGCAGGCATCGTCGATCCGTCGGCGGACCGCAGCCAGGTTGACCTCGAGCTCCGCGCGGCGACTCATCGACGCAACCTGATCAGGCCTGCATGCCGGCCGGCGCGGACGCCGTCACGGCGGTGCGAGTAGAGGTCGTCCGACTCGTGGGTGCAGGCGCTGACGTCGATCACCTTCACCCCGTCACGCTCGAGCTGAGCGCGCACACCGGCGCCGATGTCCAGGCTCGGCGTGCCCCAACTGGTCCTCGACACCGCCTCCGGGAGCATGCTGCCGACGTCGGCCTGCATCTCGGCAGGCACCTCGTAGCAGGCTCCGCACACGTGCGGACCGACCCACGCGGTGATCGTGGAGGCGCCCGCCTCGCGCATCCGCGCGACGGTGGCACCCGTGATGCCTCGGACCAGGCCGAGGCGACCGGAGTGCACCGCCCCGATGACGGCGGCGTCAGGATCGGCCAGCAACACCGGCACGCAGTCCGCAGCCCGGACCATCAAGGTCACCCCGGACGTAGTGGCGACGATGCCGTCGGCGTCCGGCGCTGGCGCGAAGCCGCCGGGTCCGGCCAGGACGACGGTCGCACCGTGTACCTGGTGGAGGTCGACCAGCCGGTCCGCCGGCGCGAAGTCCGCGAGCACGCGACGGTGGTTCTCAGCGAGTGCTGCAGGATCGTCGTCGGACTCCAGGGCCAGGTTCAGCTCGTCGTAGGGAACGACGCTGACCCCGCCGTGCCTGTCCGTGAAGGCCAGGTCGACGGGGCCGAGCGTGGAGCGGTGGAAGTACACAGCCGTTGCGTGCGCGTCCTACTTCAGGAAGTCGGGGACGTCGAGGTCGTCATCGAAGTCGACGTTCCGACTGGTACTCGGCTTGGTCGCCCCGACCGGCACCGGCTCCTTACGAGGGACCGACGTCGAGGAGCTACGGCGTTCCTCCACCAGGGCCTTCGCTGCTGCGAGGGTTTCCTCCTGGGTCTGCGGCTTCTGGTTCGGGGTCGGACGACGCAGGCCCGGGGCCTCCTCGCGGCGCTTCGGCCGGCCCCCTTCGAAACCCGCGGCGATCACCGTCACCCGCACCTCGTCGCCGAGGGCGTCGTCGATGGTCGCGCCGAAGATGATGTTCGCGTCCGGGTGGACCGCGTCCGCGACCATCGCCGCGGCCTCGTTGATCTCGAACAGCCCGAGGTCCGAACCACCGGCGATCGAGAGCAGCACGCCCTGGGCGCCGTCGATCGACTCCTCCAGCAGCGGGCTCGAGACCGCGAGCTCGGCAGCCTCGACCGCACGGTTCTCACCGCGCGCCGAGCCGATACCCATCAGGGCGGAGCCGGCGTTCGACATCACCGACTTCACGTCGGCGAAGTCGAGGTTGATCAGGCCGGGGGTGGTGATCAGGTCGGTAATGCCCGAGACACCCTGAAGCAGCACCTGATCGGCCTGCTTGAAGGCATCGAGCATGCTCACGTTGCGGTCGGCGATCGAGAGCAGCTTGTCGTTCGGGATCACGATCAGGGTGTCGACCTCCTCACGGAGGTTGGCGATGCCCTCTTCGGCCGAGGCCGAGCGACGACGTCCCTCGAAGGCGAACGGGCGGGTCACGACGCCGATCGTCAGCGCGCCCAGCGAGCGGGAGATCTTGGCAACGACCGGGGCGCCACCGGTCCCGGTGCCACCGCCCTCGCCGGCGGTCACGAAGACCATGTCTGCGCCCTTGATGACCTCTTCGATCTCCTCGGCGTGGTCCTCGGCGGCACGCGCACCCACATCGGGGTTCGCGCCGGCGCCCAGGCCACGAGTGAGCTCGCGGCCGATGTCGAGCTTCACATCGGCGTCACTCATCAGGAGTGCTTGTGCATCAGTGTTGATGGCAATGAATTCAACGCCCCGCAGCCCGACCTCGATCATCCGGTTGACGGCATTGACTCCACCTCCACCGATACCTACGACCTTGATCACGGCCAGGTAGTTCTGTGGTGCTGCCACGGCGGCGCCTCTCGCTCTGCTGTGTCGCCCTGCCCGACTGCAAGGCGGCTCCGGGTTGACTGTGCTGTCCCGGGTCGCTTCCTCTCGACCCCGACCTCTGGCTGCGGAACCTTAACCCTCCAGTAGAAGGTTAATGTTATGTCAACCTGTGGTCGTGAAACCAAGGTAGGCACCCAGCTGATGCTTTCGTCGGCAACACGCCCACGACACGAAGAACTTCTGCACCGATCGCGCCAACTTCGGCTGCAACCGAGCGGTCACTTCGTGGTCGGGCGCCCCGGGACACTCACGTCGATCTCGGTGATGTCGTCCTTTTTCGCCGCCTTCAACAGCACCGCCAGCACCTCCGCCTTCTGTTCCGAGGAGTCTGCGCTCCCCCACGCGACCTCGATCCCGCTCGAGAGTCGCAGGGTGATCCTGTCGATCGACTCGACGTCGACGTCCTCGACCGTCGCCGCGATGTCCGGGCGCAGCGAGAGCACCACCCTGGCCGCTTCGGCCAGTGCACCGGCCTTGATGTCCGGCTCGGTGTTGACCAAGGGCAGGTTCGCCGGCGGCCGCGGGTAGCTGCCGAAGAGCACCCCTTCCTCGTCCACCGCCTGGAGGCCGGTGCCCCGGCTGACCACCGCGATCGGGATCCGTTCGACGATCTCGATGACGACCGTGTGCGGCCACGAACGCGAGACCGCGGCCGACTTCACCGCCGGGATGGCTTCCACCCGCGCCTGGATCGCCGCGAGGTCGATGCGGACGAGCTGACGGTCCAGCGGGACCTGGGCGGCTCGCTCGATCCGCCCCGTGTTGAGCGAGCTGTTCCCGGCCACCTCAACCTCGCGCACCGTGAGCACCGAGGAGAAGAAGAGCAACCAGGTGCCGGTCGCCACCAGGACCGCGACTGCGCCGGCGATCAGGAAGGGACGGAGCCGGCTTAGGCGGGCCCGGAACCTGCGCCGGGCGAAGTCGGGTGCGGCGGCCGTGACCCTCGCGCCGGTTACCGGGACCGTGGCCTCAGTCGTCGTCATCGCCACTGTCCGGAGGCAGAGACTGCTCGAGCAGGGCCAGCACCGAAGGTCCGAGCAACGTCACGTCGCCGGCGCCCAGGGTCAGGATCACGTCGCCGGGACGCGCGCGGGCGACTAGGTGCTCGGCTGCCGCCGACCAGGACGGCTCGAAGATGACCTGATCGGGGGGAAGCGGGACGGCGTCGGCGACCAGGGCCGCGGTGACCCCGGGCTCCGGGTCCTCACGGGCGACGTAGATATCCATCACGACGACTTCGTCGGCGGCGCCCAGGGCGTAGCCCATCTCGGCCCCGAAGATCCGGGTACGGGAGACCATGTGCGGCTGAAAGGCCACCACGATCCGACCGGACCCGGCCAGCGACCGGGCAGCCTCGAGGTCACCGCTGATCTCGCGCGGGTGGTGGGCGTAGCTGTCGTAGACCCGAATGTCGCCGACGGCGCCCTTGAGTTCCATCCGCCGCCGGGTGCCGCTGTAAGCGCCGAGCCCACGCGCCAGGTCGGCGAAGGGGAAGCCCAGGCGCAGACCGCACGCCAGCGCTGCCAGCGCGTCGAGCACGTAGTGCTGGCCCGGCACCTGGAGACGGACCTCCCCCAGGCGCCGGCCACGGTCGATTACGTCGAAGGTCGACGTCGACCCGACCTGACGCAGGTTGGCGGCACGTACTTCGGTCTGTGGTCCGGTGCCGACCGCGACCGTGTGCATCCCTCGGGCGGCGGCCAGCGCGACCAGGTCGGCTGCGCCGGGGTCGTCGGTGCAGGCGACCAAGAAGCCGTCGTCGGCGATCCGGTCGAGGAACTCCACGAACGCCGCCCGGTAGGCCTCCTCGGTCCCGTAGTTGTCGAGGTGGTCGGCCTCGACGTTGGTCACCAGCGCCGCGAACGGCGAGTAGACCAGGAACGCGCCGTCGCTCTCGTCGGCCTCGGCAACAAACAGCTGGCCGGTGCCGTCGTGGGCGTTGGAACCGGACTCGTTCAAGTCGCCCCCGATCGCGAACGACGGGTCCGCACCGCAGTGCTGCAGTGCGACCGTGAGCATCGAGGTCGTGGTGGTCTTGCCGTGGGTGCCGGCCACTGCGACCACGCGACGGCCCTGCATCACGGCCTCGAGCGCGGCCGAGCGCGGCAGCAGGCGCAGGCCCCGACTCTCGGCCTCGACGACCTCGGGATTGTCCGCGCGGACCGCCGTCGAGACCACGACCGTGTCGACGTCAGCGACCTGGTCGGCGTGGTGGCCGGTGAAGCACTCGGCGCCGAGCGCCCGCAGCGCCTCGATAGTGGCTGAGGGCTTGGCGTCGCTGCCGGAGACCTGGATTCCTCGGGCGAGCATGATCCTGGCAATGCCGGAGAGACCTGCTCCGCCGATGCCGACGAAGTGCACCCGACCCAACTGCTCGGCCGGGAGGAGCATGGCGGGAACCGGGACCCTCATCTCCGACCTCCCGCCACCGCGGCCTCGATCAGGTCGGCGAGCTTCTCATCGGCATCCAGCGGCATCACCCCGGACGCGGCGCGGCTCATAGCGGCGAGTCGGTCGGTGTCGCGAGCCAGGTCCGGCACGGTCGAGCGCACCCACTGCGGGGTGAAGGCGGCGTTGCCGACCAGCAGCCCACCCCCGGCGTCGACGACCGGGCGCGCGTTCAGCGCCTGCTCCCCGTTGCCGATCGGCAGCGGGACGAAGACGGCCGGCAGGCCGACCCCGGCAACCTCGGTAACGGTGTTGGAGCCAGCCCGGCAAACGACCAGGTCGGCTGCCGCATAGGCCAGGTCCATCCGGTCGACGTAGCGCTCCACGACGTACTGCGGTCCGGTCTCCAGCGGCGGTAGTAGGTTGACCTCGCCGGTGGGCCCGATGATGTGCAGCACCTGCACTCCCCCGGCTGCCAGCGCCGGCGCGGCGGCCGAGACCGACTCGTTGATCTGTCTGGCTCCCTGCGAGCCGCCGGTTACCAGCAAGGTGGGCAGTTGTGGGTCGAGGCCGAAGAACTTCCGGGCCTCCTCGCGGCGGGCGGACCGGTCCAGGGTGGCGATCATCCGACGGATCGGAAGACCCGTGCAGACCGCATGCGGAAGCTTGGTGCCGGGGAAGCTGGTCGCGACATAGGAGGTCAACCGGGCACCCAGCTTGTTGGCGATCCCCGGCAGCGCGTTGCCCTCGTGCACCACCAGCGAAAGCTTCCGCCGGCGGGCAGCCAGATACGCCGGCACCGAGACGTAGCCGCCGAAGCCGACCACGGCGTCGGGCCGGACCCGGTCCAGGACCGCGACCGCCTCGGCGACCGAGGTGCGCAGCCGTGCCGGGGTCCGGAACAGGTCGGTATTGATCGTGCGGGACAGCGGCACCGGCGAGACCAGCTCGAGCGGGTAGCCGGCAGCCGGGATCACCGAGGTCTCCAGCCCGCGGGCCGTCCCGAGGCAGACGATCTCCAGGTCGGGGTACCGGCGGCGTAGCGCGTCGGCGGTCGCCAGCAGCGGCGAGGTGTGGCCGGCTGTGCCACCCCCCGCGAGCAGGAGACGCCTCATCGCACAGACCTCGCGGACGTCGTCGGGCGCGCGTTCATGACCACCGTCGCGGGACAGCGCCGGCGTTGACCGCGCGCCGGCTGCGGCGTTCGCCGCGACGGCGCCGCAGCTCGCCCGCGGCGTTCGGCTCGCAGCGGGCGAAGCCGATAACCAGACCGAGCGCGACGAGCTCGGGCACCAGCGAAGACCCGCCGTAGGAGACCAGGGGCAGCGGGATGCCGATGACGGGAAGGAGCGCGAGCACCATGCCGATGTTGATCAGCGTGTGCGCAGTCAGCCAGATCACGATGCCGGCGGTTGCGTACCGGACGAAGAGGTTCTCCGCGTCCATCGCCACCCGGATGCCGGCGTAGACGAGCGTGAAGAACAAGGCGAGCACCAGCAGGGTGCCGGCCAGGCCGAGCTCCTCTCCGAGCACGGCGAAAATGAAGTCGGTGTGGGCCTCGGGCAGGGTGCCCCACTTCTGCTGGCTGGCGCCGATACCCTTGCCGAAGACCCCGCCGCTGGCCATACCGAGGATGCCGTTGCCGGCCTGCCACCCGGAGTACTGGAAGTCGTCGAACGGGTTGGTGAACTGGGTGATCCGGTTGAGCCGCTCGGGACTGCTCGCGGCGAGGTAGAGGGCGCCGACGGAGACCAGGCTGACTGCACCCACGAAGAGCCGGGCCGGCGCGCCGACCACCCAAAGCATGCCGAGCGTGATCGCACCGAGGACCAGTGCGGTGCCGAGGTCACCACCGACCAGGACCAGACCGGTGATCAGGCCAGTCACCGGGAGCACCGGGATGGCAAAGTGCCGCCAGGAGCCGAGCAGGCTGTCCTTGCGGGCGTAGACGTCCGCGCACCACAGCACCATCGCGAACTTCGCGACCTCCGACGGCTGCACCTGAAAGGGGCCGAGGGCGAGCCAGTTCTTGTTGCCGTTTACTTCCACGCCGAGCGCGGTCTGGGTCAGCCCAAGCAGCACCACGGCGAGCAGCAGACCCGGCCACGCCAGGAACCGCAGCACCCGCAGCGGCATCCGGGTCGCCACCCAGGCGCACGGGATCGCGACGACGACCCACATCAGCTGCTTGAGCGCCCAGTAATAGGAGTTGCCGTGGTTCTTGAAACCGTCGACGCTGGAGGCGCTGAGCACCATCACCAGGCCGATCGTGAGCAGCAGCGTGGTGGCACCGACCAGCAGGTAGTACGGCGTCAGCGGACGGTCCAGATGACTGCGCATCGTCGTGATCCAGCCGGAGACCCCCAGGGACTCCCGTGCCGGGAGCCTGTCCGGTCGGGCGGCGGTGCGGCCACCCGGCTGAGCCGTGATGCTCACGCATCCTCCTCGTCGTTCCCGACCGCAGGGACCGGGCTACTGCTGCTGCGTCCCCCGCCTGCGGTGCACGGCCTCGACGAAGGCGTCGCCCCGTGCGCCGTAGTTGGCGAACATGTCCATGGATGCGCAACCGGGTGCCAGCAACACCGTGTCACCCGGTCGTGCAAACGCCGCGGCTTGCGCCACGACGAGGTCCATAGGAGAAGTCTCGCCGGGAGGCAGTCGGAAGACGGGTACATCCGGCGCGTGTCGGGCCAACGCCTCACCAATCACACCGGCATCAGCACCGAGCAGGACGACGGCACGCAACCGGTCCCGGACCCGCTGCACGAGATCGTCGAACCGGGCGCCCTTGGCGAGCCCACCGGCAATCCAGACCACCGGCTCGTAGGCCTGCAACGAGGCCATTGCCGCCGGTGGGTTGGTCGCCTTGGAATCGTCGATCCAGGTCACCTCCTCGAAGGTGCCGACCTGGGCGATCCGGTGCCCGTCCAGGGTGAACCCGCGGAGCGCGTCGCGGATCGCCGCCGGTTCGACACCGAAGGAGCGGGCCAGCGCCGCAGCGGCGAGGGCGTTCTGGACGAAGTGCGGAGCCGGCGTGGTCAGGTCGGCGAGCATGCACAGCTCGGCGGCCGAGGTCTGCCGGTCCTCGACGAAGGCGCGGTCGACGAGCACCTCGTCGACCACGCCGAGCATCCCGACACCGGGCGTCCCCAGGGTGAAGCCGACGGCGCGCGCACCCTCGGTCACGTCGGCGTCGCGGACCAGGCGCTCGGTGACCGGATCGGCCACGTTGTAGACGCAGGCGCGCTCGACACCGGAGTAGATCCGGGCCTTGTCGGCGGTGTAGTGCTCCATCGGGGAGCCGGTCATCGAGGTGTACCAGTCAAGGTGGTCCTCGGCGACGTTCAGCACGGCGGCCGAAGCCGCCCGCATCGAGGAGGTGTAGTGCAGTTGGAAGCTGGAGAGCTCGACGGCCAGGACGTCGTACGGCGCCGGGTCCATCACGGCTTCCACCATGGGCAGCCCGACGTTGCCGCAGGCGACGGTACGCAGACCGCCGGCGAGCAGCATCTGCTCGAGCATCTGCACGGTGGTGGTCTTGCCGTTCGTCCCGGTGATCGCCAGCCACGGCGCTGGCCGGTTCGGGTCGCGCAACCGCCAGGCGAGCTCGACCTCGCCCCAGACCGGGATTCCGCGGGCGACCGCCTGAGCGAGCAACGGCGCGTCGGGACGCCACCCCGGCGAGGTCACCAGGACGTCGGCATCCTCGGGGAGGACCGCGCTACTTCCCGGTCCGAGTCGGACCGTCGCGCCCAGGATCTCCAGCAGCTTGGCCTTCTCGCGGCGTACCTCGTCTTCGACGTCGTCCAGGGCGGTGACCGCTGCGCCCAGGTGGTCGAGGTTGTCGGCGGCGGCGAAGCCCGAGACGCCCATCCCAGCGACGACCACGTTGATGCCCTCCCACGAGTCCTCCCGCCCGAGGGCGTCGAGCCGTGGGTTCACCCTCCGACCACCCATTCGGCGTAGAAGACGCCGAGACCGCCAGCCACGAAGACCGCACCGATGAGCCAAAAGCGGATCACCACGGTGATCTCCTCCCAGCCGAGGAGCTCGAAGTGGTGGTGCAGGGGCGCCATCCGGAACAGCCGTTTGCCCTTGGTCGCCTTGAACCAGCCGACCTGCAGGATCACCGACATCGTCTGGACCACGAAGAGCCCGCCGAGCAGGGCGAGCAGGAGCTCGGTCCGGGTCAGCACCGCCATCCCGGCCACGGCACCGCCGAGCGCCAGCGACCCGGTGTCCCCCATGAAGATCTGGGCCGGCGAGGCGTTGTACCAAAGGAAGCCGAAGCAGGCGCCGGTGATCGCGGCCGCCACCACGGCGAGGTCGAGGGGATCGCGCACGCTGTAGCAGGAGCCGGCCGAGGACGCTGCCTGGGCGATCACCCGAGGTCCGCCGCAGGCCTGGTTGCTCTGCCAGATGCTCATCAGGGTGTAGGCGCCGAAGACCATCATCGAGGCGCCGGCGGCGAGACCGTCGAGACCGTCGGTGAGGTTGACGGCGTTGCTGGCGCCGGCGATCAGCAGCACGATGAAGAGCACCAGCACCGCTGTCGGCAGCGCGAGCTTCTCGATGTCGCGGGTGAAGGAGATCGCGTGGCCGGCCGGGGTCAACCCGCGGGGGTCCTCGATGAAGTCGATCTCCCAGAGAACCAGCCAGCCGAAGATCACCGCGATCACCGTCTGCCCGATGAACTTCGCCTTGCTCCGCAGGCCGAGGTTGCGCTGCTTGTAGATCTTGATGAAGTCGTCGAGGAAGCCGACCGTGCCCAGCCCTACGAACAGGAAGAGGAGCAGCAGCGCCGACAGCGACGGCTCCGCGCCGGTCAGCAGCTTGGCCAGCAAGTAGGCGAGCACCGTGGCCAGCACGATCACCAGCCCGCCCATGGTGGGCGTGCCGCGCTTGGTGTGGTGCGTCGTGGGGCCGTCGTCGCGGATCAGCTGGCCGTACCCACGGGCAGCGAAGATGCGAATGGCGTACCGGGTCCCGATCAGGGTGAACATCAGGGAGAGCCCACCGGCAAGGAGGATCGCCTTCACCCGGTCATCCCCTCCTCGGTCAGCAGGGCGTCGGCCACCCGCTCGAGGCCTGCAGCGCGGGACGCCTTCACCAGCACCACTGCGGTGCCGTCGACATTGTTCCGTACGCCGTCCGCGGCCGTGTGCACGGAGTCGAAGTACCAGGTCGTGTCGTCTGCTTCGTGGATCGCCCTGGCACCTTCGCCGACCACCACCAGCCGGCTGATCCCCAGCGCCCGAGCCGTCCGGGCCACTGCCGCGTGCTCCGCTGGCCCGGCCTCGCCGAGCTCACGCATCTCGCCAAGCACGGCGTAGGTGGGCCGTCCGGTGCGACGGCCGATCTCGCCGAGAGTCTCCAGGGCGGCCCGCACCGAGTCCGGGTTGGCGTTGTAGGCATCGTTAATCACGATCAGGCCGTCGCTTCGTTCGTGCAGCTCCATCCGCCATTTGGAGAGCGCCGTGATCGAGGCCAGCGATGCGCCGATCTCCTCCAGACCGACCCCAGCTGCCAGAGCGGCGGTTGCCGCGGCCGCGGCGTTCAGGGCCTGGTGCTCGCCGAGCAAACGAAGCCGGACGTGAATCCGTTCGCTTCCGTGCTGGAGGTCGAAGGACGGCCGTCCGAAGTCGTCGAGCTCGACCGCCTCCAGGCGGACCGCCGCACCGACTTCGCGTCCGAAGGTCCTAACCCGGCCCCGGGTGCGCGGGGCCATCGCAGCGACCAGCGGGTCGTCCAGGTTCAGCACGGCTACCCCGGCCGGGCCGAGCGCTTCGATCAGCTCCCCCTTGGCCTGGGCGATCGCCTCGCGAGACCCGAACTCGCCGAGATGGGCCGTGCCGACGTTGAGCACCACGCTGATGTCCGGCGGGGCGATCCGGCACAGCAACGCCAGGTGCCCGACGCCGCGCGCGCCCATCTCCAGAACCAGGAACCTGGTCGTGGCCGTAGCCCGCAGGACGGTGAGCGGCAGGCCGAGCTCGTTGTTGAAGGACCCGAGGGTGGCCACCGTCTGACCGGCATCGGCGAGGACGGCGCCGAGCATGTCCTTCACGCCCGTCTTTCCCTGGGAGCCGGTGACGGCGAGCACCTGCAGGGCCGGGTTGCTCCGGCGCAGCGAGGCCAGGACATGGGCGGCGAGCTGCTGGACGGCGGTCTCGACATCGTCGACTACGACGGTCGGCGCCGCCGTCGGGCGACTGGCGAGCACCGCCGCAGCGCCGCCGGTGACCGCAGCCTCGGCGTAGTCGGTCCCGTCTACGTTCTCCCCGACGATGGCCAGGAAGAGGCCGCCGGGCTCAGGGGCACGGCTGTCCAGGAACGCCGGTCCGCTGACGGCGACTCCGGCATCGGTCTCCTCGACGCTGCCGCCGACGATCCCGGCGAGTTCCCCCAGGGTCAGCTCGATCACTGCGAGACCCCCTCCAGCGCCGTCCGGGTGACGTCGCGGTCGTCGAAGGGGTGCACGACGCCGTCGATCTCCTGGCCGGTCTCGTGGCCCTTGCCGGCGACCAGCACGGTGTCCCCGGTCCGGGCCATGGCGACGGCCCGGCTGATCGCCTCGTGCCGGTCACCGATCTCGAGGACCTCTGCGTTCGCCGGGTCGGTGCCGGCGAGCACCGCGGCACGGATCAGGGCGGGGTCCTCTGAGCGCGGATTGTCGTCGGTGACCAGCAGAACGTCGGCCTCGCGTGCGCCGATCCCGCCCATCAGCGGGCGCTTCCCGGCGTCCCGGTCGCCCCCGGCGCCGAGGACCAGGATCAGCCGTCCCCGGGTAAGCGGCCGCAGGGCGGCCAGTGCTGCTTGCAGCGCGTCCGGCTTGTGCGCGTAGTCGACGACCACCAGGAAGTCCTGGCCGGCGTCGATCCGTTCCAACCGGCCGGGCACTCCGCCCGAAGAGGCGATCCCGCCCGCGACCGCTTCGGGGTCAAAGCCGGCCTCGGCGGCGAGCGCGACCGCGCAGAGCGCGTTGCCGACGTTGAAGCCCCCGGTCAGCGGCACGGCCGTCTCGAAACGGATCCCGTCCGGCCCCAGGACGGTGAACCTCGACCCCTCAGGCTGCAGCTCGACCTCCACCGCACGCCAGTGGGCTGCCGCGCCCGACGGCGAGAAGGTGCGCATCGGGATCGATGCCTCCAGGAGACGTCGTCCGTAGGGGTCGTCGACGTTGGTCAGGCCCAGGCGGGCGCGCTCGGGAGTGAACAGGGACGCCTTCGCCGCGAAGTACTCCTCAATGTCGGCGTGGAAGTCGAGGTGGTCGCGTCCCAGGTTCACGAAGGCCGCGACGTCGAAGACGACACCGTCCACCCGGCCCATCACCAACGCGTGGCTGGAGACTTCCAGCGCAGCTCCCCGCACCGCGTGCTCGCGCATCACTGCGAACAACGCGTGCAGGTCGGGCGCCTCGGGGGTGGTGAGTGCCGTGCTGACGTCCTGGCCGGCGATCCGGGTCCCGACCGTCCCCACGACGGCGGCCACGATGCCGGCTCCACTCAGGCCTGACTCCAGCAACCGGGTAGTCGTGGTCTTGCCCTGGGTCCCGGTCACCGCCATCAGGGTCAGTGAGTCGGCAGGGTCGCCGTAGATCCGCGCGGCGAGGCCACCGAGCGCCGGCCGTGGGTCGTCCAGGATGAGGACGGGGGACGCGATCGAGCCGAGCAGGGCGAGGCCCTCCGGGTCGGTGAGCACCGCGACCGCACCGGCCGCCAGGGCGTCACCGGCGTACGTCGCACCGTGGGCCCGGGCACCCGGCAGGGCGACGTACAGGTCGCCGGGGAAGCACCGCTGGGAGCTAAGCGAGAGACCTGAGACCACGAGGTCGTCGGACGGCCCCACCACCCGCGCACCGGCCCAGGCAGCCACCTCCGCCAACGCCGTCGCGAGCGGCTTCGCCGGTCGCGTGAGGCGGTTGGACGGCGGTTCTACGGGCACAGGGCGAACCTACCGGTTCACCACTCCACCGGCAGTGCCGCAGGCGGGGTGTTGGTCGGCGGTACGGCGTACTTCTGCAGCAGGTAGCTGAGGATTTTGCGGAACACCGGTCCCGCGGTGCCGCCGCCGCTGCCGCCGTTGGCCGGCTTCTGGATGACGACGTAGACCGTGAACCGAGGGTCGTCCGCCGGGGCGAAGCCACCGAACGAGACCGCCAGCGAACCGTCGTAGCAGCGGCAGCTCTTTCCGACCTGCTGCGCCGTGCCGGTCTTGCCCGCAACCCGGTAGCCGGGGATGCCGACGCTGGGAGCCGTGCCAGACCCCTCGGTGGTGACCATCTCCATCATCCTGGCCGTCGCCGATGCCGCTTGCCGGCTGATCACCTGGGTACGGATCGCGGCGGCCGAGCCGACCTCCTGGCCGGTGGCCGTCGTCGCGCTGCCCTTGATCAGGCTGGGCGAGATCCACTCGCCGCCGTTGGCGACCGCGTTCACCGCTGCGGTCATCTGCAGGGCATTGACCGAGAGACCCTGGCCGAACGCGACCGTGGCCTGGGTCAGGTCGGTCCAGATGCTGGGTTGCGGGAGCAGGCCCCGGGTCTCGCCGGCGAGTCCGATGTTCGTCTTGTGGCCGAGGCCGAACTTGTCGAGGTAGCTCCAGAGCTGCTGGTGGGAGAACTGGCGGGTGGCCAGCACGGTCCCGATGTTGGAGGACTTGGCGATCACCCCGGCCAGGGTGAGCCGGATCTTGTCGTGCTGGAAGTAGTCGTTGATGACCTCACCGGCGACCGGCAGGTTGCTCGGAACGGTGATCCGGGTCCGCGGCGTCACCTTGCCGGCATCGATCAGGGCGCCGGCGGTGAGCACCTTCTCCACCGAACCGGGTTCGTAGACGTTGCTCAGCGCGCGGCTGCCGCGATCTGCCTTGGCCGCCGCACCTGCGTCGTTGGCGTCGTAGGAGGGGTAGTCGGCCAGCGCCAGGATCTCGCCGGTCTTGGAGTCGATCGCGATTGCTGCCCCGGACTGCGCCCGGGAGCCCTGCACGGTGGTGCGCAGCACCCGCTGAGCGTAGAACTGGACGTCGCGGTCGATCGTCAGCGTGAGCGGCTTGCCGTTAACCGCCTTGACCTGGGTGTTCTCCCCCAGCGGGATCCGGTTGCCACCGCCGACCTCGTAGGTCTCCGTGCCGTCCTTGCCGGACAGGCGTTTGTCAAAGGCCATCTCCAGACCGGCCAGCGGCTCGCCGTCGGAACCGAGGAAGCCCAAAAGGTTCGCCCCGACATCCTTCGCCGGGTAGTAGCGCAGCGGATCCGGTCGGATGTCGACCCCCTTGAACCCGGCCGTCTTCACCGCGGCAAGCGCGGCAAGTGCCTGGGAGGCCGGGACCCGCCGGGCGACGTAGGCGAACCGGACCTCGGAGTCGTCGGTCCCGTTGGACTTGCGCAGCGCCTCGAGGGTCTCGACGTAGTCGAGGTCGAGCCGGTTCGTCAGGATCCGAGCGATCTTCTCGGCGTCAGGCCGGGTGCGCTGCGGGTCGGCGACGAGCATTAGCCCGCTGACCGTCTCGGCGAGGGCGACGCCGTTGCGATCGGTAATCTCTCCGCGGGTAGCTGGGAGCGGCAGGGTGATGGCCCCCTGGGCATCAGCCCGCGCGGCGTACGCCTGGGGGTCGAGGCCTTGGAGCTGGAAGAGGCGCACCCCGAAAACGGAGAGCACCATCGCGATCACGATCAGACCTGCCCGCAACCGCAGCTCCGGCGCCCCACGGTGCGAACGCCGCGACGCTGGCGCCCGCGTGCGGGCGACCGGTCGGTTGCGCTGGTTCAACGAGGTGCTCCCTGGCGTTCGGACGGTGCGTCATTCCTACCGTCCGTCGCGCGTTCTGCCGGGGAGGCGGGGCCGTCGGGGTTCGTCGATTGTCCGGGCTTGGCCGGGGTCGCCGGCGGCGGTGTCGCCAGGACCTTCCGCACCAGCGGCTCGGGATCAACCGAATCGGGCCGTCTCGCGGGCAGCGAGGTGGTCCGCATCGCGTCTTCCGGGGTGGCCGCCGTCGGCGTCCCGAGGATCTTGCCGGTGCCGAGATCCAGAAACACCGGGTCCTTTGGCACGACCATGCCCAGGCCGCGGCCGGCCTCGGCCAGACGCTGCGGGTCGCGGAGCGCATCGAGCTCCATCTCCAGTGCCTGCCGTTGCGCCGCGAGCTCGTCGGCCTTCTGCTCCAGCGAGGTCGCGTAGAACGACGACTGCTGCATCTGGGTGTTGAACATCAGCAGACCGACCACGCCGGCCGCGAGGATCACGAAGACGAGCACCGCGAACGGAGCCCGGGGAGCTTTCACGGTGCGGACCGGCACCAGGGCAAGGCGAGCACGCTCGATCGCGGCGCCCGCGGTGCGGGGCTGCCGGACCCTGCTCGGGTTCACCAATGAACTCATGCGGCCCTCCTGATCCGTTCCACGGCACGCAGCCGCACTGATGCTGCGCGGGAGTTCTCGGCGATCTCGGCATCGGTGACCTTCTCGGCACCTCGGGTGATCAGCCGCAACTCCGGGAGGAGCTCGTCGGGGATGACCGGCAGGTCGTCGGGCGCCAGCGAGCGGGTCCGCTCGACGAAGGCCTGCTTGACCATCCGGTCCTCCAGGGAGTGGTAGCTCATCACCACCACGCGGCCGCCGACGCCGATCGAGTCGAGCGCCGCGGGGATGGCACGGCGCAGCACACCGAGCTCGTCGTTGACCTCGATCCGCAGAGCTTGGAAGGCTCGCTTGGCCGGGTGCCCGCCGGTACGGCGCGCCGGGGCCGGGATCACGTCGTAGAGCAGCTCGACCAGACGCGCAGAGCTGGTGAACGGGGTGGCCTCGCGCTCACGCACCACAGCGCGGGCGATCTGACGGGCAAACTTCTCCTCGCCGTAGGAACGCAGGATCCGGGCCAGATCGGCGGCGCTGTAGGTGTTCAGCACGTCTGCCGCGGTGAGGCCGACCGTGTCGTCCATCCGCATGTCCAGCGGGGCGTCCTCGGCGTACGCGAAGCCGCGCTCGCGGACGTCGAGCTGCATCGAGGAGACGCCGAGGTCGAACAGGATGCCGCTGACCGGCCCCAGGTCCAGGTCGGCCACGACGTCCGGGATCTCGTCGTAGACGGCGTGCACCAGGGTGGTGCGCCCGGCGTACGGCGCCAACCGTCGACCGGCGAGCTCGAGGGCGTGTACGTCGCGGTCGATGCCGACCACGTGCGCCTCCGGGCACCGGGTGAGGACCGCCTCGGTGTGACCGCCAAGACCGAGGGTGGCGTCGATCATCACGCTGCCGGGCTCGGTGAGAGCCGGAGCCACCAAGGCAACGACCCGGTCGAGCAGGACCGGGACGTGGCTGGGGGTGCTCATCTGCGCGGGTCCCTACTTCCCGAGTCCGAGGAGCACGGTGACCACGACTGCGAGGCCTGAGCTGACGCCGAGGGAGAACGCCATCACGGCCAACCCGTCGCGTACGTCGTGACGTACCCGTCGGGCCGGCGTCACTGCCGGACTGGCACCGCTCATGGTTTCGACCCCTGCTGCGTGGTGGGAGGCACTGCTTGGTGGTGGTGATCGCCTGACCAGGTTCGGGTCCGCTCGCCGCTCGGGAAGCGCCTTCTGTCACCGGGGAAGGTGCGACAGACGGCTGTTGAGAAGGAGCGGACACGAACCTCGTCCTGCGATCACCGTTGTGGAGTTGTGGGTGCTGCTCGGTGGACTAGAAGCCCGGGAAGATCTCTTCCTGCACGTCCGAGAACGCCGTCTCCTGAGCGACGGTGTAGTCCGTCCAGGCCTGCGGCTCCCAGATCTCGATCCGGTTGTAGATGCCGATCACGACGCAGTCGCGCTCGATCGCGGAGTACTCACGCAGTTCGGGGGTGATGGTGATGCGGCCCTGCTTGTCCGGCGTCTGCTCGGAGGCCAGCGCAAAGAGCATCCGGCCGTAGCCGCGGAGGCGGCCGTCGGTCTGCGAGGCGTTCTCGAACTTGGCCGCGAAGGCATCGAAGTCGACCTTGGTGCGCACGTCGATCGAGCGTTCCTGCCCTCGGGTGATCACCAGCCCGTCCCCCATCGCCTCTCGGAATTTCGCCGGAAGGAAAAGACGGCCCTTGTCGTCGAGCTTGGGCTTGAAGGTGCCGGAGAACATCGCGCCACCTCACCCTTCCCTTCCACCACTTTCCCCCACTTTACTCCACATCTCCCCACCGTCAACCACATTCGCTCCCTTTCTCTCCCCTTTCCTCCCTGGCTCCGGCCGGACGCCGACAAGACCCGGTCGGCGCAGGTTCCGGCGCAGAATCCAGACGCGTTGCGGGCCATGCGCTTCACTAGGGACATGGAGGAGTCAGAACGAGGTTCGGGGCACGGCCTGGATGCGCTCCAGGCGGTGACCGACCGGGTGCAGGCCAACATCGAGAAGGTGATCCAAGGCAAGCCGGAGGTCGCCCGGACCGCTCTGGTGGTGCTGCTGGCCGAGGGTCACCTGCTCATCGAGGACGTCCCCGGCGTCGGCAAAACGATGCTCAGCAAGGCGCTCGCACGGTCGATCGACCTCACCGTCCGCCGTATCCAGTTCACGCCCGACCTGCTGCCCTCGGACGTCACCGGGGTCTCGATCTTCAACCAGGACACCCGCCAGTTCGAGTTCCGCCCGGGCGGGGTGTTCGCCAACATCGTGATCGGCGACGAGATCAACCGGGCCTCCCCCAAGACGCAGTCCGCGATGCTCGAGTGCATGGAGGAGCGTCAGGTCACCGTCGACACCCAGACGTTCATGCTGGAGTCGCCGTTCATGGTGATCGCGACCCAGAACCCGCTCGAGATGGAGGGCACCTACGCCCTGCCCGAGGCCCAACGCGACCGCTTCCTCGTGCGGGTCTCCATGGGGTACCCCGTGATGGCAGCCGAGATCGCGATGCTCAGCGCCCGGGAGACCACCAGCCCCATCGACGAGCTGGAACCCGTCACCGACGCGGCCGAGATCCGCAAACTCATCGCCACGGTCAACGGAGTCCACGTCGCCCCGGCGGTACAGCGGTACACGGTCGCGCTGACCACGGCGACCCGCACCTCTCCCGAGTTGCGCCTCGGTGCCTCGCCCCGCGCGACCCTGCACCTGGTCCGCGCCGCCAAGGCCGCCGCAGCCATCGCCGGCCGTGACTTCGTCGTCCCCGACGACATCCAGGCACTGGCGCCCGCGGTGCTCTCGCACCGCCTCCTCCCCACCGTGGAGGCTTCGATGAGCGGACGCGGGCCAGCGGACATCCTCGCGTCGATCCTCTCCGTCGTCCCGGTCCCCGACCGCTGAGGCCGACGCTGTGACGGGATCGGTCGGACCGGCTTCCGCACCGCTCGGGACCCTCAAGGGATACCGAGAGGGGCTGCGCGCCCTGACCACCCGCGGCCGGGCATTCATCGCTGGCGGGCTCACCGCAGCGATCTGCGGCATGGTCCTGGGCGAACGGGACCTGGTGCGGATCGGCGCCCTGATCGTGCTGCTTCCCCTGGTCACGGTCGCGTTCTTCTCCCGCACCGGACACCGGCTCACCCTGAACCGCACCGTCACACCGAACCGGATCGAGGTCGACCAGCCTGCGAGTGTGCAGCTCGAGCTCACCAATCACGGCTTTCGTACCGGGGTGCTGCTGCTGGAGGACCAGGTCCCGTGGGCGCTTGGCCAGCGGCCCCGATTCGTCGCCGACCCGGTCAGCGCGCAGGGACAACGACAGGTCGCCTACCCGCTCCGGGCAACGTTGCGAGGCATCTACGAGATCGGCCCGATGCACCTGCGGATCGCCGACCCGTTCGGGATGCTGGCGCTGCGACGCACCTTCCCCCGAGCCTCGACCTTGGTGGTAGTCCCCAACACCGAGCCACTGCCACCGATCCGGCTCCGTGGAGCGTGGACCGGAACCGGTGACAATCGACCGCGCCCGTTCTCCATCGGTGGCGCAGCGGACGTCACGGTTCGTGACTACCGGCTCGGCGACGACCTCCGCCGGGTGCACTGGCGCAGCACCGCGCGTACCGGCGAGCTGATGGTCCGCCGTGAGGAGCAGCCCTGGCAGTCACGGTGCACCCTGTTCGTCGACAACCGCACGATCGCGCATCGCGGCACTGGACCGGACTCGTCGCTGGAGCGAGCGGTCACGGTCACGGCGTCGATCGCCGTCCATCTCGCACGCTCCGGCTTCCAGGTCCGGCTCGTCAGTGCCGACGGCGAGGCCGACCCGCAGTGGTACGGCGACCATGCCTGGCACGACGGCAACGTCGCTGCCACCGTCGGCCCGGTCCTCGAGCGGCTCGCCGCCCTTCCGGCCACCAACACTCCAGAGCTCACCACCAGCTGGGTGGATGACACCGTGGCGGCGGGCATGCTGATCGGTGTCTTCGGAACCCTCCACCAGCGCGACCGAGCCCTGCTCTCCCGCCTGCACCTCCAGGGCGGAGCGTCCTACGCCGTCGTACTCGACGTGGACACCTGGACCGGGCGGGGCGTCGTACCGGACGGAGCGGCGGTGCCGAGTACGAGCTGGTTGCAGCAGCGCGGTTGGAAGGCTTCCACCCTGACACGAGCGGGCTCCCTGCAGACCGCCTGGCAGGAGCTCGGCCGGTGAACGCCCGATTCCGGGCCCGCTTCGCGGTGGCGATCCTCGGCGTGATGACTGCTTGGCTCGCGACCTGGTCGTGGCGCGACCTGGTCGAGGAGCCGGGGAGGTTCATCGGCCCTGCCCTGGTGGCTGCCGTCCTGATCGCCCTGGTCGGCAGCGGCGTCCGCGCACTGACCGCGTCCTGGGCCCTGGCCCTGGTCGCCCAGCTGGTGACGGCGACCGTGTACCTGCACTGGCGGCACGGCACCGGCACCGTCCTCGGTGGCTGGGTGCCGACGCCGGACGGCCTCGCCGGCCTGGTCGACCAGATCCGAGCAGGAGCCGGCCAGCTCAACAAGTACTCGGCACCGGTCTCAGACGTGCAGGCCGAGGCGCCGATCTACCTGCTCGCCGTGGCGGTGCTGCTGATCGTCTCTGTCGACCTGATCGCCGGCGGGCTGCGGCAGGCACCCTGGGCCGGCCTCCCGCTGGTCGTCGCACTGACGGTGCCGATCAGCATCCTGGACCAAGGGCTCGCAGCTCCGGTCTTCCTGGCGACCGGCGTTCTGTACGCCGTCCTGCTCAGCGCCGCCGAGAACGACCAGCTTCTTGCCTGGGGGCAGACCGTCACCGCCCGCCCCCACCGGGACGACGGCTCGGAGCACACCTTGGAGTGGACCTCGCTGGCCGGCCCTGCGCTGAAGATCGCTGCCCTGACGGCCGCTGGCGCACTCCTACTGCCGGTCCTGCTGCCGCTGGGTGACGGGATATTCAGCCAGGACGAGGACAGCGGGGAAGGCACCGGCCCCGGCAACCAGGTGACTCTGATGAACCCGCTGGTCGACCTGCGACGGGATCTGGTCCGCAACGACGGTATCCCGCTGCTGAACGTCACCACCAACTCCGCCGACACCTCCTACCTCCGGGTCAGCGTGCTCGACGCCTTCACCGGCAGCGCCTGGGAACCGGGACGACGCCAGCTCGCCGCCGCGAACCGTGCCGAAGGTCCGCTCCCGGACCCGCCCGGAGTGCTGACGGCGGCGCCCGGTGATCCATCCCTGTGGAATCTCGCGACCACGTCGTCCTTCCGCACCACCTGGTTGCCGACGCCCTACATCACCCGGGAGATCTCGATTAGCGAAGGTGACTGGCGCTACGACGAGGAGACGCTCGACATCGCGAGCGCCGACGGCGAAGAGGTGCCGTCCACGGACGTCTCCTACGCACTCGAGGCGTTCACGCCTCGCTTCGACCGCAACCGGCTAGACGGCGCAGCGCCGCCGCGGCTCGATCTGCGGGAGGCGATGACCGAGGTGCCGGACCTGCTCCCCGAGGTCACCGCGATCGCTGAGGACGTGACCGCCTCCGGAGAGACCGACTACGCCAAGGCAGTACTGCTCCAGGACTGGTTCCGCGCATCCGGCGGGTTCACCTACTCGCTGGATCAACGACGCGGCGCCGGGATGGAGCAGTTGCTGCGGTTCATCACGACGGACAAGGTCGGCTACTGCGAGCAGTTCTCGGCTGCGATGGCAGTGATGGCCCGCGCCGTGGGCATCCCCGCCCGGGTCGTCGTCGGGTTCCTGACACCGGAGAAGATCGGACCGAGCCGCTACCAATACACCAGCGACGACCTGCACGCCTGGCCGGAAATCTACTTCGCCGGCTCCGGCTGGGTCCGGTTCGAGCCGACGCCGTCGGCACGGACCGGCCTGGCGCCGCGCTGGACGACGGGCGAGCTCGTCGAGACACCGACACCGACACCGACCGCCGGTCCCACCCAGAACGTCGTCCCGACCCCGCTGCCGGAGCAGGGGACGGTCGACCCCGCGACCGCGACCCCGAATGACGGCTCGACCTCGACACCGCTGGTCGCGTTGATCGGCCTTGCCTTGCTGCTGATCCTTGCCTCACTGCCCTCCCTGCTCCGTCGGAGCCTGCGCCGGCGCCGGTTGCTCGAGGACGTCGATGCCCGCCGCGAGGTGCTGGCGCTCTGGGAGGAGTTGCAGGCGACAGCGATCGACCACCGGGTGCCCTGGCCGCACGAGCGTTCGGTACGTACCGTGGCCGGCACTCTCACCGCCAGGGCCGGCGCCTCGATCGACCAGCTCGCCGAGCTCGACCGTCTGGCGTCGTTGGTGGAGCGAGCGCTCTACAGTCGACGGTTCACCCTGTCCGAGGCTGCCCGGACACAGGCTCGCGAAGCCGTCGCGGTGTGGTCGGAACTGCTCGCCGCGTCCGTACCACCAACCCATGCCCGGCTCGCCCGGGTGATCCCGCGGTCGGTGTTCGTCCAGCCCCGCAAGGAGACGGTCAGCGACGACGCGTCCCCGGTGCTCAGTGAGACGCGCTGAGGTTTAGGTGGCCGAGGCCTGGTTGCCAGGGCTCGCGCGCAGGTACGGCGCCTGGCAAGTCAGGGCCAGGTGGCGTGACTCAGAAGCCCTGGTCGCGGCGGGACTGCCAACGCTGTTCCATGCGCTGCATGAACGTCCCCTGCTTGCGCGGCCGGTTCTGACGCGTTCGGTTCGGGCGCGTTCGCTTGGCCTTGGGAGCACGCGACGCACGACCACCGTCGATCACCTCGAAGCGACGCGGCTGGTCGTCAAAGTCGAAGAGCGCGTCGGTACCGGTGACGGGACGCTCGTCCGGGACGCGGTGCCCGCGCCAGGCGGCGACACCGACCATGGCAGAGCCAAGCATCACCAGGAAGGCCACCACCCCGAGCGCCGTGCCAGCGGCGCCTCCGGTTGTCGCGGCGACGATGAGAAGAGCCATCCCGACCAGCAGGACGACGCCGGCCACGAGGGTGCGCATCCGAGCGACGGTGCGCAGCGTCCGGCCCTGCAACGCGGAGACGAACTTCGGGTCCTCCGCCGCGAGAGCGCGTTCCATCTGCTCGAGCAGACGGAGCTCCTCTTCTGACAGTGGCACGGCTTCCTCCCCACGGCTGACGGGTGTTCCGGTCTTCCTACCCCGCAAGTCTAGGCAGGCAATCCTCAACTCGGTACCCGAGATCAGGAATTCATGGGTTGAACATCTGACTCAGGGCCGTTCAGCCCCGAACAGCGTCGCCGGCCGGACCGCTCCGCGCCCGAAACGCCGTCCGGCCCGGTCGACCGCACGATCTGCCTCGGACCACCCGTGCTCGCGTTCGCCCAGCACCAGCTGGCGGTCGGCTCCCGACCGGGGCCGGAGCCCTTCGACCCGGACGCCGACCAGCCTGATCCGCCGCTCGGTCCCCAGCGCGGCGAAGAGCCGGACCACCTCGCTATGGACCACGGTGGTGACATCGGTCGGATCGGGCAGGGTGC
Organism: Marmoricola sp.; assembly: GCA_046598855.1. Classification (GTDB taxonomy): domain Bacteria; phylum Actinomycetota; class Actinomycetes; order Propionibacteriales; family Nocardioidaceae; genus Marmoricola. The sequence goes on along the minus strand of JBKJHX010000030.1, from coordinate 12,650 downwards.
GCGACCGGGTGATCGTCTCGAAGTCGCTGAAACGCACCCGTAGGGCGATCGTCCGGCCCGCCAAGCCGGCCGCTCGCATCCGTCCGGCCACCTTGGCGGCGAGACGCAGCAGCTCGCGATTAATCACCTCCGGGTCTGCGGTGTCGCGACCGAAGGTCTCCTCCGCGCCCATGCTTCGCTCGGGGTCGTCCTCGGAACGCCGGGGGGTCAGCGTGCTCCGGTCCGTCCCCCAGGCGAGCTCATGCAGGTGCCGGCCGGTCGCCAGACCTAGGAGGAGCTGGAGTGTCGGCAACCCGATGCTGGCAACGTCGCCGACGGTGACCAGACCGGTGCGGTGCAGCCGGGCGCGGGTCTTCGGGCCGACCCCGAAGAGCTCGCCGACGTCAAGGGGATGCAGGTAGCCGACCACCTCGTCCGGTGGCACCATCAGGACGCCGTCGGGCTTGGCCCGTCTGCTCGCCAGCTTGGCGACCGAGACCGTCCCGGCCATTCCGACCGAGCAGGTGATCCGCTGCTCGTCGTAGATCGTGGCGCGCAACCACTGGGCGATCTGCAGCGGAGTGCCAAGTCGGCGCGCCGCACCGCGGACGTCCAGAAAGGCCTCGTCCAGCGAATACGCCTCCACCAGCGGGGTGACCTGGCGAAAGGTCTCCATCACCGACCGGGACACGGTCTCGAAGGATCCGAACTCCGGGGCGAGCCGCACTGCCTGCGGACAGAGCTGTTCCACGTCGCGCCCCGACATCCCGGAGCGGACCCCAAAACCGCGAGCCAGGTAGTTGGCAGCGAGGACGACACCGCGATGGCCACCGCCGATGACGACCGGCACGTCGTGCAGCTCGGGACGGTCGCGGAGCATCACCGAGGCGTAGAACGCGTCCATGTCGACGTGCAGGATCGGACACACCTCGGACCCGTCAGTCACCAGGGCGCCCCTGGCGGCGAGCAGATCTACCTGGTGGCGATGAGGTGTAACTGCGCGGCGAGCGTGCGGTACTCCGGGCGCGTCGCCACGGCGCGTTCGAGATCGAGCAAACCGGCGACGGCACCCGGCTCCAGGTCGAGCAGGGTCGAAGGGACCAGGTCGGCGAACACCCGCACGCCCTGGACCTCAGCGACGTCCAACCCGGCCTCCCCGACCAGGGTGACGATCTCCTCGGAAGTGAACCGCTTCTCTCCAGGGCCCTCACCGTCCAGAGCTGTGCGAGCCTGCACGAAGTGCCCGGCCATCGCGCGCGCGAGCACGGCCGCGTGTCGCTGGCCGACCAGCAGGCTGAGGGCGCCTCCTGCGCGCAGCGACTCCGCGATGGTGCGCAGCGCGTCGCCGGGGGCCTCGACCAGTCCGAGGACGTCGTGACAGAGCACCAGGTCGGCACTCTCGGCCGGGACGATCTCGGAGAGTCCGGCAAGGTCGCCCTGCAGCGCGACCACCCGGTCTGCGACGCCTTGTTCGGCAGCACGGCGTCCAAGCGCAGCGAGCGCGTCCGGACTGGGGTCGACGACGGTGACCCGGTGTCCCAGCGCGGCCAACCGGACGGCGAAACCGCCGGTCCCTCCACCGATGTCAAGAACGTTCTGACCCTGTGCGGTCCCGAGTCGGGCCCGGCAGGCCTCCCAGACGACGGCGGTCCGGACCGAGGCCCGGCGCTCCAGAGGTCGCTCCATACCTCGAACACTAAGGCACTGCGCCGCGGCGTCATGCCACGCGGATGGCGGCGTGCTCGGTGAGCCCCAGCGACGTCTCCACGAGAGCGAGGAACCGGTCCGCGTCGCGGACCAGGTCGTCTGCCTCGCGCTCGGTCACCGCCCGTCGCGACCCGGCTTCGGCCGCCGATCGCTTCTGGGCGCCAGCGGAGAAGAAGACCGCCCACTCGGTGAACTCCGGGGCGACCTCGGTCAGCAGGACCCAGGCGTTCTTCTGCCGACGCCTCGCCATCGGGAGCGGCTGCGCCCGCGCTGCGAGCAGGGCGGCCGTGGCTCGCAGAGCCGAGACGTGAGCCAACGCGTAGCGCTGCGGGACGTCGGAGCTCATGATCGCTTCGCGCAGCGACTCCGCCGACCGCTCCAGGTAGGAGTGGGTGGACGCCGGGAGGTGCAGGTTGTCGTGACCCATGACGTCAGTCCAGCGAGCCGGCGAGGCGCCAGACGCCCTCGGCTCCGTCGAAGGTCAGGTCGAAGACCCCGAAGCCGGGATCGTCCGCCGTCGCCACGGAGCGACCGCGAGCGGCGGTGACCCGCCACACCTCGCGCTCGCGGACCAACTCGGAACGGCCCGGGCGTTCCTCGGGGCGTCGCAGCCACCACGCACCGGCCTCCACCCAGTGCGCGACGATCTCCCGCACCTGCCACAGGCGCCCCCGCCAGAGAAACTGTTGCGGGCCGTCCTCAGGCAGCACGTCGACACGGAGGTCGCACGTCGTCACAGGCCCGTCGGCGCCGTAGCCAGGCACCGGGCCCTTGCGCACCTCCACCAGGTCGTCATAGGTCCGCACCGTTCACTCCTTGGCTCTCCTCGCCGATGACCGCTGTCGCGGCCTGGCGCCGGGTTGTCGGGGTCTCGGTGGAGGATGGGGGTCGAGGTCACCCCCCACCGAGACCGCCATTCGAACAGTTGTTCGAATGAATTCAAGGTACACCTCGGCCCCGACACGTCGTCAAGACCCGGCTAGACGCGGGTGGGATACGTTCGCCACATGGACCGCGAGCACCCCTCGATCGCCCATTTCCGGACCACGCTGACCGCCCTCGGTGGTGCGGGAAGAATCGTCGTCCTCCCCGACGCGGTGCACACCGCAGCTCTTGCCGCAGAGGCGTTGGGCTGCGAGGTCGGGGCGATCGCCAACAGCCTGCTCTTCACCGCACCCGACGCTGATGGCGGCGAGCCGATCCTGATCCTCACCTCCGGCGCCCACCGCGTCGACACCGACAAGGCAGCAAGGCAGATCGGCGTCACCGAGCTCCGTCGAGCCAAGCCCGAGTTCGTGCTGGAGAAGACCGGTCAGGTGATCGGCGGGGTCTCCCCATTCGCGCACCCCACCCCGATCCGCACCTACCTCGACCCCGCCCTGCGGCAGTACGAGGTGGTCTGGGCAGCGGCCGGGCACCCGGCTGCAGTGTTCTCCGCGACGTACGCCGAGCTGCTGGCCATGACCGCCGCAACCGAGATCGAGGTCACTGACGGCTGACCGAGCAACTACCTAGTCGGTCCGTACAACCCCCGCGAGTACTGCTCGCCGTAGTAGGCGTCCAGCTCCTCCAGGCTCAGCTCGGCGGCATCCAGCTGTTGCGCGACGACCGCACGGCGCGGCACCCGGCCCTCGGGGTCCCAGGTGGTCGGGTCCCACAGGCCCGAACGCAGGAACGCCTTGGCGCAGTGGTGGAAGAGCTCGACGATCTCGACGACCACCGCCAGCACCGGACGGTGCCCCTTGACCTCCATCGCGTCGAAGAACGGGGCGTCCGAGAGCAATCGGGCCCGTCCGTTGACCCGCAAGGTATCTCCACGACCGGGGATGAAGAAGTTCAACCCGACGTGCGGGTTCTCCAAGATGTTCTGGTAGCCGTCGGCGCGACGGTTACCGGGTCGTTCGGCGATCGCGATCGTGACGTCGTCGATCACGTGCACCAGGCCGCCGGCGGGGTCGCCCTTCGGGGACGCGTCGCAGGCGCCGTCAGCCGACGCGGTGGCCATCACGCAGAACGGCGATGCCGCCAGCCAATCCCGGTCGAGGTCGGTCAGGGCAGGGCGAGCCTTGTCGCGAGTGCGCGGCAGCGGCTCACCGATCAGGGCCACCAGCGCCTGGTAGTCGGAGATCTCGGTCCAGGCTGTATTCACGTCCGCGACGCTACGCCTGCACGCTGCGGGATGCGATCGGATTAGGCCTCGCCCTATCCTCGGCAGGTGGATCTGCTCCCCCTGGTGTTCTCCAGCGGTTGGGCCAGCGGCGTCAACGCCTACCTGGCCGTCCTGGTGCTGGGTCTGTCCGAGCGGTTCGGGGGTTTCACCGACGTCCCCGAGGCCCTCGGCCGCAGCGACGTGTTGATCGCGGCTGCGGCGCTGGCAGCGGTCGAGTTCGTCACCGACAAGATCCCGTACGTCGACTCCACCTGGGACGCGATCTCCACCGTGATCAGGCCCACCATCGGCACTGTGATCGCCCTGCTCGTCTCCGGGGACGCGTCCTCTCTCGAGCAAGCCGGGTACGCCGTACTCGGCGGCGGGACCGCACTGGCCAGCCATACGGTCAAAGCGGGCGGACGACTCGCGCTGAACACCTCCCCCGAGCCGTTCAGCAACATCGTGGCGAGCCTGAGCGAGGACGTCGCGGTGGTCGCGGTCGTCCTACTCGCGATCCGGCACCCCTGGTTGGCCGGCATCGTCTGCGCCGTCCTGCTGGTCGTCGGCGTGGTGGTGCTCCGGAAGGTTCTCCAAATCGTCCGACGCGGTTGGCGCCGGTGGAGGGGCCGCACCGGACCACCCACCTGAGGGATCGGCTCGCGACCGCACCTCTAGGGTGTCGCCATGGCGGGTGTTGTGGTGATCGGTGGCGGGTTCGGCGGACTGGCGAGTGCTGCGAGGCTGGCCAAGCTCGGGCACGAGGTGACGTTGCTCGAGGCCAGCGACGAACTCGGCGGTGCGCTCGGGTACGTCGAGAAGGACGGCTTCCGCTGGGATGCAGGTCCTACCAGCACCTTGCTGCCGGCGGTGATCCGTGACTTCTTCCGCAAGTCCGGTCGGCCCGCTGAGAAGGAGATCGACCTGGTACCGGTCGAACCCGTCCAGCAGCACCGCTTCGACGAGGACACCGTGCTGGACCTCCCCGGAGGCAGCCGCGCCGCCCAACTCGAGGCGGTCGACGCAACCCTGGGCGCCGGGGAAGGCGCGCGCTGGGCCAGCTACACCGACGACTTCGCCGAGGTCTGGGAGGCCCTGCGCAAGGACTGGTTCGAGCGCCCGTGGAGCGTCGAGCACGCCTCGAAGGACACCAAGGCGCTGCTCGACTCCAGGTTCACCCTGGCCAAGCTGGTCGAGAAGGAGTTCAAGAACAAGCACCTGCGCACCCTCGCGCTACACCGGGCCCGGTTCGAGGGCCATGACCCGCGCAACGTGCCGGCTTGGTTCGGGATGTGGTCCTACGTCGAGCAGAACTTCGGCGCCTGGACCCTGCCCGGTGGGATGGGCCAGCTGACTGAGGTCCTCGTCGACCGACTGAGAACCCGTGGGGTCACCGTGATCACGGGGGCCCTGGTCAAAGACCTCCTGGTCGACGCCGCGCCGAACAAGGTGACCGGGGTGCGCGCCGTCATCGCCGAGGTCGAGACCGACCTGCCCGCCGACTACGTCGTCGTTGCCATCGATCCGCGCCGACTGCCGGTCCTGGCCCGGCTGGTCGAGAAGACGATGCCGGTGATCCCGCCGGTGACCAGCCACATCGGGATCGTCGGAGAGGTCCCCGAACTGCCGCACGAGGTCGTCTTCCACGGCGACCCGACCAAGGAACCGACCCTGATCCTGCGCACCAACGGGACCGCGCCCGCCGGCGCCCACGCCTGGACGATCCTCGGGCGCGGCCAGCTCGCCGAAGACATCGTGACCTCACTGGCGCGGCGCGCGATCCGGGTACGCGACCAGGTCGAGGTCCGGATCGACAAGTCCCCCCGCGACCTAGTCACGGACTGGAACGGGTCCCCGATGGGGGTTCTCTGGCAGGGCCGCGGCACTGTCAAGAACCGGATCGGCACCGTCACGCCGATCGAGGGCGTCTACGCCGCCGGGTCGCACACGACTCCCGGGTCCGGACTGCCGAGTGTGGGTCTGTCGGCTGCGTTGGTGGCCCAGGTGATCGGGCCAGCGTAGGAGTCCGAGCTGACTTCGCTCAGGCGTGGACGGCGAGGGCGGCGTAGATCTCCCGGGTCGCTTTCGACCTGTTAAGCGTGTAGAAGTGCAGGCCCGGGGCGCCGCCGGCGAGCAGGTCGTCGCAGAGTTCGGTAGCAATCCGGATGCCCTCGGCGCGGACGGCCTCGGGATCGCCGGCCAGCGGCTCGATTCGGGCCAGTACCTCCGTAGGCATCTCCCGGCCGGAGAGCTCGACCATCTTCTTCATCGAACCGACCGCCAGGATCGGCATGATGCCCGGGATGATCGGCATATCGATGCCGACGGCGCGGCAACGCTCCACCAGGCCGAAGTAGTCCGAAGCGCGCAGCACCATCTCGGTCACGCCGAACTCGGCGCCCGCGTCGTGCTTGGCCTTCATCACAGCAACGTCCTGGTCCAGCGTGGTCGCGTCCCGGTGGCCCTCGGGGAATACCGCGACACCGACCGCGAACTGGTTGCGGTCTCGGACCAGCGCTACCAGGTCGGAGGCGTAGTCGACCCCACCGTCGGTCCGGATCCACTCGGTGCCCGGCCCGCCCGGGGGGTCACCACGCAGGGCGAGCACGTTGGTGACCCCGGCCGCCGCCAGCGAATCCAGGATCTCGGCGAGCTCGCCGACGGTGTGCCCAACGCAGGTCAGGTGTGCCATCGGCGTCATCGAGGTCTCACGGGCGATCCGGCCGGTGATCTCGATGGTGCGGTCCCGGGTGGCGCCACCGGCTCCGTAGGTCACTGAGACGAAGGTCGGCTTGAGTTCCTCGAGCTCGCGCAGCGAGCGCCAGAGCACGTCCTCACCCGCTTCGTCCTTCGGAGGAAAGAACTCGAAGGAGAAGGAGCGCTCGCCTGCTGCCAGCAGGGTTGCAATGCTCGTGGATCGTCCCGTCGCCATGGCGCAGAGGATACGGGCGATACGCTCGCCGCGTGACCGAGTATCCAGAAGTCGGGCCTACGGCGACCCCGGCAGCGGCGGCTCCGGTCACCGCTTGGGACTCGGCAGACTTCCGGAGCGGCATCGAGGCCACCCTGCAGGGCTTCGTAGGCGGACAGTCCGCCTGGCTCTCCGCGTTGGGCGAGGACGCACAGCGTCTCGTCGAGCACGCTCGCGTCAGCGTCTCCGGCGGCAAGCGGTTCCGGGCGTCGTTCTGCTGGTGGGGTCACCTCGCGATCGCGGAGCCCGAGGACAACGGCGCCCTGCTCCGGGCGTGCGCGTCGCTGGAGCTGCTGCACGCCAGCGCCCTGGTCCACGACGACTACATGGACGCCTCCGATGTACGGCGCGGTCGCCCTGCGACCCACCGCGCGTTCGAGGCCCTGCATCGGGAGAATGGGTGGAACGCCAGCCCGGTCCAGTACGGCGCCTCGGCAGCGATCCTCCTCGGAGACCTGCTGCTCTCCTGGTCTGATGAACTGCTGCGCACCTGCGGCCTTCCCGCGGACCGCGTGCTGGACGCCCTGGGCTACTTCGACCTCACCCGGACCGAGGTGGTCACCGGTCAGTTCCTCGACGTCTCGGCACAGGCCCGCGGCACCACCGACGTCGAGATCGCGATGAAGGTGGTCCGTTACAAGTCGGCGAAGTACTCGATCGAGCGGCCGCTGCACATCGGGGCTGCTCTTGCCGGCGCGACCCCTGCCGTGCTCGACCAGCTCACCGGGTTCGGCCTCCCGCTCGGTGAGGCCTTCCAGCTCCGCGACGACCTGCTCGGCGTCTTCGGCAACCCCGAGGTGACCGGCAAACCCGCCGGCGACGACCTCGTCGAGGGCAAGCGCACCGTGTTGATCGCGCTGGCGCTCGACGGCCTGCAAGCCGCCGAACGCAAGCTCCTGGACCGCAGCCTGGGCAACGCGTTGAGCACCGACGAGGTTGCGGAGCTCCGCGCCCTGATCGACTCCAGCGGAGCCCACGACCAGGTCGAGCAGATGATCACCGACCTGACCGAGCGCGCGCTGGACGCCCTGGGGAGCTCGTCGGTCCGCGACGAGGCCCGCACCGTCCTGGCGGACCTGGCTGCCGCCACGACCCAGCGCACGGTCTGATGCGCGGGATCTTCTTCGACGAAGGGGCCGCCCGGGACGTCGAGCGTCAGCTGGTCGCCGAGGGGTTCGAGGTAACGCTGAGCCGCGAACGGTTCGCCGGTGAGGACGACGACGAGGACCACCCCTGGGCGGTCGCCACCGACGCGCCCGCGGTCGTCTTGGAACTGCTCGTGGACCAGCACGACGGCTGGCTCGACGACGACCCGCCGTCGCCGGCCCTGCCCGCAACGCCGCCTGCGCCCCTGCCCGAGGCACCCCGAAGGCTGCACCGACCGTTGGACACGACCTAGGCCCTTAGGCGTCGAGTGCTCGAACCTCGAGTTCCGGTCCGGCACCGCGCAGCAGCAGGCTGAATGGCGGCGTCACGGTGCGGCTGCGCCCGGCCGCGATCTCCATCACCAGGTCGAAGGTCTCGCGATCGGCCCGGGCCAGTGGGCCCCAGCCGTCCCAGAGCAGCACCACCGGGACCACTTCGAGGTCGTCGAGGCAGTCGGCCAGCGCATCCAGGTTCTGGCCGAACCAGTCCGGGAAGGCCAGCGCCTGGGCGACTGCCGCCAGGAACTCGGTCTTGCTCTGGTGCGTCCAGCCGTCGATATAACCGAACCGGGCGCCGGCGTGCTCGACGGTGCGGCGTACCTCTTCCTCGGTGAACGCAGCGTGCCAGGTGTAGACCCCCGGCTCGAGGCGTCCCGCCAGTAGTCCTGCCAATCCGCTCACGGCTCCCCCGTTTCCCGGACGATCTTCCGGAAGGACCGGTAGTGGTCGGAGGTGTAGTACAGCTCCCCGGCGAGCCCGAGCACGAGCCGACGCGCCCCACGATCCGAGGAACCCGGGGTCGGTACGGTGTACTCGCGGTAGTAGCCGGCTGCCTCGATCGGCAACAGGCGCTCCGCGTTGCGGAAGGCGGTGCCGTCCTTCGGGTACGGGTACGGCCCGCCCTGGTCGATCAGCGCCACGGTCTCCCGGGCCCCGGCCGGAAGGTCGTCGAGGGTGACCTGGCCGGCGCCGACGCCGACCTGCGGCGCCGCAGCGGCGGTCCCGGAATCACGCGGCGCCTCTGCTTCCTGGCCGCCGACGCCGCGCGCCCACCACACCAGGAGGACGACGAACAACAATGCCGCGAGCGCGGCCAGTAGCCGCGACCGGGAGCTCAACGCGCGCACGACCGGCCCCGGCTCTACTGCGACATCGCCTGGGCGCGGCGCTTGACCTCGGAGCCACGGTTCTCCCGCAGCGCGTCGATCGGTCGGCCCGGCAGGGTCGGGTCGTCGGTGAACAACCAGGTGAGGATCGCACGGTCGTCGTACCCGCCGTCGTGGAAGACGGTGAGCAGACCGGGCACGCCCTTGACGATCTCGCCGTCCATCATCAACTCGGCGGGGACCTTCTGACCGGCTCCCGGCGTGGGGACCACGGCGGCCAGTTGGTGCTCACGGATGTAGGTGCGCACTTTGTTCACCGAGACCCCGAGGGCCTCGCCGGCAGCCTTCCAGTCCAACCAGTCGGTGATCAGGGCGCCCAGGTCGGGCTCGTTCGCAGGGGTCTCGTCACTCACGAGACCCATGCTGCCAGCACACGCCCGCCTGCCGCGATTCCGGGCCCCGTGCAACTAAACTCGGCGCTGGATCGGAGACTTCCCCACCGATCGGGTATGGAGGACGCTGTGGAGCGCACGGACACGGGTCGTGGTGACGACCCGCTGATCGGACGTGTCCTCGACGGCCGGTACCGCGTCGACTCCCGGGTCGCACGCGGCGGGATGGCCATCGTCTATCAGGCCCACGATCTCCGGCTGGACCGCACGGTCGCAGTCAAGGCGATGCACCCCGGGATGGGTGACGACCCCGAGTTCGTGTCCCGCTTCGAGCGCGAGGCCCGCTCCGCGGCCCGGTTGTCGCACCACAACGTGGTCGCGGTCTTCGACCAGGGTGAGGACGCCGGGACACTCTTCCTGGTGATGGAGTACGTCCCGGGGATGACCTTGCGCGACGAGATCCGCAAGAACGCGCCGATGGATCCGGGCAAGGCGCTCGCCCTGATCGAGCCGGTCCTCGCGGCCCTGGCCGCTGCGCACCAGGCCGGCATGATCCATCGGGATGTGAAGCCGGAGAACGTTCTCCTGGCCGGTGACGGTCGGGTCAAGGTCGCCGACTTCGGTCTGGCACGTGCGGTGAACGCGGAGACTCAGCACACCGCGACCGGTGGCGTGCTGATCGGGACGGTCTCCTACCTCTCCCCCGAACTCGTCGTGGACGGCAAGGCGGACGCCCGCGCCGACGTCTACGCGGCAGGCGTGATGATCTACGAGATGCTCACCGGCCAGAAGCCGCACCAGGCCGACAGCCCGATCCAGATCGCCTATAAGCACGTGCACGAGGACGTACCGGCGCCGTCGCTGCGCGCCCCCGGCCTGCCGGCGTACGTCGACGCCCTGGTCGCCCGCGCGACCGCCCGCGAGCGGGACCTCCGCCCCACCGACGCCCGGGTCCTGCTGCACCAGGTACGCCGGGTCCGCCAGGCGCTCGACCACGGCGTCCGCGAGGACGCCGAGCTGGTCACCGACCTCCTGCCCAGCCGCTCCCGCACCCCGGACGACACCGGCGGACTGCGCGCCGTGGTCGCCATCGACGAGGTGTACGACGTCGATCTCGACCACACCACACCGATTTCCCAGGACCTGCCACACGCACGGCCGGCGGTGCTGGTTGCCCCGGCGCCACCCCAGCCCCCGGTACGCCGAGGCGACCTCGCCCAGGAACCACCGCGGGGCCACACCCCGCCGCGGAAATCCCGGCGCGGGCTGTACCTGCTCATCGGCCTGCTGCTGACCGCACTTCTCGTCGGTATCGGAGCCTGGCAGCTAGGTCGTTACACGACCCTGCCCTCAGTGCTTTCCCAGGAGAAGGTCGCCGCGGAGCAGCGCCTGGAGAAGGCCGGCCTGAAGTACGAGTACGGCGACCCGGTCTACTCCGACACGATCCCGCTCGACTCGGTGGTCCGTACCGACCCGAAGCCGGGCTCGCGGGTGACCAAGGGCAGCACCGTCACGGTCTTCCTCTCCCAGGGCCCCGACGTGCACGCCGTCCCGGGCAGCCGGGGCAAGTCCTTGGCCGACGTCCAAAGCCGGATCAAGGACGTTTCGCTGGAGGTCGGCACGATCAGCCAGCGCTACCACGAGTCGATCGCGGAGGGGAAGGTCATCGGCACCACCCCCGACGCCGGCACCCAGCTGAAGCGCGGCACCGCCGTCGACATCATCGTCAGCAAGGGCCCTCGACCGATCACGATCACCGACTACACCGGCAGGTCTGCGAAGCAGGCGGAAGCACGGCTGGAGAAGGTCGGTTTCAGGGTCGTCCTCGACGAGTCGTTCAGCGACACCGTCGCCGTCGGCCGGGTGATCTCGCAGACCCCCGGCTCGGGCGTCGGCTTCAAGAACGACACGATCACCCTGGTCGTCTCGAAGGGCCCTGAGCTCATCGCGATCCCGAGCATCCGCGGCAAGAAGACCGACGAGGCCACCGAGATCCTCCAGGACCTGGGATTCGTGGTGGTCGTGGTCCGCAGCGCCCTGTTCGTCGGCGCGAACATCGTGGTCGGCTCGGACCCGAAGCAGGGCGAGCTTGCGCCGCGCCTGAGCAGAGTGACGATCTCGATCGTGTGAGGTTGCGCCCGGACGATCGGGCCCCGGGTCATCGACAGCCCCCCGGGTCGCGCCCGTAGGCTGGCGCGATGCACCGCCCCGAGTCTGCCCGTCGTTGCTGAGAAGGCCACGGCACCGATGACTGCACCGCTCCGCGAGCGCCGGCTGGCGCTGCTCGCCACCCTGACCCTGCTCGCGATGACCGCCTGCTGGGGCTCGACGTTCTACCTGATCCACGACCTCCTGGACCGGGTCCCGGCCGCTGACTTCCTCGCCGTCAGGTTCGCGATCGCAAGCGCGGTGATGCTGGTGATCGCACCGCGGGCGATCGGAAGGCTCTCGGGCCGGGTGCGCCGCCGCGCGGCGGTCCTCGGGGCGCTCTACGGCATCGCACAGCTCCTGCAGACCGTCGGTCTGGCGCACACCGCGGCCAGCGTCTCCGGCTTCGTGACGGGCATGTACGTCGTCTTCACACCGCTGCTCGCCGCGGCGATCCTGCGTACCCGGATCACGGCGATGACCTGGGGAGCCGTCGGCCTCGCCGTCGCCGGCCTGGCCGTCCTGACCCTGGACGGCCTCAGCATCGGGTACGGCGAGGGCCTGACGCTGGTGGCCGCCGGCATCTACGCGCTGCACATCGTCGGGCTGGGTGCCTGGTCCAAACCAGCAGATGCTCTGGGGATGTCGATCCTGCAATGCCTGGTCATCGCCGCGATCTGCTTCGTCGCCGCCGTACCGGAGGGGATCACCCTCCCGGACCGCACCGGCGACTGGCTCTCGGTCCTCTACATGGCCCTGTTCGCCGGCGCCGCGGCTCTGGTCGGCCAGACCTGGGCGCAAGCCCACCTGGCCCCGACCCGCAGCGCGATCATCATGAGCATGGAGCCGGTCTTCGCCTCGTTCTTCGCGGTCTGGCTGGGCGGTGAGGAGCTGACGAACCGGCTCCTCCTCGGCGGCGCGATGGTGCTCGTGGCGATGTTGACCGTCGAGCTGGCGCCGCGCCGGGTGGTCGAGGGAGAGGTCGCGCACATCGCGGTCTGATCGCGACAAGGGGCGTGGTGTGGGCGCCGCCCCCTATCGTGGGCGCGTGGA
>JBKJHX010000035.1:0-28807 GCA_046598855.1 Marmoricola sp. | reverse complement strand
ACCTACCTTCCGCGTCGTGCAGATGCCCTCCGATTTCGATCCGGAGGGCATCGCCTTTGATTGCGGAATCTCGGAGTACAACGACTGGTTCGGGAGCCGGTCCGCCGACGCAGTGCGCAGCGGCTCCGCAAGCGTCTACCTCTTGGTGGGGGACGACTCGACCCGCCTCGCCGGGTTCTTCACCATCAGCCCGACCACGGTCTCGAGCGAAGGACTTCCAAAAAGAGCACGAGGCGGCCTGATGAGGACTGCGCCCGGCTACTTGATCGGCAAGCTCGCACTCAGCAAAGACCTCCAAGGCCGCAAGCCCCCGCTCGGACCGCAACTGGTGCTGGCCGCGATTGCCAAGGTCGTCGACGCCGCGGCCGTCGGAGGCGGACAGATCATCGTCGTCGACGCCGACAACAAGGACCTCATTCCGTTCTACGAAGGCTGCGGGTTTCTGTCGACCGGGGTTCCCAGCACCCTCCGCCTATACATGAAGGTGGCGACCGCCAGAAAGGCACTCGCAACAGGCAACAGCAAATGATTGCCAACCTGCGACTGCTATCACCAGCAGTATCTGGCGAAGGAGACCCGTTCGGGTACCGGCGCCACAGCGCGACCGGGATCCAGGTGGGGTCTGCCCCGGTAGGACGCGCCCGTACTTGGTGCGGTTGGCGTCCCGGCTCGGCTCACCCGCGCCTCGGACAGCAGCAGATAGCCCCAGGGACGTCGTTGTGCCGGACACCGCAAGGAGCCCGGCACAACGTCACTGAATCATCGCCTACGAGGTCAGGAGCGACTTCATGAGCGCAATCTCTGCCGTCTGAGCCTCTTCGATCTGCTCTGCCATGCGGATAGCGTCGGGGCTCTTGCCGTCCTGCTGTTCGGTTGTAGCCATTGCGATCGCGCCCTCGTGGTGGCTGATCATCATCGTCAGGAACATTTGGTCGAACGCCGACCCCTTGGCGTTGCCCAACATCGACATCTCGTTGTCGCTCATCATGCCCGGCATATCGGCGTCGTCCATCATGCCGCCGCCGCCCATGTCGCCCATGTCGTGGCCCGAAGAATCGGACTCGTCCTTCTCCCAAGCTTGGAGCCAGCCGGTCATGGCTTCGATCTCAGGGGCCTGGGCGGCTTCGATCTGCGCGGCCAACTCCTTGACCTCGGCTGAGGACGCTTGGGTCTTTGCCATTTTCGCCATCACCACGGCTTGCTCGTGGTGCGGGATCATCGACTGGGCAAAGGTCACGTCGGCGCTGTTGAAGTCGGCGCCGGCCTTGTCATCGGCGTCTGAACTACCGCCACAGCCTGCGAGCGCAATAGCGGCCGTCAGGGCGATTGCGATGGAGCTGAAAGTTCTCTTCATGAAGTCGTGTCTCCTGTTGTCGGGTACGAGTAGGGCGTGCTGATTCCTGGCGGGTCAACCTGGGCTGATCCCAGGGCCCGCTGCTGCTCAGCACCTCTGTACAGACAAAGCGATCAAGCAAGGCGGATCAGGAGCACGGGCACGGCAGGTCGGTCCTTGCCTGGGCGAAGCCACCATGAACGGAACCTCGCGGAAGCCAGATCGCCGATACCGAAGGAGGAGCAGTGCGAGCAGCAACCCCACCAGGACCGCGAGGCACATGTCGCCCGCGTGCCTGTCGCTGCTGAACGGAATCGGAGAGACTGAGACGACCGCGGCTGCCGTCTCGCTGGCGCCGTTGGTGACAACTTCGTGCAATACGGGCACTGCGGTGTGGGTGATCATCCCGCCGTGTGCGGTGGCATCCAGGGCGTCGACACCGTGCGTACTCAGGCCGTGCATCCCAAAAAGGCCGCCAAGGACAATGAGCAGGCCACCGACCCCAAGCGCGCGGCGCGCAATGGGTGGCAAGAGCGTCAATGCCATCACGGCGCCAAGTCTAGTGGCGCCCTGTTCGGCACTGTCCGTCGTGCGAGAGCGCACTTAACGAGCATCGAGTGCGCGCTTCCGCTGCTCGTACTCAGGCTGGTCGATCTCTCCGCGGGCAAATCGTCCGTCCAGGGTCAGTTCGGCAGCCGACCGTCCTGCGTCGGGGAGGTACTTGCTGGTCCCGCGATCGGTACTGGTCATCGAGCCCCGGACGAGCGCGTAGAGCAAGCCACCGACCAGGGCCAAAACCGCGATCAAGACGATGGTCATCATCAACCAGCCGCCCCATCCCATGTCATTGCCCATACCCCAGACCTGACCGTCGTGATCGTTCCCCATCATCGCTCGCCTCTTCTGTCGATTAGTCACAGCCTGATCGCAGCTGGCGGAGCTGGTTAGGGCCGGTTGTCCTCTCCAAGCGGGACCAACGTCCACGGTCGATACGGCCAGGTAGACGGGCGGCGGGTAGTGAGAGCTAAGAGCGTTGGACGGATTACTGGTCGGCGACGCACGAAGTCAGTGATCCCTAGCGTCCGGCGAAAGAAGGTGGGCACCAGGTCGAGGTTCATCAGTCTTCCTTCTGTTCGCTCATCGGTGGGTTGGAGTTCTCAGCCCGGCGCCCGAGCAGCGCACGTAGGCGGGAACCGAGATTGGAGCCGCTACCGGGACCCTGGTGACCAGGGCACCAGTCACTGGCGGGAATGCGGGCGCGGACCTGCTCGACGTGACTTCCGCAGCCGGCCCAGGTCGTCTTTGGGCAGGTCTTGCAGCGCACCGGACGGCACATCGGTGTCTGCTTCTCAGTTCTCGGTGTCGCCGGCGTCGAGCGCGTCGGCGAACTCGCAGAAGGCGTTGTAGGCGCGCGGGCCGTGGATGGTGGCAGGCCCGCCGTGCATGAGGAAGGTGACGCCGATGGCCTCGGCGGCCTCCTGGCGGGACGCACCGGCCCGCACGGCTGCTTGGGCGTGCGAGGCGATACAGCCGTCGCAGCCCTCGACGACGCCGATAGCCAGCGCGATGAGCTCCTTGGTCTTCGAGTCCATCGCACCGGGGGTGAATGCTGCCTTGTGGAGCTCGCCGAACCCTTTGTAGACCTCGGGGATGGCCCGGCGCAGGTCTCGGTGTAGAGGCGAGAGTTCGGCGAGGACCTGCTTGCCGTGGTTGCTCTGGGTGGCGGCGGAAGTGGCAGACATGGGTGGTTCCTTTCGTTGGGTCGGTGGCTCAGCCGTGGGAGAAGCTGATGGTGGGCAGGACCCGGCGCAGCCAGGACGGCGCGTACCAGGCGGCGTTGCCGCACAGGCGGAGCAGGGCCGGTAACAGAACCAGGCGGACCAGGAAGGCGTCGAGGAGCACTGCAATGCCGAGGATGATGCCCATCTCTTTGGGGGGCAGGGGCCCGGAGAGGGCAAAGGTGAAGAACACCGCGACCATCACCGCGCCGGCGGCGAAGATGACCCGACCGGAGTGCGCGAGCGCCCCGACCATCGCCTCCTTCGGGTCGCCGCTCTTCTCGTAGTGCTCCTTGGCCGAGGCGAGCAGGAAGACGGTGTAGTCCATCGCGATGGCGTAGATCATCGCAAAGAAGAACACGGGCGCCCAGGCATCCAGGAACCCTTGGGACTCGAACCCGAGCAGCCCTGAGCCCCAACCCTCCTGGAAGATCATCCGAGCCACGCCGAAGGCCGCTGCGGTGGAGAGCAGCGCCGCGAGGCTGCCGACGAGGGCGATCAGGGGCGCCTGCAAGGCGATCAGGAGAAGCAGGAACCCAAGCGCAAGCACGACCCCGATGACCCAGGGCGTCGAGGAGTCCAACTGGGTCTTCAAGTCGAGGTTCTCCACTGCCGCGCCGCCAATCAGCGCGGTATCGGGCAGCTCGCTACGGAGACGATCGACGGTCTCGGCCAAGGCGGAGTCAGACGGATCCACGGTCGGAACAGCCTGGATGAGCTGGTAGCCGGAGCGGTCGGCACTCGGGGCTGCTGGCATTGCGGCGGCGATGCCGGAGTCGGCGGTGACGACCTCGGTTGCCGTGGCTGCCTGGGAGTCGGAGACCACGATTTGCAGGGCACCGGGCCCTCCAGTGCCGAAGCTCTCCTGGACCTGGTCGTAGCCAACGCGGGCGCTGGCGTCGGTCGGCAAGACCTTGATCGACGGCATGGCGGTCGTGAGGCCCGCGATGGGTGCGGCGAGGGCGAGGAGAAGCACCAGTGATGCGAGACCAAACGCAACGGGACGCTTCCACAACTGTTCTCCCCACGCGGCGAAACGGGCGGAGCGGTGCTCGCCGACCTTGACCCAGGGCAGGGCGAACTTGTTGATGCGGTCGTCCAACTTTGCCAGGACCAGCGGGAGCAGGGTCAGTGTGGCCGCGAGCACGAACAGGACCGAGAGCATGATTCCGCCGGCAACCGAGCGGAATGCCGGTGACGGGACGAGCATGACCGCGGAGAGGGAGATGATGACCGTGGCCCCGGAGAACAGAACGGCTTTCCCGGCGGTGTCCATCGTCTCGGCGATGGCCTCCTCGACGGTGGCGTCCTTCACGGCCCGGGCTGCCCGGTAGCGGACGACCAGGAACAAGGCGTAGTCGATGCCGAGGGCAAGGGAGAACATCATCGCGAAGTTCATCGCCCAGATCGAGACTGGGATGAGTTCGCTGATGAGCACGAGCGAGCCGGCGGAGGCGACGAGTCCGGCGAGGGTGAGCAGAAGCGGAAGTCCCGCTGCAATCAGGGCACCGAAGGCCAGGACGAGGATGACCATCGTCACCGGCCAGGACATCATCTCCGACTTGAGCATCGCGTCGAGGTTGGCGGCATTGAAGTCCGACCACAGCAACGAGGCCCCGGTGGGGTTGACCTCGACGTTGCCCGTCGAGAGTTCTTGGAGCGGGCCCTTGAGGTCGTCCGCAACCCGCACCATCTCGTTGGTGTCAGCACCAGCGCCGGCAACAAGGACGGCGGTGTGTCCGTCCTGGCTCAGGGTCGCACCCGGCTGAGGCTGCACGACGCCGGAGATGCGAGAGTCGGCCCGGAGTAGAGCGGTGGCTTTCGCCAGGACGCTCGCCCCCGCTCCGGTCGACACGTTGCCGTCGGGGTCGTGGATCACGACCTGGATGGCGGAGCTTGCGTTGCCACCGAAATGCTTCTGCGCGAGATCGCGAACGACGACCGACTCGGAGCCGTTGGCCTGCCAGCCAGCACCGGACAGGGCGTGTTCGACCTGCGGGGCGAACGCGCCCAGGGCAAGGATGAGTAACAGCCACAGGCCGGTTGTCGCACGCGCATGTCGCAGGACCCCTAGCCCGATTCGGCCTAGCGACCCTGGCTGCTGGCCCGCGTCCACCGACGCAGGGTTCTCGGCAGCAGCGTGGCGTCCGCCCGAATTCGTGATGATGCTCATTTCGGCCTTCTTCCTGGCCTTCCGACCCGCTGGTCACTCCATTTGCCAATACCCTAGGGGGTATGTACGGTGGAAGTCAAAACACCCCCGGAGGTATCCGGATTTGCGAGCATGAAGGAATGACCGATGCCGATCGTCGAGCTAGGAATCGCTGACTTCCAGAGCGCCATCAAGCGCAACGGCGTCGTCCTCGTCCACTTCTGGGCCTCGTGGTATCCCCCGTGCCGCAGGTTCGTGCCGACCTACGAGGCCGCCGCCCTAGCCAACCCGGACCTGTTCTTCGCGTCCGTAGACGTAGGAACCGAGCGCCTCCTCTCCAGCGCGCTGGGGATTCACTCGATTCCTGCCTTGGTGGCGTACAAGGCGGGCTCGGCGATCCTCACCGCGCCTGGAGCGTGCGGTGCGAACCACCTCGCCGAGGTCATCCAGAAGGTCCGAGCCGCCACCCAGGACCACCCTGCTCCAGCCCGAACCACCACCGGAGGAAACCCATGAGCACGACCTTCACCCTCACCGCCACCATCGACCAGCCGTTCAGTTGGGCCGTGCAGGCAACCCGCTCCGCACTGGCAGACCAAGGGTTCGGGATCATCACCGAGATCGACCTCGCGGCCACCCTCAAAGCCAAGATCGGCGCCGAGGTCCCGCCCCAGGTCATTCTCGGCGCCTGTCGACCGCACCTCGCCTACCAGGCGATCCAGGCGGAACCGGCCATCGCGACCGTGCTCCCCTGCAACGTCGTCGTCCGCGCCATCGACGACAAGTCCTGCATCGTCGAGGCATTCGACCCAAGCGCGATGACCCAGATGACGGAGAATGAGACCCTCAGGGGTGTCGCAACGGACGCCCGGACCAGGCTGATCGCCGCCCTCGAAGCCCTGACCCACCAGACGCAGGAGAAGTGATGGAGCTCGACCCGAAGGAGATGACCGCGGTCATCAACCGCATCAAGCGCGCCCAGGGACAGCTCGCCGGCGTCCTGCGCCTCATCGAGGAAGGCCGCGACTGTGAACAGGTGGTGACCCAGCTCGCCGCAGTCTCCAAAGCCCTGGACAAGGCAGGCTTCGCCATCGTCGCGACCGGCCTCCAGCAGTGCCTTGCTGCGGGCGACGGCATCGACGGCGTCGACGTGAAGAAGATGGAGAAGCTGTTCCTGTCCCTGGCCTAGGCGCTGCACGGTCGTGGCTCACATCACCAGCAGTATCTGCAACCGGAATCCAGGTCCCCGGAACTCATCGACACCTACTCCACGCGCGCTCGGAAAATCCCCAGGCCGGGGCCCGATAGCTCAGCAAGTGCCTGCGATCGTCCGGCGATTGCCATGAGGATCGCTTCGCCTGGTCCGCTGACTTCGTCGCCCTTGCCGGTGGCCCAGTCTGCATCTGTCGCCACGAGTCTGAGTCCCTTCGAGTTCTTCCTTGCCGGAAGGGTCGGGGCGCTGGTAGCGAAGTTCAGAACGGGTAGTAGACGTTCCTCCGGGATCGTCCGAGGCAGGTCGAGCGCGCGCCGTATGTCTTGCTGGTGGATCGTTCCGTCGGTCAGCGCGATGCCGCCACCGAAGCCAGAGGTAAGACCCTTAGGCCGGAGATTGCGGGCCACCAGGTCGGTAATCCCGGCCGGGTCCAGGTCGTCGTACTGGCGGATGGCAACCTCATTGGTTCTCGCAACGCTCCCTCGAGCTTTGATAAACGCTCCTGCAAGACCAGAGGCTGTCAGTTCCTCGTAGCTGACGACGTGGACTGCGACCTCGCGGACACTCCATTCGGCACACAGTGACTTCGCCTGCCACTGCGCTGGCGTCAGTTCGCGTAGCAACACCAACAGGTCGGCACGTTCTGCCTCTGCGAGCGCCATGAGGTCGGGCTTGCTCATGCTGTTCCGGCCTGGACGAGTCCCTCGTACCGAGACAGGTAGAGCGGCCAGCCGTCGGGGGCATCCACGCCGTCCCGCACAGATGCCCAGCCGGGACCGTGTCGGTCGAGGTGTCGGTGCACAAGTTCTACCCGAGTCCGCTGGGGGCCTTCGTCGACGAAACGGACCTCGACTTCGCTGGCGTTGTCGGGGTCCGTTTCGATCTGCCACGTCGGGCTAATGTCCCAGCTGAACACGACCCGGCTCGGCGGCTCGTAGGCGAGTACCCGTGCCCACCGGCACTCCGAGCCGTCTTCTCCACGGTCATAGATGTTCCCGCCGACCATCGGCTCGAATACTGTCTCGGCGATCGGGACGCCGAGCAGGTTGTGTTCCTTCGGCTTGAAGCCGCCGAACTGGTCAGTGAAGACCGCGAAGGCCCTCTCGATCGGCGCGTTAACCACGATCTGCTTGACCACCTCGTGGTGTGTTGCCTGGGTCATTCCTGCTCCTTGGTCGTGTTTTCGACGATTTCGGCGAAGCCGTCCATCGCGCGGCTCCAGTAGGTGTCCAACTGATCGCGGAGGGCGGCCACGCCGTCGGGGTTGAGCCGGTAGATGCGCTTAGTGCCGTGGGCCTGTTCGGTGACCAACCCGGCGGCCTTGAGGACCTTGAGGTGATGCGAGACAGCGGGTCGACTAACAGGGAGACCCTCGGCGAGTTCGCCGACCGGGCGGGGGCGTTCAGCGAGGGCGCGAAAGATCGCTAGACGCGTGCCGTCGCCGAGAGCGGCGAGGCCGGCGCCGCTTTGGTCAATCACCATGGACGGTAAACTAACGTTTACCAATGTCGCGGTCAAGGCACGGGGATCCGGGAGCGTTCAAGGACGGCGGGCCATCAATCGCGTTGGCCAGCGCCGCAGGCTTCGTAAAAGGCTTCATGCTGAGTCTTGAGCACACGCGAACCGCTCGCGCTGTCCTCGAGGTGCCTAACGCCTGAGCGTTTACATCCGCACGCAGACCGGAAACGCTGTGCAGAAGATGTCGTACCGGCCCGGCCCCGTTCGTAGCGAAGGTAAAGGGTGGCCACACCGGGCCGTCCCGACCTAGGAGGAGCCATGCCCCAGTACCTGATTAGCTTCAACGCCGAGTGGGTCCCGGACCTGACCGAAGCTCAGATTCTGGACAGCGCGAGGTCCATCGATCCCGTGATCGACGAGGCCATCGCGGCCGGCGTCTGGGTTTTCGGCGGCGGCTTGGACGACAAGTCCGCCGTGTTCAGCGTCGACCCGAACGGCGGCAAGCCCAAGTTCACCGACGGCCCGTACGTCGAGACCAAGGAGCACTTCGGCGGCTTCTCAGTCGTCGACGTACCGGACGACGAGCAGGCGCGCTACTGGGCCGCGAAGATCGCCATCGGGTGCGGGTGGCCGATGCAGGTGCAGCGGCTCGGGACCCCGCCGGACGTCTCCTGACGCCCACCTCTCACGACCACGAACTGATCCCTGATGTCACCGATCATGCCGACCGAAGGACTCAAGCTCACGGGTGAATGAAATGCCAGCCCACGTCCGCTGCCACCCGCAGTACCTGGTCAAGTGCCCATTCGGGCGCCGCTGCCACTCGGCGACGGGGAACTAGGTGCCCCGCTAGGCCGCCCTCCTGGACCCTCGTCGCCGGGGAGATACTGGTCCCATGACGCAGAAGCGGATCCTCCGTGCGAAAGCCAGGGGCGCGGCCCGCGAGCGGGACCTGCTGCTGCGGGACGCTTTCCGGACCTACTGGGCTGACATCGACGACCCGGATGCCCCGGACCTCATCGCAAAGCTGGCTCAGGACGACCCGGACCTCACAGCTCTCCAGCTCTTCGCCATGGTCAATCGGCTGATCGACGAGGTCACCGAAATTTCTGGCGAGAGCCGCGAGGTCGTCCTCGCACGGCTACAGCGCGAGTGACCGACCTCCCGGGGGGCGTCAAGCTGCGCCGACCGAGCGGTCGTCGATGGGGCCAGCGAACCTGAAGAGCGGCACCACCGCCACCACGAGCAGGACGTTCACGGACCGCGAGCCAGGAAAACTTGCCGATGTGTGCGATTGCCAGGCGATGCCGGCCACTCCACGTAGCGCTGCGCTCGGCAGGCGTCCGATCCGGCGCAGAATCACCGCGGCGAGCCAGCCCCGCGCCCAGTTAGCGAGGCGCAGCAGCACGAATCCGGAAAGAAGGGCGCCGATGACGTGGACGTCGCCGGCGTCGGCGTCGTCCCAGCCGCGAGTGGCGTAGAGGCTGTCGGCTAGCAGGTAGACCAGCAGGGCCACCAGGAGAGCGCCGATCAAAATCAGGTCTGTCGGGGTACGACGGCCCTGGTCGGTAGGGTCCGCGGAGGACGCCCGGTCTGGCAAGAATCAGACGCCGCGCTCCGACGGAGATCCAGCGAAATGACGTCCCGGCCATCGTTTGGATATGTCCGTTCTGGGCATACGAACAGCACGGCTTCCTGCCGAGCTCACACCAACCGATCGGAGTCCCACCATGTTGTGGACCATCCTCATCGTCCTCGCTGTCATCGCCCTCGTCCTCTTCATCCTTGGTCGCGTCCGCGGCGGCCGCGGCGTCTGAGCACCCCGCTAGTCGCCCTCGCCAGGGACCGCTCAGAGCGACGAGACCACTGCGTGCGCCAGCCCGACCAGCGCACACAGACCGAGTACTCGGAGCGGACTCCACTGTCGGCCAACCGACAGTGCGAGGGCGACCACGGTCAGGGACACCGCGAACGGGTCCCACGTATCCAGGACGGGTACGTCGAGTCGTAGCGGACCGAAGTCGATACGGCGGGTCGCGTCGAACAGCGCGTGCAGCATGAAGAATGCCGCAAGGTTCGCGATCACGCCGACGACCGCTGCGGTAATGCCGTTCAGCGCCGCGGTCAGGTGCAGGTTCTGCCTCAGCCGCTCGACGTACGGCGCTCCCAGCAGCACGAACATGAAGCATGGGACGAACGTCACCCAGGTCACCAGCAGCGATGCAAGCACCGCTGCGAGCCAGGGGTCGAGCGATCCCGGCTGCCGGTACGCGCCAACGAACGCCACGAACTGCACCACCATCACCAGCGGACCCGGCGTGGTCTCGGCCAGCGCGAGACCACGCACCATCTCCCCCGGTGCGAGCCAGCCGTAGACCTGCACTGCCTGCTGCGCGACGTAGGCCAGGACCGCGTAGGCGCCACCGAAGGTGACGACCGCGGCCCCGGAGAAGAACAATCCTTGGTCGACGAACACATCGGTGGACGTGACCAGTGCGGCGAACGCAAGGACCGGCGTAAACCACAGCACCAGACCGATAACGAGCACCTTGACCGTACGGCGCCCCGAGGGCCGGTCGTGGTGGAGCGCATCGTCGGAGATCAGCGGCCTGGGGCCGTCCGACGTGTCGTGGTTCTCGGCGCTGCGCAGAGCCGGGATGCGCAGGCTCAGCAGCCAACCCGTGACGCCTGCCAGCACGATGACGACGGGGAACGGGACCGCAAACAGGAACAGCGCCACGAACGAGATCACGGTGAGCGCGACCTGGGCCGGATGGACCAGGGCCCGCTTGGCGACGCGCCGCACCGCCTGGACCACGATGGCGATCACCGCTGGCGCCAGGCCGGCGAACAGCGACGTCATCACCGTGGTGTCGCCGAACCCGACGTACACCGCGGACAGAATCAGCAGCGCGACCATCCCGGGAAGCACGAACAGGCCGCCGGCGATGATCCCGCCCCGGGTCCCGTTGAGCAGCCAGCCGGTGTAGATCGCCAACTGTTGGGCCTCGGGGCCCGGCAGCACCATGCAGTAGTTCAGCGCATGCAGAAAGCGCTTCTGCCCGATCCACCGCTTCTCGTCGACGAGCTTGTGCTGCATCACCGCGATCTGGCCCGCCGGACCGCCGAAGGTCTGCAGCGAGATTGCGAACCATGCCCGCGTCGCCTCGCCGAGCGGGATGACATCGCCGCGATGAGCCGGCGACAGGTGCCCTGCGGTGTGCTGCTCCGGCTCAGACGCCATCGGGCCTCGACTTCGTGCTGGGTTCACCTCGGACTCGGACCTGGTGACGCCAGGCGGCTTCATCCAAGCAGCACTCCTGGCTCCGCACCATGCCGGCGTTCAGGAGGCTTCGATCAAACCCTGCATCGCCTTGATCTCCTCGGTCTGCGAGTCGATGATGGACCTCGCGAGCTCGACAGCTGGTCGGAACCTGCCGTCGGCCTCCTCGGTCCCGGCCATCTTGATCGCACCCTGGTGGTGCCGGACCATCATCTCGAGCCACAGCTTCTCAAACTCGGCGTCCGGCGCGGATTCCAGCTCGGACATCTCGTCGGCCGACATCATTCCCGGCATCTCGTCGCTGCCCTCAGGCATGCTGTGACCTTCGGCGTTCGCATGATCGTTCACGGTCTCGGGAACGTCCTCGCCCCACTCGTCGAGCCAGTCGGCCATCGTCTCAATCTCCGGGCCCTGGGCATCGCGGATACCTACCGCCAGGGCCTCGAACTCGGGGCCCACCGTGCGTTCGACCGTGAGGTTCACCATCGCAAGAGCCTGGGCGTGGTGCTGGATCATGTCCTGCGCGAAGGCAACGTCTGCGCCGTTGTGCTCGGTCGCGCTGAGCGGCTCGTCCGAGGCACCGCTGCCACAGCCTGCAATCAACGCCACTCCGAGGACGAGCGCGGCGAGCCGTGCGCTGCGGGTGCCCCGCTGTCGGATTGTCGTGTCGACGTTCACTTCTTCTCCTCAGCTGGGTGCCAGGTCACGGACGCTGACGATCCGGCGGCCCCAGGGTCCACTTACGAGCCTAGCCAACGGGGCACGGGCCGCTGCTGGGCGCCGCCCCGAGGCGCGCTGCTGGCGGTGTCCGCCGTCAAGGCAGAGGTAAACCGGTGACCGGCTCAGGCGTCACGGGGCCGGCCGTGCAGTCCGGCCCCTCCGCGTCCGGAAACGGGCACGGTAGTCGAGGGGGCGCAACCCGGTGTGCCGGAGGAACAGCTCGGTAAACGCCCCGCTGTCGCGGTAACCGATCGAGTGCTTGATGGCGCCCAAGGTCTGCTCGGTGGTCTCCAGCAGGTGCTGGGCACGTCGGATCCTGGCTCGTTGCAGGTGCACCAGCGGCGCTTCGCCCGTTTCGGCTTTGTAGTGCCGCAGGAACGTCCGGGTACTGAGGTGGAAGTGGTCGGCCAGCACGGACAGGTCATACGGATGCTGGAGATGCTGCTCGAGGTGACGCTGGACGGTCCTCGCGAAGGAGGTGCCGGCCGCCGGCAGCAGGTTCTCGTCGACGTACGGCGCCTGGCTGGTGCGGGCATCATCGAGCAGGGCGATCCGGGCAGTCTGCCGCGCGACGGTCGCCCCGTGGTGACGCTCGATGACGTCGAGGACGAAGTCGTACATGGCGCTGAACGCTGCGGTGGTCGTGACCCCCGCGTCGGTGACGACCAGGTCGTCGCGGACAACCTCCGCCGTCGGGACCAGGGCGCGCAGGTCGTCGGCGAAGAGCCAGGACGTCGTCGCCCGGCGGCCGTCGAGCGCACCGGCCGCTCCTAGCAGGAACGCGCCGACACAGACCGAGACGGTCGCGCGCCCGGCGGCCACCTGGTCTCGGATCACCTCGATCTCCGGAGCGAGATCGGCGATGCGTGACCGGAGATCCTCGCCGGGGACGAGCTCGAAGCCGGGTACGACCAAGACATCGACCGGCCGAACCGGCTGGACGCCGATGGGCGTACCGCCGGACACGATGACCCGACGGCGGGGAGAGATGACCTCAGTACGGAGTGCGAGCTGCTGGGAGTGCGCGCCCGCGACGTGGGTGCCCATGGTGAGGAGGTCGATGACGCCGAAGATCTCGGAGGCGAAGCAGCCGGGATAGGCGAGGACACCCACGGTCAGTTCTAGATTGTCGATCACTCTGGCTCCTCTCCGGGGAGGTCCAGGTCATCGTGGCCGAGCCGCTGGGTCTCGGCCACCAGTTTCCACACTGCGCACCTCAGTGTCACCCAGGCGGCGGCTGGAGAGCACCCACGAGGTAGGCGAGGATCTCGTCGCGCGCGCGGAGAGTCGGATGACCCGCTCGGTCCACCAGATGAGCAGTGACGACGCTGTGCGGCGTTCCGACGACCTCACGAAAGAACGGCGGCGGGTCCGGGTTGGCAACCGATCCGGACAGGACGCGGCCCTCGAACCGGTCGCCGAGCAGCGTGTTGTAGGCGGCGAAGCGCGCTGCGGTGCACCAGCTGTCGTTGTCGAAGCGGTACCCGATCACCCGCAGGTCATCCCTGACGAGCCGCTCGCGCAACGCGTCACCGTCCTCCTCAGAGAGCTCGAGACCCGCCGGGTCGTCCAGCGGGAGGGAGGGATGATTGACGACGGCCGCGATGACGGCGGGCTCGAGCATCATGGTGAGGGCGAAGTTCCCCGTGAAGCACAGCCCGACCGCTCCGACGCCCGGGCCCCCGCACTCGGCGTGGGCGTACCGAGCAAGTGCCCTGAGTCGATCCGCCACCGGACTGGTGCCACCGCCGGCGAACGCGCGGAACTCCTTGCTCACGCACGCGCGCTGGATGATCGACTCCCCCAGCTCGGCGGTCGGGTAGGCGCCGTCCACGCCGAACAGCGATGGCAGGTAAAGGGTGAAGCCGGCCTCGCGGACCCAACGGGCGAACCGGAGAACGTCCGGGCTGATTCCGGGCATCTCGGGCAGGAGGACAACCGCCGGCCCGGTGCCCGAGGTCCACACCGTGACGAGCTCACCGTCCAGCTCGAGCACGTTCGACGTGAAGTCACTCATCGGATCGGCGGCGCCCGCTGTCGTCGATGTCATCTGATCCCTTTCCTGAGGAGGTGGCAATCCATCGTGATCGGGCCTGGCGACGGGCGGTACTGGCAGGAGCGACAAACTTCGGGCCGATCTCGCCACCGGCGCTCCGCCGACCGAATCATGAAATCGGGCGGGAAAGGCCCGGAACTGACCCGTTTGGGCCTCCAGGACGGCGGGTACTTTCCCCAGCAGCGGATGCCCTTCCGCGCATGTGATCGAGGAGCAACCAAGCATGAGCGTCTCCGACGGCACCGTGATCGGCGGCCGCTACGTCATCTCCGGAGTGGTCGGCCGGGGTGGGATGGCCGATGTGTACCGCGGCACCGACCAGGTCCTCGGGCGCGACGTCGCCCTCAAAGTGCTCCGCTCGACCTCCGCCGATGAGACCGAGCGCGCACGTTTCGCAGGGGAGGCGCGCACCCTCGCCTCGCTGAACCACCCAGGGCTGGTGACCGTCCTGGACGCCGGGATCGTCGACGAACAGCCCTACCTGGTGATGGAGCTGATCGAAGGCCCGACACTGCGCCAACGGATCAACGACGGCGGGCCCCTGGACCCCGCTGAGGTCGAATCGCTCGGCGCACTCCTCGCCGACGCGCTCGCCTATGCCCACGACCACGGTGTCGTGCACCGGGACGTCAAGCCGAGCAACATCCTGCTTCGTGCCGACGGCAGGTCGGTGCTGACCGACTTCGGCATCGCGCGCCTAGTGTCCGACTCCGGCCAGCACACCAGCACCGGCGACATCATCGGCTCCCCCGCCTACCTCTCCCCTGAGCAGGTCAACGGTCAACCGCTGACCACCGCGATCGATGTCTACTCGCTCGGCCTGGTCCTCCTCGAGGCGCTCACCGGCATGCGCGCCTATCCCGGGGCGCCGGTCGAGGCCGCGATCGCCCGGCTCACCGCCCGGCCTGCCATCCCGGTCTCCCTGGACCACACCTGGCGCAGCCTCCTGGACGAGATGACTCGGTTGAACCCCACCGAACGTCCCACGGCGCTCGAAGTCGCCGCAGTCCTGTACTCCACCACGCCCGGACCGGCCGTTGCCAGCAGAATTTCGGAGTCGACCGGTCTGCTCGCGGGAGCGGCTGCGGTGGCCGACCGGTTGCCCGAATCCGGAACAGTCGCCACCCAGGGGCTCCTCCTGACCGACGTACCGGCCGCCCGGCGCAGGCGAGGCCGGATCCTCGTCGCAGCAACAGTCCTGGCGGCCGCGGGCCTCCTCACCGCCGTCGGCTTGTCGCAGTTCGGTGCAGCCCCAGTCGTTGCCGACCCGAATCCGACGGTTCCGGCCAGTACTTCGATCCCCACCCCGACCAGCACCCCGACCAGCACCCCGAAGGCTCCGAGCAAGGTGGCTCCTATAGCCACCCGGCCTGCGCCGACGGCGAAGGCTCCGGCGTCCCGCACCCCGGCGAAAGCGACCACGTCCGGCAAGGCGCCCGCACCGGGCAAGGGAAGTTCCCCAGGAAAGGCCGGGAAGGGCAAGGGCCGCGGGTCGAAGTGACCGACCGGCAGTACCGCTGGGCCTTCGGCGTGCTCGAACGCCAGCCGGGCGCCCAGCGCGGCGAACGACACCGCGCAGGCACGGCGGATTCGCCTCAGCACCTGCGGGCGGGCGAGGACCCTGTCCCGCAGCAGGGCCGCGAACGCGCCGTACCCCGCGAAGACCACGAACGTCATTGCCATGAACACCCCGCTGAGCTCCGCGAGGTCTTCGGCTTCGAGTACGACGAGATCGCGGCCGCTACCGAGAAGAAGCCCGAGGAGGTCCCCCGAGATCGTGGCGGAGTTCTTCGTGGCGGCTGCGACCGGCCAGGTCGAGCCGCTGTTGGAGCTGCTGGCCCCGAACGTGGTGCCCCAGGGCGGGACGATCGACGTCGGCTGGGGAACGGTCAACGGCGCGGCCGCCTTGTCCTCTACCTCGACGGCGAGCTCGACGCGGTCGGCACCGTTGTGGCGGAGGACGGCAAGGTCGTCGAGATCTACCTGGTCCGCAACCCCGAGAAGCTAGCCGGCGTGGACGTCCGGCGGGAGGTCCGCCGCTAGCCAGGGCCTATCCTCGGGCCGTGCTGACCCGCTGGGGGCGTGAGCTCGACCCCGACCACCCGCTGCCGGAGTACCCGCGTCCGCAGCTGGTCCGAGGCTCGGGCTCCTGGGTCAGCCTCAACGGTCGCTGGCGGTACGCCATCGGGTCCGAGGAACTCCCGGAACTGTGGGACGGCGAGATCGTGGTGCCGTTCTCCCCAGAGGCCCCGCTCTCCGGGGTCGGTCGCCAACTCCAGCCCGACGAGTGGCTCTGGTACCACCGCTCGGGGATCGAGGTTCCGGACGGCGACCGGGTCCTGTTGCACTTCGGCGCAGTCGACCAGCGCTGCACGGTCTGGGTCAACGGCATCGAGGTCGGCAGCCACACCGGAGGCTACCTGCCATTCACCTTCGACGTGACCGAGGCACTCGTGGCCGGGACCCAGACCGTCGAGGTGCGGGTCCGCGACCTGTCCGAGACCGGCCCGCACGCGCGCGGCAAGCAGCGGCTGGACCGCGGGGGGATCTGGTACACCGCACAGTCCGGGATCTGGCAGACCGTGTGGATGGAAGCGGTCGCCGAGGAGTACATCGGCCGGGTGGCGCTCGTGCCCGACCTGGAGGCGGGGGCGCTCGAGGTCGACGTTCAGGTCATGGCACCGGCGGACGCCGAGCCGACCGCGACGCCGGTCCAGGTCCGCGTGCTCGACCACGGCACCCTGGTCGCCGAAGCGACCGGCTTCGCAGGCACCGCGCTCCGGCTCCCGATCCCGGATCCGCACCTGTGGTCTCCCGACGACCCGTTCCTCTACGACCTCGAGATCAGCTGCGGGGCCGACGGGGTCACGTCGTATGCGGCGATGCGTTCGTTCGGGACCGGCACCGACGAGCGCGGCCGGCGGCGGTTCCTGCTCAACGGGTTGCCGATCCAGCACACCGGCGTCCTGGACCAGGGCTACTGGCCCGACGGCCTGCTCACCGCGCCGAGCGACGCGGCGATGGTGCACGACATCAGCACGATGAAGGATCTCGGCTTCACGATGCTGCGCAAGCACGTGAAGATCGAGCCGCTTCGCTGGTACCACCACTGCGACCGGCTGGGCATCCTGGTCTGGCAGGACATGGTCAACGGCGGCGGGCGTTACCGCGAGCTGGTCACCAACCTCCCGGCTCGTTGGCCGCTCCGGTTCTCCGACCGCCGTTACCGCCTCTTCTTCCGGGAGGACGCCGCCGCGCGCGCCGAGTTCCACGACGAGGTCCGTCGCACCGTGAAGCTGCTCGGCGACACTGCGTGCGTGGCCGTCTGGACCGTATTCAACGAGGGCTGGGGTCAGTTCGACGCCACCGAGATCGCCGGCGAGGTCAAGGCGCTCGACCCCACCAGGACGGTCAACCAGGTCAGCGGGTGGGTCGACCAGGGCGGCGGTGAGGTCCGAGCCTTCCACAGCTACCTGCGACCATTCCGGCTACGTCCCCGCGCCCGCGAGAACCGGGTCTACGCACTCACCGAGTACGGCGGCTACAGCCTCCGGGTCCAGGGTCATGAGTGGAGCAGCGCGGCCAGCACCCAGGGCACCAGCGGGTACCGGCACTACGAGACCGCGGCCGACCTCGTCGCCGGCTTCACCTCCCTGCACGCCGACCAGATCGCACCGGCACTGGTCCGCGGACTCGCCGCGACCGTCTACACCCAGGTGAGTGACGTGGAGGACGAGCTGAACGGGCTGATGACCTGGGACCGCGAGGTGCTGAAGATTCCGGCGGACGTCGTCCGGGCCGTCCTCGCAGACCTGGATTAGAGACTCAGCGGCTCGTCGACCCAACGACGACCCCGCCGGAACAGCGCCGCCGCACCGTCGGTGAGCTCGGCGACGATCTCCTGCGCCACCGGGACCGCGCGCAGCGGTATCGCGATCTCCAGGGTGGCGACGTCGGTGTAGTCGATCCGGAGCACCTTGGTACCACGCGATCTCAGCTCGCGCTCCAACCGGCCGGCGGCAGCGAGGTCGACGGTCACCTCGCAGTGCTCGTGCTCGACCCGCTTGACCAGGGCAGTCGACTCGAAGGCGGCACGGACCGCGTCGGCATACGAGCGGGTGAGGCTGTCGGTATCGAGCGACGTCCCGCCGAACCAGCGGGACACTACGGCGACGACGTCGCTGACCTCGCGGCCGCGCAGCACCTCGAGCATCGGAGCGCCGCCCGTCCCCGGAGGCTCGCCACCGTCGTCGGACCGCTCGATGCTGCGGGTCGGTCCGAGGATGAAGGCCGAGCAGTGGTGCCGAGCATTCCAGTGCTCCTTGCGGGCCTGCTCGATCACCCCGCGGGCGGACAACTCGTCGTCCACCCGGACCAGAGCGCACCGGAACCGGGAGTGGGAGATCTCGATCTCGGCCGCACCGTCCGCTGCGATCGTGTGGTAACTGATGCCCTGTCCCCTGACTCGTGCCGCAGGAATGGAGTGGTGGCGGGGTACCCCTCCCAGGATCACCCCGCCACCTGATCCGTTGTGCGCCAGGCCAGAGGCCGGCGCTGCACCCCAACGGACCCCGGTCGGCGTCCATGTGGGGTACGGACGCGCTGACCGATTTGACCACTTTAGAACATTGGTGGT
This sequence comes from Marmoricola sp., assembly GCA_046598855.1. Lineage (GTDB taxonomy): Bacteria > Actinomycetota > Actinomycetes > Propionibacteriales > Nocardioidaceae > Marmoricola. The sequence continues at coordinate 10,178 of JBKJHX010000035.1, read as the reverse complement.
CGCCGGTCTATGGAACCCGCGGCTAGCGGGACGAAACCAGGTAGGTGAGCAGGTCGGCCCGGGTGATGACGCCCACCGGCCGGCCGTCCTCCTGGACCAGTAACGCGTCCGCGGATCCGAGGGCCTCGATCGCCTCAGCCGGCCCCGCGGACGCACCGATCGTCGGGAGCGGTGGGCTCATGTGGTCCTCGACCTGGTCGGCGAGCTTGGCCTTGCCGGCGAACAGCGCATCGAGCAGCGCCCGCTCGGACACCGAGCCGGCCACCTCGGCTGCCATCACCGGCGGCTCGGCACGCACGACCGGCATCTGCGAGACGCCGTACTCCTTGAGGATGTGGATCGCTTCGGCCACCGTCTCGGTCGGGTGGGTGTGCACCAGGTCGGGCATCACCCCGCTCTTGGCCCGCAGTACCTCCCCCACGGTCTGGTCGTCCTTGGCCGCCAGGAAGCCGTACTGCGCGAGCCAGTCGTCGTCGAACACCTTGGTCAGATAGCCGCGACCGGAATCAGGGAGCAGCACCACGATGACGGCATCGCCCTGGTAGCCGGGATCAGCGGCAATCTCCCGGGCGAGTTGGGCGGCCGCGAACGCCGCCATCCCGGACGAGCCGCCGACCAGTAGGCCCTCCTCGCGGGCAAGTCGACGGGTCATCGCGAACGAGTCGGCGTCGGAGACTTCGATGACCCGGTCGGCGATGCTCCGGTCGTAGGTCTCGGGCCAGAAGTCCTCCCCGACACCTTCGACCAGGTACGGCCGTCCGCTTCCACCGGAGTAGACCGAGCCCGCCGGGTCCGCTCCGATCACCTGGATGGCCGGTCCTCCGCGTTCTGCACCGCGTTCCTTGAGGTAGCGGCCGACCCCGCTGATCGTGCCGCCGGTGCCCATCCCGGTGACGAAGTGCGTGATCCGGCCGTCGGTCTGGCGCCAGATCTCCGGCCCGGTGTCCTCGTAGTGCGAGAGCGGGTTGTTTGGGTTGGAGTACTGGTCCGGCTTCCAGGCGCCGGGCTGGGAGGCCAGCCGGTCAGAGACGTTGTAGTAACTGTCCGGGTGCTCGGGAGCGACCGCGGTCGGGCACACCACGACCTCGGCGCCGTACGCCTTGAGCACGTTGCGCTTGTCTTCGCTGACCTTGTCGGGACAAACGAAGACGCACTGGTAGCCGCGCTGCTGGGCGACCAGGGCCAATCCGACCCCGGTATTGCCGGAGGTGGGCTCGACGATCGTGCCGCCGGGCTGGAGTTCCCCCGACGCCTCGGCGGCGTCGATCATCCGGCGGGCGATCCGGTCCTTCACCGAGCCGCCCGGGTTCAGGTACTCGACCTTCGCCAGCACCAGCGGACCTGCAGGCCCGGCTTCGGCGCCCGGGGGTCGGAGGGTCCGATCGAGCTTGACCAGCGGGGTGTTGCCGATCAGGTCGAGCAGGGAGTTCGCGTAGTCCATACCTCTCAAGATAGTCGGCCCGCTGCCGACTGTTGGACTGAGGCGCATGCGCGTTTGTGAGTCTTACATCAATGTAGTTTGCAAGCACCGACACGCCCCACGAGTAACTTTTTTTCACTCGAGCCCCAATTTTCCCGGAATCCGGGCCATACTTCGAGACAAGTCGATTCCCCCGACCTCCGATCGAGCAGGAGATTCCATGTCTTTCCCCCGTCTCTCCCGGACCCTGAGCGGCGCTCTCGCCCTCGGCGTACTCGCCGTTCCGGCGCTGGTGGCGATCAACCCGAGCGGCTTGGTCCTGGCCGCCACCCAGCAGACGGTGCCGGTCGAGCAGCGCTTCGCCGAGGCTCCCCACGTCTTCTTCCCGGTGGCCAGCATCTACGCCAAGGACCTGCGGACCTTCGGCAAGCGCCCGGGCACCGAGATCCAGGCACCCTGTGGCGCGGTCGTACGTGCTGCCACCGCGGGCACCGTGCTTCTCAGCGAATCGCGGACCAGCGGACCGAACCTGGTCCGCGTCGTGACCAGCAAGGGCAAGCTCGTCTCCTACTACGGCTACATGAGGCGCGCGGTGGTCACCAGCGGCCAGATCGTCGCCGCCGGCCAGCAGCTCGGCAACGTCGGGGAAGAGGGCATCGCCACGCGGTGCTCGTTGTACTTCGCGTTGACCAACGGCACCAGCGGCGTCATCAAGCTGGACCCGTCGCGCTGGCTGAACAACTACGTCGGCAAGCAGGTGCCGCAGCGGTCGCTCTTCGAGAACAGCGGCTTCGTGATCTCCAGTTTCAACGTGCTGGGCGCGAGCCACACCCCGAGCGCTCGTTACGCCGGGTACGCCGTACGCACGCCCAAGCAGGTCACCATGCTCGAGGGCTACGGCGTCGACGTGGTCGGCCTGCAGGAATTCGAGAACAGGCAGCGCACCCAGTTCCTGGGGCTGACGAAGGACACCTACGGGATCTACCCCCCGGTGACGAGCAGGAACTCCGCGAACTCGATTATCTGGCGCAAGTCCACGATGGAGTTCGTCAGCGGCTCCACCATCGGCGTCCCGTACTTCAACGGCAACATCAAGCAGATGCCGGTGGTGCTGCTCAAGCACAAGGCCACCGGCCGCTCGGCGTACGTCATCAACGTCCACAACCCGGCGTCGATCGCCAAGTACGGCGACCAGAGCAAGTGGCGCGCGCGTGCGATCGCGATCGAGAAGGCCAAGGTCATCGAGCTGCGCGAGACCGGCAAGACGGTCTTCCTCACCGGCGACCTGAACGACCGTGAGAAGGCGTTCTGCCCGCTGACCGCGAACAAGCTGATGATCTCGGCCAACAGCGTGCCGTCGATGACCTGTGCACCGCCGGCGCGGCTCTGGATCGACTGGGTCTTCGCCGCCGGTCCGGCCCGCTTCACGATGTACGCCAAGGACAGCACGCCGAAGGACCAGCGGCTCTCCGACCACCCGATCATCCTGACCCGGGCGCACCTGGCCAGCTGATCAGCCCTGACTCAAGGGCGGGCCGACGCGCTGGGGGCGCGCCGACCCGTCCTTGGCTTGCCCTTAGTGTGGCTTCGATGGGACGCGCTGCTGCTGCACGAAAACTCGCTTCCGCTGCCGCCTACGGCGGCGGCGGCCTCTCGATCCTGGGCGCCTCCCTGTACGGCGTCCTGCGCGCCGAGGCGAAAGTAGCGCGGAAGGCGATCGGCCGTCTCGAGGGCCGGGTCCCCGACGCCACCGGCTGGTACGGGCGTGGACGCCCGGGCCCGGCGATCAAGGTGGCCCTGATCGGCGACTCCAGCGCTGCCGGGTACGGCCTGAGGATGGTCGAGGAGACCCCCGGTGCCCTGCTGGGCTCCGGTCTGGCCTCCCGGGCGAACCGGCGCGTCCACCTCGGCGCTTTCTGCGTCTCGGGGGCGAAGTCGAGTGACCTGGTCGGGCAGGTCCGAGCCGCCCTGTTGACCGGACCTCACGTAGCGGTGATCATGATCGGTGCCAACGACGTCACCCACCGGATGCTGCCCTCCGAGTCGGTGCGCTTCCTCAGCGAGGCGGTCCGGCACCTGCTGGACGCCGACGTCGCCGTCGTGGTCGGCACCTGCCCCGACCTCGGCACGGTCCGCCCCATCCCCCAGCCCCTGCGCCAGGTCGCCCGACGATGGTCGCGGCGACTCGCGGCGGCCCAGACGATCGCGGTCGTCGAAGCCGGTGGCCGCACCGTCTCCCTGGGCTCGATCCTCGGGCCCGAGTTCTACGCGTCGCCAGCGCTGCTCTTCGGCCCCGATCGGTTCCACCCCTCAGCGGCCGGTTACGCCTCCCTGATGGGAGTGCTGCTGCCTTCGGCCCTGGCCGCACTCGGCCTCGGCCCGGACGAGGAGGAGCAGCCGCAGGTCGACCGCGGCGAGGGCCTGCGCCCGATCAGCACCGCCGCCGTCGACGCCAGCAAGCACCCGGGCACCGAGCTCGACGGCACCGAGGTCGCCGGGTCGGCCCGTGGCCCGGGCGGACGCTGGGTGCTGCAGATGCGCCGCCGCTGGCTTAACCCCGGGAACGCCGAAGCGCCCGAGTCCGACGAGGACTCGAGCGCTCCGATTACGTCCAGCTAGGGACACCGCAAGGCGCCGCGGATGGCGTCGTTGGTCAGTCGCCGCCGCGGAGGATGGCGAGAATCCGGAGCAGCTCGATGTAGATCCAGACGATCGTCACGGTCAGACCGAAGGCGGCCCGCCAGGACTCGCGCTCCGGGAGGCCGGCCGCGATGCCCTTCTCGACGAAGTCGAAGTCAAGGATCAGCATCAGCACACCGAGGGCGAGGCCCACGACGCTCATGATCAGGCCGAGGCCGCCGAAGCCGTTGAAGCCGATCTCGGCGTCGAACATCGACAGCACGACATCGAGGACGGTGACGGCGACGAAGCCGAACATCATGCCGATGACCCACTTGCGGAACTTGCTGCCGACCTGGATGTCGAAGACCTTGTACGCCGTCAGCGTGCCGGCGACTGCGGCGACAGTGCCGAGCACCGCACCGACCACCAGGCCGTCGCCGAAGTTGGCCTCCATCACCTTGGAGAACGCACCGACTGCGACGCCCTGGAACGCGGCGTACGCGATCACCAGGGCGGGGCTGACGACCTTCTTGAACGAGTTCACCATCGACAGCGCGAAGCCACCGAGGGCGCCCACGATGCTCAGCGTGTACAGGCGCGCGGTGACGTCGGAGTCGACCTGGCCGGTGGCGTTGTCGAAGACGTTGCCGGTCAGGATCCAGGTCGCTGCCGCGGCCAGCACGACGATGCCGAGGGTGATGGCGGTCCGCTGGACGACCGAGTCGATCGTCATCCGTCCGGTGCCGGACCCGGTGTGGGTGTCCGGTGCGCCGTACGCGGGCTCGTTGAAGTCGGCGTAGGTGGTGCCGCCCTTGCCGTTGAAGGCTTCGTTGCGACTGAAGACGGGGTTGCTGCTCTGCATGGTCTCCTCCTTGGAGGCCGAATCGGCTCACCACTGTGGCGCCGACGTGACACCTCGATTCTAGCGAGGAGTCACCTAGAGAACGAAGCGCACCGGGACGGTGTTCCCAGATGGGTCGGTGTCAGGCACTCCAACGGGATGCCGGATGATCGGTGGGTGACCGACGACCTGCCCGAATTGCCGCCCGACGAGGCCCTGGCGAAGCCGGCACCCCAGCAGATCGGGTACGACGAGTTCGGGATGCGGTTCATGAACCTGGTCCTGCACCAGGACCGGGTGATGGAGTCGATCAACCGGGTCCTGGGCGAGGAATTCCAGCTCGGTCCGATCGGAGCCGGGCCCGGGCGCAAGGTCGCCAAGGTCACCGCGAGCGGCACCTTCGGGGCGGCGACGGGCGAGGCGCTGCCGGACGTCGTCGGCTACCTGGTCAACCTGCCGGTCCACGTGGCGTTCCACCTAGACCTCGGGGTCGACATGCTCCGGTTCGACGCCGAGGTGGTGCTGCCGCTGCGACTCACCATGGAACTGGTCGAGCCACTCACCATTCTGTGGCACATCACGCCCCCGGACCCCGAGGACGTGGTGATGACGATCGCCTCGGACAGCCGCCGCGCCACCGTGCTGCAGAAGGTGACCGGCCTGGAGGGTGAGCTGCGCCGGTTCATCGTCCGGTTCGTCGATCGCGAGCTGGAGAAGCCGCACGTGCGGAAGGCGATGAAGATCGACCTGGTGACGTTGATCGACAACGCCTGGGAGCACATCGCCGTGCAAATCATGCCGAACGGCCCGGACGACCGACGCTGAGGCCAGGCCAGGCCGGGTCAAGCCGAGGCAGGCCGGGCTCAGGCGGCGAGCGGTGACAATCCGCTGGCCACCAGGGCCAGTCCGATCACTGCGGCGAGCATCGCGCCGAGGATGATCCCCATCGCGTAGGCACCGGTGTTCTCGCCGATCAGCCCCACGAGGCCGGCGATCACCGAGGCGACCAGCACCAGGATGATCCGCCCGTCCGCCGGGGCCATGAACAGCCAGCCGAGGTTGACCAGGACCGATACGAGTCCCGCGAGCAGGAGGTCAGAGCGGTCGGTGGTCGTCTTGCTCGTGGTCATGCGCCAAATCTACGGCCCGCACGGACAGCGGTTGCACTCGGCCTCGGCGGTCCGGCCCCTAGGGTGAGGCATGGACTCCGCGCTCACCACCGTAGGACTTCCGGCCGCCCTGGCGATCATCATGTTCGGACTCGGGTTGTCCCTCACTGTCGAGGACTTCCGCCGGGTCGGCCGGCACCCGAAGGCGGTGCTGATCGCCCTGGCCGCCCAGGTGCTGCTGCTCCCGGCGATCGCTTTCGGCTTGATCAAGATCCTCGACCTCGACCCGGTGCTCGCGGTCGGCATGATGCTGCTCGCCGCGTCGCCCGGTGGGACGACGGCCAACCTGTTCAGCCACCTGTTCCGCGGGGACGTCGCCTTGAACATCAGCCTGACCGCGGTGAACTCGGTGCTCGCGCTCCTGACGCTCCCGGTGATCGTGAACGTGGCGATCAACTACTTCGAGCCCGCCGGGGCCGAGGACGTCGGGATGCAGTTCGGCAAGATCCTCCAGGTCTTCGCGATCGTGCTGGTCCCGGTGGTGATCGGGATGCTGGTACGGCACTCCCGGCCGGAGTTCGCCGAACGGGCCGACCGGCCGGTCCGGATCACCTCCGCAGTGGTGCTGGTGTTGGTCATCGCCGGCGCCCTGTTCGGCGAGCGCGAGAACCTCGGCGACTACCTGGCCGACGTCGGCATCATCACCACGCTGTTCTGTGTCATCTCCCTGACGATCGGCTACCTGATCCCCCGGTCGGCCGGTCTCTCCGAGCGCCAGTCGATCGCGACGGCGTTCGAGGTCGGGATCCACAACAGCACCCTGGCGATCGCGGTCGCCGTGAACGTACTGGACGACGACACCTACGCCGTCCCGGCAGCCGTCTACGGCATCGCGATGTTCCCGCTGGCAGCAATCGCCGGCCTGGTCTTCCGGCGCCTTGCCGCCAAAAGACCCGTCACCGCCTCGTGAGATGACCGACGGACGTCACGACCAGCCGCGGCTGTCTCGATCACTTCGTCGGGCAGCCGTGACCCGCGGGGAACCCGCGCGTTGTGAAGATCGCAGCGCTTACCTCTCGGACCCCCGCCATCCGTCCGCACCTCGGACACCAAAGAGAGGCCCCCCGTGCCCCGAACTCGCCTCCTGTCCACGGCCGCGATCGTTCTGGCGGTCACCGCTTTCTCCGGCGCCACCGCCTTCTCGGCCGACGACCCCGTCGAACCGCTGGGGTTCACGGCGAAACCGGAGATCGTGATCCTCGAGGCCCCGGAGCAGCTTGAGCTGCGGCAAGGTGGCCTGGTCAGGGTGAAGGCCACCCCGCCGGCAGCACCGGGTGACACAGTCCAGCTGAACACCGCCGGGACCTACAACGCCGGCTTCGTCCGGGTCGCCACGGCCGTCCTCGACCGGGACCTGGCCGCCACCCTCAGAGTCACCGGCCGCGAGTTCCTCGGGACCTACAGGTACTGGGTCTCCGCACCGGCCACGGCCACCTACCAGGAGGGCTCGAGCAGCCGGTTCCCGATCGCGATCGTGTCACCTGCGCCACAGACCTCCCCGTCGTGTGGTGGCGCCGACCCCTCCAAGGCCGATGGCTCTCCCTGGGTCTGCACCTACCACGACGAGTTCTCCGGCGGCGAGCTCGACCGTCGGTACTGGATCCCGCAGGAGACCGAGCACAGCAGCTTCACCACCGGCACCAAAACCACCTTCGCCTGCGCCCAGGACAGCCTCCGGACGATCGACGTTCGCGACGGCAACCTCGAGCTCTCCCTGGTCGACCTGGGCGAGCGGCGCGACTGCGGCAAGAACATCTCGTCCCGCTACTCCTACGGCCAGGTGATGCACCACCAGACCTACGCGCAGACCTACGGCAAGTACGAGGTCCGGGCGAAGATCCCGGATCTGCAGGTCCCCGGTTCCCAGGTCTCGTTCTGGCTATGGCCCAAGAAGGACACCTATGGCCCCTGGCCGAGCTCCGGCGAGCTCGACTTCGCCGAGATGTACAGCTCGGCCCCGGGCGAGCTGCGGCCGTACATGCACTACCTGCCCGGTAGGACGGAGCGGGGCACCGACATGAACGTCACCCACGCCGTGTGCCCGATCAGGGTCGGGCAGTACAACACCTACGGCATGGAGTGGGAGCCGGGGCGGGTCACGATCCTGCTCAACGGCCGGGTCTGCATGATCAACGACTACTCCTCGGTGATCGCCGGGGAAGGTTCGGCCGCCCCGTTCGACCACCCCTTCTACCTCTCGCTGAACCAGGCGATGGGCACGCTGGGGAACGAATACAACCCTGACGTGGTGCCGGACAGGCTGACCACCCAGGTCGACTACGTCCGGGTCTGGAGTTAGCGCCGGTCACAACGTTCAGCTACTGACCTTCCCGCACCCCCAGAATGTGGACAAATCGCACCCCAGGGGTTTCGATGGCACGTATCTGGGCATCCTCTAGGTTGCCCACATTCTGCGGATCTTGGACCGCGCTACGGAAGGTATCGAGCATGTACATCGGACTAGGCATCGTGCTTTTGGTTCTTGGCGCCATCCTCGCTTTTGACGTCATCACCGTTGACATGGAGTACATCGACGACGGCGCTCTCGGCGCCATCCTGATCGTCGGCGGCATCCTGGCCATTGTGCTCTCGCTGGTCATGACCGACCGCGCCCGGCGCCGCACCGTCGTTGACGACGGACCGGTGGTTGAAGAGCGACGCATTCGGTGACCGTCGCGCCGGAAGACGGCGCGGCTGTCTCGCTGACGACGCCCTTGCACGAGCATCTCTGGACGTTGCGAGACACCGAATACGGCGACTTCGGATCAACTCTGCACCGGTTCGAGTGCGTCTACGGCTGCGTGTCGTACCGCTAATCGAAGCGTCACCACGCCCTTCACCGTAATTCGGTGGAGGGCGTGGTGCTGCTCGGAGGCGGCGCTGAGCGGGGTAGTGAGCCGTCTCGCCCGCGGGAGATGTGTGCCGGGGCACTGGTTGATCTGGATCAGAGGTGAGTGCCCCGGGTGGGGGTCGAACCCACACTGAACGGTTTTTAAGACCGCTTCCTCTGCCGATTGGGATACCGGGGCGTCGAGGAGATCATTGCGCAGCACGCGATCATAAGTAGGTCTTGCGAGCGTGCAACGCGTGCGCGCCGGCGACCCGGTCGAGGAACAACTGCCCTTCGCAGTGGTCGATCTCGTGCTGGAGGGCGCGGGCCTCGAACGCCTCGGCCTCGATCACCACCTCCGCCCCGGTCCCCGGGACCTGCCCTCGTACGACGAGGCGCGAGGCGCGCTTCACGTCACCGGTCAGGTCAGGGACGCTCATGCAGCCCTCGCGGGCCTTCTCGTTGCGGGTGGCGCTGAGAACCTCGGCGTTGCAGAGCACGAAGGTGCCGTGGTGACCGCGGGCCTTCGGGTGCTCGGAGACGTCGACGCAGAAAACTTGTGCGCTGACGCCCACCTGGGGCGCAGCGAGACCGACGCAGCCGGGTGAGACCCGCATGGTCGCGACCAGGTCCGCCGCGAGCTGGACGATCTCACGATCGGTCGGGTCGACGACGGCACCCGGACGCGCCAGCACCGGGTCGGGAGCCCGGACCACGTCGAGAACGCGGCCGACCACCTCGGTCACAGGTCGTCGCTCTCCAGCGTCCGCAGGGTGACCTCGACATCGAGCCCGGCGGCCACCGAGCCCAGCGCATTCTCCAGGGCGGCCGGATCGGCGGTCGTCGGCAGATCCACCTCGGCGAGCAGGACGTACAGCCCGCTGGCCAGGCGCGTCGTTAGGTCGGTGATGTTGCCACCGACTTTTGCCACCTCCGCTACGACGTTGGAGACGATCCCCGGGCGGTCTCCCCCGTGCACGCTCAGCAGGTACGACGTACCGCGGGCGACGACCTCCTCGACCGGGACCTCGCGTACCGAGACCGACAGCGAGCCGTCCGCCGTCAGACCACCGAGCGCACCTCCGACCGACGCTGCGTCTGCGGATCCGTCGGTGATCAGCGTCATCGCGAAATGCCCTCGGAGCAGAGTCATCGTCGAGTCCTCGATATTGAGCCCGAGGTCGGCGAGGACGCCGGTGGTTTCGGCGATGATCCCGGGGCGGTCGTGGCCGAGAACGGTGATGGCGAGGAAGGTCACCCCAGAAGTCTGGCACCGATCCGAGGTCCGCGTATGTG
>JBKJHX010000049.1:0-19822 GCA_046598855.1 Marmoricola sp. | reverse complement strand
AACGCGCTGGTCAACACTGCCTCCGGAGCCACGTGGGTCTCCTTCCACCACGGCGGCGGTGTCGGCATCGGCCGTTCGCTCCACGCGGGCCAGGTCACGGTGGCCGACGGCACCGCGATCGCGGCGGAGAAGATCGAGCGGGTGCTGACCAACGACCCCGCCATGGGCGTGATCCGGCACGCCGATGCTGGCTACCAGCGGGCCTCGGAGATTGCTGCCGAGCGAGGGGTTCGGGTTCCCGTTGCCGAGAGCTAGGGGGCACGCTCGTTGTGGTGAAATAACCGGATGAGCGATCAGAGCCCCGGAGAGGGCCAGCCGCAGTTCCCACCGCCGCAGCAGTACCCAGGCCAGACGCCGGAGCCGACCCAGCCCGGCTACCCGAATCCCAGCCAGTACCCGGCACCGCCGGCGTACCAGGCGCCGTACCCGCCCCAACCCGGCCAGCCACCCCAGAACCCCTACGCCCCGCAGTACGGCGCGGGCCCCTGGACCCCGCCGGGCAGCGGGCGTGACCCGGACAAGCGGCCCGGCACCGTCACCGCGGCCGTCGTGATCACCTGGATCTCCACCACCCTGGCCTTGCTGGGGATCCTGGTGGTGCTCGCACTGGTCGCCGCGGACAACGACGATCTCTTCAATGAGTTGGTCAGTGAGACCGACGAATTCAGCCGTGCCGACCTCCGCACCGGGCTGATCATCGTGACAGCGGTCCTCGCCTTCTGGGCAGTCTCCATCCTCGTGATCGCCTGGTTCGCGTTCCGACGCCGCAACTGGGCGCGGATCACCCTGGTCGTCTCGGCAGTCATCGCGATCCCGGTGCTCGGTCTGGCATCGCTCGCGATCGTGCCCGGGTTCCTGCTGATCGGTGCCATTGCCACGATCGTGCTGGTCTTCACCGGCGGAGCGAACGAGTGGTACCGCAACGCCGGCACACCTGCCCCGCAACCAGGACAGCCGACCTATTACTGACCGCTCAGGCGGCGTCGGGCATGATCGGTGAGGCGTACCAGATGGTGCGGTTCACCCAGTTGCCCGGACCCAGCCGGGGCGGAGAGCAGACGATCAGGGCGATCTGCGGCGGGCCTTTCTTCTCGTAGTACTCGAACGAGCCGTCGGCAGCCCGGATCACGTCGCGCTTGGTGACCTCGTAGCAGAGCTCGACGCCGCCCGCGCCCTTCACGATGATCCGGCCGCCGACCTTGAGGCGCTCCAGGAGGCGGTTGCCCAGCGCGCTGCCATCCGGGTAGGTGTGGGTGTTGATCAGCACGTTGCCGCGGCGGCTGCCCGGCTTCAACGTCGGCTCGTCCCAGGCGAACTGGGTCTTCCCGGCTGTGGAGAGCGGCGGCGCCTGCGGAACGCCGGCGGCATCGCGCTGCAGCGCCAGTACCTCGGCGTTCTTGATGACCTTGGGGATAGAGATCCTCTGGGGAACGAATTTGCGCACCGGCAACGTGCCGCACACCGGTGGCTTGAGCACGGTGCCCGGGACGACCGCGAGCGCAGCCTGGGGCTCCGGCGGGGGCGGCGGCGCCGCTGCCGGCGGCGACGGGTCCGGCCACAACGTCCAGGCCAGGGCGAGGACCGTAGCCAGGACCAGCGCCACGAGGGCGAGCCGGCGCTTGGTACTCCTGTCGTTCACACCTCCCAGAGTAAGAGGTGCTACCAACGTGCGGGCCTGATCGACCCAGCTCCTGGGCGTTCTCGGATGTGAGACGACGCTGCGGCCCGGCGGATTGACCGGCGTACGGCGGAGCGATGCACTGGGGAGGTGTCAGGCAGAAGCCCAGTTCCCGCGGTGGACCACGTCCTGGGCCGGCTTGCGCGCCCGTCGCGCCGGGGAGCCCGCGCTGCCGGAGCTGGCGACCCGGTGGCCCAGGGTGATCGCTCCGACCGGATCGAACTCGGCATCGATCGAGAACTCGGCCCGGACCGCTTCCAGGCGCTCGGGCGGAATGCCGAAGAAGCACGCCCCGAGCCCTTCGTCGACCGCCGTCTGCAGGATCAGCAGGGAGGCCATCGCGGCGTCCATGTGCCAGAACGGCACCGGCCAGCGGTCCTCGCTCTCGTCGGTCCAGCCCTTGTCGCCTTCGGCGTACCGGCGCAGGTAGGCGGTCTTGCTCGAGCAGGGCACGATCACGACCGGCGCCCGCATCATCCCGGTCAGCCAGCGGTTGGGGTCGGCCAGCGAGGCGGGCTCGGTCGTGGTGGCCCACCAGCGTCGTACGTCGTCCGGGGACTCGAGCACCAGGAAGCCCCAGCCCTGGCTGAAACCGGCACTCGGCGCCCGGGTGGCGTTGCGCAGCGCCCGGTCCACGACGGCCGGGTCGACCGGTTCGTCGGCGTAGTCACGGATCATCCGGCGGCGGTCCACCACGTCCTGGAACTCCACGCGCGGAGCCTACCGACTGTCCGCAGCAATGGTCATGGGGTCGAGCATGCCTGAGTCCTTCGAGGAGATGTGGACGGGGTTGGCGCCGCTGGGCCGCGCGAGCGTGAGCGGCGGCTACTTCCGGCAGCCCTTCTCCTCGGCCGAGCGCGAGTGTCATACCTGGTTCACCGAGCAGTGCACCGCCCGTGGCCTGCGGATCGAGCACGACGGCAACGGCAACACGGTCGGGTGGTGGGAGCCCGAGGGCGCCAACGGACCGGGCGTCCTGACCGGCTCGCACCTGGACTCTGTCCTCGACGGCGGCGGGTACGACGGCCCGCTCGGTGTCGTCTCCGCGCTGGCAGCGATCGACCTGCTCCGCGAGCGCGGCGTCGTTCCGGCCCGCCCGATCGGGGTCGTCGTCTTCGCCGAGGAAGAAGGTTCCCGCTTCGGACTGGCCTGCCTCGGGTCCCGGCTGGCGGTCGGCGCGGTCACCGTCGAGCAGGCCCGGGCGCTGCGCGACCGCGAAGGCGTCGGGGTCGAGGAGGCGATGGCTGACCGCGGGGTGGAACCTGCACTCGGCACGAGCTCCTGGGTCTCGAACGCGGCGAGCTTCCTGGAACTGCACGTCGAGCAGGGCCGCGACCTGGTCCACCGGGAGCGGGCCGTTGGGCTGGCATCCTCGATCTGGCCGCACGGGCGCTACCGTTTCGACTTCACCGGCGAGGCCAACCACGCCGGGTCGACGGCGATGGGCGACCGGCACGACCCGATGCTCACCTACGCGATGACCGCCCTCGCTGCGAACAAACAGGCCCGCCGTGCGGGGCAGCGCGCCACCTTCGGCCGGATCGACGTCGGGCCGAACTCGACCAACGCGGTGCCCTCCCGGGTAACCGCCTGGCTGGACGCCCGGTGCGAGAGCGACGAGCAACTGGACGACCTGGTGGCCGCGATCGAGCAGCAAGGTGCCGAACGAGCCGGCCGCGACGGCACCGGGCTGGTGGTCACCGCGGAGTCGGTCTCCGCGGCGGTGCATTTCGATGCCCGCCTGAACGCGCGGCTGGCCGGGCTCGGTACGGCGGAGGTCCCGGTGATCCCGACCGCCGCCGGGCACGACGCCGGGGTCCTGGCGGCCGCCGGGATCCCGACCGCGATGCTCTTCGTCCGCAACCCCACCGGGATCTCGCACTCGCCGGCCGAACACGCCGAGACCCCCGACTGCCTGGCCGGGGTGGAGGCGCTGGCGGCCGCGCTGGCGGAGCTGGCCTCGTGATGCGGTACCTCGCGGAGCACGCGTTGATCGACGGGGTGGTGCACGCCGAGGTGCTGCTGGAGATCGAGGACGGGGTGATCGTGGGGGTTTCGAGACAGGCGCCAGGGCGCCTTCCTCAACCACCGTCTTCAGGAGGCGGGGGTCCGCGACCACCGTCGGCGGGCCGGGACGGTCCGCGACCACCGTCGGCGGGCCGGGACGGTACGCGACCACCGTCGGCGGGCGGGGAGGTGGGGATGGTTTCGAGACAGGCGCCAGGGCGCCTTCCTCAACCACCGTCTTCAGGAGGCGGGGGTCCGCGACCACCGTCGGCGGGCGGGGACGGTCCGCGACCACCGTCGGCGGGCGGGGACGGTCCGCGACCCTTGCGTCGACAGACGGTGGTTGAGGAGGTTGCGCAGCAACCGTCTCGAAACCAACCCATCCGCGTCGCCGGCCTTACCGTCCCGGCGCTGGCCAACTGTCACTCGCACGCGTTCCACCGGGCGCTGCGCGGTCGGACCCAGACCGCGCGCGGGACGTTCTGGACCTGGCGTGAGCAGATGTACGAGGTGGCCGCCACACTCACGCCCGACAGCTACTTCGAGCTGGCCCGCGAGGTCTACGCCGAGATGGTCGCCACCGGGATCGGGGCGGTCGGGGAGTTTCACTACCTGCACCACCAGCCCGACGGCACGCCGTACGACGACCCGAACGAGATGGGTCGGGTTTTGCTGGCGGCGGCGGACGAGGCCGGGATCCGGATCAGGCTGCTGGACACCTGCTACCTCGCGGCCGGGATCGGCCGGGAGACCGAGGGTGTGCAGCGACGGTTCAGCGATGGTGATGCGACCCGGTGGGCCGAGCGGGTGGCGGCGTTCGACGACGACCGGGTCGGGGGCGCGATCCACTCGGTACGGGCGGTCCCGAGGGCCCAGCTCGGGGTCATCGTCGAGGCCGCGCAGGGACGACCGCTGCACGTGCATGTCTCCGAGCAGGTCGCGGAGAACGAGGAGTGCTCGGCGGCGTACGGGCTGACCCCGACCCAAGTGCTGGCCGAGGCCGGTGCGCTCGGCCCGCTGACCAGCGTCGTACACGCCACCCACCTGACCCAGGACGACGTCCGGCTGATCGGGGAGGCGGGTGCGTCCGCCTGCTTCTGCCCGACCACCGAACGCGACCTGGCCGACGGGATCGGGCCGTCCCGGGCCCTGCACGCCGCCGGGGCACGACTCACCCTCGGATCGGACAGCCACGCGGTGATCGACCTCTTCGAGGAGATGCGCGGGGTCGAGATGCACGAGCGGCTCGCTACCGGGAGGCGTGGTCACTGGAGTGCCGGCGAGCTCCTCGTTGCGGCGAGCAGTGCCGGGTACGACTCGCTCGGCTTCACCGACGGCGGCCGGATCGCGGTCGGGATGCGCGCCGACCTCCGGGTCCTCGACCTCGACTCGTGGAGGCTGCGCGGTGTCGGGGCCACTGCGGAGTCGATCGCTTTCGCCGCGACCGGCGCTGACGTCAGGCCCTTCGAGACAGGAGTAGTCGGATGACGACCCTGCTGCTGCGCAACATCGGTGAGCTGGTCACCAACGACCCCGACCTCGGTGACGGCTCCCCCCTTGGTCTGGTGCCCGACGCGGCGCTGGTCGTCGAGGCCGGCAGGGTCGCCTGGATCGGGCCCGGTACCGAGGCCCCTGATGCCGACGCCGTCCAGGACCTCGGCGGTCGCGCGGTGGTCCCGGGCTTCGTCGACTCGCACTCGCACCTGGTCTTCGCCGGCGACCGGGCCGCGGAGTTCGCGGCGCGAATGGCCGGGGATGGCTACGCCGCCGGCGGCATCCGTACGACGGTCGCCGCCACCCGGGCCGCGACTGACGAGCAGCTGACGGCGAACGTCGCGAGACTGGTCGCCGAGATGCGTCGCCAGGGGACCACGACCGTCGAGATCAAGAGCGGCTACGGGCTGACGGTGCGCGACGAGGCGCGCGCCCTGGCGATCGCCGCCGCTTTCACCGACGAGACCACCTTCCTCGGCGCGCATGTTGTCCCACCGGAGTTCGCCGACGACCCCGCGGGCTACGTCGAGTTGGTCACCGGCCCGATGCTCGCGGCCGCCGCGGAGCATGCTCGCTGGATCGATGCCTTCTGCGAGACCGGGGCCTTCGACGCCGACCAGGCACGCGCGATCATCGCCGCCGGGCAGGCGCATGGATTGGGTGGCCGGCTGCACGCGAACCAGCTCGGCCCGGGCCCGGGCGTCCAGCTGGCCTGCGAGCTCGGTCTGGTGGCGGTCGACCACTGCACCTACCTCGACGCAGCCGACGTCGCGGCGCTCGCGGAGTCCGGGACCGTGGCCACGCTGCTGCCGGGGGTGGAGTTCAGCACCCGGTCGCCGTACCCGGACGCGCGGGCGCTGGTCGACGCCGGGGTGGTGGTGGCCCTGGCCAGCGACTGCAACCCGGGTTCCAGCTTCACCTCCTCGATGCCGCTGTGCGTCGCACTCGCGGTCCGCGAGATGGGGATGACCCCGGCCGAAGCGGTCTGGTCGGCTACGGCGGGAGGCGCTGCGGCGCTCGGGCGTGACGACGTTGGACGGCTCGGGATCGGGGCTCGCGCGCACTACGCCGTGCTGGACGCGCCGTCCTACCTGCACCTGGCCTACCGGCCGGGAGTTCCGCTGGTGGTGGAGACCGTCGGTCGCGTCTGAGGTAGCTGCGCGGACGGTTCCTAGGAATAGGGCACCTACCCGATGTCCGCCCCTACCTCAGACAGCGAGTCTCTACACATCGAGACCCGGGTCCAACGCCCGGAGAGGAGCACGAGATGTTGTACGGCGACGCTTACCTTCACGTCGAGCACGACTACCGCGGCGAAGTGTTGCGTCGGTCCTTCCGCCCGCTGCTCGGGCGCCGCCGCGGCAAGGAACTGAACCGCACCAGCACCGAGCAGTCCGGATCCGACACCACCTGCTGAAGGTGCCCGGGCGCGCGCTGCACGCCGTACCGGCCGTCGACGAGGCGCCGACATCCCGGCGTCTGCAGACGATGTCGGTCGAACCCGCCATCATGGGTGGCGTGCCCCTGCCTGACTCCGCCAGCGACGTTCGCGCGCTGATCGGTCGCAAGGCCGAGCTCGACGAGCTCGCCTCGACCATCGGGGTGCGTGCCGATGGCTCCAGACGCGCAGTCCTTCTGGCCGGCGACGCCGGTGTCGGCAAGACCCGGCTGCTCACCGAGCTGCGCGACCTCGCCTTCGCCGAGGGTTGGCAGGTCGTCGCCGGGCACTGCCTGGATTTCGGTGACAGCGCACTGCCCTACCTCCCGTTCTCCGAGGTGATGGGTCGGCTCGCGACCGCCGTTCCCGACCTCCTCGACCAGCTCACCGGCCAGCGTCCGGTGTTGCGCGCGCTGCAGCCGGGTCGCCGCACCATGCAAGGCTCCGAGCAGGACACCTCCGCAGCCGTCGGTCGCGGCGACCTCTTCGACGCCGTGCACGGTCTGCTCGACGCGGTGGCCCAGCAGGCGCCGCTGCTGCTGGTGCTCGAAGACGTGCATTGGGCCGACACCTCGACCCGCGACCTCATCCGTTTCCTGCTATCCCGCCCCTTCGACAACCAGGTCGCGATCATCGCGTCGTACCGCTCCGACGACCTGCACCGCCGGCACCCGCTGCGGCAGGCGTCCGCCGAGTGGGGCCGGATCCCGGGCGTCGCCCGGATGCAGCTCGACCCGCTCGGCCCTCGCGACGTCCGCTCTCTGGTGAAGCAGCTGCATCCTGAGCCGCTGCGCGAGAGCGACCTGGCGGGGATCGTCGCGCGTGCCGAGGGCAACGCGTTCTTCGTCGAGGAGCTCGTCGGTGCGACCTCGACCCACGGCGCCGCCGTCCCTGAGGACCTGGCCGACCTGCTGCTGGTCCGCCTGGACCGGCTCAGCGAGTCCGCCCAGCAGGTCGTCCGGGCGGCGTCGGTCTCCGGTCGCCGGGTCTCGCACGGCCTGCTCGCCGAGGTCGCGACAGTGACGGCCGACCAGCTCGAGCCGGCCCTGCGCGAGGCTGTCGAGCTCAACGTCCTGGTGCCGACCAGCAACGACTTCTACCAGTTCCGGCACGCGCTGCTGGCCGAGGCGGTGTACGGCGACCTGCTGCCCGGCGAGCGGGTCCGGATGCACGCCGCGTACGTCGACGCCTTGGGCTCGGGACGCTCCAGCGGCACCGCGGCCGAGCTCGCCCGGCACGCGCGTGCCGCCCACGACCTGCCTACCGCCGTTGACGCGAGCATCCGGGCCGGCGACGAGGCGATGTCGGTCGGCGGTCCCGACGAGGCGGCCGACCACTTCCAGACCGCGATCGAGCTGCTCGCTGATCCTGCGGCCCGCACCGACCTGCACGCGGATCTCGGCTACCTCGGTCACCGGGTCGCCGACGCGCTGATCGCGTCGGGTCGGCCGGGTCGCGCCTTCTCGGTCGTCAAGGAGGTCCTCGCCGGCCTCGCCGACGACTGGCCTTCCGAGCAACGCGGCCGGCTGCTGATCGCGATGGCGACCGCGGTGATGGTCGACGAGACCCGGCTCGACCCGCTGGAGTTCACCGAGCAGGCGTTGCAGCTTGTCCCCGACGAACCGTCCCGCCTGCGGGCCACCGTGCTCGCCGTCCACGCCCGGGCACACGCGTTCAACGACAACGTCGACCAGGCCCGGGAGGTCGGTGCGGAGGCGCTCACGCTGGCCGAGACCCAGGACCTGCCCCGGTTGGCGACCGAGATCATCACCACCCTCGCAGCCCTCGGTGCCCGGGGTTCCGAGGACGTCCGCTCCGGACTGGAGGAGGCGGTACGTCGCGCCGAGGAGACCGGCGCCGCCGGCGCGCAGCTGCGTTCGCTCTTCCTGCTCGGGCGCTGGCACCAGGACCGCGGTGCGTTCGCCCCAGCCGTGGAGCTGTTCAAGCGGGCGTTCGCGGTGGCGACGGATATCGGGCAGCCGTGGGCGCCGTTCGCCTTCGACTCCCGGCTGCTGCACGCGCAGATCGCCACGATCACCGGGGACTACGACAGCGCGCTCACCCTGGCCGACGTGACCGGACAGGCGCCGCCGGTCGTTCCCGAGACGCTGCTGGCCTCGGTCGAGATGAGCGTGAAGGCCGTGCGTGGTGACCGGTCCGCGATATCGGTCCTCCCGCAGATCCGGGTGCAGTTCGGCAAGGACGGCCTGATCCCGATCACTGTCGGCCCAGCGGTGATCGAGCTGCACGCCCTGGAGGGTGACGTCGACGGCGTGATCGCCGAGCACGACCTGGTCGTCGAGACGGTGACGAGCCTATGGCGCGAGTTCTTCCACGCCCGGGTGCGACTCGGCGCGGTCACCCTCGGCGCGCTAGCCACCTGTGTGCCGAACCTGGCCACCGCCGAGCGGGAACGGGTGGCCGAGGTGGCGAAACGCATCATCGAGGGCAGCCGTCGCACCTTGACCCTGCAGGCCGAGGAGTCCTCCCACTGGGGACCGGAAGGTGTGGCCTGGGCTGCGCGGCTCACTGCCGAGCACCTCCGGCTGCGCTGGCTGCTCGGCATCGACCCGCCCGGGGAGAGTGAGCTCATCGACGCGTGGCGAGCGGCGGCCGACCGGTTCACCGAGTACGGCCACCGGTTCGAGGTCGCCCGGAGCCAGACTCGGCTGGCCGCTGTGCTGCAGGCCACCGGTGACCAGGCACAGGCCCGTTCGTTCGCGGACCCGGCCCGGGCCGAGGCGAAACTGCTCGGCGCCGAGCCGCTCCTCGCCGAGCTGCGGGGCCTCGGCACCACTGCGCGGCAGTCGCGTTCGACCGCGAGCAACGAGGTCCTCACCGCGCGCGAGGCCGAAATCCTGGCGCTGGTCGCTCAGGGCCGGTCCAACGGCGAGATCGGCAAGCAGCTCTTCATCGCCACCAAGACCGTCAGCGTGCACGTCTCGAACATCCTCGCCAAGCTCGGAGCCAGCACCCGGACCGAGGCTGCGGCGATCGCGCAGCGCAAGAACCTGCTCTGAGGCGCCTGTGGATTACCGTTTGACGGCTTGGTGGCGGCAGGCAAAGGTTGCGAAGTTCCCAGAAGTGCCTGGGAAGGCGGAGACCTTCCACTCCCGCGAGGTGGAGCAGAGAATCCCCGCCCGTATCTATCCGAGCGGATGCGGGCGGGGTCACCTCGCCAGCCGTCCGGAGACGGAGATCTCCTACCTCGGGAGGTTCTCGCCGTCCGACCCCGCTCCTAGGATGGTGGGGAAGGGACGTGACCATGAGCAGTGACATTGATCCGCGCACCGAGGCCCGCTTCCAGAAGATGACCCCACTCAGCCAGGGGTTCGCTGCGAAGGTGTCCGGGGACCAGCTGCCAGACGGCCCGCGGTACCACGGCCTGCTGCAGAGCATCATGCTGATGCGGTTCCGGCACTACTGGGTGCCGCGCCTGCGCCGCAAGTACGGCGACGTCTTCTCGATCAAGATCCTGCCCGACGGCCGCTGGATGGTCTTCTTCCACAAGCCGGAGCACGTCCGCGAGATCTTCGCCGGCGACCCCGAGATCTTCCATGCCGGCAAGGGCAACGCCATCCTCGGACCGGTGATGGGCGAGCACTCGCTGCTGCTGGTCGACTCCGGCCAGCACAAGCGTGCGCGCAAGCTGTTGATGCCCGCCTTCAACGGACACGCGTTGCGCGGCTACGAGTCGATGATCGAAGGCATTACCAAGACCGAGGTCGGCTCCTGGACCGAGGGCAGCCCGTTCGAGTCGCTGGAGCGGATGAACGCCCTGACCCTCGAAGTGATCCTCCAGGTCGTCTTTGGTGTCACCGACGAGGCTCGGCTGAAGCAGATGCGCCCACTGGTCAACAAGACCGTCAACGTGAGCCCGGTGGTCTTCCTCGGCTGGGGCTTCCCGCGGCTGCAGAAGCTCGGCCCCTGGCGGAACGCGTTCGAGAACCAGGCTGCGCTCGACAAGGTGATCTACGCCGAGATCGACGAGCGACGCCGTGCCGAGGACCTTGCGTCCCGTACCGACGTCCTGTCCCGGCTGCTGCTGGTCCGCGACGAGGACGACCCCAGCGACACCGGCCTGACCGACGAGGAGCTCCGCGACCAATTGGTCACCCTGCTGCTCGCCGGGCACGAGACGACCGCGACCGCTCTGGCCTGGTCCCTGCACGAGCTTGGCAACAACCCGGACGTCGAGCAGAAGGCGCGGACCGCGGCGACCGCCGGTGACAACGACTACCTCGAGGCTGTGCTCAAGGAGTCGATGCGGCTGCACCCGGTGATCCCGATGGTGGTGCGCCACCTGATGGAGCCGGCGACCGTCGGCGGCATCGACCTGCCGGCTGGGGCCAACGTCGCCGCCTCGATCATCCTGGCCCACGAGTCTGAGGAGAGTCACCCGGACCACCTTGTTTTCCGCCCGGAGCGGTTCTCCGAGGGGCAGGTCGCCACGAACACCTGGATTCCCTTCGGCGGCGGTGTCCGTCGCTGCATCGGAGCCGGGTTCTCGCTGATGGAGGGGGTCGCGGTCCTGCGCGAGGTGCTCACGGCGTACGACGTGGCGCTGCCGCCCGGCACCAAGGAGGTGGCCGAGGTCCGCAACATCACCTCGGTCCCGAAGCACGGGGCCCGGATCGTGGTCACCCGACGTTGAGTAGCCTTCGGCCGTGAAGTTCGAACGCAAGCACGCCTTGGTCCTGCTCGCCGTGGCCGCCTGGAACGTGCTGACCTACGCCCAGTTCACCAAGGCGCTGATCACCACCACCGAGGACCGTGCGACCGGCTACTACGTCGCGCACTCGGTGCTGATCGTCGTGAACATCGTGATCGCCGTCGTGCTGGGCCGGTGGGGCTGGCAGGCACTCCGCGCCTCGAAGTCCTCGGACGCAGCACCCTTCGACACGCAGTGAACCTCTGCGAGAACATGTCCCCATGGAACTGAGCCACGAAGAAGCGCACCAGCTCGCCCGGGAGAAGGGCAGCAGCCCGGTCGCCTACTTCCTGGTCAGGCTGATCCTGGTCCCGGTGCTGCGGATCTTCTTCGGGCTCCAAGCCCAGGGGGTGAAGAACATCCCGAAGACCGGCCCGGTCGTGATCGCGCCGAACCACAAGAGCTTCTGGGACTCCTTCTTCCTCGCCGCCGTGGTGAAGCGTCGGCTGCACTTCATGGGAAAGGCGGAGCTGTTCACCGGGTGGAAGGGACGGCTCTTCCTCGCGCTCGGCGCCTTCCCGGTGCTGCGCGGTTCGTCCGACGACGAAGCGATCGAGACCGCCCGCGCGATCCTGCTGCGCGGCGACGTACTGGCGCTGTTCCCCGAGGGCACCCGGGTCTCCGACCCGGCCCGGCTCGGCAACCCGAAGCGCGGCGCCACCCGGCTGGCCATCGAGACCGGTGCAGTGATCGTCCCGACGGCGATGACCGGCACCGAGAAGCGCAAGTGGCCGCTGCCTCGCAAGGTCCGCATCGTCTTCGGCGACCCGATCCCGGTCACCGATCTGACCCCCGGTCCCGAGCATGCCGCGATCCTGCTCGACCAGACCGTCTGGCCGAGCGTCTCGGAGGAGTACCAGAACCTACGCAACACTCCGGGCCTGATTGCCGGCGGTCTCGCTGCGGCCGGCATCGGCTACGCGTTGTACCGGCGCCGCAAGCACTGAGGTCGCGGTGCTGTTGCCCCCGGAGTTCGCTGCCTGGGTCGTCGAGGAGTTCTTGTCCTGACCGGTCCCGGGCGGTTGTGCGGTCTCAGCGGTCGAACGCTGTCAGCACCTGCTGCTCGGTGAGACCGTAGTCCTTGAGCTCGTAGGAATGCTTCGGCTTGGCCTTGCCCTCCTTGGCCTCACGGTCCAACTCGGTGACGGCTGTCTCGGTCTCCGGAGTCCAGTCGAGCCCGAACTGCTCGTAGACCCGGCGGGCAGTGCCGACCTGGTCCTTGACCAGATCGCTGAACGCAATGTCGATGAACTGGTCCTGGTCGTACTTGCCCCGGGCGTCGTGGAAGGCGTGGAAGGCCCGCGACCACAGGTCGAGCTGGGTGTGCCCGATGACGCCACCGACATAGGTGTCGGACTGGCCGACGGTGGTCTCGGCCGACAGCGAGCACGAGGACGCGATGCAGGTGATCGGCTCGCGATGGGTGTAGACGATCAGAGCGTCCGGGTAGACGGTCATCAGCGCGTCCAGCCCACTCATGTGCGAGGGGTTCTTGAGGACCCAGCGTTTGTCGGTGTCGTTCAGGCCGAGCAGCTGCAGGTTCTGCTTGTGCCGCGCGTACGCGTCAGTCCAGTCCTGGCCGGCCAGCCACGAGGAGTAGCGCGGCAGGTTGGCCAGTGACTCGTACGAGTTGGACTTGCCGGTCTGCCGCAGCAGCCGCCAGCACTCCTCGACCGTGGTCGCATCCATGTAGTGGATCCCCATGAACTCCGGGGACTCGGTGTGGTGCGCCGTGAACGCCTGCTGCATTGCGGTGAAGATCGGGTCCGACTCCCAGGTCTCGCGCGGGGGGCGGGGCTGGGGGTACTGAGTCAGCCACATCTCCAGGCCCTGGGCCGTCGGGTCGGCGTGCAGCAGCCGGTGCAGGATTGTGGTGCCCGTGCGCGGCAGGCCCATCAGGAAGATGGGTCGCTCGATCTGCACCTCGGCATGCTCGGGGTGAGCAGCGAACTGCGCCTGGGTGAGCAGCACGCCGACCAGCGCGCTCTTTACCTCCGAGCGGTGGAAATAGTTGCCCCGCGGGGTCAGACCGGCTTCCGGCGAGGCCAGGTCATCGACCAGGACGCGGAGGCCCTCCTCGTGGAGGGTGCCCCCGAAGTCGCTCATCCCCGTGGTTCGGACGGCGGCGGCGACGATGTCGTCGTAGCTGCCGACGTCCGGGCGCTCCCGGGTCATGATGTTCTGGTTGGGCTGGTCGTTCATCTGTGCTTCTTTCCTTGCGGGAGGCCCGGGAACATCGGTCAGTCGTGGAATTCGCCGCAGTCGACGGTGAGCATCTGACCGGTAACCGCCGAGGCCAGGTCGCTGGCCAGGAAGAGCGTCGCACGAGCGACCTCCTCGGACGACGCCAGCCGCTTGAGGTCGGTCGGTGCGGCCTTCTCGGCGTACACCTGCTCATGGGTCTTGTTCTCGACAGCGCCGAGGAAGTCGAAGTAGCCGCGGTTGACGTCCTCGTAGATGTACGACGGCGCGATGCTGTTGACCCGGATCCCGCGCGGGCCGAGCTCCGTGGCGAGCGAGGAAGCCAGGTGCTCCAGCGCGCCCTTGGAGAGCTTGTAGCCGGCGTACTCGGGCTGGCTGGAGAACGAGACGCACGAGTTGAGCATGATGATCGAGCCCTTGGACTCCGCCAGCGCGTCGGCGAAGAGCGCGGAGAGGCGCAGCGGCGCAAAGACGTTGGTCTCGTTGACCTTCGCCAGTGCGGACGGTTTGATCTGGGTGACCGGGTCCATCGGCGGGATCGTGAAGGCGTTGTTGATCACGCAGTCGACCCGGCCGAAGGCCTCCAGGGTCTTGTCGCGCAGGTTGGTGCGGGAGTCCTCGTCGGTCACGTCCGTGACGACCTTGAGCACTCGGCGACCGTAGGACTCGATGAGCTCGCCGATCTCGTCCAGCCGGGCGGCGGTCCGGCTCGCGATCACCAGGTCGGCGCCCATCTTGGCCGCCTCCTCAGCGAGCGAACGGCCCAGGCCGGGGCCGATGCCGGAGATGACGATGACCTTCCCGGCCAGCACCTGGGCGGGCTGGTAGCGCTCCTCGATCGAGGTGTCGTGGGCTTCGGCGTAGCCAAGTTTGTTCTCGGACTGGTTGGTGCTCAAGAGATCATCCTTCGGGCAATGCCGACCTGGCGGTCAGCGATTCGGGTGGAGTACTGCTCGGGCGTGACCTGGTTGGCCCCGAAGAACGGGAGGTGCTGGGGGAGATCGTCGAACGCGACGAGCTCGACCTTTGGCCCGTCGTCGCCGGTGAGCTCGCACTCGATGCGCTGCCAGCGCAGCATCATCACGCCCTTGGCATGACCGGTGGTGTCGAGCCAGTTGGCAATGCCGGGGTTCTTCTCCGAGACGACGTAGCGGAAGAAGCCGTCCTCGTCAGCCTGGGACTGCGCCTTGGTGAGCGAGGTCTGATAGTGCTCGTAGTCGGTGGAGACATACCACTTCGAGCCGATCTGGATCGCGTAGTACGCACAGTCCGGCACTGGCACGGTGACGACCAGCGCCTGATTCTCGGACAGGTCGTAGTGACCCAGGGATGAGAACTGGCTGGCCAGGCCGCCGGGAGTGGACTTCGGGACGGTCAAGGTGTTGACCGGCTCCTTGTAGGTGAACCACTCCGGGAACGCGAACCAGGTCTTGATCTTGCCGAGCAGCATCTTGCCCGCGACGCCATACCGTTTCGCGACCGCGTCCATCGCGAACGGCTCCCGGGGGATGCCCGCGGTGTCGAGGCGTTGCAGCCGGTAGGTCCCGCGGGTCTCGGTGTTCCAGTCGTTGAACACCTCCCGGATGATCAAGGTGGCGCCCTTCTTCAGCCCGAGTTCCGGACCGAACTTCCAGGAGAACGACCCATCTGCCGCGACGTCAAGTTCGCGGTCGTCGAAGGCGGCCACGCTGGTCGGCGCACCTTCGGCGGAGTAGTTGCCGTCCATGATCTGGAAGGAGAGGTCGGCCGAGCTGCCCCGTACTCCGGAGAGCTCGTAGGTCGCACCCTCGGTCAGGTAGGCGTTGAAGTAGATCGCGTCCGGGTTGTCCAGGCCCTGGCGTGCGTACTGGTGGGTGGGGTTGACCAGCACCGGATGCACCAGGTCGTAGTCGAACGCCATCTGCAGCGAGCTGCGGATGGAGCCGGCGAGGTAGTCGTACCCCTCGGCCCGCTCCTGTTCGCTGATCTCGAACGGTGGATCAGCGATCAACGCCTCGGCCTCGGCGACAGCGTCGGTGAACGGCTTGGTGACCTCGGCCCCCGAATCGGGGTCAGTCGTCACAGAGCGACCTTGCTGATGATGTCTTCGGCGTACCGGTTGATGTTGTCGACCTTGGTCTGCAGCGGTTCGGTGTCCGGACCCATGATGTAAGGAACCCGGAAGCCGACGATGCAGTCGGTGACGCCCTTGTCCTCGAGGCTCTTGATGCCGTCGACGGTGTAAGCGTCGTAGGAAATCACGTGCACCTCGAAATCGTCGCGGTCGTCGCCCTCCTCCTTGCGGATCTCCGCGAGCCGGGCGAGCAGCCGGTCGAGCTCCTCGCCGTCGCCGCCGGCGTGCATCCAGCCGTCACCCTTGAGGACGGCGCGCCGCAGTGCGTTGTCGACGTGCCCGCCGACCAGCAACGGGATCTTCTCGGTCGCGCCGGGGCACTGCTTGAGCGGGGCGATGTCGTAGAACTCACCGTGGTACTCGAAGTACTCGCCGGTGGTCAGGCCGCGCAGGATGTCCATGCACTCGTCCATCCGCTTGCCGCGGCGCGCCCAGTCGACGCCGAGGGCGTCGAAGTCCTCGGGCCACGGAGAGATGCCGACGCCGAGGCCGAGCCGGTTGTTGGAGAGGAACGCGAGACTGCTGGCCTGCTTGGCGGTCAGCACCGGCGGGCGGATCGGCAGCTTCAGCACGAACGGCGTCAGCCGCAGGGTTGTGGTCACCGCGAACAGGTGCGCGCAGAGGATCATCGTCTCGATGAACTCCTTGCCGTCGAGGAAGGCCCGGTCGCCGGTGTCGGTGTACGGGTACTTCGAGTCCGACTCCTTGGGGTAGATCAAGGAGTCGGCGATGGTCATCGACGTGTAGCCGGCGTCCTCGCATGCCTGGGCGAGCGGGGCGTAGTACTCGGCCTTGGTCATGCCTTCGGCGAAGGAGAATCTCATTCCCCGATACTAGAACGTGTTCCATTTTCATGACTAGAGTGCGGGAGAACCGAACCTCGCCTTTTTTCTGAAGGCGTCTCTCGCCGCACGCTCAGGAGGCCGACGTGGACCTGCAGGAAATCTCCGACCGGATGGAAATCCGCGATGCCGTCACCCATTACACCTTCGGGATCGACCTGGGTGAGTGGGACCGTCTGGACCGGGTATTCACCCCCGATGCCGCCATCAACTACGTCGAGTCCGGCGGCATCGAGGCCACCTACGCCGAGGTGAAGCCGTGGCTGATCGAGAACCTCGCGGTGGCGCCGAGCAGGGTGCACATGATCGGTCAGATCGACTACGAGGCGCTGCCTGACGGCGAGATCCAGGCCAACGCCTACTTCCACAACCCGATGACCTTCGACTTCGGCGAGCAGAAGTTTCCCGTCGAGGTGACCGGGATCTACCGGCACACGTTCACCCGCACCGAGGCCGGCTGGCGGTCGCGCAAGCTGCACGAAACTGTGCTCTGGCGCCGCGGGTTCGAAGCACTCGGGATGTGATTGCCTGATGGACAAGAAGCCGAAGGGTCTCGACGACCCCGGGACCGTGAAGTTCATGAAGGTGATGGCCGCGGTCAACGTGTGGCTCTTCCGCCGCACCGGCGGGCGGGTCGGGTCGCACTGGCGGATCGGGGCGGGCTTACGCAATCCGGTGCCGATCTGCCTGGTCGAGCACATCGGCCGGAAGACAGGTCAGGTGCGGACCACGCCGCTGGTCTACCTCGTCGATGGCGACAACGTCGTCGTGGTCGCCTCCCAGGCGGGCAGGCCGGAGAACCCGATGTGGCTGGCCAACGTGCGGGCCAACCCCGACGTGACGGTGCAGATCGGTCGCGACCGACGTCCGATGCGGGCGCGGGTGGCAGCGCCTGTAGAACGCGCCGAGCTCTGGCCCGGACTGGTCGCGCTCTACCCCGACTACGACAGCTACCAGTCCTGGACGGACCGCATCATCCCCGTGGTGGTCCTCGAACCCCGCTGACCCGGTGCCGTTTGGGCCCCTATCCTTGGCATCGTGACGAATCACGAGCCGGACCCTGAACGCCAGGAGCAGATCGCCAGCGCCGTGGCGAAGGTCATCGGCGTCGCCCTGGCACTGGGTCTGGTGATCGGCCTGGGGACCTGGGTACTCGTCAAGGCGGTCGGACTGGACAGTGTGGAGTCCACGGGCGTCCCGATCCGGGTCGATCCGATCACCCCGTCCGCTCTACCCACCTCGGCCCTGCCCCAGCCGACGCAGACCGCCGGGCCGGGCAGCGACTCCCCGGAGGAGCCGACCTTCTCGGTCAACCCGGGCAAGGACAACCTGCTACTCAACGCCTCGCCGCTGTTCGTCGAATCGATGGAGCGGATCAACCTCACCGGGCAGTGGCCCGGCCGGGACGCCGTCTCGCTGCTGGTCCAGCGCTTCGAGGACGGCGAGTGGGTCGACTTCGGGGTCCAGACCCGGGTGAAGATCGGCACCTACGAGACGTTCGTCCTGACCGGCCGGGGGGGCGACAACAAGTTCCGGGTCTTCGAACCCGACAGCGGCACCGCATCGAACACCGTCACCGTCACCGTCGAGGACTGACAGGTCCAGTCACGGGATCCCGTCACGGGATCCAAATCACGGGATCCAATCAAACGTGCTCGGGTTCGGTCCTCTCCGTCCGTCCTCGCCGCGGTCCAGGGCGGTGATCGCTGCGAGGTCGCCGGCGCCGAGCTCGAAGTCGAAGATCGCGGCGTTCTCGCGCATCCGCTCCGCCGAGAGCGTCTTGGGGAAGACCACGTCGCCACGCTGGATGTGCCAGCGCAGGGTCACCTGCGACGGCGTCCGGCCGAGCCGCGCGGCGATCTCGGTGATCACCGGATCGTCCAGGACGGCGCCCTGGGCGATCGGGGACCAGGCCTGGGTGAGGATGCCGGCAGCGGTGTTCGCCGCGCGTACCTCCTCGTTGCCGAAGTACGGGTGCACCTCGATCTGGTTCACCGCCGGTACGACGGAGGTCTCGGCAGCGAGCCTGGCGAGGTGGTCGACCTGGAAGTTGGAGACGCCGATCGAACGGGCACGTCCGTCTGCGGCGAACTCGATCAGGGTCTTCCACGTGGAGACGTAGTCGCCGTCGTACTTCGTCGGCAACGGCCAGTGGATCAGGAACAGGTCGACGTGGTCGGTCCCCAGGTCGGTCAGGGACTGGTCGAAAGCGCGCCGCGCCTGATCGGGCTCGTGGAAGCCGTTGTTGAGTTTGGTGGTCAGGTAGATCTCGTCGCGGGCCAGCGCTGAGGTGGCGAGGGCCTCGCCGACGCCCTTCTCGTTGCCGTACATCTGCGCGGTGTCGATGTGCCGGTACCCGGCCGCGAGTGCGTCACCGGTGACCTTTGCCGTCTCCGGCGGAGGCACTTGGAAGACACCGAAGCCGAGCTGCGGGATCGAGCGGCCGTCATTCTTCACCAAGGCGGGGATGGGAGCAGTCATACGAGTCCTGACAACGCCGACGGTCGAGGTATTCCTCAGCGCAACCGGTCGACGACCGTCTGGAGTGCGTCCTGGCCGACGTCGAGGTCTTCCTCGACCAGTCCGACCAGGACCATCGTCACACTGCGGGCGCCGACCCGGGCGACCATCAGCTCACCCCGGGCCGAGGCGCCGTCCTGGAGGAGAGTGAAGCTCACCGCCGCGGAGGCATCGGCCGTGCTGGATACCGCGAGCGGACGCAAGGGCGGCTTGCTCGGTCCGCGCAGGCAGCCCCGGATGCTCGTGCGCACCGCGGCCATGGCGCGTTCTGCTTGGGCCTCGGTGGTGAAGTCGCGTACTGACGAGCTCAGGATCGGCCCGTTCGAACCGCTGCGGAACGACACCGTGCTGACCACGTGCGGCACTGTCGGGGTGGTCGCGGTGCGCAGGCACGCGCCGACGAGCTCCTGGGCGGCTGAACCTGCAGAATCCAGGGTGCGCCAGCCCGGCGGCAGATCGGATCCGCGCAGGACGAAGCCGGCGAGGTCGGCCGGAGTGAGGATCGCGTCGTCCGCGCCGCCGGTGCTTCCCGAGGCACCGGAGCCAGAGTCCGAGCCGGAGCCGCTGGTCGCGCCGTCGCCGGTGCTTCCCGAGGAATCAGGGGCCGAGGTGGAGGGTTCCGAGTTCCGTCCGGACGGGCCTGACTTGTCGTCGGAGTCCCCGAGCACCAGGACCAGGAACACGGCGACGAGAGCGATCGCGGTGCCGGCTCCGGCGATGAGCCGGGTCCGACGGCGGGTCGTGTCCAGGTGCCTACGAGGTGAGGTCGTCATCAGGTCCTTCAACGGCTCAGAGGAGGGAGCGTTACGCCCCCTCC
>JBKJHX010000045.1:0-47407 GCA_046598855.1 Marmoricola sp. | reverse complement strand
CAGCGACCATCTCGAAACCGAGCAACGGGCCGTCGATCTTCGGATCAGCGGCCCGTTCGCAGCCCCCGTGAACGAAGTCTGGCCGTTCAGTCAGTTGACCAGCATGGGGACCTTCGGGCCACTGCCGGTGTACGGGGTGTAGTTGCCGTCCTTGTCGAGCGGCGGGTTCGGCAGAGCCTTCGGGTTGATGAAGATCACGGTAACCGAGTTGAGCTGTCCGCTCCTGTAGGTGAGCCCGTTGCAATCGCCGGAGAAGTTGTTTCCGGTCAGGCAGCCGGTGACGCTCGGCACGCCTACCAGACGGGTGTCGGCGACGGACTGCTCAGTGATGAAAGCGGGGCGGAAGGAAAGGATCTGATACTGGTGGCTGGTGCCCTGGGTGGGCTGGGCCCCGAGGACGGGAACTTGGACGAATCTCGGCGAGTTGTAGATCGATTGGTGGATGACGCTCGGACCCGCGTAACTGGCGCTGCTCACCGCGCCCACCGTGGTCACGTCGTTGGTGAAGTAGCAGGTGAGCACGTCGTTGTTGATGGTGCGACCACGCAGGCTGGTCAGGTGGGTCGTCCCGCCGGGACTGTTGTGGGGACACTTCGTCGCGGGATCGGCGTTCCCTACTTCGAGCAGTCCCTTCGAATAGCTCGAGTTCGAGATGCCGAGCACCAGGCCCATCTCTGCGGCGTCGCTGTCGAGACCTGTCTTCACCGGCACGCAGTTCGTCCCGTCGCCGGGCCACGCGATCGTCCCGGTCGGCCGCGGCGAATCGCAGTAGAAGGGACTCGCGGCAAGCGCCGGCGGGAAAGGCGAGAGCCCATGGCTCAATCCGTTGATCGTGTTGTAGGCAATCTGCTTCTTCGCGTCCCCGTTGATGCCCGCGACCACCGGGTCAGGTGGTAGATCCAGCGTCCCGAAGTTTCCGGAGCTGGAACCGACCCCGCAGGTCAGAGACGGGGCGCCGATGGTGAGCGGAAGAGCCCGGCCGACCAGGTTTGCGCCGTTGCCGGAGGAGACCGGGGACCACAAACCTGCGATCTTGACGCGCACGTACCAGATTGCTTCCACGCTGGTCACGCTCGTCGGGAGCTGGGCGATGGTGAGAGTGCTGCCGGACACGGTGAACTGGGAGGAGTCGATCGTGAACGGCTCCGGCCCGGCTCCGTTGATACCCGAGAGGAAGAATCCGACGTTGGTCGTCCCCAGGAGAGTCCCGAGATCGGCAGTGATCGTCAGTGAGTTGTTCGGACTCGTCGCATTCAGCGGCACCTGCGCCGGCGTGGTTGCCGGGCTGGTGGTCAAGGTGTTCAGCCGGGCGAGGTTGGTCTCGGCCGCATGAGAAAGGAGGATCTCGTTGATCGACTGACCGTTCGTCGGGTTGGCGATCACCTTCACACCCCAGTCGCAGCCCTGGTACGCGTAGAACGGGAGCGTCGTCTGCAGCGGCGACTTGATCTCCACGGTCGCCTGGCCGGAGACGTCCACGTTGTCGAAGCCCATCACCTGGGCGAGGCCGAAGTCGACCCGTTGTTCCGGACTGATCACGCTCAGCTGGTTCGGGTTCGCGTTCAGACGCACCCCTGAAGAGTCCCTGGAGAACATTCCGTAGCCGGCCTCGCCGTTGCCGAGCTGGCAGTCGACTAGCTGGCTGGGCGTCACATTGGTTCCGCCAGGCTGGTTGCTGAGATAGGCGGCGGCATCGATGATTGCCTGGTCAGTTGCCTTGCCCGCCACTCCGCCATAGGAGCCGGGGTTCGTCAGGATGCACCCGAGGCCCGCGGCGCTCATCGGCAGGTCGTTGCCGGCGGCGCCTGCCAACGCAGCGAAGTCGGTCTGCTTCTGAATGGCGACCCTGCTGACGTAGGCCATGCCGAGGTCAACGGTCAACGCCGAGACACTGAGCAGCAGAACGGCCGTGATGGCGACAACGACCGCAATCACGCCATCGTCGTCGTGCCGCCGCCCGGTCCTCACACGCATCCGTTCGTCAGTGAGGTCGTGTCCTCGACCCTGCCGAACTCGGTCTGGGTCACCTTGCCCTTGTCGGGCAGCGGGATGAACGGGAAGTTCATGTTCACCGCATGGAAAGTGACCGTCACGGTGACGCTACCGCCGACCACTCCCGGGGCCGGGATGGCGACCGCCGGCGACGACCCGTCCTTGTAGGTCACCGTGGTGACCAGGTCGGTGGCGGAGTCGGTCGTGCTGGCGCCCAGCCTGACGTCCAGGAACTCCTTGAGCTGGATCGGGTCCTGACAGTTGCCTACCGTCAGGCGCCGCACGGCCTCGCCGACCGCAGCGGTGCCGGACTGGGTGGCGTAGAAGTACATCCCGTACTGGATGGTGCCGAAGATCAGGTAGAGCATCGGAAGCATGATCAGGGCGAACTCGACTGCGGCTGCACCACGATCGTCGCGAGTCTTCGTTCGCCGGCTCAGGAGGCGTGCCGGCCTGCTCGTGGTCCCCCGGGACACCAGGGCAAGGTCTTCTCCGCGGGGCACCGCGAGACCCTTCTGCCTGGTGCGCTTGCGCATGCGCTGCCTTTCTCCGGGAAGCCTGACCACCCCCCTCTGGGCACCCAGACCGCACTGAACAAGTAGACCACCGATTGCCTGAAATGTCCGCTTTATAGACAATCAGGGTTGTCGCCCATGATCACCCCATCGGCCGAACATGCCTCGGCCTTAGGATGGCGAGGATTCCTGTGCCTGCCTCTGACGACCGCCCCCGCAAGCTGTTGCTCGTCGTCGACGCCCCGTCGCTGCTGCACCGAAACCACCATGCCCGGGCTCACACCCGGATCACCGACCGGTCGGGCCGACCTGCCTGGGCGCTGAACGGCATGCTGCGCCAGATCCTCGAAGCGATCGAGGCTTTCGCTCCGGACGCCGTGATCTTCGGGCTGGACGATCGGACGGCGTCGGTCCGCGCCGACTTCTACCCCGACTACAAAGCGGGTCGGGCCGAGAAGGATGCGGCGCTGGT
The DNA here is from genome assembly GCA_046598855.1 of Marmoricola sp. GTDB lineage: Bacteria > Actinomycetota > Actinomycetes > Propionibacteriales > Nocardioidaceae > Marmoricola. The sequence goes on along the minus strand of JBKJHX010000045.1, from coordinate 44,428 downwards.
CGACCAGCTCGAACGCGCCGGGGCACTGCTCGACGCTCTCGGCCTGGCCACGCTCACTCCCCCAGGTCTCGAAGCGGACGACGTCAATGCATCGGGGGCCACCTGGGCGCTGAACAACGACTGGAACTGCGTCATCATCACCTCCGACCGGGACGCTTTCGCGCACATCAGCGACCACACCCAGGTACTCCGCCTGATCGACGGCGGTATCAACGGTTCCCCGCTGCTCAACCCGAAGCGCCTCTTCGCCCTGTACGGCGTCGCCGCCGAGCATTACCTCGAGTACGCCGCGCTGCGCGGGGACGCCAGCGACAACCTGCCCGGAGTTTCCGGCATCGGCGAGAAGACCGCAGCGGTCCTGCTCGCCCAGGTCGGGTCGATGTACACCGTCTGGGCGGACATCGACCGGAACGCCGGCGCCGTGCTCGCCGCGACCTTGGACGCTTGGGCAGTAGAAACGGGCTCGCGCCGGATGGGCGCGACCATCGTTCGCCGGCTCTCGGCCCCCGGCGCCCGAGAGCGCTACGAGTTCAACGTACGGATCATGACGGGCCGCGACGACCTCGACCTCGGTCTCACCCCCGACGTCCCCGGCACCCCCGGCCTCCTCCCGCTGGATCCCGACCGGGTCGCCCAGGTCGTGGGCTTTCTCAACGTCGAGGCGACGACCTCACTCGCGATCCGGGTGCTCAGCACCGATCCGGCGTCCGCGGCGAGCTCGGGCAGCCGGTAAATTCACCGGGTGTCCGACAAACGCCCCCGCCGTACCTTCGCAGTGATCAGTCACCCCGACGCGGGTAAGTCCACCCTGACCGAGGCGCTCGCGCTGCACGCGCGGGTGATCACCGAAGCCGGGGCCGTGCACGGCAAGGGCGACCGGCGCGCCACCGTCTCGGACTGGATGGCGATGGAGAAGGCCCGCGGGATCTCCATCACCTCGGCGGCGCTGCAGTTCGACTACCGCGACCACGTGGTCAACCTGGTCGACACCCCTGGTCACAGCGACTTCTCCGAGGACACCTACCGGGTGCTGTCGGCGGTCGACTCGGCCGTGATGCTGGTCGACGCCGGCAAGGGCCTCGAGCCGCAGACCCTCAAGCTCTTCCGGGTGTGCGCGCTCCGCGGCATCCCGGTGATCACCGTCATCAACAAGTGGGACCGCCCGGGCCTCTCGCCGCTGGGCCTGATGGACGAGATCGAGAAGCAGATCAAGCTGCGTCCGACACCCCTGACCTGGCCGGTTGGTCAGGCCGGTGACTTCCGGGGAGTCCTGGACCGACGTACGGGCGAGTTCGTGAAGTACACCCGAACCGCCGGCGGAGCCACCCGAGCGCCCGAACGCCGGATGGCGGCGTCCGAGGTCGAGGAGAGTGACGCAGCAGTGTGGGCCGATGCCCTGGACGAGCACGAGCTTCTCACCCTCGACGACGCCGATCACGATCAGTTGCGCTTCCTCGCCGGCGAGACCACGCCGGTCATGTTCGCCTCCGCGCTGCAAAACTTCGGGGTGGCCCAGCTGCTCGACCTGTTGCTCGAGCTGGCCCCAGGCCCGAGCGCGACCACCGGGGTCGATGGCTCGGTCCGCCAGGTCGACGACGACTTCAGCGCGTTCGTGTTCAAGGTGCAGTCCGGCATGAACAGCTCCCACCGCGACCGGATGGCCTACGCCCGCGTGGTCTCGGGAACCTTCGACCGAGGGATGGTCGTCACCCACGCCTCGACCGGTCGACCCTTCGCCACGAAGTACGCCCAATCCCTCTTCGGACGCGAGACCACCTCGGTCGAGCACGCCCTGCCCGGCGACATCATCGGCTTCGTCAACGCCCAGGCGCTGCGAGTCGGCGACACCGTCTACGACGGCAACCCGATCGACTACCCCCCCGTGCCGAGCTTCGCTCCCGAGCACTTCATGACCGCGGCTGCCGGCGACATCGGCCGGTACAAGCAGTTCCGCAAGGGCATCGAGCAGCTCGACCAGGAAGGCGTCGTCCAGGTTCTCCGTTCCGACCTGCGCGGCGACCAGAGCCCGGTCCTCGCCGCGGTCGGTCCGCTGCAGTTCGAGGTGGTCGACGAGCGGATGAAGAACGAGTTCAACTCACCGATCCGGCTCACCCGTCTCGACTACGGGGTGGCCCGGCGGACCGACGCCGCCGGCGCCCAGACGCTGGCGGGCGTGCGCGGCTGCGAGGTTCTCCAGCGCACCGACGGCACCTACCTGGCACTTTTCATCGACAAGTGGCGTGCGAACAACGCTGCCCGCGAGGCCCCGGACGTCCTGCTTGAGGAGCTACCCGCCGGCGGCAGCTGAGCCCGGACGGAAAGAGGTCGAGGCACCTGCGGCACCAGTGGTTGGCGCAGCTGGCAGAACCAGCAGTCCCTGCTGGACAGCGCCGCCGCCGAGCACGGGAGCCCATCGAAGCGCTCCGCTACGTTGTCACCCGGACAAGTCGGCTCATGTCACGGGGGCCCACAGTCGACATCGGTCCGACCGAGGCCGACGCGCTTGCGGCATTCGGCTCGCTCGCTACCAGCCACGGCTCGTTCTCAGGCTCGGTCCCGAGACGCGTGCGATGATCCTGACATGGCCGAGCGCGACGATTTCCTCCTCTGGGTGAATTCCAAGCTCAGGGATGCAGAGATTGCCCTCCACAACGGTGACCCCGCACCGCGCCGCCAGGTGTGGTCACGGAACGAACCGGTGACCGTGCTCGGCGCTCTGAAGAACGCCAGCGGGCAACGTGAGCTCGAGGAGCTGTTTACCGCTCTCGCCGGCAACTTCTCGGACTGCACTTCCTACGAGTTCGAACTCGTGGAGGCCGAGGTCCGTGGCGACTTCGCGTACACGGCCGGCTTCGAGCGCATCTCCGCGACCGTCCACGGCGTGCCGCGTAGCTACACCCTCCGCGCGACACAGATCTACCGACGAGAAGACGGGGCGTGGAAGGTAGTGCACCGCCACGGGAGCACCCCGCCGGAATAGCCGGAAGTAGCTTCGCGCGGCCGAACGCAGGTGCCCGTTCGTCCCCCCGGTCAGATCCATGTATCACCCTGCGCGCAGCGAACTCTTGAGTCGTAGGTCAGGCAGGGCGATCCGGGGGCCCTGCCTGCGCGACAGCGGGCCACCTGGGCTCGCGGTCGAGCACGGACGACTACAGGGGGACCGATGGACCGACGCCGCGATCCCGCCCACGCGATGCGGCTCTCCGGGCTGCGTTTCGAGCGGCGCGAGACCGAGCAGCAGTACCAGCAGTGGCGCGTCGGGATGGTCATCCCCTTCGCCCGGATCGGCTACGTCGGCTCGACGCCGAGCTGGATCCTGGTCCTGGTCGCCATCGTGGTCCTGGACCCCGGGTCCGCCAGCGCCGCCGCGATCTGGGTCGGTGCGTGGATCGTGCTGCTGGTGGTGCTCACCGCTCTGACTGTTCCGGAAAAGCTGCGCCGGACGGTGACGCCGTTCGCTGCGGTCGGCAACGGACTTGCAGGCTTCCTGATCGTCTGGTTGTTCGCCGATGTCGTCGCGACCGACCAACTGACCCAGTCACGTGCCGGGGTGATGACGGCCGGCCTCCTCGTGGTGATGTTCTTCGGCTTCGCTGTCTTCCGAATTCCACCCGGCATCGCCGCGGCCGCAATCACTCCGTACGTCGCGTTCGGGACCTACCAGCTCTGGGAGGGCTACGACGCCGGCGAGCTCAACGATGTCGAGGCCGGAGCACTGGCGGCCGCGCAGTGGATCGCCTTCCTGGGTTGCCTACTGGTCTGCATCGTCATCGAGATCGTCGCCCGCCGGACCTTCTGCAAGGACCAGATCATCGACGCCCAGCAGCAGGAGCTGCGCAAGAGTCGCGAGACCATCCGCCGCTACGTCCCGCGGCCCGTGTTCGAACACATCGTCAACGGCGACATCGTGGGAATCGACGTACCGACGCGGCGGCGGGTCACCGTGCTGTTCGCGGACCTGGTCGGGTTCACCGCCCTGGCCGACCGCGTCGAGGCCGAGGTCCTGACGCAGGTGGTGAACGACTACATGACGTCGATGAGCCAGCTCGTTGAGGAGCACGGCGGGATCGTGAACGAGTTCGCCGGCGACGGGCTGATGGCGCTGTTCGGTGCTCCCGATGAGATGGCGGTCGAGGACCAGGCGCTGAACGCGGTCCGGGCGGCCGAGGCGATGCACGCCAGGCTCCCGTCGTTGAACCTGTCCTGGCACCGCCTCGGCGTCACCGACCCCATGCAGACCCGCATCGGCATCGACACCGGCGTACTGAGCGTCGGGAGCTTCGGCTCTGACGGACGGATGACCTACACGGCGATCGGGCTGCACACCAACATCGCGGCTCGCCTCCAGGCCCACTGCGAACCCGGCCGGATCCTGCTCAGCGATGCCAGTTGGTTCCTGATCAAGGACCGGATCGCCTGCGAGCCCCGCGGCGAGGTGCAGTGTAAGGGGGTCCACTACCCGGTACCGGTGTACTCGCCGACTTGCGCCGACGACGCCCGCGGCCTGCGGTGGGACGAGGTGCGGAGCGGGGTGTGACGACCTTGCTCAGCGCGGGTCCAGCAGGCCCGGGTAGAGCCTGCGGGCGTGCTCGGTCTCGCGTCGCAACGGCGGGAGACCGGTGACCGGCCACCACCCGATCTCCGCGATCTCGAAGGTGTCATCGGTAACCAGCACGGTGGCGTTCGGCGGCTTCGGCAGCAGCACCCGGTAGATCGTGTCGAGGTGCCGACCGTGGTCCTGCACATGGGCGCCGACGATCTCCAGGTCCGTCACCTCGCAGGAGAGACCGGTCTCCTCGAGGAGTTCGCGCCGGGCGCCGTCCAGCGGGTGCTCGTACTTGTTCACGACTCCACCAGGGAAACCCCAGCGTCGCTCACCGTGCCTGCTGCGGACGAGCAGCACCTCGTCGCCGGCCACCCAGACGGCCAACGCTCCGACGGTCACCTTGTGACCGGTGACGAAGGTGGCGATCTGGACCATCCGGGGTGACAGGTGCACGACCGCAGCATAGGGCCCGAACGGAGACGCCTACGCCGCCCGAGTGCGTCAGCGGTACTCGGGGTTGTGGAAGTCGAACCGGGCACCGGCGTCCCACTGGGAACGCTGGTTGCCGTGGTCGGGAACCCCGCCCGCGTCCTTCAGCATCTTCGCGAGGTGCATCAGGTTCCAGGTCATGAAGGTGGTGTTGCGGTTCGTGAAGTCGTTCTCCGGTCCCCCGCTGCCCGGGTCCAGGTACGACGGGCCCGGACCGGCCTCACCGATCCAGCCAGCATCGGCGTTCGGCGGAATGGTGTAGCCGATGTGCTGGAGCGAGTAGAGGACGTTCTGGGCGCAGTGCTTGATCCCGTCCTCGTTGCCGGTGATCAGGCACCCCGCCACCCTGCCGTAGTACAGGTATTGGCCCTTGTCGTTCTGCATGCTCGAGAGGGCGTACAGGCGCTCGATGATCACCTTGGTCTGGCTCGAGTTGTCCCCGAGCCAGATCGGTCCGGCGATCACCAGGATGTCGCTGTCCAGCACCCGCGGGTAGAGCTCGGGCCAGGCATCGCTCTCCCAACCGTGCTCGGTCATGTCCGGGTAGACACCGGTGGCGATGTCGTGGTCGATCGACCGGATGGTCTCCACCTGCACACCGTGTGCGCGCATGATCTCTGCGCTGGCATCGATCAAGCCCTGGGTGTGGCTCAGCTCCGGGGAACGCTTCAAGGTGCAGTTGATGAACATGGCCCGGAGGTTGCTGAAGTCGTGATCGGTCATACGTCGAGCGTTGCGGCAACCGGCCGCTGCGGCAAGGCCACGAAGGTGACGGAATTCTGACGGAACGTCCCCAAAAACGCCCGCCTCCAGGGCTTTTCCTGGTGCTGTACGAGGAGGAGAGTTTGGGGATCAAAAACAACCACCAGCCGCCTCAAGGAGCAGTTCATGAAATGGATTGAGCCAGGAGACGGGGAGTACGACTCGGAGCGCTCCCTGTTCAACGCGATGATCGACAGGCACCCCGCGCTGATCGCGCGGTGCAGCACTCCTGCTGATGTGGAGTCCGCACTCGAACGCGCCCGGAGCGACGGGCTCCCGATCGCCGTTCGCTCGGGCGGACATTCGGTTGCCGGGATGTCCAGCAACGACGACGGCATCGTCATCGACGTCCGGCCGATGAAGGAGATCCAAGTCAATCCGGACGCGCGCACAGTCCGGGTCGGCGGCGGCGTCACCTGGGGTGAGCTGGACGCGGCGACGCAGGCTCACGGCCTGGCCGTGACCGGCGGCCGGGTCTCGACGACCGGCGTCTCCGGCTTCACCCTTGGCGGGGGCTCCGGGTGGCTCGAGCGCAGTCTCGGGCTCGCCTGCGACAACCTGCGCGCGGTCGAGATCGTCACGCCCGCGGGCCGGATGGTCCGAGCCGACGCCACCCAGAACCCGGACCTGCTCTGGGCCAGTCGCGGCGGCGGCGGGAACTTCGGAGTCGTCACCGCCCTGGAGTTCGACCTCCACCCCGTCGGACCCGAGCTGATCGCGGGTCTGATGCTGTGGCCGGCCGAGTCGGCCGACGACGTCGCGCGCGCCTTCCGGGACTGGGCCGACGGGGCTCCCAACGAGCTCGGCAGCGGCCTGGTCATGCTGAACGCTCCGCCTGAGGAGTTCGTGCCCGAAAGCCTCCAGCTCCAGCCCGCGGTCGCGGTAGCGGTGTGCTGGAACGGCGACCAGGCCGCCGGCCTCGAAGCGGTGGCCGCATTGCGCGCACTGCGCCCGACGGTCGACCTGGTCGGCCCGATGCCGTACGCCGCCTTCAACTCGATGCTCGACGACCCGCCGGGAATGCGGCAGTACTGGTCGGCGGAGTACCACGGGGCGATGCCCGACAGTGCCCTGGACATCTGGATCAAGTACGGCCACAGCCGCCCGTCCCCCACGACCCAGCAGCTGCTGCTGCCCTGGGGCGGAGCCGTGACGGAGCGACAGTCCGAGAGCGCCCTGGCCAACCGGGACTCGGCCTGGATCAGTCATCCGTTCGCGACCTGGGAGGATGCCGCGGCCGACGCCGAGCACCGGTCCTGGGTCAAGGACTTCGGGACCGACATCACGCCGCACACGAACGGAGGCGTGTACCTCAACTTCATCGGCGACGAAGGCGACGCCCGCATCCGCGCCGCCTTCGGCGACGACAACTACCGGAAGCTCCAGCAGGTCAAGACCGAGTACGACCCGGAGAACCTGCTGCGCGGCAACCAGAACATCACCCCGGCGTGACCGTCGCAGTGCCGGACACGTACCGCCATCATCGACTAATCAACCCAGGAATCGACTCATCATGACGAACGCACAGCAAAACATCGACACACCCCACGAGACACGTCCCTTCCAGGCCCACGGGCACATGGACGTCGTCACGCTCGAGGACTTCACGCTCGGCCGCGGCACGTTCGAGCCCGGCTGGCGCTGGTCCGAGGACGTCAAGCCAATCGCTGGCACCGACTCCTGCCAGACCCGGCACACCGGCTTCTGCATCTCCGGGCAGATGGTCGTCCAGGGCGACGACGGATCCGAGATGACGCTGAACCCGGGCGACGTCGTGCTGATCGAGCCGGGTCACGACGCCTGGACCCTCGGCGACGAGCCGTGCGTCTTCGTCGACACCGGGGTGGCGGCGTACGCGCTCCCCGGCTGACCGGACGACCGGCCTCAGATGTTCGTCGGGATGTGCATGACCGTCCCGCCGTCCACCACGAACTCCGAGCCCGTCGTGAAGCTCGATTCGTCGCTGGCGAGGAACACCACGAAGGTGGCGACCTCCTCGGGCCTGCCCGGGCGGCCGAGCGGGATCGGGATCAGGTCCTCGGGCATCTGGTCGGTCGCTGGCGTGCTGATCCGGCCGGGGTGCAGGGAGTTCACCCGGATCCCGTGCGGCGCGAGCTCCATCGCCAACGACTTCGTCAGACCGGTCAGACCCCACTTCGAGGCCACGTACCCGTGCGCCCACGGCGTACCGCGGAGGCCCTCGATCGAGGAGGTGTTGATGATCGAGCCACCGCCGGCGGCGATCAGGGCGTCGGCTGCGGCCTTGGCCCCGAAAAATGCACCGGTCAGGTTCACGTCGAGCATCTGCTGCCACAGCTCGGCCTTGTAGCGCTGGAGCTGACCGCCGTTGAAAATGCCGGCGTTGTTGAACAGCACGTCCAGCTTGCCGAACTCAGCCACCGTGTACGCGACCGCGGCCGCCCACTCCTCCTCGGAGGTGACGTCGAGGTGGACGTAGCGAGCGTTCTCGCCGAGCTCCTCGGCGAGAGCGGCGCCCTCGTCGTCGAGCAGGTCGCCGATGACCACTTTCGCGCCCTCGGCCACCAGCATCCGCGCGCTGGCTCCGCCGATGTTGCGTGCGCCCCCGCTGATCAGAACAACCTTGTCTGCTACACGTCCCATGGTCGGAGACGATAACGTGACCACGGCAAAAGTAGAACACGTTCCAATAGGAGAGACCATGACGATTCGAGTCGCCCAAGTCGCCACCGGCAACGCCGGGATGCTGACCCTCCGCCAGCTCATCGCCGACGCCCGGTTCGAGCTCGTCGCAGTCAGCACCTCCCACCCCGACAAGGTCGGCAAGGACGCCGGCGAGCTCGCCGGGCTGGACACCACGACCGGGATCGCCGCCGTCGGGGACCTGGACGCTCTGATCGCCGCCGGCCCCGAGTGCGTCGTCTACTGCGCGATGGGCGACACCCGGCCGGTCGAGGCCACCAACGACGTCCGCAAGCTCCTCGAGGCCGGCATCGACGTGGTCGGCTCCGCACCCGGCACGTTGCAGTTCCCCTGGGGCACCATGCCTCAGAAGGTGATCGACAAGGTCGAGACCTCCGCTCAGGCCGGTGGCGCGTCGCTCTACATCACCGGCGTCGACCCCGGTTTCGCCAGCGACCTCGTCCCGCTCGCACTGGCCAGCACCTGTCAGCGGATCGAACAGATCAAGTGCTACGAGCTGGCTGACTACGCGACCTACGACGGCGCCGAGGCGATGTTCGACCTGATGGGCTTCGGCCACCCGATCGATTCGGTTCCGATGCTGTTCCTGCCCGGCGTCCTCGGCCTGGCCTGGGGAACCGCGATCCGGCTGATGGGTTCCGCGCTGGGCATCGAGGTCGACGAGATCGTGGAGTTCTGGGAGGCCGAGCCGGCACCGGAGACCTATGAGATCGCCGCCGGCACCATCGAGAAGGGCACTATCGCGGCGCTGCACTTCTCGATCAGCGGCATGGTGAACGGCCACCCGGCGATCGTCGTGGAGCACGTCACCCGCACCCGCGACGACCTACGCCCCGACTGGGCCCGACCGGCCTCGGGCGGCGGTGCCTACCGGATCGAGATCACCGGCGAGCCGAGCTACGTGGTCGACATCGTCCCGAGCAGCGAGCATGGCGACCACAACCACGCCGCGATCGTCGCCGCGTGCGGCCGGATCGTGAACGCGATTCCGGACGTCCGGGCAGCCGCACCGGGCATCCGCACCACGCTCGATCTCCCGCTCCCAACCGGAAAGGGGACCTACGTCGGGAGCCGCACCTGATCGCCTTCGCGCAGCTCACCCTCATGTTCACGTGCTCGCCGCCGCCATCGTCGTCCCGGCGATCGCCGCACGACTGGACCACCGCTAGGTCAGTCGAGCCGCCCCTTGAGCCGACGGCTGACCGCCTGTTCTGCCTCGCGGGCGGCCTGCCGCTCCGCCAGGGCGTGCCGCTTGTCCCAGGTCTTCTTGCCGCGGGCCAGGGCGATCTCCACCTTGGCGCGGCCGTCCTTGAAGTAGAGCGTCAGCGGGACGACGGTCCGGCCGCTCTCGTTGACCAGTCGCTCGATCTTGTCGATCTGGGCCCGGTGCAGCAGCAGTTTCCGCTTCCGGCGTGAGCCCTCGTTGACCCACCTCGCCTGCGCATACTGTGGGATGTGCACGCCGTAGAGCCAGACCTCCCGGTTCTCCACGTCGACGAAGCCGCCGACCAGGGACGCCCTGCCTGCTCGGAGCGCCTTGACCTCCGAACCCTGCAGTACGATCCCGGCTTCCCACGACTCCCCCAGGTGGTAGTCGTGGGCCGCCTTGCGGTTGCGCGCGACCACCGGGTCCGTCGTCGGCTTCTTCACCCGAGGATCCTCCCAATGATCCGGTCAGTCCGCGATCGCGATAGTCCGGTCCAGCAGGTCGATGCGCTCGGTTTCCCACAGATCTGCTTCGACTCTTGTATCGAACAAGTGTTCGAACGAGAATGGATCCATGACCTCCCCGACCGTGGCGCTCGATCCAGGCGAAGACCTGCATGCCTGCCTCGACCGGGTCACCGTGTTCGAGGTTGAGAGCCTCGATGCCCAGGGCCATGCCGATCTGTTGCTGTCGCTGACTCGCGCTGAGGCACGTCTGGCTGCGGAGAAGCTGAAGGTCATCGCCTCGGCCGACCGCGTCCGAGCCGCCGCACAGACCGGGGCCGCGTCTACCGGCCAGTGGGCCGCGCGCGTGTCCAACACCGACCAGGCCACCGCGCAGCGTCAGGTCGAGCTCGCCCACGGGCTCAACCGACGTGCCGCGACCCAGTGCGCACTCGCGGCCGGCGACATCTCCCCCGACCATGCAGCGGTGATCGTGCAGGCAGATCGCCAGTTGCCGGCCCAGGTCACTGCGGATCAACGTGTCGTCGTCGAGCGGGCGCTGGTGAGCAAGGCGCGGGTGCAGTCGCCAGGAGCACTGCGCAAGGCCGCGCGCCGCGCGCTCGTCGAGATCGAGGCCGACACGGTACTCGTGGACGCTCATGAGAACCAGATCGTCAGCGACTCCGAGGAGCGCGCCCGATCCCGGACACGGCTCACACTGCACGACACCGCGGACGGCACCGTGACCGGTCACTTCACAATCCCTGTACTCCAGGGTCACCTGCTGCGCAAGGTCCTGGAGACCATCACGGCTCCCCGGCGCAGTCGCCGCGGTGCGACGCACGCCCAGTCCGGTGATCAGGCCGCCCGTACCGACTGGGACCGGGCTCGCGGCGAAGCCTTCTGCGAGCTGCTCGAGCACCTTCCCACCGACCATCTGCACCCAAGGACGGCAGCCACCCTGGTCGTAACGGTTGACCTCGACAACCTGTGCGAATCCCTGGCGGTCGCGGGCCTCGACACCGGCGAGGGTCTCTCGGCCGGCGAGGTCCGACGACTGGCGTGCAACGCCGGGATCCTGCCAGCCGTGATGGGAGGGGCATCTCTGCCGGTCGACCTCGGTCGGTCGGCCCGGCTGTTCAACGAGACCCAGCGGACCGCGCTCGGGATCAGCTGGAAAGCGTGTGCCGCCGACGGATGCGAAAGACCGTTCGCCTGGTGCGAGCTCCACCACGAGCGACCTTGGTCGGTCGGCGGCAGGACAGACCTGGCTGATGCGATGCCGTTGTGTCACTTCCACCACCGACGGATCCACGACCGCCGCTATCAGCACACCCGCAACTCCGCGGGTGCCGTCGCGTTCAGGCTGCGGACGTGAGGGGGACGGGCCTGTGTCGAGGTCCGGCGCACGGCAGGATGAGCGACCGGGCCCACAACCAGGAGGCAACGACCCATGACCACCCACGTACGGGTCGAGGTGAGCGACGGGGTCGCCCTCGTCACCCTCGACGGGCCCGAACGGTTGAACGCGTTCTCGCCAGTCACCGCCACCGAGCTTGGAGCGGCCTACCGGCGGTGCGACGAGGACGACGGGATCCGGGTGGTAGTCCTCACCGGTGCCGGGCGCGCCTTCTGCGCCGGCGCCGACCTCTCCCCGGAGGCTGCGTCGTTCGCGCCGCCCGCAACCGACTTCTCGGCCTCGCCGGTACGTCCGCCCGCCTGGGAGGTCCGCAAACTGGTGATCGCCGCCGTCAACGGGCCCGCAATCGGGATCGGCCTGACCACCGCGCTGCAGTGCGACATCAGGTTCGTCGCCGAAGACGCCGTCCTGGCGATCCCGCAGGTCAGGTTCGGGATGATCGGCGACGCCCAGAGCCACCTGACGCTGCGGCGGGCCGCCGGCGCAGCCGTCGCAGCCGACCTGCTGCTGACCGGGCGAAAACTGACCGGGTCGGAGGCCTGCGCTCTTGGGTTGGCGTCCCGCGCGCTGCCGACCGAGGATGTGCTGTCGGCGACGATGGCGCTTGCCCGGGAGGTCGCGGTCCATGCGAGCCCGGCGGCGGTCGCCCTGAGCAAGCGGCTTCTCTGGGACGACCTTCGGTTCGAAGAGACCGAACGACGCGAGACCGCGGCGCACCAACTGCTGATGGCGCACCCGGACGCCGCGGAAGGGGCAGCGGCCTGGCGTGAAGGGCGACCGCCCCGATGGACCTTCAGCGTCTCAGATCTCGATTCGTCGCACCCAGTTTAGGCGCTCAGTTTCCCTTCCAGCGGGACTCGCGGCCCTCGATTGCGGCCGCGTATGCCTCGGCGGCGTCGTTGGTGACCAGCAGCGCGTCCAGGGCGTCGGCAGCGGCGCGGCCCTGCGCGGCCGGGTCGGCCGCTAGGACCGCGAGGGTGCGCTGCACCGCTTCCGGCGAGCCGCCCGCGACCTCGGCGGCGAGCCCGCGGGCCGCCTGCAGGGATGCGCCGGCAGGGACGACCTGGTTGACCAGGCCCCACCGCTCCGCCTCCAGAACGCTCATCGGACGGCCGGTCAGGACCATCCGGTTCGCTACCGCGCGCGGCAGCAAGTCGACCAGGCGCGACAGCCCACCCGCCGCCGGCACCTTGCCGGCACGGACCTGCGGCAACCCCAGCTCGACGTGGTCTTCGGCGACGACCAGGTGACAGGCCAGCACCACCTCGAACGCCGTCCCCAGGACGTCGCCGGACACAGCAGCGATCACCGGCTTGGTCGGCTTCCGCGCAGTCAGCCCGGCGAGTCCGGTCTCGGGTACGACGACGCCCAGGGAGAACGCCGGCAGGCTCACCTGGTCGCGCCACAGCCCGCCGTCGCCGGTCAGGATGGCCGCCCGCAGACTCGGGTCGGCCTCGAAGGCGTCGAAGACGGACGCGAGCTCGAAGTGCGCGAACGGCGAGAGCGCGCCCTGTTCGTCGGTTCGCACGGTGACCTCGAGGACGCCGCCGGAACGAAGGATGTCCAGGAAAAGGTAGCTCTCCTGGAAGCCGACAGCGGGGGGCTTCAGCTCGTTCATCCGCCGCTCGGTCAGGGTCACCCGGTTCCCTTCGGGCAGCGCCCGGACGTAGATCGACGCCCCTGGTCCTGATTCACCGAGGAGCAGCTCGCGCACCTGCTCGTCCTCGGGGAAGTCGTTGGCAACGAAGCGCTCACCCGCCTCGGTGCGACCGATGACTACCGCCACCGGCACCGGGCCCTCGAAGCGCACCGTCCACGTCTCGACGGTCGCCGGACCATGCGGCGACAGCGTCACCGGGAAGTCCGGCGCCGCGTCGAGCTGAGCCTGGAGCGCGGCGTCGTCGCCGGCACGCCAGGGCCCGGGCTTCGCGGAGTACAGGCCGACCGAGTACTTGCTCAGCATCCCGCCGTTGGCACCGACCAGGCCCCACGCTTCCGGGTCACGCCGGCAGCGGTCGATGATCTCGACGATGGGGTGCAGCGAGTAGCCGTTCCCCGGTCCCCCGAAGAACGGGAGTCCACCGGTGACGGTAAGTCCTCGCGGGTCCTCCGGCTCGAGTCCGAGCTCCTCGGCGACGATGCTGACCGCGATCGGGAAGCAGCTGTAGAGGTCGATGGCGGTGACCTCGTCCAGGCCGATGCCGGCCAGCTCCAACGAGGCGCGGACCGCCGTCACCGCCGGTACCGAGCGGCTGAGGTCCTGACGCCGGGTGAGCTCCCGGTCGCGCAGATCACTGTGACCGCGGAGGTAGACCCACTGCTCGCGCGGGATCCCGAGCTCGGCAGCGGTCTCCTCGGAAGTGATCAGCACTGCGGCCGACTGGTTGACCTTCTCCCGCGCCACGACCGCCTTGGGGTAGGGGTCGACGATCAGCCGGTTCGACGCGGTGAGCCTCGTCAGCTCCTCGCCGGTGGCGACCGTCCGTACGGCGGCGTGCGGGTTGGCCGCCGCGACCCCGGTGAAGGGCGCGAACCAGCGACCCAGGTCGACGGCCTGCTCGGCCCGGCTGAGGCCCAACCGGGCGCGGCGGGCGTTCTCGAAGACGGCGTACTGGGTGGGTGCGTCGGTGAGCTGGTGCGCGACCTGGGTGCTGGCCAGGATCCCGGCCAGGCCCACCCCACGGTCCTCGTCCTCGACACCGGTGATCTCGGTGAGGTCGGGTCGGTCGGGACGCTTGGACAGGTCGAGCACGGTTGAGATCGCCTCTGCGGCGACGACCAGGACGACCTCGGCACTCCCCCCGGCGACCGCGCCACAGAGCTCGGTCACCAGCTGCTGCGGCGACTGGCCGCCAGCGACCGGGTAGATACAGCGGGCGGGCTCGGCACCCAGCCGGCGGGCCACCGCGCGCGGAAAGTTGTCAGGCCCACCGAGCGCCGTCGGGAAACCGGGAACGGACTCGTCGAACTGCCGGGTGCAGGCGAGAACGTCGAGCCGGTCGGCTGGGACACCCGCGTCGGCGAGCGCCTCGCGCGCCGCCCGCTCGGCGATCGCGACCGGCGTCAGAGCCTCGTACGAGGGGTCGCCGATCCGCTCGGAGTACTGACCGATACCGACGAGCACAGGGGTGCCCATGAAGATCACCTAACTTCCATGTGACGAGCAGCGCGAGACTAGCCGCCCCGGCGTCGGGTCACCTTCGGCGTTCAGCCCTCGGGCTGCAGCGGGAAGGTCCGCTCGCTCACGAAGTGCCGCGCCGTGCCGTCCACCGGGTCGGTGAACTCCAGCTCGGCAGCCAGCAGCTGCAACGGGCGGGAGAAGTCGTCGACCGAGACGTCGAGGACCTCCGGGTACAGCGGGTCGTCGACGATCGAGACGCCCAGGCCGTGCAGGTGTACGCGCAACTGATGGGTCCGCCCGGTCCGCGGCAGCAGCCGGTAGACGGCCAGGTCCTCGATCCGGGACTCCAGCACGAGAGTGGTTTCAGCATTGGCCGGGGCGCCGGCAACCACCTCCGCCTGCAGGCTGCCGCGCTCCTTGCGGAGATGGTTGCGGACCGTGACCGGGCCCTCCAGCTCGGCGCGGTACGGCGCCAGCGCGCGGTAGGTCTTGCGGACCATTCGGTGCTCGAACAGCACCTGGTAGCGCCCGCGCCAGGAACGTTCGGTCGCGAGCATCAACAGGCCCGAGGTGACCCGGTCGAGGCGGTGCAGGGGCGAGAGTTCGGGCAACCCCAGCTCGGCACGGAGACGGACCACGACGCTCTCCTGGACGTGCCGCCCGCGCGGGATGCTGGCCAGGAAGGGCGGCTTGTCGACCACAATGATCCGCTCGTCGCGGTGGACGATCCGGATCTCACCTGGTACCGGCACCTCCTCGCGCAGGTCACGGTGGAACCAGACGAAGGTGTGTGGCAGGTACCCGTCGCCGTCCCGGACGACTCTCAGGTCGTCGTAGACGAAGCGGCCCTCGGCGAGCATGCCGTCCACATCGACAAGCGCAGGGAAGCGCGTCCGCAGCCAGGCCCCCATCGTCGGCCACGGCTCGACCGGCGAGCGGTCGGGAGTGCGGACCCACGCGGCGTCCAAGCCGTGGCGCTGGGGCAACGGCGAACGCGGGGGCACGGGACGATGCTAGGCCGGCCATATCTGGACAGGTGTCCAGTTCCGTGGGAACGTCGCCCTCATGACCGTTCCCTCCCAGACCGGACCTGCTCGCCTGCGCGTCATCCAGTGGACCACCGGGAACGTCGCCCGCAAGACCTTGCGCAGTGTCCTCGAACGGCCCGACCTCGAGCTCGTCGGCTGCTACGCGTGGAGCGCCGACAAGGTGGGTCACGACGCCGCGACCCTGTGCCGGCTCGACGAGCCCTGCGGGGTACTCGCCACCGACGACGTCGGTGCGCTGCTCGCGCTGGAGCCGGACTGCATCGTCTACACCCCGCTGCATCCCGACGTCGACGAGCTGTCGCGGCTGCTGCTGGCCGGCGTGAACGTGGTGACGACCGCGGAGTTCCTCACCGGGCATAGTCTCGGCGCCGAGGCCCGGGACGCGCTCGAGGCCGCGGCCGTCGAGGGCGGCAGCACCCTGTTCGGCAGCGGGATGAACCCGGGCTTCGCTCAACTGCTCGGCGCGGTCGCCACCGGACTGTGCTCGGAGGTGCGTTCGATCACGATGCACGAGTCCGTCGACGTCAGCAGCTTCGCCTCGGACTCCAACATGGACGGGATGGGCTGGGGCCGACCAATGGGCGATCTTGGACACGCCGACGACGTCCGCGCGGCCTCAGTGGTCTTCGCGGATGGGGTGCACATGTTGGCCGCGACGATGGGCATCGAGCTCGACGAGGTCGGCAGCCATGTCGAGTTCTCCGCCGCGACCAAGGACCTCGACCTGCCGGGTCGGCCGATCGCCGAGGGCACCATGGCCGGGATCGATCTGCGCTACGTCGGCATCGTCGACGGCCGCGAGGTGCTCGACCTGCACCAGCGCTGGGTGATGAGCCACGACCTGGTGCCGCCGATGCCGGTCGAGCACGGCTACAAGGTCGAGATCGACGGCTCCCCGCAGGTGACCCTGACATTGGGACTGATGCCGGACCAGCCCCTCGACACGTTGACCGTCGAGGACATGCACGGCATCGGGATGACGATCACCGGGATGCCAGTGGTGAACGCGATCCGCGGCGTCGTGGGTGCGCGACCTGGCATCGTCACCTACGCCGACCTGCCGGTACCGACCGGGCCGTTCCTGCGCTGACGACCGTCGCGGTCATCTCGACCGGGGGCGGCAGCAGCCTCGCGCTGCGCAGCATCCGGCCCCGTCGTCGCCGCGTCTCCCGGCCTCAGCACGTCCCGCGACTGCCGATCACCGTGTCGCCGTACGCACTGAAGCTCGACCGCTGAGCGGTCGTCCGGGATACGCCGTCGCGTGGCGTGATAGCCCTGTTCCGTGAGCAACCGCGTGCAGGACCTTCTCGGCATCGAGATCCCGATCGTCCAGGCCCCGATGACCTTCATCGCTAACGCCGCCCTGGCCGTCGCGGTCTCGGAGGCCGGCGGGATGGGCGTCGTCGAGACGTTGTCCCCGCAAGGGCGCGAGGACCTGGCGAAGGTCGGCGGGCTGACCGACAAGCCTGTCGGCGCGAACCTGATGATCCAGGGCTGGAAGAAGGATCCGTCGATCGTCGAGACGATCGCCGCGGCCGGGGTGCGCTACGTCGCCACCTCGGCCGGCGACCCCGCCTTGTTCACCGACCGGCTGCACGACGTCGGGGTGACCGTCTTCCACGTGGTCGGCTCCTTGCGCGGCGCGCAGAAGGCGGTCGACGCCGGGGTCGACGGCATCGTGGTCGAAGGGGTCGAGGGCGGTGGTTTCAAAGGGGCGCTGAGCGCGTCCACGATGGTGCTGCTCCCCCTGGTCGCCTCGAAGGTCGACCTGCCGATCATCGCCGCAGGCGGGATCTGTGACGCCACCTCGATGGCCGCCGCGTTCGTCCTCGGGGCCGAGGGCGTCCAAATGGGCACCCGGATGCTGGCCACCACCGAGGCGGTCGTGCACCAGAATTTCAAGGACGCGATCGTCTCCGCCGACGACGCCGGCACGGTGCTGATCAGCGTCCCCGGCAACCCGACGATGCGCGTGCTGCGCAACTCCATCACCGAGGCGGGCGAGCACGCCAGCCTGCTGGGCAACATCACCGACCTCTACTTCGGTGGTGACATGGAGGCCAGCGTGGCCAACACCGGCCAGGTCTCTTCGCGGATCGACGCGGTGGTCCCGGTTGCCCGGCTCGTCGCCGAGACGTGGGCCGGATGCACGGCAGCGCTCGACGCCGGCCGCGCCCGGCTCGGATAGCGACCGGCCTCAGAGCGACCGGCTTCAGAGCGAGGCCATCACCCCGGCCACCACCCGGCCTAGCTCGGCACCGGCGTCCTCCTGGACGAAGTGCCCGGCGCCGGCGATCGTCACGTGGTCACGACCGCGGGCACCCGGGACCCGCTCGGCGAACACCGACTCCCAGCCTCGGGTCGCCGGGTCACCGTCGGAGTACGCCGTCACGAAGGGTCGCTCGAACTGCTCCAGTGCCCGCATCGTGCGTCGCCCGATCCGTGCGCCGACGTCATTGCGGGTCAGCGGCAGCAGCGCGATCATCTGCCGCAGGCCCGCGGTGTACTCCGGCGCCGGGAAGGGCGCGTCGTAGGCGGCCAAGACCTCGTCCGGCAGCGGCTGCATGGTGGCCGCGCCGACGAAGAGACTGGCCTGCAGCTCGGGAGCCCGCTGGGTATACAGCAGGTAGTCGACCAGCCCTTCTTCCAGGACTACCCGCGACTCCCCGATCCCGTGCACCGCCCAGGTCAGCCGGTCAGCCAGTGCCGGATCGGCCGTGTGCAGGATCGTGTTGGTGGCGACGACCGCGGCGAAGCGCTCAGGTTCACCAGCCAGCACACTGAGGCCGATCGGCCCGCCCCAGTCCTGTGCCACCAGGGTCACATCGGTCAGGTCGAGGCCGGCGACCAGTCCGCGGGTCCAGTCGATGTGCCGGGCGAAGGTGTAGTCCGTGGCACGGACCGGCTTGTCGGACCGCCCGAACCCGATGTTGTCCGGCGCAACGACCCGGATCCCGCGCTCGACCAACACCGGGATCACCGATCGGTAGAGGTAGGACCAGGTCGGTTGGCCGTGCAGCAGCAGCGCCACTGGCCCGTCGGCGGGCCCTTCGTCCAGGTAGTGCATCCGCACGGGCGGAAGCCCATCGGTACCGACATCGAGATAGTGCGGGGCGAACGGGAAGCCGGGCAGGTCGGCGAAGCACTCGTCAGGAGTGCGCAGGACCTCGGCGTGCGGGTGGGTACTCACCCGCGACATTGTGACGCAGAGACAATTTCCGACGCCTGCCGATTACCCCTACCTTTGCTCCGTGACCGCCGACGTGACCCCCGCGCCGCCACCGGTGGCCCACCGGTCACGGCCGTGGGTCCTGCTGGCCGTCCTGGCAGCCGTGACGCTCATCCGGCTGCTGCAGATGCGGGACGGCGGCTCCCCGGACGAGGGCGGCTTCCTGGTCATCGGGTCGCAGTGGACCGCTGACGGCAGCTCGCTGTACGGCGACTACTGGGTCGATCGGCCCCCGCTCCTGATCACGATCTTCGCACTGGCCGACGCGCTCGGCGGCCTGCTCGCGCTGCGACTGATCGGGATCGCGACGGCCCTGGCCGCCATCTGGCTGCTCGCCTCCACGGCCCGCCGTCTCTTCGGGGACCGGGCCGGCGCCTGGTCGGCGCTCACGGCGGGCGCGCTGCTAGTCAGTCCCTTGTACGGGGCGGTCGACATCAATGGCGAACTACTCGCGCTGCCGTTCCTCGCGCTCGGGCTGCGCTGCGCGGTCGAGGCCGTCCTGAACGACGACACCCGGAGCGCTGGGATCGCCGCTGTGGGGGCCGGGGCCGCGGCGGTAGCAGCGGTCCTGATCAAGCAGAACCTTGCGGACGTCGTCGTCTTCGCGGCTGTCTGGTGGTTGCTGAGCTGGCGGGCCGGCAGGCTCACCGGGTCACGCCTGCTGCAGCTGATTGGTCTCGCCGCCCTCGGCGCAGTGCTCCTGTACGGCGCGGTGACTGCCTGGGCGCTCGCGCACGGCACCTCCCCGGTCGACGCCTTCGAGGCGACGTACCCGTTCCGGATCGAGGCGGGTGCCGTCCTGGCCGAGGACAACCGCGCCGAGAGCGGCGCTCGTCTCGGCAAGATCTCGCTGGCCTTCCTGGGCAGCCTGGTGCCGGTCGCGCTCGCGGCCTTCGCCGTGATCGGGTTCCGCCGACGGCCGGCCGGCGCCCCGGACCGGGCTGCCCTGGGGGCGGTAACCGCGCTGGTGGGCTACGGCGCCTTCTCGGTCCTGGCCGGCGGCAGCTACTGGTTCCACTACCTTCTGGAGACGGTCCCGGCTGTGGCCCTGGCCGCCGGCGCGGTGGCTCTGGCAGCACCGCACCTGGTCCGGCCGGCGGTCGGTGCGGTCGTCCTGTCCGGTCTGGTCGCGGGCGTCACGGTGATCATCAGCCCGACCAGCACCCCGGCGTCGGTGATCGGGCAGGCGATCGGCGCCGTGGCCGAGCCCGGCGACACCATCGTGGCGACGTTCGGGGACGCCGAGATGATCCGGCGCTCCCGGCTCTCCTCACCGTACGAATACCTGTGGACGTTGCCTGCCCGGGTGCGGGACCCCGACCTTCGAGTGCTGCGCGGCGTCGTGTCGGGACCGGCAGCGCCGGCCTGGATCGTGGTGCGGGACTCGAAGGTCTCCGACCGGCTCGACGAATTCGGCGTCCTGGAGGTGATGAAGCAGCGGTACCGGGTGGTTGGAAAGGTCTGCGGACGGGAGGTCTACCTGCGCAATGAGCTCCAGCGCGCGGTGCCGACGGCGTCGCCCGGGTCCGACTGCACGGATGAGTCCACCTCAGGACCGGATCGGGTTCTCCAGGATGTTCCGGACCATGGCTAGCGCCTCAGCCGGCTCGATCCCCAGGGCGCGGACCTCGGCGACGTAGGTGGCAGCCGCCGACTTCGCTGCCTTCTCGACACCGTCGCCGGTGACGAAGCTGCCGGCTCGTCCGCGAGTCTCGATCACCCCGGCCTGCTCGAGCTCACGGTAGGCGCGGGCAACGGTGTTGGTCGCGACACCGAGCTCCCCGGCCTGCGCCCGCACCGTCGGCAACCTGTCCCCGGGCACCAGGTCACCGCGTTCGACCTGGGCCGTGACCTGGGTCCGGATCTGCTCGTAGGGAGCTGCGTCGACGCCGGGATCCAGAACGATCTGCAGATGCCTCACTGTCAGATGTTCGCAGGCGCTCCCAGGCTGACAACGAAACATTTCTCGGAAAGGTGTGCGGAAAAACCGGACATCCCTCACAGTTGGCACATGTCGCGCCCCTCCCGCCGTCTGGTTGCCCCATGTCTCCTTCTCCTCGGCCTGGTCGGCCTGCCGACGACGGTGGGTGCGGCAGGAGCCACGGCAGCTCCGACGACCACGTCGGCATTAGCCACGACGACCCTGACGACCGCGCAGTTCGAGGCCCGGCTGGTCGCTCTGACCAACGATCGCCGGGCGAAGGTCGGTTGCGTTGCACTCAGGGCGAACACGGCGTTGGTCACCGCTGCCCGCAGGCACACCTTGCGGATGGTCGAGGCGGGCCAGCTCTCGCACCGGGTGGCGCGGGAGGCGCGCCTGGCGACCCGGATCGAGCGTGCCGGCTACACCAACTGGCGTCTTCTCGGCGAGAACATCGCCTGGGGTCGCGGTCTCACCCCGTCCGGCGTCTTCTCCCTGTGGATCAAGAGTGCACCGCACCGGGCCAACATCCAGAACTGCCGCTTCCGCGACGTCGGGTACGGCGTCCGCTACAGCGGCGGGGCCGTCTGGGTCACCGGCGACTACGGCCGCCGCTGATCGAGCACCCGGTGCAGGTCCGTCGGCGACGTGACACGCTGCCCGAATGAGCCACCCGGTGCGCCGCGCCACCCAGCTGAGCGTCGCCGCCATCTGCACCTTCCTGGTCAGGGTCCTGGCCCGGCTCAAGCCGCAACGCTGGTGCCCCCCCGGGTTGACCCTGCGGCTGTTCCGGGCCTCCTCCGAACCCGGCAGCGTCGTCATCGCGGCCGATCTGCGCGAACGGCTCCCTGCGGCGACCTGGGTCACCCGCACCGACCTGGAGTACGCGCCCGGCACCGGCGCCGACGGACGGTTCGACCTGGTCGTCCCGGACTCGTCCGGACCGCACCCGGTGGTGGTCTGGCTGCACGGCGGCGGCTGGCACTTCGGTGGCAAGGCCGACTCGCTCCCCTACGTCGAGCACCTGGCCTCCCACGGGTTCGCCGGCGCGGTCGTGAACTACCCGCGAGCTCCGCGGGCGAAGTACCCAGATGCCCCGCGCGCGGTCAACGCGGCGATCCGGCACCTGCTCGCGCACGCCCGCGAGTACGACCTCGATCCCACCCGGGTGGTCCTCGCCGGGGACTCGGCCGGCGCCCAGGTCGCCGGCGAGCTCGCGAACCTGACCAGCAACCCGCAGTACGCCGCCGCCTCGCCGTTCACCCCTGCCCTGGGGCTCGACCAGCTCCGCGGTGCGCTGCTCTTCTGCGGGATCTACGACCCGACCGCCCAGGAGGATTCGGACCGGATGTTCGAGGCGGTCCTGGAATCGGCGATGTGGTCCCTGACCCGCAGCCGGTCCTGGAAGACCACCGATGCCTGCCGGTCGATGAGCGTCCTGGACCACGCCACCGGCGACTTCCCACCGACGTTCCTGTCCGCGGGCAGCAACGATCCGCTGACGCGCGGGCAGTCTATTCCGATGGCTGCCCGACTCCGCGAGCTCGGCGTACAGGTCGAGGAGTACATCCCGGGCGACGAAATGGATCCGGCCCACCACCAGTTCCAGTTCCTCCTCGGTACCGAGCACGGTCGCCATGCGCTGGAGCGTGCGGTCGCCTTCCTCCGGCGAGTCACGAGCGCCTAGCACTTCCGTTTCTCATTGAGTCCTCTATGATTCTTCGCGACGCCCCGCATCGGCGGGTCCGGACCAGGAGACGACTTCATGCGCAACGGCATCGTGCTGTTCACCAGTGACCGTGGGATCACCCCCGCCGAGGCCGCTCAAGCCGCCGAGGCCGCCGGTTTCGACACCATCTACGTGCCCGAGCACACGCACATCCCGGTCAAGCGGGACGCCGCCCACCCGGGCACCGGCGACGAGACCCTCCCCGACGACCGCTACACGCGCACCCTGGACCCGTGGGTCTCGCTGGCCACTGCCGCCGCCGTCACCAGCAAGATCCGGCTCTCCACGGCAGTCGCGCTTCCGGTCGAGTCCGATCCGATCACTTTGGCGAAGACCATCGCTACCCTCGACCACCTCTCCGGCGGCCGGGTCACCATCGGCGCAGGCTTCGGCTGGAACACCGACGAGCTCAGCGACCACCACGTGCCCGCGAACAAACGCCGCACCGTCCTGCGCGAGTACATCGAGGCCATGCGCGCACTGTGGACCCAGGAAGAGGCGTCCTACGACGGCGAGTTCGTCCAGTTCGGTGCCTCGTGGGCCTGGCCGAAGCCAGTCCAGGCGCACGTCCCGGTCATCATCGGCGCCGGCGCCGGTCCGAAGACCTTCGCCTGGATCGCCGCAAACGCCGACGGTTGGATGACCACCCCGATCGAGTCCGGCATCCCCGAGAAGGTCGCCGCGCTGAAGCAGGCCTGGGCGGACGCAGGCCGCGCCGGTTCGCCGGAGGTACACGTGCTGATCGCGATGAAGCCCTCGCCCGAAGACCTCGCCTCCTGGGCCGAGTGCGGCGTCACCGAGCTGATCTGGGGCGTCCCGGACAAGCCCGCCGACGAGGTCATCGCCTTTATCGGTCGACACGGCGCCCGGCTCGGCCTGAGCTGAGCTCCGACCTCATGTCGAACTCCCTCGGCGCCCAGCGCTCTCTCAGCGCCAAGGGAACCCGGCTCAACAAGCGCGGCCTCGAGACCCGCCATGCTCTCCTCACAACGGCCCTGGAGTGCCTGGCGCGCGGTGGTGCGGAGTCGGTCAGCGCCAGCCTGATCGCCCGGGAAGCCGGCGTCACCTGGGGAACGGTCCAGCACCAGTTCGGCGACGTCGACGGCCTCTGGGCCGCAGTCCTGGAGCACGTCATCACCGACACCGCGGTGATGAAACCCCGGTTGCCCGACTCCCCCGTCCTCGCCGAGCGGGTCGACGCGATCGTGGAGATGCTCTGGGCCGCGATGGACCTGCCGCCGTCCCGAGCGATCCACAACCTGCGGATCGCACTGCCCCGCCAGCGCGACGAGCTGGAGGCGCACTACCCCCTGACGGCGGCCGCGATCGCGCACTTCGACGTCGCCTGGACCGAGCTGGTCGAGCACGCCTTCGACGGGTTCGCACTGGACCCGGTCCGGTTGACCCGGGTACGCAGCCTCCTGCCAGGAGCGATGCGCGGCCTGCACAACGAGCAGTACCTCAGCACCTACACCGACCCCGACGAGGCCCGACGGGGCCTTTCCGAAGCACTCTGCAGCTACCTGGAAAAGGATTAGCGATGACCACAGCACCCCAGCCCAGCACGTTCGACGTCGTCGTCGTCGGCTCCGGAGGCGGCGCGCTCACCGCGGCGTACCTGGCCCAGAAGAGCGGGCTGCGGACCGTCGTGGTGGAAAAAACCCAGTACTGCGGTGGTACCTCGGCGTACTCCGGCGGCGCCTGTTGGCTGCCCGGTTCGGAGGTCCAGCAGCGGGCGAGCATCGCCGACTCCACCGCGTCGGCGCGCACCTACCTCGGCGCCCTGCTGGAGGACCCGAACACCGTGAAGGTCGAAGCGTTCCTCGCCGAGTCCCCCCGCCTGGTCGCCGAACTGGAGTCCGACGAAGCGTTCACGTTCGAGTGGCTTCCGTTCCCGGAGTACTACGACGCCCCGGGCCGAGTCAGTTGGGGCCGTTCGATCCAGCCCTCGAACATCAAGCGTGCCGAGCTTCCCGAGGAGGTCGCCGCCCTGGTACGTCCGCCAGTCGAGCTGGACCGCGCGGGCCTCCCGGGTCGCAACACCCTCTCCGGCGGCCAGGCCCTGGTCGCCCGGCTGCTGCTCGCCTTCACCCGGGACGGCGGCACTGTGCTCACCGGGCACAGCGTCGAGTCCTTGGTCTCCGCGGACGACCGTGTTACCGGCGTCGTGGCGCGGACCGCGGACGGCGAAGTCACGGTGACCGGAACCCGTGGCGTGGTGATCGCGGCCGGCGGCTTCGAGCACAACCCCGAGTGGCGGGCCAGGTACGGCGTCCCGGGCGACTCCGCCTGGTCGATGGCGCCCGACGGTACCAACCTTGGCGAGCCGATCGCCGCCGCGATGGCTGTCGGCGCAGCGACCGACCTGCTCGACCAGGGGTGGTTCTGCCCCGGCCTGGAGCATCCCGACGGGCACGGCTCCTTCACCCTCGGCTTCCGCAGCGGCGTGATCGTCGACGCCCGGGGTCAGCGCTACGCCAACGAGTGCCTCCCATACGACCGATTCGGGCGCGAGATGGCGAAGTCCGAGGACAGAATCCCGTCCTGGTTCATCTTCGACTCCCGCGAGGGCGGCCGTCTGCCTGCGATCGCGATGCCCGAGGGTGACCCGGCCGACCACCTTGCGGCCGGAACCTGGGTAACTGCCGAAAGCCTGGCCGAGCTGTCGAGCACTCTGGACCTGCCCGAGTTGGAGGCGACCGTCGAGCGGTTCAACGGGTTCTGCGAGGCCGGCATCGACGAGGACTTCGGACGTGGTGCCGACGAATACGACACCTTCTTCGCCAGTGGTGACGGCCCCAACAAGGCCCTGGTCGGAGTCACCCAGGGTCCGTTCTTCGCAGCCCGGTTCGTGCTGTCCGACCTCGGTACCAAAGGCGGCATCGTGACCGACGAGTCCGGTCGTGCGCTCCGCGAGGACGGCAGCGTGCTGTCCGGGCTCTACGCGACCAGCAACTCGGCTGCCTCCACCTTCGGCGCCTTCTACCCCGGCCCCGGCGCCCCGCTTGGCACTGCCATGGTGTTCGCATCGCTGGCGGTCAAGGACATCATGTCCGCATGAAGCTCAGCACCCAGACCTTCCTCCTCGGCCTCAAGGCACACCAGGCCGTCTACGAGACCAGCCGCGGTCTGATCGGGCACCGACTGCTCCTGATGCCCACCCTGTTGCTGCGCAGTACCGGCCGCAAGTCGGGACTCACCCGGACCAACGCGCTCGTCTACGGCCGCGACAGCAACAGCTACCTGGTCTGCGCGTCCAACGGCGGCCACCACCTCCCGCCCGCCTGGGCGCTGAATGTCGAAGCGGACGGCCGTGTCGCGATCCAGGTCGGCGTCAGGAAGATGCCCGCCATCGCCACGGTCCTGCGCCCGGACGACCCGGATTACGCCCGGCTCTTCGCGATTTGCGACGCGGCCAACCGCGGCCAGTTCAGTCGCTACCAGCGGAAGACCGAGCGGCAACTGCCGGTGGTCGTGCTGACGCCGACCGCCGCAACTGGTCAGGCCTCTTCGTTGCTCTGACGCTCTTCGCCGCTGTCGAAGTACGTGTCCAGGTAGTCGTCCGGCTCGAGCTCACTGTCGCGCATCAGGGAGAAGATCTCGGCGCCGTCCCGCGGGTCGTCGAAGAGGTGGAAGCACTGGGCCAGACCCAGGAAGGTGACCGGCACCTCCTCGATCGAGGCTGCGTAGGCGAGGGCCTCCTCCTCGGCGCGCTCGATCGCCTCTTCCGCGCTGGCCGCCTGCCAGAGCGTGATCCGCTCCTCGTACGTCGTCTCGTCCTCGACGTCGGCTTCGGACCCGAAGACACACCGCACCGAGTACCAGCCCAGACCGTCCTGATCGCTCATGGGGTCATGCTCCCACCCGCGTCCGGATCACTCGTCAGTGACGCGCCCGCGCAGGTCCTTGGTCCGTCCGCGTTGCTTCTTCTCCTCGACCCGACGGCGCTGCGAGGCCCGGCTCGGCCGGGTCGGGCGCCTCGCCGGCGGGGGTGGTGCGACGGCCTCGCGCAAGATCGCGACCAGCCGTTCCCGGGCAGCGGTCCTGTTGCGCAGCTGGGAGCGGTACTCGGACGCGGTCACTGTGACCGGGCCCGTCGGGAGTGCGTTCAGGATCCGGCGCAGCTGGGCTTCGGTGAAGGCACCCGAGACGAGCGGATCGAAGAGCAGCTCCACCCGGGTGTCGCTGGTGTTCACCGACTGACCCCCCGGGCCTGGAGACCGGGAGAACCGTTCGGTGAGCTCGCCGGCAGGAATCGTCGTCCCGCTCGGCAGGCCCGGGCCGGGCGGGACGACCAGGTCTCCCCCGGGAGCGGCCATCTCAGCTTCCCCAGAAGACGCGGTCGACCACGGTGTGGGCGCGCCGGGTGCTGCGCTGGTAGTCGTTGACCATCGCCGTGGACTCCCCCGGCCCGTAACCGAGGATGGTGGCAATCGCAGCCCGCTCGCGACCATCGGTCGGCAGCTGGTCGGCAGACTTGCCGCGGACCAGGGTGGCCGCGTTCCGGGCCCGGCTCGCCAGCAGCCAGGCGTCGCGGAGGACCTCGGCGTCCTCGGCGGAGATCAGGTCGGCCTCGGTTGCTGCCTGGAGTGCCTCAAGGGTCTTGGTCGTACGCAACGCCGGGACAGCGCCGGCGTGCTGCAGCTGCAGCACCTGGACGGTCCACTCGACGTCCGCGAGACCACCGCGTCCGAGCTTGAAGTGGGTGGCGGGGTCGGCGCCGCGCGGCATCCGCTCGTCCTCGATCCGCGCCTTGATCCGGCGGATCTCGACTAGGTCGTCGTTGCCCAGCCCGTCCTTGGGGAAACGCAGCGGATCGATCAGCGCCCGGAACTTCTCCTTCAGCTCCGAATCACCGCACACCGGCTCCGCGCGCAGCAGTGCCTGGGCCTCCCAGACTGCCGACCAGCGTGCGTAGTACGCCGCGAACGACTCCAGGGTCCGGACCATCGGCCCTTGCTTGCCCTCGGGCCGCAGCTCTGCGTCGACCACCAGGGGCGGGTCGGTCGCCGGCAGCGCGAGCAGACGCCGCAGCTCGTTGGCGACGCTCTTGGCCATCGCGCTCGCCTGCTCGGCGTCGGCCCCCGGGAGCGGGTCGTGGACGAACATCACGTCCGCGTCGCTCGCGTACCCCATTTCGTACCCGCCGTACCGACCCATCGCGATGATCGCGAACCGGGTCGGCATCGCGACGCCGCGGTCGGTCTCGACCGCCTTGATCGAGACCGCGAGCGCAGCTTCCAGCGTCGCGTCGGTGAGGTCGGTCAAGGCGTAGCCGACTTCGGCCACCCCGAACGGCACGCACAGGTCTGCCGCGCTGGTCCGCAGCAGCTCGCGTCGCCGGATCGCCCGGACACTGCGGATCGCTGCCTCGGCATCGTCGCGCCGGGCCGCGTTAGCCAGCATCTCGGTCTGGATCGCGTCGCGTCCTAGCGGGCGCAGGGCGGCGTGCCCACCGAGGATCTTGACCCCCTCGGGCTCACGTTCGAGCAGGTCGGTGGCGAACCTGCTGGTGGCCAGCACCTGGGCCAGGCGCTGCGCAGTCTCGCCCTCGTCGCGCAGCATCGCCAGGTACCAGGGGGTGCTGCCGAGGGCGTCGGAGATCCGGCGGAAGCCGAAGAGTCCGGCGTCCGGGTCGGGGGCATCCGCGAACCACTCCAGCAGCGCCGGCAGCAGCGTCCGCTGGATGGCCGCTGTCCGGGAGACGCCGCTGGTCAGCGCCTCCAGATGCCGTAGCGCCGCATCCGCGTCGGCGTACCCGAGGGCGCTGAGCCGTTCCTTGGCCGCACCTGTGGTCAGCCGGGCACCGTCGCCGGGAATCCGCGCCACCGCAGCGAGCAGCGGGCGGTAGAACAGCTTCTCGTGGAGCCGGCGGGCCTCGCGACGGTGGTGGCTCCACTCCTTGTCGAGCTCGGTCTCCGAATTGCGTAGGTGCCCGATCGAGCGACCCAGACGACGCAGTGCCGCCTCGTCCTCGGGTACGACGTGCGTGCGCCGCAACTGGAAGAGCTGGATGCGATGCTCGAAGGTGCGCAGGAACGAGTAGGCCTCGTGCATCGAGCGTCCGTCCTCGCGGCCGATGTAGCCCCCACTGGTCAGCGCCTCCAGCGCACTCAGTGTCGCCGGCGCCCGCACATTCGGGTCGGTCCGGCCGTGCACCAGCTGCAGCAGCTGGACGGCGAACTCGACGTCGCGCAGACCCCCGGCGCCGAGCTTGAGCTGCCGCTTGGCCCCGTGCGCCGGGAGGTGCTCGAGCACCCGGCGCCGCATCGCCTGGACGTCCTCGACGAAGCCGTCGCGTTCGGCCGCCTGCCAGACCATCGGCCCAACGATGTCGACGTAGGCACGTCCGAGCTTGAGGTCGCCGGCGACCGGTCGGGCCTTGAGCAGCGCCTGGAACTCCCAGGTCTTGGCCCACCGCTCGTAGTAGCCGCGGTGACTGGCCAGCGTCCGCACCAGGGGGCCGTTCTTGCCCTCGGGACGCAGGTTGGCATCGACCGGCCAGATCGTCCCCTGCACCGTCTGGTCGCCACAGACCTGGATCAGGGTGGACGCCAGCTGGGTCGCGGTCCGCAACGCCTGCGTCTCGTCGACCCCCTCGACCGGCTCGGCCACGAAGATCACATCGACGTCGCTGACGTAGTTGAGCTCGTGGCCGCCGCACTTGCCCATCGCGATCACGGCGAGCCGGCACGAGGCAGCGGCGTCGCCGACCTTCGCCCTGGCGACGGCCAGCGCCGCGTCAAGGGTGCCGGCGGCCAGGTCGGAGAGCTCGGCGGCGATGTCGTCCATGCCGACGTGGTGCGCCAGGTCCCGGCTCGCCAGCCGGAGCAGCACCCGGCGGTACTCGACCCTGAGCGCATCGACGGCTTCGTCGTACGGGAGCGAGGCCACCGGCTGATCAGCGCCCGGATCTCCTCCGACGGTCTCGACCAGGCCGGCCCGTACGGCGAACGCCGGCGGACGGGTCGAGCCCAGGGTCGGATCGGTGAGCTCGTGCCAGTGCGCGGGGTGCCGGACCAGGTGCTCGCCGAGCGCCTCGCTCATCCCCAGCACCGAGAGCAACCGCATCGCGGTGCCCTCGTCGTTCTCGAGCGCCCGGATCAGCTCCGGCCCATCCGGGGCGGCCTGGTGCAGCCGGACCAGCATGTCGAGAGCCAGGTCGGGGTCGGCGGTCTGGCCCAGGATCGCCACCACCGGGGACGCCGGTGGGCCGAGCGCGCCCAGATGGGCAGCAGCGACGTCGGACTCCAAGAACCCGAGTCGTGCCAGGTTCCCGGGCGACAGGAGGTGTGAGCCCTCGCGAGGCATCCTCAGATGACCGGAAGCATCCGGTCTCGCTCGAACGCGGAGACCTGGCCGCGGTACTCCTCCCACTCCTGGCGCTTGTTGCGCAGGAAGAAGTCGAAGACGTGCTCACCGAGGGTGTCGGCGAGCAGCTCCGAGCGCTCCGCGATGCCGATGGCGTCGTACAGGCTCTTGGGCAACTGCTCAAGCCCGAGTGCCTGACGCTCGCGGTCGGTCAGTGACCAGACGTCGTCCTCGGCCTCACGGGGTAGCTCGTACTCGCCGTCGAGACCCTTCATCCCAGCGGCCAGCACCACGGCGAAGGCGAGGTACGGGTTGCACGCGGCGTCGATGGTGCGCAGCTCGATCCGGGTGGACTGGCCTTTGTTGGGCTTGTACATCGGCACCCGGACCATGGCCGAGCGGTTGTTGTGGCCCCACGAGATGTACGACGGGGCCTCACCGCCACCGATGAGTCGCTTGTAGGAGTTGACCCACTGGTTGGTGACCGCGGTGATCTCGGCCGCGTGGTGCAGGACACCGGCGATGAAATGCCGGCCGGTCTTGGAGAGCTGGTACTCCGCGCCGCCCTCGAAGAAGGCGTTGCGATCGCCTTCGAAGAGCGAGACGTGGGTGTGCATGCCGGAGCCGGGGTGCTCCGTGAACGGCTTGGGCATGAAGCTGGCCCAGACGCCCTGACCGAGCGCGACCTCCCGGACCACCGTGCGGAAGGTCATGATGTTGTCGGCGGTCGAGAGCGCGTCGGCGTACCGGAGGTCAATCTCCTGCTGCCCGGGGCCACCCTCGTGGTGGCTGAACTCCACCGAGATGCCCATCGCCTCGAGCATGGTGATCGCCTCGCGCCGGAAGTCCGAGCCGGCACTGGTTGCGGTGTGGTCGAAGTACCCGCTCTGGTCGACTGGGACCGGCAGGCCGCCCTTCTCAGTCGGGCCCTTGAAGAGGTAGAACTCGATCTCGGGGTGGGTGTAGAAGGTGAAGCCCTTG
Organism: Marmoricola sp.; assembly: GCA_046598855.1. Lineage (GTDB taxonomy): Bacteria > Actinomycetota > Actinomycetes > Propionibacteriales > Nocardioidaceae > Marmoricola. The sequence continues at coordinate 13,538 of JBKJHX010000045.1, read as the reverse complement.
TCGGCCGCCGACTTCAGGGTGCGCTTGAGGACGTACCGGGGGTCCGCGTACGACGCCGAGCCGTCCGGCATCGTGATGTCACAGAACATCCGCGCCGTGGCCGGCCCGTCGCCACGCCAAGGCAGGATCTGGAACGTCGAGGGATCGGGCCGGGCCAGCATGTCCGCCTCGGTGACCCGGGCGAAGCCCTCGATGGCCGAGCCGTCGAAGCCGATGCCTTCGGTGAAGGCCCCTTCGAGCTCGGCCGGCGCGATCGCGACCGACTTGAGGGAGCCGAGTACGTCGGTGAACCACAACCGCACGAACCGGACGTCCCGCTCTTCAAGTGCGCGGAGTACGAAGTCTTCCTGCTTGCCCATGGGGCCAACGATAGGGGTAACTCGACACCGCCGGGCGTCAGGTCCGAGGGACCAGCGACGACCGCGCGCCGAACCAGGCGTACGCCGCGACACCCAGCACTGCGAGGGCAACGCCGCCGACCCAGATCGGGTCTGCCTCCGGCGCCCACGGGCTCGCGGCGCCGGCGTACTTGTGGGTGTTCATCACGATCACGAGGATCCCGACACCGCCGACCCAGACCGACATCCGTCCGAGCACGCAGGACGTGCCGAGGGCGAGACCGACCAGCGTCGCCGTGGCAGGCACCAGGCTGCCGAGCCCGGCCGCCAGATCGACCGCGCGGACGCCGAGGCAGGCCAGCCCGAGGATGATGAGCGCCCAGGCCAGGCGCGCGGCCCTGAGCGCGAAGTCCGGGAACTCTGCGGGGAGACGGTTCAGGGTGGCCAGGCTGGCCAAGGCGGCGAACGCCGGCGGCGTGAGTTGCCACACCGGGACCCGGCGAACGCTTCCCGGCACCGGGAGGAGCCACCAGGACCCAGCGCAGAGGACCACGGTCAGCACGCCCATCGCCGCCACCACAGCCGCGGCCTCATGGGCGACCAGCCAGGCGCGAACCACACTCGGAGACACGTTAGGACGTCGGGTCGGAATACGGCAGCCGGACGTCGTCGAGGGCGCACGAGCGGAGCAAGGTGAAGGTGCCGCGCACCCACGCCACCGCCTCGGGGCTGTCGGGCGATTCCAACCACCGGTCGGACGCGGGAGACCACCCGGACACGCGGTGGCCGGACTGGGCGATGATCCACTGGCGCAGGAGCTCTTGAGCCTGGAAGGTCTCTTCCGGCGGTGGTGCGGAGTCCCCGAACCACGCGGGGCAGGTGGCCGGACGCGTGAGGTGGTGCGCTGCCGCCTGGAGTGGGTCGGGCACGCTGCCGACGTCGAGGAAGCCGACGTCCTGCGGCGGCCGGTAACCAGGCAGGCTCTCCTCGTAGCGCGCGGGCAAGTCCACGCCAGCGCTCCGGAGAATCGCTGCTGCTCGGCCCAGCGCCGCTGCCTCACCGCCCCACGAGCGCCTGCTGGAGGGCGCTACGCAGAACCGGGGTGAACCGTCGGTGCACACGGTCGGACGCTCGGCCGACGGCCGGAGCCGCCGGTGGTCCCGCTCAACCTCCTCCAGCCCGACGCTGAGGCCCAGCACGAGCAGCCCGGCGAGTCCTAGGGCCACCAGCGATCGAACCCGCACCTCTTCCCGGCACCAGAGCCCCGCGGCGAGCAGGACTGCTACGGCGCCGAGCCTGGCCACCTGGACCCACCAGGAGATCGGGTCGAGTTCGAGACCGGCGAGCGAACCGGTGCTGGGCCCATAGCGCAACAGGTCCGAGACCTGTGCGGTGCCGAGGGCACCGACCAGGAACAGAAGCGGACCGATGACCACGACGATCAACCGGTCTGACCAGAGTCGGGCCGCGAGTGCTCCTGCCAGGGCAGAGACCGCCAGCACCGCAGGACCGATCGCGGCGACCCAGAGACTGAACGGTCCGCCGTGCGTCCCGAGCAGGCACACCGCCAGCACGATGACCCCGGTCAGCAGGTACGCGACCACTCCCCACTGCCACGCCTGGACGGCGCACCGGAACGGGATCAACCAACCGCGCGCAGTTGTCCCGGTCAGTTCGAGCAGTCGCGCTTGCCCTACGACCAGGTGTGCCGCGCAGGCCGCGACCACCGGACCGGTGAGCACGGTCGACCCGGTGAGGAGGTCGATCACCCACGGCCACTGCCCCCACTCCCCGTCCCGGAAGGACAGCAGCACGTACGCCGCGATCCCGAGCAGCGGGACCAGGAAGATCGCTCCGCTGCGGCGGCTCACCGGTCACCCCGCGAACAGAGGCTGAGGAACGCTGCCTCGTAGGGGCTGAGGTCGCTCTCCGGGGTGACCAGGCCGGACCCGAGCTCGCCGAGCTGCTCCACGGTCCCGTCGAAGACCATCCGGCCCTCGTCGAGCATCAGTACCCGGTCGGCGAGCCCGACCAGGTCCGCCATCACGTGGCTGCTGACCACGGTCGTCCTCTCGGCACCCTCCTGCGTGACCATCCTCCGCAGCCGGATCCTCTGCTCGGGGTCAAGGCCCGCCGTCGGCTCGTCCAGCAGCAGCAGCGGGGGGCTGCTGAGCAGCGCCTGGGCCAGCAAGAGTCGGCGGTGCATCCCGCCGGACAGTGCACCGACCCGTGAGCGCGCACGGTCCAGCAGGTCGGTGCTCCGCAAAGCGTCCTCGATGACTGCCGGCCGCGTCCGCCGCGGCACCCGCCTCAGCCAGGCGGCGTACGCCAGGAAGTCCTGCACGGTCAGGCTGCTCGGGAGCTCGAGCGACTGCGGCATATAGCCGATCTGCCGACGGGCGTGTGTGCGATCGGCGACCGGGTCACCACCGAAGTGGGTGAGTGACCCGGTCGACGGAGTCAACCTGGTGCCGAGCAGCCGCATCAAGGTCGACTTGCCTGCGCCGTTGACCCCGACCAACCCGGTCACCCCCGGACCCAGCTCGAAGGAGAGGTCGTGCAGGACGGCCCGCGCGCCGTACCGGCATCCCAGCGACTCCGCCCGCACGACCGACGCCGACGGATCGTCACCTCGTGCCACGTCTCGGACCCGACCCTCAGTAGTAGAAGGTGGCCCAGGCGTGGGCACTACAGGGATCGTTCTGCCAGGCCTGGATCTCGCAGATGTTCATCCCTCCCCGTGCGCCCTCGGCGAGGCCGTGCAGCGGCTCGGTGCGGTAGTCGTAGAACCAGGCGCTCGAGTCGGTCTCGTTCGTCTGCTTAGACGTGTCGAGGTTCCAGCAGGACGACGTGCAGCCGGCTCCGCCGTTCTCCTTGAAGTAGAAGTCGGTCTCGACCCGCACATTGTTGCCGCCGGGTTGCAGGTCGGCTTGCCAGGTCGAGCTCTTGGCCTTGACGCCTCCCTGGTTGAAGAAGTCGCCGTAGGTCTTGCCGAACCTCGCGCCGTCCTCGTAGCCGTAGAGCGGGTCCGACGCGGACTTCCACTTCACGCCCAGGGCGCTGGAGCTGAACGCCACCACGCCGACGATCGTGAGGAGACCGACGAAGCCGGCTCGGAGATGGTTGCGCATGTTGTCGCCTTTCGTTGTGGGCTCGAAAGGTAACAACCAGGCACTTCTAGGACAAACGCTTGTCCACAGGCTCGATTAGTCGTCCGGGACGTTCTCCAGGTCCGCCAGCCATAGCTTGGCATTGGCGTCCGACGGCATCCGCCAGTCCCCGCGCGGCGAGAGCGACCCGCCAGCCGAGACCTTGGGACCGTTAGGAAGCGCGGACCTCTTGAACTGACTGAAACCGAAGAAGCGGGTGACGAAGACACCCAGCCAGGTCTTGATCGTGGGCAGGTCGTAGCCGTTCCGGCGATGCTCGGGGTACCCCTCCGGCCAGGCCCCTGCCGAGGCGTCGGACCAGGCGTGCCGGGCGAGGAACGCGATCTTGCTCGGCCGGTAGCCGTGGCGCAGCACGTAGTACAGGGTGAAGTCCTGGAGCGCGTACGGGCCGATGGTGGCCTCGGTGCTCTGCGGGACCTCGCCGTCCTTGGTGGGGATCAGTTCCGGGGTGATCTCCTGCTCCACGATTTCGACCAGGACGTCGTCCACCTCGCTGTCGCTGCGCCCATCGGAAAGCTGGTGGGTGGACACCACCCAACGGATCAGGTGCTGGATCAGTGTCTTCGGTACGCCGGTGTTCACCGCGTAGTGCGACATCTGGTCGCCGACGCCGTACGTACACCAGCCGAGGGCGAGCTCAGAGAGGTCGCCGGTGCCGAGCACGATCCCGCCTCGGTGGTTCGCGATCCGGAAGAGGTAGTCGGTGCGCAGCCCAGCCTGGACGTTCTCGAAGGTGACGTCGTAGATCCCGGAGCCGTCGGTGCCCTGCTCGTCCATGAAGGGGTGGCCGAGGTCCTCGAGCATCTGGGTGGCGGCGGGCCGGATGTCTAGCTCCTCGAAGCTGACGCCCAGCGCCTTACAGAGTCGGGTGGCATTGTTCTTGGTGTAGTCGGTGGTCGCGAATCCCGGCATCGTGAACGCGAGGACCTCGCTGCGCGGCCGGCCGAGCCGGTCCATCGCCTTCGCCGCGACGATCAGCGCGTGCGTGGAGTCGAGACCGCCGCTGACCCCGATCACGATCTTGGGCTGCCCGATGGCGCGCAGACGCTGTTCCAGCCCGGAGACCTGGATGTTGTAGGCCTCGTAACAGTCCTGGGCGAGGCGGGCCGGGTCGTCGGGGACGAACGGGAACCGGTCGACCTGGCGCTGCAGCCCGATGTCTCCGGCAGGCGGGTCGAGGGTGAACTCGACGATGTCCAGGTCCTCGGTCTCGATGCGGGCCTGCTGGCGGTTGTCGTCGAAGGTGCCCTGGCGGAGCCGCTCCTGGCGGATCCGGTCCAGGTCGACGTCGACGACGGTACGACGGGGGCCCGCGGGGAACCGCTCGCTCTCCCCCAGCAGGTCGCCGCACTCGTAGACCATCGTCTGGCCGTCCCACGACAGATCGGTGCTCGACTCGCCCTCTCCGGCGGCGGCGTACAGGTAGGCGGCGGCGCAGCGGGCGCTCGCGCTCCGCACCAGCAGGCGGCGGTCCTCGGCGCGAGCCACTGTGATAGGGGAGCCCGAGATGTTCGCCAGCACGGTCGCGCCGCCGAGCGCGGCGTATGCGCTCGGGGGGATCGGGACCCACATGTCCTCGCAGATCTCCACGAACAGCGCCAGCCCGGGAACATCGGCGGCACGGAAGAGCAGGTCGCGGCCGAACGGGACCTCGACACCGCCCAGGGTGAGCACCTCACCGCGCTGGTCCTCGCCGGAGGCGTAGTACCGCGCCTCGTAGAACTCGCGGTAGGTCGGCAGGAAGGACTTCGGCGCTACCCCGAGGACAGCTCCCCGGTGGATGACGACCGCGCAGTTGAAGAGCCGGTTGCCCTTGAGCAGTGGAGCACCCACCACGATGACCGGTCGCAGGTCCCTGCTGGCCTCGACGATCGTGCCGATCGCGGCCAGGGTCGCCTCCAGCACCACGTCCTGCATCACCAGGTCATCGATCGCGTACCCGGTCAGGCAGAGCTCGGGGAAGACGGCGACAGCGACGCCCTCGTCGTGGCACGCCCGGACCTCCGCGAGCACGCTCGCAGCATTGGTCGCGGGATCGGCGATGGCCACCGGGATGGTGCAGGCGGCCACGCGCGCGAACCCGTGCGCGTAACAGGAGTCGAAGTCCACACCACCAGTCTCCCGGATAACTCGAGAAAAGGTCGAGTCGACGCCGTCCGTTCACCTCCGCAGGGCATGCTCGGTCGATGGAACTCGGCTACGGCTTCGAGCAGGCCAAGGCGGCGCAGGAGCGCAGCATGCGCAACGGCAATGCCGGGCGTGGTGCCCTCGTCGCGGTACTCGCCGGGCTCTGCGTGGTCAGCATCCTCATCAGCGCCCCGGCGGTCGCCGTCGTGGTCGGTCTCGCTACCGCCCTCGCCGGAGTGTCCTGGATCAAGGGCATCCAGAGTGACCGAGCTGTCCGGCGGTTCGAGGAGCGGATCAGTAACCGCCCCTGAACTCACGTCGGCCGGCTGACCGGCAAGATGGACCCATGACTGCGTACTGGGTGAGCGTGTACAAGGAGATCCTCGACGAGGACAAGCTGGTGGCGTACGCCCGGCTGGCGGCACCTGCTCTGACCGAAGCCGGCGGGCGATTCATCGCGCGCGGCCTTCCCGAGCGCCATTACGAGGCCGGCGAGCCGGGCCGGGTCGTCCTGATCGAGTTCGACTCGGTCGAGGCTGCCATCGCCGCCCACGAGAGTCCGGCGTACCAGGAGGCTTTGGCGGCGCTCGACGGAGGCGCCGTCCGCGACATCCGCTTCGTCCCCGGGGTGGGGTGACCTGATGGCCGGTATCGCCGAGCTGCCGAAGCCGCCGTACACCGCGGAATGACCGCACTGGGGACGGAGCGTCTGCTCCTGCGCGAGTGGCGGGAGAAGGATCTCGCTCCGTTCGCCGATCTCAATGCCGACCCCGTAGTGATGGAGCACCTCCCCTCCCTACTGACCCGCGAGCAGAGTGACGCGCTCGTCCGGCGGCACCAGGCGGGGCTGGCGGCTGGGCGCCCCGGTCTGTTCGCCGTCGAACGCCGCGACACCGGCGCCTTCATCGGCTTCATCGGGCTGGCCGTCCCAGCTTTCGAGGCCGCCTTCACCCCGTGTGTCGAGATTGGCTGGCGGCTGGCGGCACCGGCCTGGGGACACGGCTTCGCGACCGAAGGTGCCCGGGCAGTGCTGGCCCACGCCTTCGAGACCCTCGAGGTGGACGAGGTCGTCTCGTTCACCGCGCGTGCCAACCTGCGCTCGCAGACAGTGATGAAGCGGATCGGGATGCGCACCGACCCGGCCGAGAACTTCGACCACCCGAGCCTGCCTGAGGGGCACCCGTTGCGGCCGCACGTGCTCTACCGCCGGAAGCGCTGAGGAGTAGACGCGGTGACGAGCGACACAGGGGCAGAATCGCCCGAACAGGTCTAGCGTTGAGGGTGGTCCGTGGACTCCGTCAGGGAGCTGCGAGAGCGAAGTAAGGAACTCAACGATGAGTCAGAGCACGCCCGAAGAGACCGCGCCCTACGGCGGTGGAGCCACTCCTGCGCAAGCCCCTCGCAAGCGGATCCGCACCCACCACCTGCGGGAGATGAAGGAGCGCGGCGAGAAGTTCGCGATGCTGACGGCCTACGACATGTACACCGCCGCTGCCTTCGATGACGCCGGCATTGAGGTCCTCCTCGTCGGCGACAGCGCGTCGAACAACGTCCTCGGCAACGAGACGTCGCTGCCCATCACCGTCGACGAGCTGATCCCACTTACCCGGGCGGTCTCGCGCTCGACCCGGCACGCCCTGGTGGTCGGTGACCTGCCGTTCGGCTCCTACCAACGCTCACCCGAGCAGGCCTACGACACGGCCGTGCGATTCATGAAGGAAGGCGGCGCGCACTGCGTGAAGCTCGAGGGCGGCCGGGAGATGACCGGTCAGATCGAGCTGCTGACCCGGGGTGGCATCCCGGTGATGGCGCACATCGGCTTCACCCCGCAGAGCGAGCACGCCCTCGGCGGCTACCGGGTCCAGGGCCGGGGCGAGACCGCGCAGCGGATCCTGGCCGACGCGAAGGCGATCGAGGCAGCCGGGGCGTTTGCCGTCGTGATGGAGATGGTCCCGGGCGACGTTGCTGCCCAGGTGACCGCCGAGCTGACGATCCCCACCATCGGCATCGGTGCCGGCAACGGCTGCGACGGTCAGGTGTTGGTCTGGCAGGACGCCTTCGGACTGCGGACCGGCAAGATGGCGCGTTTCGTCAAGCAGTACGCCGACGTCAACGCCGTCCTGACTGCTGGCGCGCAGGCGTTCGCCGCCGACGTGAGAGCAGGAACCTTCCCCGGTCCCGAACACACCTTCTAGATCTCCGGCCAGAACCCGACTGGCTTGACTTCACCTTGGCATGAACTGGAACGGTGATCCCATGAGCACTCACCAGCATGAACACGACGACGACCTCTACAGCCAGGCGGCCTGGGACACCCGCTATGCCGAATCCGCCCGGGTGTGGAGCGGCAACCCGAACCAGCGACTAGTCGAGCAGGTCAGCGGCATGGCTCCGGGCGCGGTTCTCGACGTAGGCGCCGGCGAGGGCGCTGACGCGGTCTGGCTCGCCGGTCAGGGCTGGCAGGTCACTGCCCTCGACGTGTCCGCGGTCGCGCTCGGCCGGGTCACCGCGCACGCCAACGAAGCCGGGCTGAGCGACCGCGTGACGACCGTCCACCACGATCTGATGAGCGGAGCTGCCCTGCCCGGAACCTACGACTTGGTCTCCGCACACTTCTGGCACCCGCCGGCCGAGGAGCGCGCCGAGCACTACACCCGGATCGGGGCCGCGGTTCGTCCTGGCGGCACCCTGCTGGTGGTCGGCCACCATCCCGACGACCTTGCCGCCGGGCTGCGGAGCGGGCATGGGCATGCTGAGAGGATCTTCACCCCCGACCAGATCGTGGAGCTCCTGCCCGTGACCGCGTGGGAGGTGCTGGTGGCGCAGGCACCGAAACGAGAGGTGCCGAGCGAGGACGGGCCGGTCACCCTCACCGACACTGTTGTGCTCGCCCGCCGACGCTGATCGAGACCTTCGTCCTGGTTTGCGACTTGCCGATCGAGCGTACTGTCAGGCCATGCGCCGACTCGGACTACTCGCGGCCGCACTCGCTGCGCTCGTCGTGCCGACCACCACACCGGAGGTCGCCGCCGAGAACAGAGCGAGTCAGATCCCCGCGCTGCAGGTGACCCACCAGGTGACCGGACTGAGCATCCCGTGGGACGTTCGGGTGCTGCCTGGTGGCCGTCTGCTCATCGGCGAGCGGGTGACCAGGCGGTTGCTCGTGTGGAGCAACGGGGCCACGAGGGCGCTCGTCGGCTTTCCGACCTCGAAGGTCTGGGCGGCGGGCGAGACCGGCCTGATGGGTCTCGCGGTAGATCCGTCGTTCGCGCAGAACCGTCGGATCTACACCTGCCAGGGCGGCTTCACCGCGGGCGGCGGTCACGACGTCCGGGTGGTCGCGTGGCAGCTCAACGCGGCGTACACAGGCGTTCGGTACGTCCGGGTCCTCCTCAAAGGGCTTCCCGCGTCTTCGGGACGGCACGGCGGCTGCCGGCTGCTGATCGCCCGCAGCGGCGCCATGATCGTCGGCACCGGCGACGCCGCGATCGCCACAACCCCCCAAAATTTGCGCTCCCTGGGCGGCAAGACCCTCCGGCTCAACCGGTACACCGGCGCTCCGTGGCCGACCAACCCGTGGCCCAGGGCGGACTCGAGGATTCGTCGCTACGTCCTGACTTACGGCCACCGAAACGTCCAGGGCCTGGCCCAGCGTGCGGACGGCACCCTGTGGTCGATCGAACACGGCCCGTTCCGCGACGACGAGGTCAACAAGCTCGTCCGGGGCGGCAACTACGGCTGGAAGCCGGGCCCCGGTTACGACGAGTCCCCGCCGATGACCAACCACGCCCTCCCCGGTGTGCAGATCAGCGCCCGGTGGCGCTCCGGCGAACCGACGGTCGCAACCTCGGGCGGCGTGTTCGTCAGGGGCACCCAGTGGGGTGAGTACAACGGCACCCTGGCGGTGGCGGCCTTGAAGGCCAACCAGGTCATCTTCATGAAATTCGACAGCGCCGGCAGGCTGCTCTGGACCCGCGCTCCAGCGGCACTGACGGAGTTCGGCCGGTTGCGCTCGGTCACGCTTGCGCCGAATGGAGACCTGCTGATCACGACCTCGAACAGCACGAACGACTCCGTGCTGCGGGTGCATCCGCGGCTGCCGTAACCGGGATCGTGCCGGTCAGGTCATCCGGGCGATCGTCACCACGCCGAGCCACATCCCGAAGGCCAGGACGCCGAGCCAGATCACGCCGCGCGGACGGGGCAGGAACCAGAGCGTCCCCTGGAAGAAGATCAGGAACCACACGATGAACATCCCGACCGCGGCGAGCCAGCCGTAGACCGGGAGTGCGCCGAAGATCAGAAACGGGATGCATACCAGCAGAACCATCCCGATGAACGAGTCCCGGTAGACACTGATGTCCTTGATCCGGCCCGGCGGCTTGCCGGGGTCCTGCTCGCTCATCGCTCGCCCTCCAGGTCGTCCTCGTTGCCCTTGCCAGGGTTCCAGACGGGGTCGTTGTCCCAGTCGTCGTTTCGCTCGGCGACCCGGTCCAGCGCGCGCGCCGCCTCGGACGCGTTCGCGTACGGCCCCAGCCTGTCGGAGCTCTTACATCCGTCGCGGCCCTCGACCTGGTGGTGCTTGAGGCAGAACCAGAACTCTTCGTCCATGCCGCCGACAATACGGCCCCAGTCCGTGCCTCGGGTCCTCACTACACTTCACCCGTGACTCCAGTAACCCCCGGCACGCTCTCACCACGACGTCCGGTCCCTGCCCACATCCCGCGCCCGGAGTACGTCGACAAGCCGGCACCCGCGAAGTACACGGGCCCTGAGGTCAAGGACCCCGAGACCATCGCGCGGATGCGGGTCGCCGGAAGGATCGCCGCTCAGGCACTGGCCGAGGTGGGACGCAACGTCGTCCCGGGAGTGACCCATGACGAGCTCGACCGGATCGGCCACGAGTTCCTCCTCGACCACGACGCGTACCCCTCGACGCTCGGTTACCGGGGCTTCCCGAAGTCGCTGTGCACCAGCGCCAACGAGGTCGTCTGCCACGGCATCCCGGACAGCCGGGTCGTCGAGGACGGCGACATCGTCAACATCGACATCACGGCGTTCATCGGCGGCGTCCACGGCGACACCAACGCCACCTTCCTGACACCGGGGGTGAGCCAGGAGGTTCGTGACCTGGTCGAGCGCACCCAGGAGTCCCTGTGCCGGGCGATCGCGGCGGTGAAGCCGGGCCGTCGAATCAACGTGATCGGCCGGGTGATCGAGACCTACGCCAAGCGATTCGGGTACGGCGTGGTGCGCGAGTTCACCGGACACGGCATCGGCACCGCGTTCCACTCCGGGCTGATCGTCGCCCACTTCGACGACCCGGAGTACGACACCCTGATCCAGCCCGGGATGACGTTCACCATCGAACCGATGCTCAACCTCGGCACCCACGAGTGGGAGATGTGGGACGACGACTGGACGGTCGTCACCCGTGACCGGAGCGTCTCTGCCCAGTTCGAGCACACCCTGCTGGTCACCGAGACCGGCGCGGAGATCCTGACGCTCCCCTGACCTTCAGAGCTTCCCACTCAGGCGCTCCACCCGGAGTACCGCCAGCTCGTGTTCGGGATCTGCCGACATCGCAGCCGCGAGACGCAGGTGTGGCAGCGCGTCGTCGTAGCGGGACTGCCTCTCCAGTGCCCGACCGAGGGCGAACCGCACCCACAGGTCGTCCGGGTGCTCCTCGAGCAGTGCCCTGAGCTCGCCCTCGGCCCGGGAGAGCTGAACCCGGATTAGGTAGGCCCAGGCGCGCAGCGTCCGCAGGCCGGTGTTGGTCGGGTCCTCGGCTAGCGCGGGTTCGAGAATGCTGAGCGCCTCGTCCGCCGCGCGACGGTTCAATAGGTCGTGCGCGACCCGGTAGGCCGACGTTGGGTCCTGCTGACCTGGAAAGACGACTGCAGGCGCCGTCAGCTCGAACTGCTCGTCCATGTCCCCTCAACGAACGAAGGGACTGCGGGATTCCGGGGACTCAGCCCTCGAAGACCATCGCTTCCATGGTCCAGTAGCCGCGCAGGTTGGTGATCTGGTGATCCTCGTTGAGCTTGTAACAGAAAATCCCGCGGACGTGGCTCTTCAGGCCGTTGTCGAACTCGCTGTGCAGCACCAGGACGTGCGCTACCTCGAGCTCGGAACTCGACGGGAACGTCTCCTGGCACTCGACGCGGAGATTGTTGGTGGCGATGTTCTTGTCGAAGAATTCCTCGACCGCCGCCCTGCCCCGGATGCCGTTCCCGTCCTCGTTGGTGATCGCGACGCCGATCGGGTCCTCGATCACGATGTCATCGGCCATCAGCGAGAGCCAACCAGCCTTGTCGCGGGCCTGCACGGCCTTCCAGGACGCCTGCGAAGCGGCGAGGGCGGGGCTGATGGTGGACTGCTCGGTCACGGGATCTCCTCGTTCGGTGTTGACACTGCGATTCTCGGGCGCATGAGCGCCTGGGTCAAGAAGTTTCATAGAGGGTTCGATGAAATTCGTTCGAGGCCGACGGTTGGTCCGGGTCACCCGGGGTACTCGACACCCATGACGACGACACCGAACGAGCCGAACAGCGACCCCCAGGTCATCCCCAGCCTGGAACCCGACGTCTCCCCGATCACTCCGGGCGACCTGCCGACCCCCGACCCGCAGACCGACCCGCAGACCGCACCGGACGTGCACTAATAGTTGCGGCTACTCGCAGTAGTCGCAGGTACCTGTGACAGACAGCTGGGTGAAGCAGGACGGGCACAGTTTGACCACTGGCTCTGGGCGGGAGCGTGCGCTCGGTGCGGCCGCCCGGGGCGTAGAGCTGGCCTTTGCGCGCGCAGTCGGCGCTGCCTTCGCGCGATCAAGCTCGGCCCGCGGCCTGACCTCGAACTCCAGGTCGGTGAGCACGCGAAGCGAGGTAAGGGAGATCTGCTCGGGAGCGAGATTCTCCCCCGTTGCCTTGCCGTGGGCGTAGGCAAGCAGCGCGCGGGCATCGTACCGACGACCCCGGACCGTCAAGACCTCGTCGCCGGGACCGTCGAAGCCGAGCGCCTCCAGGAACGGGCCCGCACCCTGCTCGTCGTAGTCACGGATCGCGGTCAGGACGTTGACGCGGGACACCCGAGCGAGGTTCGGCACAAGGCGCAGCCTAGCGACCACCCGACCTGACGAAGCGGGGTGCCCTAGGGTCTGGATCGTGCGCATCCTGGGAATCTGCTTCGCGGGCACCTCCACGTCCCGCCGCCAGCCGATGACGGAGTTCGTCGGCACCGTCCTCGGCCTTCCCCCGCGTCACGTGGAAGGCATCGAGGCAGACCTCTTCACCCTCCCCGATGGAAGCTCGTTCGCGGTGGCATCTCCCGGTGGCATGGGTAGGGGCGAACGGTCCTTGGGGTTCCTGGTCGCCAACCTGGACGAGGCCGTGGCCGAGCTGAACGCCGCCGGCGTCGGCACTGACGCTCCGACGGCGAACGACGTGGAGCGGTACGTGCACTTCACCGCCCCAGACGGACACCTGTACGAGCTCGTCGAACGGCTCTGACCCGACACCCTGGCAGCGGGTGGTGCGGACGGGCTGGCTCATAGGCCGGGTTCTGTTCGCCCCGGCGCCTCACGACGCCGGAGTTGGCGACCATCCATCTAGCGGTGCCGTTGCCGACACCGTCCTGCGATCTACCCGTGAGCTCGGGCGGGCCGCCCTCAAACGCTCACTGTCTGATCTTGCTCCAGGTGGGGTTTGCCTAGCCGCGACGGTCGCCCGCCGCGCTGGTGGTCTCTTGCACCACCGTTTCACCCTTACCGCCGACCGGAGTCGGAGGCGGTCTGTTTTCTGTGGCACTTTCCCGCGAGTCACCCCGGGTGGCCATTAGCCACCACCCTGCCCTGTGGAGCCCGGACCTTCCTCGGTGGAGTCACCCCCAACGCGGTCGCCCG
>JBKJHX010000036.1:0-6568 GCA_046598855.1 Marmoricola sp. | reverse complement strand
CACCCCTTGTGAAACACAATCGGCACATCTGTCACTTCCGAGGGAGATCACATGCACCTTGACCTGATGCTCTGCGACCACGCCGAGGTATCCGGCGGCAAACTGTTCGTCTCCGGCGCCGGGATCAACCGGATGCTAGTTCCAGCCGGCAGTGAAGCTCCGATGGCCGTGAACTTCGCCGTCGCCGGCGTTGTCACATTGCTGCCTGCCGAGGCTGGCAGCGACCGCCTCCTCACATTCAAGGTGTCCACCCACGACGGACGCGTCCCCACGCTGGCCGGTGCCGATGGGACGGCCCGCCCCGTCAACGGCGAGCTGGGGATCCTCGCGGGGAACCAGGCAGCGACCGACGAACAGGTCGTGTCGTTCGCGTTCGGTTTCCAGGGCGTGCCGTTGCGCGGGCTGGGGCAGTACGTCGTGGTGGTCGAGGTGGACGGTGTCGAAACCCGGCGTGTCGGGTTCGCGGTGGAAGCGGCATCATGAGGCCCCGGCTCTGTCTCAACATGATCGTCAAAGACGAGGAAGCGATCATCGAGCGTGCCTTACAGGCGGCCGCCCCTCACATCAGCTGTTACGTCATCTGTGACACCGGCTCGACGGACGGCACCGTCGAGATCATCCGCCGGGTCTTTGACGTGCACGGCATACCGGGCGAGATCGTCAGCACCACTTTTGAGAATTTCGAGCAGGCCCGCAACGAGGCGCTGGACGCGGCGCGGGCCAGCAGCCTGGAGTTCGACTACGTGCTGTTCTGCGACGCCGACATGGAGCTACAGGTCCGCGACGGGGGCTTCGACGTTGAGCTGACCGAGCCGGTGTACTCGCTGACCCAGCTCAACCTCGGCAGCGAGCTCGGCTACCAGAACGCCCGGCTGCTGCGCCGCGACGTGCCGGGGCGCTACGTGGGAGTGACCCACGAGTACCTCGATGCCGGCACCCTGCCGCACCCGCACTTCGAGGGCGCCTACTACGTGGACCACGCCTCGGGGTCGAGCCGTACCGACAAGTTCCAGCGCGACATCGACCTGTTGACCGCGGCGTTGGCCTCGGACCGGAACAACGTCCGGTACGTCTTCTACCTGGCCCAGAGCTACCGCGACAACGGCGACCTGACCAAGGCGCTGCGCACCTACCAGCGCCGGGTGGAGCTCGGTGGCTGGGAGGAAGAGACCTGGTATGCGAAGTTCCAGATCGCCCTGCTCACCGAACGTCTCGAACGCAGCTATGCGAGCGTCCTGGAGGCCTACCTCGAGGCGTACCAGGCCCGACCGACCCGGGCCGAGCCTTTGATGCACCTTGCTCGCTACCACCGCGAGCACGGCGAGAAGTACGCCCTGGCACACCTGTTCGCGCAGCAGGCGGTGTCACTGCCTCGACCGCCGGACATCCTGTTCGTCGACGAAGGCACCTATCACTGGCGTAGCAAGGACGAGTACGCGATCGCCTGCTACTGGACCGGCCGCTACCGCGAGTCGAAGCAGGCTTGTACGGAGCTGTTGTCGTCGGGTGTGCTGCCCCCTACGCAGGAGGCTCGCGTCGCCGGGAACCTGAACTTCTGCGTGCAGAAGCTAGGTTGAATACCCGGGTTTGCCCATACCAGACGTAGCGCCCGGGCGGGTGGTTTTGTCACCACTGTGTAGAACTTTCTTCAAATAGGCGCCTATTGGCCTAGACCCTTGTCTGCTCCTTTTGGCACGTTTCCTGCTTTGAAGCGTTTGATGTTCAGGCAGCGATCTATCCGCGTTGCTCACAATTCCATTCCTGGCCTCCTCCCCGGAGGTCGAGGAACCAAGCCGCAAGGCGTGTTCGAAACCACTACCAATCCCGGGGGGACCCCAATGACCCGATCCAAGAACCCGACGACACAGCGGGGGCTGCGTCGTCTCGCAACCTTTACGGCCGCAATCGGCATGCTGGTGATGTCCAGCGGTGTCGCCTTGATGGTGACTACCTCGCCCGGTAACGCTGCGGTCAAGCCGCCCAAGGTTGGCGTCTGCCACGGCACTGCCGCCGACAAGTACGTGTTCATCCGCGTTGACAACGACTCGGTGGCGGAAAGTGCTCACCTGGCACACCGCAACAATCCCCCGCAGAACCTGCTGCCTGACATTGTCGGCGACTACATCGACGACGAAGGCAATGTCGTAGAACTCGACGGCGTCGTCACTAAAGCGACCTGCCAGGAAGGTGGCATCGTCGACCCGCCGCTGGCCGCGACGGCTTCCGTGAACTTCGTGGACCCGACTTGCGCCAACGAGAACCAGGCGTCGTACTCCACCGAGGGTGACAACGTCACGTTCGAGCTCACTGACGGTGAGGCCACGCCTGGCTCCTCCATCGAGGTCACTGCGACCGCGAACGAGGGCGCCGAGTTCGCCGACGAGTCTGACGAGCAGGTCTTCGAGCACACCTTCAGTGCGGCGGCGACAAACTGCACCATCGTTGACCCGCCGCTTGACCCGCCGCTCGACCCGCCCGCGAACGACCCGATCGTCGACCCGCCCGCTGCGGCCCCGTCGATCGTCAGTTCTGGTCTGACCGACGTCGTCAGCTCGGACCTCCGAGGCGAGAAGGGCTTGGCCCTCCTGGTCGCTGGAATGATCATGATGGTCCTGGCCGGTGGCCTCGGCTTCCGTCCGGCAGTTCGGACGCGTAGCTGATCCAAGCAAGGAACGTGGGCGGCGCACGGAGGAGACTCCGTGTTGCCGCCCACGATCTTTTCTCGGGTGGGGTGACCGCGGTGCGTACCCGCCGCCGCGACGGGCAGGCAGTCCTGCGATCGCGGTCAGGCGTGGGGGTAGACCCCGTAGAATCGGACGTTGTGGCAGCCGATTCCGACCGCGGCGACGTCCTCGAGGCCTCGATGGCCAGGGCCGTCGTCCCTGGTGTGCCCCTGTGGTCGGGAAGTCCCGTTCCTGCCGCCCGAGTCCTGGTCGGCGCGGGCGCACCCGTCGAGGGCGCCTGGGTACGTCAGCCAGATTCCTACGAGCACATCTTTGTCACGGCCAGGAGCCCTGAGCCGCACGTAGCGCCGGAGTTCGTCCCGGAATCAGTCCCCGAGCCGGAGCCCGTTCCCGAGCCTGAGCCGGTCCTCGAGCCGGAACCTGAGCCGGTCCCCGAGCCAGAGCCAGAGCCAGAGCCAGAGCCAGAGCCTGAGTCGGTCCTCGATCCCGCCCTCGAGGCGATCGCGGAACCCGACACCGAGTGGGACTGGGACACCTCCGGACTCGATGCCGTGGACGCATCCGTCCCAGCCGTCATCCGCTCGGTCGATGCGATCTGGGCCTGGGAGCCTGAGGCCGAACCCGAGGCCGAACCCGAACCCGACCCCGAACCAGTCCTTGAAGCAGCCCCCGAACCCGAGTGGGACTGGGACACAACGGATCCCGGGGTCACCGACGAGTCGGCTCCTGCCGTCGTCCGCTCGGCTGAGGCGATCTGGACCTGGGAGCCGGAGTACTCCGCCCCCGAGGACGCGAAGGTCGACGCTTCAGCACCCGCGGTCGTGCGCTCCGCCGAGGCGATCTGGGCTTGGGTCCCGGAGAAGGCCACAGTCGTTGCCCCGCCCCTCGATCGCGTCGCCACTCTGCCCGTCACCGAGACACTCATCCCGGCGCTCGAACCCGAGACCGCGAGTAAACGAGTCACCAACGCTCGGATCGGTATGGCCGCGGCTCTCATCGGCGTCTGCGCCGCGCTGCCCTGGGTGGCCCCCCAGGTCCCGGACCTATTCGCCGGCGCCGTGCCCGAGGTGAGCAGCGAACCGAGGGTCACCGAGCCGTCGTTCGCTCCGGCGCCGACCGGAGCGGCCGCCATCGTGACCCCGGAGCCGACCCTGGTCGGCAAGCGCCTGGCCTCGGCGGGCGAGCCGCTGGAGGTATCGGTCCCGCGCCTGAAGGTGCGCTCAGCCGTCGTCCCGATCAGCGGCCGGACGGGGGTGCTGGTCCCGCCTGAGGACCCACAGCTCCTGGGTTGGTGGAAGGAGGGCCGCGACATCGGGGCGGAGTCGGGCTCCGCCCTTGTCACCGGGCACACCGTGGCCGCCGGTGGGGGAGCGTTCGACCACCTGGGCGATCTCGTCCCGGGGGACCGGATCCGGGTACGCACCACCGCCGGTTCGATCACCTACGCCGTCGTGAAGTCCTTCGACATCTCGACGGAGAAGCTCGCCAAGACCTCCGAGGAGACCTTCCGGCAGATCGGGAATGGGCGGTTGGTGCTCATCACCTGCAGCGACTTCAACGGCGAGATCTACCTGTCGAACGCGATCGTCTACGCGATCCCGATGAAGGATGAGCCGAAGCGCGCTCCGGTGGCCAAGAAGGCGATTCAGGAGCCAGATTCAGGACCGGCAACTCGAGCCCCAGGGATGGGACAGCTGGACTGAGGCGACCGGCCGGATTGTAACTCTCCGCGCGCCGGAAGTGTCCCGGCTTGGGTGTCTGGCCTAGACACTGCTTCCTACATGTCGGATTCGGTCCCGCCCACCCCGCCTGACGGCGTTAACTTTTCTCACCGCATACGACGCAGCACTGGAGCTGCACCCAACGTTTGGAGAAACCATGCTCAACAGTGCTGTGAATCGGGCCCGCACTGCCCGCCGTAACGAGGGTGGCTTCACCCTCATCGAGCTCCTGATCGTCATCGTGATCCTCGGCGTCCTTGCCGGCATCGTGGTCTTCTCGGTCTCCGGCATCACCGACCGCGGCGACGAGAGCGCCTGCAAGGCGAACATTGCGACGATCGATGTCGCGGTCGAGGCGTACTACGCCCAGGAAGGCTCTTGGCCGACCAGCAACGCGAACCTGTCGCCGGGCTTCATGAAGTCCGACCCGCCGGCTGGCTACATCAGCTACAACGGCGCAGGCACGGCTCCGACGGTCAAGCAGCAGTCGACCTGCTGATCGCCAAGACCTTTCGGGAGGACTGCTGCGCGCAGCGGTCCTCCCGAAAAGGCTTTCTCCAGGAGGGCAAGTCTTGTTCCACCAAATGCACCGCATCGGTGACCGGGTAGACCGGTTGCTCGAAGCGCTCTGGACCGCACAGGGAACAGACCTGCTGCTCACGGTGGGGATGCCGCCGATGCTGCGCGTCGACGGCTCGCTTCAGCCGGTCACTGGTGAGCCGCCCCTGACCCCGGCCGACAGCGACGCGCTCCTTAGTGAGGTCCTCACCGTCGAGCAGGGCGAAGCATGGGCAGGCGAGTACGAGTACGACTTCTCGTTCTCCTGGCGCGAGCACGCGCGAATTCGCGGCAACGCGTTCACCCAGCGCGGGATGACGGCGGTCGCGCTGCGGATGATCCCGCGACAGATCCCGACCCCCGACGACCTCGGCCTCCCGGCGATCCTCCGCGAGCTGTCGATGACCCACCAGGGTCTGATCCTGATGACCGGTCCCACGGGATCCGGCAAGTCCACGACGCTCGCCTCGCTGATCGACCTGATCAACACGAACCGGGCGGCGCACATCATCACCGTCGAGGACCCTATCGAGTACGTGCACGACCACAAGCGCTCCGCCGTCAACCAACGCGAGGTGGGTACCGACACCGGAACCTTCAGCAAAGCCCTGCGCTCGGTGCTCCGCGAGGACCCTGACGTCCTCCTGGTCGGCGAGATGCGCGACCTGGAATCGATCGCCTTCGCCCTGACCGTGGCCGAGACCGGCCACCTGGTCTTCGCGACCCTGCACACCAACGACACCGCCCAGTCCCTGGGCAGGATGATCGACGTCTTCCCGGCCGAGCAGCAGGCCCAGATCCGGGTCCAGCTCGCGTCCGCGCTGAGCTGCGTGGTCTACCAGCGTCTGGTTCCGAAGGTCGACGGCGGGATGGTCGCCGCCTACGAGGTGCTGGTCGCGAACCCGGCAGTGCGTAACCTGATCAAGGAAGGCAAGACCCACCAGCTGCGCAACTCGCTGGTGACCGGATCACGGGAGGGCATGGTGACGCTCGAGCAGTCCCTGTCGGCCTTGGTGCAGGCCGGCATCGTGACCGAGGAGGACGCGGTCGCCCGCAGTCTCTACCCGAAGGACATCGAGGCCAGGCCACGCTTGATGGCAGGGCTCGGTCAGTGAAACCAGGACGGCAACGGATGAGACTCGGACGACGCAAGCACCTCGAGGTGGCGCCGGCCGCGCCGTCGCATATCGAGCAGGATGAGCGCCTTGCGCGGGTGCTCACGCAGACCGGCGCAGTCGAGCAGGACGAGATCGACGCTGCTCTCGCCGAGCCCGGGAGCACCGGCCTCGCCGAGCACCTGTTGGCGCGAGGGACGGTCACCGATCAGGAGCTCGCGGCGCTCGTCGCCCGGCACTACGGGGTCCCCGTGCTCGACTTCCGGACGCTGACGCCCGACCCGGCCGCGCTAGCCATGCTGCCGTCGACACGTGCCGTGGTCCTGCACGCCCTCCCGGTCTCGATCGACGGTGAGACCGTCGCCGTCGCCGTGCTGGACCCGTCTCCGGAACACCTCGAGACGGTAGCTCGGGAGATCGGTGCCCCCGTCATCGGGGTGGTGGCGACCAGGCGTGATCTCCAACGTGCGCTGGGCAGTGCCTACAGCGC
>JBKJHX010000040.1:0-41404 GCA_046598855.1 Marmoricola sp. | reverse complement strand
CCGTCGATCATCGCGGCGAGCATGTCGAGTTCCTTGGGGTACTCGTGCTCGGCCTCGTCGTACTTGCGGGAGATCGGGCGCAGCATGTTCATCGCGACCTGGTGGGCCTGGTCGATGAGCGGGCGGATCTTCTTCGGGGTCTCGAGGTTAATCATACGAGGACACCGCCTTCCAGGATTCCGATGGCTCTCAGGTCGCGGTACCACCGCTCGACCGGGTGTTCCTTCACGAAGCCGTGGCCACCAAGGAGCTGGACTCCGTCGTTGCCGATGGCCATCCCTCGCTCGGCGCACAGTTGACGCGCCAACGCAATCTCCCGCGAGGCGTCCTTGCCCTGGGCGACTCGGGCGGCAGCCTTGTAGGTCACCAGCCGCATCCCCTGGAGCTCAATCGCGATGTCCGCGACCTTGAACGCCACCGACTGGCGGTGCGCGATCGGCTCGCCGAAGGCATGCCGTTCCTTGACATACGGCGTGACGTAGTCGAGCACTGCCTGCGCAGTGCCCAGCGCCAGCGCGCACCAGGCGAGCCGCGAGTTCTGGACGACCTCGCGGTAGGTCTCGGCGTCCCCGAGGAGGGCGACGTCCTCGACCGCGACGTCCTTGAGCTCGAGCCGGGTGATCCCGGCTGCACGGATACCCATCGAGGGGTCCGAGACGACGGTGATCCCGGCGACGGTCGACTCGACCAGGAACAGCTGCGGCTTCCCGTCGAGCTCGGCACCGATCAGGAACAGCTCGGCCTCGGCACCCCGGACGACGCCGGCCTTGGTCCCGTTGAGCACGAAACCAGTGCCCGCGCGAGTGGCCCGGGTCGAGGGGGTCAGCGGGTCGAACAGCGCGGTGGGCTCGGCGAGCACTAGGGCGGCCGCCGGAACCTCGTCACCGGTGAAGGCCGGCAGGTAGGTGGCCTGTTGCTGCTCGCTGCCGTACAGCGAGATCGCGGTGGCGACGGCGCCGGACGCGAGGGAGGCGATGGCCAGGCCCATGTCACCGCGGGAGAGCGCCTCATGGACCAGCACCCCGGCCATGGCGGAGCGTTCGGTGGCAATGCCGCCGAGCTCCTCGGAGACCCCGAGGATCGGCAGGCCGATCTCCAAGGAGGACTTCAGCAGTTCCTCCGGAGCGGCGCAGGTCTCATTGGACGCTGCAGCGGCGGGCCGGACGACTTCGGTGGCGAAGTCGGTGACCACGTCGACGAGCATCTGCTCGTCCTCGCTCGGGGTCAGGTCGAACAGCCCGGTGGGCTGGGCGGACGGGACCCGTGCGCCCCCACCTTGACCACCGACCCGGGCGAACGCCCGCCCGGCAGCACTGGCGGTCTTGAAGCCCGCGCTGGTCACCTTGAAGACCGTCTGCTCACTGGTCTTGCGCAGGCCGAGCCTGTCGATGATGTCGCTCTGCGCGAATCTGTTCAGCGCGACGACGGCCAGGCCGATCGGATCACGCTTCTCGTTGTCACTGAGTCCGTGCTTGCCTCCTGCGGCGAGCACGCTCTTCACGGGGTCGAATGCCATGCCGCAAACTGTAACTCTGAGTTACACATATTGCTACACCTTCGGGCGTGGCGCAGGTCACCCGCTGTTGCCGTCTAGGGTTGCCGCCATGTCCGATGCACCTTCGAGCACCCTCCCGACCGGTGGCGCCGTCCGCCCGATCACCCGCTGGGGTGAAGCGGTGATGCATCGTCCGGCACGCCCGGTGACCACCTTCGACGCCACCTTGGGGGCGCTGGTCGCCGACATGGTTGCCACGATGTACGCCGCGAGCGGGGTCGGTCTGGCCGCCTGCCAGATCGGCGAGGACTTGGCCGTGTTCGTCTTCGACTGCCCCGACGAGGACGGAGTGTCCCACCGCGGCGTCATCTGCAACCCGGTGCTGAACCTGCCGGAAGGCCGGGACCGGTCGCTGGACGACGACGACGAGGGCTGTCTGTCCTACCCGGGAGCGTTCGTCTCCTGTGCCCGCCCCGACTTCGCCCGGGTGACCGGCCTCGACCTGCACGGTGACCCGGTCGAGTACGCCGGGGACGGCCTGCTGGCCCGGTGCCTGCAGCACGAGACCGACCACACCAACGGAATGGTCTTCGGCGACCGGCTCTCCACCCGGCTGCGCAAGAAGCTCACCAAGCAGATGGAGGCCGAAGCCGAGGAGTACCCCGCCGGCTGGCCCGTCAACATCTGAGTCAGCGCTGCGTCGACATCTGGTTTAGCGCTGGGCGGCGACGTAGCACGCCACGGCCGAGGCCGCCGCCACGTTCAGCGAGTCGATCCCTGCCGACATCGGGATGATTGCGCGCCGGTCGGCAGTCTGCTGCCACCGTTCGGAGAGACCTGGCCCCTCGGAACCGAGCACCAGGGCGAGCCTGTCGATGCCAGCGACGGCGTCCTCGATCGGCTGCGCATCCGCCGAGAGCGTCAGCGCGACCGTCGTGAAGCCACGCGCCGAGAGGCCCGGCAACGCGGAGTGCCAGGCGGCGAGGCGGGTCCAGGGCAGCGTGAACACCGCGCCCATCCCGACTTTGATCGAACGCCGGTACAGCGGATCGGCGCAGCGAGGCGAGAGCAGCACGGCGTCGAAGCCGAGGGCAGCGCCCGACCGGAAGATCGCGCCGCAGTTGGTGTGGTCCACGACGTCCTCGAGGACCAGCACCGAGCGCGCGCCGGCGAGCACCTCGTCGACCGAGGGCAACGGACGTCGTTCTAAGGACGCCAGCGCGCCGCGGTGCACGTGGAACCCGGTCACCTCCTCGGCCAGCGCCTCGTCCAGCACGTAGACCGGGGCCCCCGAAGGCGCGAGCACGTCGTCGAGCGCATCGAGCCAGCGTGGTGCCATCAGGAAGGACCGCGGCGTGAACCCACCCTCGACCGCCCGCCGGACCACCTTCTCCCCCTCGGCGAGGAACACGCCGTGCTCGGCCTCGAAGTGCTGCCTCAGCTGAACGTCGCGCAGATCCCGGTAGTCGGCGAGCCGCGGGTCGGCGGGATCGTCGATCGGGACCAGGTTCGCGGCTCTCGACAAGCTCAGGCTCCGAAAGCGTCCGGGTGCGCGACCGCGACGACGTCGCCGATCACGATGATCGCCGGCGCCTTCACCCTGTGCGTCTCGATGTCGGCGCCGAGCGTGCCCAGCCGGGCCAGCACAGTTCGCTCGGTCGGCATCGTCCCGTCGCACACCACGGCGACCGGGGTGTCTGCATCCCGGCCGTGCTGGATCAGCGCGGCCGCGATCAGCGCGGCGTTCTGGACGCCCATCATCAGCACCACCGTCCCGGTGAGGCGGGCGACGCCGTCCCAGGCGACCAGGGACTCCGGGTGCCCGGGGGGCAGGTGTCCGGAGATGACAGTGAACTCGTGGGTGACGCCGCGGTGGGTCACCGGGATGCCGGCGAGGGCGGGTACGGCGATCGGGCTGCTCAGACCCGGAATGACCGTCACCGGCACCCCCGCCTCCCGGCACGCCTGGATCTCCTCGTAGCCGCGTCCGAAGACGAAGTTGTCACCGCCCTTGAAGCGGGCGACCCGCTTCCCCGCCAGGGCCGCCTCGACGATGATCCGGTTGATCTCCTCCTGCTGCGCAGATCTCCCCCGCGGCAGTTTGGCGACGTCGATCAGCTCAACGTCCGCGCCCAGCTCACCGAGCAGCTCGCGGGGCGCAAGCCGATCCGCCACGACGACGTCGGCCTCCATCAGCGCCTTCCGGCCTGCGACCGTGATCAGCTCGGGGTCTCCCGGCCCGCCCCCGATCAGCACTACCCCGGGTGGGCGCGCGGCACCGACGGCGCCCAGAGCCCCCGTCTGCAGTCCGTCGATGATGCGGTCGCGCAGTGCCGCCGTACGCCGTGGGTCCCGGCTCTCCCGCTGGTCGCCGAGCACGGCCACGGTCACCGGTCCGTGCCGGCCCACGGCCGGCGTCCAGGCACTGCCTTGGTCGGCCTCGTCGGAACGCACGCAGAACGTGTGCAGGGACTCGGCGACCTCACCGACCCGGTTGTTCGCAGCAGGGTCGTCGGTCGCGGCGATCACGTACCAGGCGCCGTTCAGATCTGAGTCGACGAAGTCGCGAGCGTGCCAGCGGACCTCCTCGCTGCCCACCAGGCCCTCGATGGCCGGGGTCACCTCCGGGGAGACCACCTCGACCCGGGCCCCTGCCGCGATCAACCCGGGTATCCGGCGCTGCGCGACGTGGCCTCCGCCGACCACCACCACCCGGCGGCCAGCAAGCCGGAGCCCTGACGGGTAGGTCGGGAAGTCGGTCACAGGACCTATTCTCGCCGCACCCGCTTCTGAGGTGCTGACGCAGGCTCAGCAGGCGGACTACCGTGGCGCCATGAGCATCGAGCGCCCGGTCCATCCCGATCCTTACCCGCTGCTACCTGCGGTCGCCTCCTTCACGGTCACCAGCGACGATGTCGTCGACGGGCAGCCGCTGAAGGACGACCAGGTCAACGCCCACGGCGACACCTCCCCGCAGCTGTCCTGGAGCGAGGCCCCCGCGGGCACCCAGAGCTTCACGATTACCTGCTTCGACCCGGACGCGCCCACACCGTCCGGGTTTTGGCACTGGGTGCTGGTCGACGTCCCGGCTGACGTCACCTCGCTGCCCGCGGGCAGCGGGGCCGAGGGTGGAGCAGCCCTTCCCGAGGGCGCCTTCATGTGTCGCAACGACGGCGGTCCCCGGTCGTTCATGGGTGCCGCACCCCCCGAAGGCGACCAGGTGCATCGCTACTACTTCGTCGTGCACGCCGTGAAGGCACCGTCACTGGGAGTCGACGCCGATGCCTCACCGGCGGTAGTGAGCTTCAACCTGGCCTTCAAGACCCTCGGTCGCGCGATCCTCCATGGCACCTACCAGTACTGACATCCTCGGGGCGCCGTACCAGGCCCGCACGCTGCCGCTGCGCCCCGACGCCGAGGGCGAAGTCATTGCCACCCTGATCCATCGTCCTGCTGATGGACCATCGACGGGCAAGGCCGTGTTGCACGTGCACGGGTTCGCCGACTACTTCTTCCAGACCCCCGCAGCCGATTTCTGGTGCGATCGCGGCTACGACTTCTACGCGATCGACCTGCGCAAGTACGGCCGGTCGCTGCTCCCCCACCAGACGGCCAACTACGTCGAGGACCTGTCGGTCTACCGCGAGGAGCTCGACCAGGCCTACGAGGCGATCCGGGCCAACTACGGACACATCGTGATCTCGGCGCACTCCACCGGTGGCCTGACGGTGGCATTGTGGGCCTCGGACCGCCAACTGGACATCCAGGGCATGGTGCTCAACGCGCCGTGGCTGGACATGCAGGGCGACCTGATCACCCGGAACCTGGCGATGCCGGTGATCCGTCGTCTCGGCGCACGCCGTCCGCAGGTGGCGATCCCGCGCAGGGTCAACGGCCTCTACGGCCGCAGCCTGCACCGCGATTACGAGGGCGACTGGGACTTCAACCTTGCCTGGAAGCCGATCGAGTCCTTGCCCGTGTACGCCGGCTGGTTGCGCGCGGTCCGGCAGGGGCAGATCCGGGTCTCCCGGGGCATTGAGGTGCCGGCGCCGGTCCTGGTGATCGCCTCCAGCAGGTCGGGCAACCCGAACTCGATCCACCACCCCGACTTCACCAGCACCGACATCGTCCTGGACGTCGAGCAGATCCGTCGGCGGGCGCCCCTCCTCGGTCGGCACGTCACGATGGTCCAGGTCGACGGCGCCGTTCACGATGTCACCCTGTCGCGTCCGGAGGTACGCAGAGTCGTCTTCGGCGAGGTGGCGGCATTTCTCTCGGCGTACGTGGATGCCGGGGACCGGGTGGACTAGCGTTCCTCCCATGAACCCTGTGACCGGCCTCGCCCTCGGGCGCATCGCCATCGGCGCTGGAGCCCTGACCTCTCCCGACCTTGCCACGAAGCTGTTCCGCCTCGACGGCGCGAACAACAAGCAGCTGCCCTACATGATCCGGATGTTCGGCTCCCGCGAGATCGCCCTCGGCGCAGCCACGCTGGTCTCCAAGGGCGCGGCGCGCCGCCAGTTGATCGCACTCGGGATCGCCGTCGACGGCGCCGATGCCTTCGCCGGCTACGACGCGATGCGCACGGGAGCGGTCAACAACCAGACTGGAGTTGGTCTGGTGGCCCCGGCCGTGGGCGCCGTGATCGCCGGTGTGATCGGCCTGTTCTCCCGGGGCTGATCCGGTGCGTCTGAGTGTCGACCAGTGCCTCACCGCGATCGAGACCCACACCCGTGGGCTCGCGGCGGCAGCCGAGACCGATCTGACGGCCCGGGTCGAGCACTGCGGTGACTGGTCGATGGCCGACCTGGTCTGGCACGTCATCGGCGTACACCGGTTCTGGAACGGCGTCGCGGCCGAACTGCCCGCCGACGAGCCGGGCGAGGTACCCGAGCACGACCGCCCCGAGGACGACGCGCTGATCGGTGAGCTCCTGGCAGGGATGGAGACGATGGTCGCGACCCTGCGCACCGCCGACCAGGACGCACCGTGCTGGACCTGGGGCCTGGAGCAGAACGTCCGCTTCATCACCCGGCACCAGGTGCAGGAGGCGGCCGTCCACCACTGGGACGCGGTCAACGCGGGGCAGGACGCAGCGCCCTGGACCATCGAATCGCTGGTGGCCGCGGACGCGGTTGACGAGCTGTTGACACACTCCCTCCCCCATAGCCGCTGGCCGTCGAGCGACACTGAACCGTTGGGCGGCAGCATCTGGTTCTGTGCCGACGACGGAGAGGCCGCCGAGACCTGGCTGATCGTTGACGGCGAGCAACCCGGCACCCTGGGCTACCGCCACAGCGGATCCGACCCGGAGGTCACCGGCCTGTCGGTCGGAGGGCACGGCAGCGCTGCAGACCTGCTTCTCTGGCTCTACGACCGGATCGAAAACCCGTGCGTCGACGGCCGCTGGAACGGCGACACCGGTCTCCTCGACCGCCTCCGCGCCATCGCCGACTAGACGAAAAAGCTCACCAGCGCCACGAGGCCGACCACCACGATCACTGCGCGCAAGACGTTCGGCGGCAGCTTCCGGCCCACCTTCGCGCCGATCTGACCCCCCACGATCGCCCCCGCCGCGATCAGCGCGACGATGGCCCAGTCGACGTCGGCGACCACCATGAAGATGACGGCCGCGATCCCGTTGATCATCGCCGCCAGGACGTTCTTGACCGCATTGTGCCGCTGCAGCGTGTCGTCGATCCCGATCCCGAGGATGGCCAGGAGCAGCACGCCCTGGGCAGCGCCGAAGTAGCCGCCGTACACCCCGGCGCCGGCGATCGACGGCCACACCCAGGGGGCACCGTGCGCCGGAGCGGCACCCCGGGCCGAGGCTCGCGAAGCGACCCGGCCAGCGATCCGCGGACCGATGATCACCAGCACCACCCCCAACGCGATCAGCGCCGGCACGATTGCGTCGAACGCCGCGGCCGGCAGCACCAGCAGCAGCACCGCGCCGGCAATGCCGCCGAGGACCGCCGCCGATCCCAACCGGACGATCAGGGAACGCTGGCCGACGAGCTCGGAGCGGTAGCCCCAGGCCCCGGACAACGAACCGGGCACCAGGCCGATCGTGTTCGACACGTTCGCCGTGACCGGCGGTACGCCGAAAGCGAGCAGCACCGGGAACGTGATCAACGTGCCCGAGCCGACCACGGTGTTGATGCCACCGGCCCAGACACCCGCAACCAGGATCGCGAGCGCCTCCCAGAAGCTCACCGGGCGGCTACTGGGGCGGCGCGGACGGCCCAGCCTCAGGGTCCGTCGGCGGCACCGCGGGCGGCACCGTCGGCACCGGGGGAACCTCCGGCGAAGCAGCAGCCGCCGATTCGCGAGCCTCCTTCAGTGCAGCCTCGACGCTCTCGTGCGCGCTGGACAGCGCCCCGCTGCCGCCGACATCGATCCGCTCGGAGGAGCCGGTGTCGACGCGGACCTTCGGACCGTCGGTCTCCCGCGGGATCCCGGCGACCTCGCCGAGGGTCGAGCCCAGGCCCTCGAGGGCCTTGGTGAACTCCGACGGCACGATCCACAGCTTGCTGGCCTGGCCCTCGGCGATCTTCGGCATCATTTGCAGGTACTGGTAGGCCAGCAGCGACTGGTCCGGCTCGCCGTCGTGGATCGCCTGGAAGACCGTCAGGATTGCCTGGCCCTCGCCCTGGGCCTTGAGGATCGCGGACTCACGGTCGCCCTGCGCGCGCAGGATGGTCGCCTCCCGGTCGCCCTCGGCGTTCAGGATCGCGGCCTGCTTGTTGCCCTCGGCGGTCAGGATGGAGGACTGTCGCTGCCCCTCGGCGGTGAGGATGACCGCGCGCTTGTCACGGTCGGCTCGCATCTGCTTCTCCATCGAGTCCTTGATCGACGGCGGCGGGTCGATGCCCTTGATCTCCACCCGTCCGACCCGGACCCCCCAGCGACCGGTGGCCTCGTCGAGCACAGCAGAGAGGCCGCGGTTGATCTCGTCACGTGAGGTCAGGGCCTGCTCCAGGGTCATGCCGCCGACGATGTTGCGCAGGGTGGTCATGGTGAGCTGCTCGATCGCGGAGATGTAGTTCGCGATCTCGTAGGTCGCAGCGACCGGGTTGGTGACCTGGAAGTAGATGACGGTATCGATCGAGACCACCAGGTTGTCCTCGGTGATCACCGGCTGCGGCGGGAAGGAGACCACCTGCTCACGCATGTCGATGACGTACCGGACGCGGTCGACGAACGGCGTGACCATGTTGAGGCCCGGCGCCAGCGTGGTGCGGTACTTGCCGAAGCGCTCGACGATGCCGGCGCGGGCTTGCGGGATGATCCGGATCGTCTTCGCGAGCACGATCACGGCGAAGAGGGCCAGGATGATGAACAGAACCAGCACGAACATCGGTTACTCGCTTCGTCTCGGAGTGGTCAGGTCAAGCCTGGGGTTGTGCGCGCACGACGTACGCCGTCGCGCCCTTGATCGAGACGACGTCCACTGAGGCGCCCTCGTCGATCTGGTCGTCCTCGTCGAAGGGCTGCGCGGTCCAGACGTCGCCGCCGATCTTCACCCGGCCCGGGGACGTGTGGCTCAGCGGCTCGAGAACTAAGGCCCGCTGCCCGATCAGCGCCTCGGCCCCGACAGCAAGCGTCGGACCGGCGTGCAGCCGGCGTACCACGCTCGGTCGGACGAGGAACAGCATCGTCAGCGCGACGCCGATCGCGATCAGCATCTGCACCACGAACGGACCACCCGTCAGTGCCACCACCATCCCCGCCAGCGCGCCGACGGCGAGCATCAGCAGGATCAGGTCGGTGCTGAGCACCTCGAGGCACCCGAGCGCGATCGCGACGACGAGCCAGGTCTCCCACGCGTGGTCCCGGATCCAGTCCATGGCGAAACACTAGGGCATCCCGGAAACACCCGGCAGAAGCATTCGGACCTCACGGGTCCTAGTGCCGACGGGTCTTGCGCCGGGCCGTGTAACGGCCGTCCTCGATGCTCAACTGGAGCCGCATCCCAAAGGTGGCCGACAGGTTCTCCGCGGTCATCACCTGGTCCAGCGTGCCGGCAGCCACCACCCGGGCGTCGCGGAGCATCAGCACGTGCGTGAAACCGGGCGGGACCTCCTCGACGTGGTGCGAGACCAGCACGATCGCCGGGGACAACGAGTCGGTCGCCAGGACGCTCATCGTGGAGACCAGGTCCTCCCGGCCGCCAAGGTCCAGGCCAGCGGCGGGCTCGTCGAGGATCAACAGCTCGGGGTCGGTCATCAGCGCACGGGCGATCTGGACGCGCTTGCGCTCGCCTTCGCTCAGCGTGCCAAAGGTGCGATCGGCCAGCTGGCCCGCGCCGACCTCGACCAGCAGCGCATGCGCCCGGTCGTGGTCGAGGTCCTCGTACCGCTCGCGCCAGCGCCCGACAACGCCGTAGGAGGCGGTGACGACCACGTCCTTGACGATCTCCTGCCGCGGGATGCGTTCGGCGACGGCCGCACTGGTGTAACCGATCCGGGGGCGGAGGTCGAAGACGTCCACCGCGCCGAGGGTCTCGCCGAGGATCCCGATCACCCCGGACGTCGGGTGCATCTGCGCCGAGCAGAGCTGGACCAAGGTGGTCTTGCCGGCACCGTTCGCGCCGAGGATCACCCATCGGTCGCCCTCGTGGACCGTCCAGCTCACAGAGTCGAGCAGGGTCGCCTGCCCCCGGCGGACGGTGACGTCGACCAGGTCGAGAACGGTGGTCATGTTTCCCTCGGAGTGCTTCGCGGCGGTTCGCTGAACGCCCCCAAACCTAGCGTGACTACCCTCTCTCGCGTGTCCCTTCCACGCAGCGCGACGCTCGCGATCTGGCTGAACGCCTGCCTGCGCGGTTCGGTGGGGGTCGACGACTTCGCCGCGGCGGTGACCGGTGACGATCCACAACACCTGGTCGTCGGCTGGCCGGGCGCGGACGGCCCGCTCGCGCTGACCTCGCTCCCCCCGGCCAGCTACGCCCTGACCGACCCACGGGTCGGGCTGGCGCTGCCGATGGCCGGCCACCCGATCGGCCTGGCCGGCCCCGCAGCATTCAACGCCGACGCACTGGAGACCGGGGAAGCGGTCCTGCTGGGTGGTCGCGCCCGATCACTCGGTCTCGTCCCGATGATCGATGCTCGTACCGTCCTGTGGCAGGTCTCCGCGGCCGAGCGCCCCGCGATCCTCGATCCGAGGGAGGAGGCTCGCGCCTTGCGCGCTGCGCTCCTGACGGCCACCGCCGAGCTCGTCCGCCTCGACGTGGCCAGCTGGAGCCCTGAGGTACCGGACCTGCTGATGAACCTGCACCACCGGCCGGATCCCGTCGTCCCGCCCGGCACCGAGCCCGATGGCGTCGCGACCCTCGACCGGGCCACGCTCTGCCTCGAGGTCGTCGCGCTCGCCCGGGCCGACGACGGCGGGTCCGTGACGGCGTACGAGACGTCGGCGCGGCACGCGTGTCTCACGGATCTCGACCTGGCCGCCCGCCGCGCGATCGTGGCTGTTTGCTCCGCTAGCCTGCTGGGGTCATGAGCGACCCATCAGAACCCCGCAACGCCGAGCGGCCGAAGACGCTGTTGATCACCCTGACCGGCAAGGACCGCCCCGGGGTGACCTCGGCCGTGTTCGCGACCCTGGCCCGGTTCGGCGTCGAGGTCATCGACATCGAGCAGATCGTGCTCCGCCGCCGCCTCGTCCTTGGCCTGCTGGTCAGCACGCCGCACGACTGGAAGCCGTTGCGCGACGCGGTCGAGAAGGTGGCCGAGGACCTCGGCATGTCCGTCGAGATCGAGCGCGGCGCAGGTGACAACAAGCCGCGTCCGGACGGCCGTAGCCACGTCACCGTGCTCGGTACCCCGCTGAAGTCCGCTGCTGTGGCTGCCATTTCCGGCCGAATCGCCGACATCGGCGCCAACATTGACCGGATCGAGCGGATGGCGCGCTACCCGGTCACCGCGATCAACCTGCACGTGTCGGGGGCCGCGCCGGAGAAGCTGCGGGCCATCCTCGCCGAGGAGGCCTCGATCCAGGGCGTCGACATCGCCGTCCAGTCGGCCGACCTGCTGCGCCGCGGGATGCGCCTGATCGTGATGGATGTCGACTCGACCCTGATCCAGGGCGAAGTGATCGAGATGCTCGCCGCCCACGCCGGGTGCGAGCCCGAGGTCGCCCGAATCACCGAGGCCGCTATGCGCGGCGAGCTGGATTTCGCCGAGAGCCTGCTCGCCCGGGTCGCCCTCCTCGAAGGGCTCGACGCGAGCGCCCTGGAGCAGGTGTACGACGATCTGGTGCTCGCGCCAGGCGCCCGCACCACCATCCGGACCCTCAAGCGCCTCGGCTACCGGTTCGCCATCGTCTCGGGCGGGTTCTCCCAGATCACCGACCGGTTGGCCACGGAGCTGGGGATCGACTTCGCCGCCGCCAACGAGCTCGAGATCGTCAACGGCAAACTCACCGGGCGGGTGCTCGGCGAAATCGTCGACCGGGCCGGGAAGGCCCGGGCACTGAGCCGGTTCGCTGCCGAGGTCGGTATCACCGAGGGCGCCACCATCGCCATCGGCGACGGTGCCAACGACCTCGACATGCTCAGCGCGGCCGGTCTGGGGATCGCGTTCAACGCCAAGCCGTTAGTGCAGAAGGCCGCGCACACGTCGGTCAACGTGCCTTACCTCGACACGGTGATGTACCTGCTGGGAATCAGCCGCGAGGAGATCGTGGCCGCCGACGCCGCCGCTGGCATCGTGACGCCCGCACCGCCGCTGCTCTGAGGTTCAGCCGCGGCCGACATGAAAGTCGATGATCCGCGCCGCTGCAACGTCCAGCTCAGCCCAGGGCGAGGACACCTGGAGCACCGCGAGTGCGGAGGTCGGGAATCCCTCGCTCAGCCGGGCGAACACCGCCGGGTCGGCGCTGCCGTCGTCGAGCAGGTGCACCAGGTAGGCCATCGTCGGGTTGTGGCCGACCAGCATCACGACCCGGGCCTGGGCCGGCACGCATCGCAGGATCTCCAGAGCGGCGTCGGTCCCGGCGGCGTACAGGCTCTGGTCATCCACGACATCGGGGGTGCAGCCGGACGCGCCGACGAACGACGACCAGGTCCCCTGGGCCCGTGCCGCGGACGACACCACCACGTGGTCAGGTGCGAGGCCGGCAGCCGCGGCCCAGCGCCCGGCAGCTGCTGCGTCCGCGACACCCCGCTTCGTCAGTACCCGGTCGTGGTCGTTGGGGGCGAACGCCTCGGCCTTGGCATGCCGCAGCACCAACAGCAGCCGGGTCTCGTCGCTCACGCGTCCAGTCTCTCAGCAACCGCCGGACGCAACCCGATCCAGGACACGATCCCTCCTCCGGCGAGCAGGCCGGCGCAGAGCAGCTGGCCCGACCGGAAGCCGTCGGTCAGGGCGGCCGGGTCCTGGTAGTCAGCGCCGTTCAATCCGACCAGGGCCGGCAGGGCGGCCACCGCCAGCAGCGACCCGGCCCTAGCCACGGCGTTGTTGATACCGCTCGCGACTCCTGCGTGCCGGTCGGGCGCGGCCGCGAGTACAGCCGTGGTGAGTGGAGAGACCAGCATCGTCAACCCTGCCGAGAACAACAACATCCCGGGCAGCACGTGCACGACGTAGGACGCGTCCCGACCGATGAAGGCAAGCAGCAGGACACCGGCGGCACAGAGCAGTGGACCGAAGGTCATCGGGACTCGCGGTCCGGTCCGAGCCGCCATCACCGCGGCCCGGGACGAGAACAACAGCATCGACACCGTCAGCGGCAGCGTGGATACGCCGGCCTCGAGCGGGGTGTACCCGGAGGTGACCTGGAGCTGGAGGACCAACAGGAAGATCACTGCTCCCAGGGCGCCGTAGACCAGGAAGGTCATCAGGTTCGCGGCGGTGAAGACCCGCGAACCGAACAGTTCGGCCGGGGCCATCGCTCCGGGACGGCGCTCGAGGAGCACGAAGGCGACCATGGCGCCCAGGACCACCGCCGTACCGCCCAGGGCCACCCCCGTGGCCAGGTCACGCCAGGAGGTAAGCAGGAAGGTCAGCAGGCCGAGTGCGACCGTGCCCACCACTGCGCCGGGTACGTCGAACGGAGCGACCTCCTCCTCGTTGCGGGACTCCGGCACGTAGCGACCGAGGTAGAGCACGGCCAGGCAGAGCGGCACGTTGATGGCGAAGATCCAGCGCCAGCCTGCGTTCTCGACCAGGAAGCCGCCCACGAAGGGGCCGATCGCGGCGGCGACTCCGGAGATGCCCGCCCACGAACCGATCGCGGCAGGCCTGTCCTCAGGCCGGAAGCTCGACTGGATCAACGCCAGCGATCCCGGTGTCAGCAACGCCGCGGCTACTCCTTGGAGCACCCGGAAGGCGACCAGTTGCTCGTCGGTCTGCGCGAAGGCGCACAGCACGCTGGCCACCCCGAACGCGGCGACGCCGACGAGGTACATCAGCCGGCGGCCGTGCCGGTCCCCGAGCGAGCTGCCGACGAGGATCAGCGCCGCCATACTCAGCAGGTAGCCGTTGAGCACCCACTGCACCGAGGCGAGGTCGGCGTCCAGGTCCTCGCCGATGGTGCGTGCGGCGATGTTCACCACGGTGCCGTCCAGCATGGCGATCGCTGAACCGAGGATCACCGTGGCCAAGGTCAGCCGGCCGCGAGTCGAGTCGAGCTCGAGGAGGTCAGCGATGGCGGGCCCCCCTACTCACCCCTGCACGCTACAACCGAGCGAGGCTCAGGCCCCCATCGCGTGGTAGCCGCCGTCGACGTGCACGATCTCCCCGGTGGTGGCCGGGAAGAAGTCGGAGAGCAGGGCGACCACCGCGCGTGCGGTCGGCTCCAGGTCGACGTTGTCCCAACCGAGCGGGGCCCGCTGGCCCCACGCGCTCTCGATCTCCTCGAAACCGGGGATCGCCTTCGCCGCCAGGGTCTTCAGGGGGCCCGCGCTGACCAGGTTGACCCGGATGCCGCGAGGACCGAGGTCGCGGGCGAGGTAACGGGAGCATGATTCGAGCCCGGCCTTCGCCACGCCCATCCAGTCGTACGCCGGCCAGGCCACCGTCGCGTCGAACGTCAGGCCGACCACCGAGCCGCCCTCCGACATCAGCGGCAGGCAGGCCTCGCTGAGCGAGGCCAACGAGTACGCCGAGACCTGGACGGCCTGGGCGACGTCCGGCCACGGCCCGCCGAGGAACTTCCCACCGAGGAGGGTCTCCGGGTTTCCGTAGGCGATCGAGTGCACCACGCCGTCCAGGTGCGGCACGTGCTCGCGAACCAGTTCGGGCAGCCGCTGGAGGTGCTCGGCGTCGGTGACGTCCAGCTCGAGGACCGGCGCCTGCTCCGGGAGCCGGCCAGCGATCCGCTTGGTGATGCCGAGCGCCCGGCCGAAGTTGGAGATCAGCACAGTCGCGCCCTGCTCTTGGGCAACCTTCGCCACGGCGAAGCCGATGGAGGTGTCCATGGTGACGCCTGCGACCAGGATGTTCTTGCCCGCGAGGATGCCGTTGCTGTTGATCGTCATCAGTGCCCCATTCCTAGGCCGCCGTCGACGGGGATAACTGCCCCGGTGACGTAGCCGCAGTCGTCGCTCGCCAACCAGGTGACCGCGTGTGCGATCTCGGCGGGCGAGCCCATCCGTCCCAGCGGGATCTGGTCCCGGTAGGCCGCTTGCTGCTCGTCGGGCAGGACCGCAGTCATGTCGGTCTCGATGAATCCGGGGGCCACCACATTCGCTGTGATCGACCGGCTCCCCAGCTCACGGGCCAGCGACCGGGCCATCCCGACGAGTCCCGCCTTGGAGGCGGCGTAGTTCACCTGACCTGGCGAGCCGAGCAGGCCCACCACGCTGGAGATGAAGATGATCCGCCCTCGGCGGAGCCGGAGCATGCCCTTGGTGGCGCGCTTCGCGACGCGGAACGACCCGGAGAGATTCGTGTCGATGACCTCGGACCAGTCGTCTTCGGACATGCGCAGCACCAACGTGTCCCGGGTGATGCCGGCATTGGCGACCAAGATTTCTACCGGGCCCTGGTGCTCCTCGACCGCAGTGAAGGCCGCGTCCACCGAGGCCGGGTCGGTCACCTCGCAAGCAACGGCGAACGCACCCTCGGGGGCCTCACCGGACCGGCTGGTCACGGCCACTTGGTCGCCCTGGGCGAGGAACGCCTCGGCGATAGCGCGCCCGATCCCGCGGTTGCCGCCGGTCACGAGTACAGATCTGCTCATGGGTCGACCGTAGCCAAGAACTGTGGACTACTGCCAAATCCGAATCAGATCACCTGAGCTTTGAACAAGCAATCGAGAAAGCGTTTGTACCATCTCTACAAACTGAACGTCCCGGTGCCGCGGATCAGGACGCTCAGTCGTCTTCGAGGCGGAAGCCGATCTTGATACTCACTTGGAAGTGCTCCACGGTGCCGTCCTTGACCTGGCCGCGGACCTGGCCGACCTCGAACCAGTCGACGTGACGCAGCGTTTTGGCGGCACGTTCGATCCCGTTGCGGATCGCTTGATCGATCCCTTCGGGGGAGGTTCCGACGATTTCGGTGACTCGGTAAGTGCGATTCGACATGCGGCAAGGATGCCATGAAGGGGCCCGACGTACGATCGACGACGTGGGACCGAAGAAGCGCAGCAGTGAAGCGGACGTCGTCCGGATCACCGCTGCGCCCCACAACCCAGCGGCCGACATCGACGGCCGTCAGCGCCGTTACCTAATCTCGATGGCGATCCGCACGCTGTGCTTCATCGGAGCGGTACTCACCTACAGGATCCCCTGGCTCTGCGGGCTGCTGCTCGCCGGGTCGTTCCTGCTGCCGTTCATCGCGGTCGTGATCGCGAACGTCGCCACGCCACGAATCGCCGGGGACCTCGAGGGCCCGGGCGTCGAGCCGGGCCCGGACTACGGCGAGCTCCGCAGACCGACGGAGCGCAACCACTGAAATCTCACTCAGCTCAAGGAGCTTTCACGATGATCGACGACGGGACCGATCCCGGGGAGCCGGTCTGCTCCGCCAAGGGCTGCACCGCCGCGGCTGCCTGGGACCTGCAGTGGAACAACCCGAAACTGCACACGCCGGAGCGCCGCAAGATCTGGCTGGCGTGCGAGCAGCACCGGGCCTCGCTGAGCGACTTCCTGGGCGCACGTGGCTTCCTGCGCGACGTGGTCGCGCACTAGGCCCCAGGACGCGCTAGCCGCCGATCGCCGACATCGGCCGGGTCGGCTGCAGGAAGGTGGGATCGTCGATTCCGTGCCCCGGCAGCTTGGACGCCACCGCTGCCAGCCAGAGGTCGGCGAGCTCGTCGTCGCTCGCACCGCCACGCAAAGGTGTTCTCAGGTCCGACTCCTCGCGAGCGAAAAGGCAGTTCACGATCTGTCCATCGGCGGTCAGCCGGACCCGGTCGCAATCGCCGCAGAACGGTCGGGTGACCGAGGCGATCACGCCGACGGTGACCGGTCCGCCATCGACCAGGAACTCCTCGGCTGGCGCACTCCCCCGGCTCTTGCCGGTCGGGCTCAGCGTGAAGGCGGCCTCTAGTGAACTCAGGATCTCTGCGGCCGTGATCATCTCGGTGCGGTTCCACTGATGCTGCGCGTCCAGCGGCATCTGCTCAATGAACCGCAGGTGCAGTCCGCGCTCCAGGCACCAGGTGAGCAGCTCCGGGCCCTGGTCGTGGTTGATGCCACGCATCAGCACGGCGTTCACCTTGACCGGGTCCAGCCCAGCCGCTCGCGCGGCCTCCAGCCCCTTCATGACGTCGTCTAGCCGGTCGCGCCGGGTGATCGTGACGAAGTCGGCTGCGCGGATCGTGTCCATGCTGACGTTGACCCGGTCAAGGCCGGCGGCCGCCAGCGCTGCCGCAGTCCGCTCCAGCCCGAGCGCGTTGGTGGTCAGGGAGACGTCCGGGACCGGAAGCAATGCCTTGGTCCGGGCAACGAGGTCGACCAGGCCGCGACGGAGAAGCGGCTCGCCGCCGGTGAAGCGGACCTCCCGGATGCCAAGGTGCTCGACGCCGATCCCGATCAGTCGCATCATCTCGTCGTCGGTCAGCGCCTCGGAGTGCGGCAGCCAGGCCAGGCCTTCGGCAGGCATGCAGTAGGTGCAGCGCAGGTTGCACCGATCGGTCAGGGACACCCTGAGATCGGTGGCGACCCGACCGTGACGGTCGGCAAGTGGTTGCACGGGCACAGTCTGATCCTACGGCTCCGTTGGTGACCGGCTGTCCGGTCCGCTCGGGCACACGGCTACGCTCGCCCAAGTGAGATTCCTGTTCACCCGCCGTTGGGTGCTTTTTGCGCTGACCGTGGCGGCGCTCGCGTGGCTCGCGACGGCGTTAGGCCAGTGGCAGTTCCATCGGCTCGATGACCGCAAAGCGGAGAACACTCTTGTCTCCCGCAACCTGGCACAGGCGCCGGTGCCGATCGACTCGCTGCTCTCGACCTCCCGCCCACCCGACCGGGACCACGAGTGGCGCAAGGTGGTCGTACACGGCACCTGGGACGACGCCAAGACGATCGTGCTGAAGTACCAGACCCGAGACGGTGGCCCGGGAGTCGACGTGCTGACGCCGCTGCGTACCGAGAACGGAGCAGCCGTCCTGGTCGACCGCGGGTGGTTGCAGACCGACAACAGCGGTGGCACCCGTCCCGAGCTCCCCGCGGCCGCTGCGGGTCAGGTCACCGTCATCGGCTGGATCCGGCCGGACGCCACCGGGCGGGCGACCGCTGTCAACGACCTGGAAACCCGCGCGGTCTCCAGCCGCGAGGCCGCTAAGGTGCTCGACTACCCGCTCTATCAAGGCTTCCTGGACCTGCACACCCAGAGCCCCCGACCAGCGACCGAGCTGGCTGCCATCGAGCTGCCCGACGATGACAGCGAGGGCCCGCACTTCTTCTACGGACTGCAATGGTGGTTCTTCGCTGCGCTCGCGATCTTCGGCTTCGGTTACCTCGCCTACGACGAGGCCCGGCAGGCTCGTGCGCGGCGCAGCTCAGAGAGCTCGCAGCATCCCGCCGTCAACCGGCAGCATGACCCCGTTGACGAAGGATGACCGCGGGCTGAGCAGGAACAGCGCCGCCTCGGCGAATTCCTCGGCCTTGCCGTAGCGGCCCAGCGGGATCGTGGCGACCGCTCGCTCCCGGGCAGCTTCCGCATCGCCGGTACTGGCGTCGAGCTCCGCGACCCGCTCGGTCGCGATTCTGCCCGGAAGCAGGCCGTTGACCCGGATCCCGCGCGGGCCGAGCTCGTCGGCCAGGGTCTTGGCCACCATGGCCAGGCCCGGACGCAGGCCGTTGGAGACAGCGAGGTTCGTCACTGGCGACCGCACGGAGCTGGAGAGCACGAACGCGATCGATCCCGCTCCGGGTAACCCGTCGACGACAGTACGCGCGGTCCGGACCGACCCGACGAACACCGACTCGAACGATGAGCTCCACACCTCGTCGGCAGTCGACATCACGGTCCCGGTCGGCGGTCCGCCCACCGAGATCAGGGCGCCGTCCAGGCCGCCGAACTCGGCGAGCGCCATCTCCACGACACGAGCTGCCGACCCGGGGTCGGCACTGTCGGCCACCACACCCCGCGCGGCCGGCCCGAGACTCAGCACCGCGGCATCGACCGTGGCGGCGTGACGGCCCGAGATCACGACGTTTGCCTCCGCGGCCACCAGCAGCTGCGCGGTGGCGAAGCCCAGTCCCCGGGTCCCGCCGGTCACCACGTAGGTCAACCCGGTCTCCCACGTCATCTCAGGACCCGTGCTCGGAAAGGACCTCGGAGGCGCCTAGGAACTGGGTCGCGTAGAGCTGGGCGTAAGTCCCGCCGCTGGCGATCAGCTCGGTGTGGGTGCCTCGCTGCGAAATCCGGCCGTCCTCGACCACCAGGATCTGGTCGGCGTCGAGCACGGTCGAGAGCCGGTGCGCGATCACCAACGACGTCCGGCCTTCCAGAGCCTTGTCGAGGGCCGCTTGGACCGCCTGCTCGGACTCGGAGTCCAGGTGCGCCGTCGCCTCGTCGAGGATCACGATCGAGGGAGCCTTCAACAGCAGTCTGGCGATCGCGAGGCGCTGCCGCTCGCCTCCGGAGAGCCGGTAGCCGCGGTCCCCCACCACGGTGTCGAGCCCGTCGGGCATCGCCCGCACCACTGCAGCGATCTGGGCGGCGCCCAGCGCATCCCAGATCTGCTCGTCGGTGGCCTCTGGACGGGCATAGACGAGGTTCTCTCGGATCGAGTCGTGGAACATGTGCGCGTCTTGGGTCACGTACCCGACGGCGTCCTCCAGGGACTGCAGGGTGAGGTCGCGGACGTCGTGGCCACCGACGCGCACTACGCCGCCGGTGACGTCGTAGAGGCGGGCGACGAGGTGGGTGATGGTCGTCTTGCCTGCTCCGGACGGGCCGACCAGGGCGACCATCTGGCCACGCTCGGCGGTGAAGGAGACCTCGTGCAGCACCTGCACGTTGTCCCTACTCTCCACCCGGGCGACCGCCTCCAGGCTCGCCAACGAGACCTCGTCGGCCTTCGGGTAGGTGAACTGCACCGTCGAGAACTCCAGGCTGCCAGCGGTGCGCGGCAAGGTCACTGCGTCCCGCTTCTCCACCACGGTCGAGGGCAGGTCGAGGACCTCGAAGACCCGGTCGAAGCTGACGAGTGCGGTCATCACGTCCACCCGGACGTTCGAGAGTCCTTGGAGCGGGCCCAGCAGCCGGAGCAGAAGCGTCGCCAGCGCCGTCAGGGTGCCGATGGTGAGGTCGGAATCGATCACCAGGTGGCCGCCGATTCCCCAGACTAGTGCGGTCGCCAGGGCCGGGATCAGCAGCATCACCGCGGCGAAGACCCGGGTCACCAGCGAGATGCGTACGCCCAGGTCACGGACGACGCCGGCCTTCTCGGCGTACCGGGCGTCCTCGTCCGCGCGACGGCCGAAGAGCTTGAGCAGGAGAGCGCCTCCGACGTTGAACCGCTCCGTCATCAGGTTGCCCAGGTCCGCGTTGCTGTCCATCTGGGCCCGGGTCAGCCCGCTCAGTTGGCGACCCACCCAGCGCGAGGCCACCAGGAGCAGCGGGAACAGCGCAAGGCAGGCCAGGGTGATCTGCCAGGACAGCGCCACCATCGCGACGCCGACGACGAGCACCGAGATCGAGTTGGCCACCGTGCTGGACAGCGTCGAGGTAAACGCCCGCTGGGCACCGATCACATCGTTGTTCAGACGCGACACCAGGGCGCCGGTCTGGGTGCGGGTGAAGAACGCCAGCGACATCCGCTGCACGTGCCCGAAGACCCGGGTCCTCAGGTCGAAGATGAGGTTCTCGCCGATCCGTGAGGACAGGTAGCCACTGCAGATACCCAGGACGGCATCGACCAGGGCCACGGCGACCATCGCGATCGCGACCCAGGTCACCACGCTCGCGTTGCCGGCGACGATCCCGTCGTCGAGGAGGTACTTGACCAGCAGCGGTGTCACGACGACGAGTGCCGCATCGAACACGACGAAGACCAGGAAGCCTGAGATCAGCTTCTTGTGCGGAGCCGCGAATCCGAGCACCCGACGCACCGTG
The DNA here is from genome assembly GCA_046598855.1 of Marmoricola sp. Lineage (GTDB taxonomy): Bacteria > Actinomycetota > Actinomycetes > Propionibacteriales > Nocardioidaceae > Marmoricola. The sequence continues at coordinate 20,392 of JBKJHX010000040.1, read as the reverse complement.
CGCCGGGTCAGCTTCTGGTCGACGACCGACGGGTCGGTGCGCATCGCGCGCATCGCCGCCATCATCGGGCTCATCGAGCTCATCGGTGTCTTCTCTCCTTAGCTGCGCGGGGCCAGCGCCCGGAACCGCCGTACCTGGGCCGTGCGTTCCAGCAGGCGCTGGGTCTCAAGGTCCTCGGTACGTGCCGAGGCGAGCAACGCCGTCGTTTCCCGGACCGCCCCAGCGTCGACTGCCAACAGGGCCTGGACCAGGTCGTTGGTGGCTTCGCTGAGCTCGGTCGCGGGAACCGTTGCGGTGACCAGTCCGAGTCCGGCCGCCTCGAGCGCGGAGACCTGACGGGCGGTCGCACAGATCTCCAGCGCTCGTGAGTATCCAACAAGGTCGACCAGGGGCTTTGTTCCCGCGAGGTCCGGCACCAGGCCCAGAGCGGGCTCCTTCATGCAGAACCAGGCGTCCTCGGCGGCCACCCGGAGGTCGCAGGCCAGCGCGAGCTGGAAGCCGGCACCGATGGCGTAGCCGTGCACCTCGGCGATGGTGACGAAACGCGGGTCGTGCAGCCAGACGAAGCCGCGCTGGTAGCCGTCGATGGCGTCACTGATCTCCTGGTCGGACCGGCCCATCAGCGCCAGGGTGGATTCTTCACCCTCGACACCGTCGGGGCTGAGCAGCCCGAGGTCGAGACCGGCGGAGAAGCAGGGCCCGGACCCGCGCAGCACCACTACCCGGACCTCGTCGGGCAGGCCTGCCCCGATCGCAGCCAGGTTGTGCCACATCGAAGGCACCTGCGAGTTGCGCCGGTCTGGGGCGTTCAGCGTGATCGTCGCCAGCGGACCCTCGATCGACAGGGCGAGCCGCGCGGCGGCGAGGGTCTCAGTGTCAGGAAGCATGCCCCGAACCCTAGTCGTGGGCCCAGAGCTTCAGGCGAGCGAGATGAGGTCGAGGTAGTCCTCGTTCCACAAGTCCTCGTCCCCGTCGGGCAAGAGCAGTACCCGGTCCGGCTCGAGTGCCTGGACGGCACCCTCGTCGTGGGTGACCAGCACGATCGCCCCCTGATAGGACCGGATCGCGGTGAGCACCTCCTCGCGAGAGGCCGGGTCGAGGTTGTTCGTCGGTTCGTCGAGGAGCAGTACGTTGGCCGAGGAGACGACCAGGATCGCCAGCGCCAAGCGGGTCTTCTCGCCGCCGGAGAGCACCCCGGCGAGCTTGGTGGCGTCGTCGCCGCCGAACAGGAACGAACCGAGAACGGTCCGGGTCTCCGCGTCGGTCAGTTGGGGAGCGGAGGTCCGCATGTTCTCCAGCACGGTTCGGTGCACGTCCAGGGTCTCGTGCTCCTGGGCGTAGTACCCGATCTTGAGCCCGTGACCGGGGAGCAGCGTCCCGGTGTCGCCCCGGTCCACCCCGGCCAGGATCCGCAGCATCGTGGTCTTGCCCGCGCCGTTAAGACCCAGGATGACGACCCGGGAACCCTTGTCGATCGCCAGGTCGACATCGGTGAAGACCTCCAGTGACCCGTACGACTTCGACAACCCCTCGGCCATCAGCGGGGTCTTCCCGCACGGTGCCGGCTCAGGGAACTTGATCTTGGCGACCTTGTCGACAGCCCGGACGCTCTCCAGGCCGTCCATCATCTTCTCGGCGCGCTTGATCATCGACTGGGCGGCTTTCGCCTTGCTGGCCTTGGCCCGCATCCGGTTGGCCTGGGCCATCAGTGTCTCGGCGGTCTTCTCGGCACTCGCGCGCTCCTTCTTGCGCCGGTGCTCGTCGTTCTCGCGCTGCTGGAGGTAGTTCTTCCAGGTCATGTTGTAGAGGTCGACCTCTGCCCGGTTCGCGTCCAGGTAAAGAACCTTGTTCACGACCGCTTCGAGCAGCTCCACGTCATGGCTGATCACCACGAGACCGCCGCTGAAGCTAGCCAGGAAGTTGCGCAGCCACACCACCGAGTCGGCGTCGAGGTGGTTGGTCGGCTCGTCGAGGAGCAGGATGTCCGCGCCGGAGAAGATGATGCGGGCCAGCTCGACACGACGTCGCTGACCACCGGACAGGGTCTTGAGCTGCTGGCCCAGGAGCCGGTCGTCGATCCCCAGGCCGGCCGCGATCTGCGCGGCCTCCGCCTCGGCCGCATAGCCGCCGGCGGAGTGGAAGGCCGCGTCGGCCTTCTCGTAGCGCTTCATGCCCTTCTCGCGGACGGACAGGTCCTCGGACCCCATCTGTTCCTCGGACTCGCGCAGCCGCGCGACCACCAGGTCCAGGCCCCGTGCGGACAGGATCCTGTCCCGGGCCAGGACCTCTGGGTCGCCGGTGCGCGGGTCCTGGGGCAGGTAGCCCAAGGTGCCCGAGTTCGTCACCGTTCCGGACGCCGGCGCACCTTCACCGGCGAGGATCTTGGTCAGCGTGGTCTTGCCGGCCCCGTTGCGCCCTACCAGACCGATGCGGTCGCCGGTCGCGATGCGGAACGACACGTCCTCCATCAGGAGACGGGCGCCGGCACGGACTTCGAGGCGGTGGGCGGTGATCACGGAGGCATTAGTCTACGAGTGGCACATCCGAGCGAACGAGGCGGGCATGCGTTTCAACCCGAGGGCAAGGATCGATCAGAGCCAGACTGAGCACCGCTCCTCCGGCGGCGGTGGTCGCGGCGGCGGGCGGCTGACAATCGGCGGCGTGCTGGTTCTGGGGGCCGTCTTCCTGGTCAATCAGTTCACCGGGGTCGACATCAGCGCCCTGGTCCCCGACGACGGTTCCGGCTCCACGGTGGAGTCCTCAAACTGCCGTACCGGCGTGGATGCCAACGCCTCCGACCAGTGCGCGATTGATCTGCTCACCACCTCGGTCCAGGCCTACTGGGCCAGCACGTTCCCCGACCAGGCCGGCGACCAGTACCAACAGGCCAGGACGGTCACCTTCAGCGGCAGTACCTCCTCGGGCTGCGGCGCAGCCCAGGCGGCGATGGGCCCGTTCTACTGCCCCAACGACTCGACCATCTACATCGACACCAGCTTCAAGGACGACATGCTCGTCGAGCAGCTCGGCGCCGAGGGCGGCACCTTCGCACTCGCCTACGTGGTAGCCCACGAGTACGGGCACCACGTGCAGAACCAGCTGAAGGTCCTCGGCCGGATCCGGACCCAGCAGGGCGCCCGTTCGGATTCGGTGAAGACCGAGCTGATGGCGGACTGCCTTGGCGGGATGTGGGCCGGTGCGGCCGAGAGTACCCGCGACAGCGAAGGCACCAGCATCATCGAGGGCCTCACCGCCGACGACATCGACCGGGCGATCGACGCGGCCAAGGCAGTCGGCGACGACCGGATCCAGCAACGCTCCGGCGGCACCGTCAACGAGGAGACCTGGACGCATGGGTCCTCTGCAGCGCGTGCCAAGTGGTTCAACATCGGTCTGCGGCAGGGAGACCTGGCGGCGTGCAACACCTTCGCACCCGGCGCGGTGTGACCAGGCAGTAGTCGCAGCCCCCGTCCGGACTGGTTCAATAGGGGGTCGAAACCGCTGAACCACGAGGAGACGCATGTCCACCGCTGCCCAGGAGACCGAGCAGGCCGGCAACGCCGGGGACCGCGAGACCCTCGCCGTCGCACGCGAGCAGGTGCTGGAGCGTGGTGTTGCGCTGACCGAGGCCCAGATCCTGGCGGTGATGCGGACCTCGGACGAGTCGCTGAGCGATCTGCTGGCGCTGGCCCACGAGGTCCGGATGAAGTGGTGCGGCCCCGAAGTCGAAGTCGAGGGCATCGTGTCGATCAAGACCGGTGGTTGCCCGGAGGACTGTCACTTCTGCTCCCAGAGCGGCCAGTTCACCTCGCCTGTCCGTTCGGTGTGGCTGAACGTCCCCGAGCTGGTCAAGGCCGCTGAGCAGACCGCGGCCACCGGCGCCAGCGAGTTCTGCATCGTCGCCGCGGTGCGCGGCCCCGACGAGCGCCTGATGACCCAGATGCGCGCGGGCGTGACGGCGATCAAGGCCGCTGTCGACATCGAGGTCGCTGCGTCGCTGGGGATGCTGACCCAGGAGCAGGTCGACGACCTGGTCGACATGGGCATCCACCGCTACAACCACAACCTGGAAGCGGCCAGGAGCTTCTTCCCCCAGGTCGTCTCCACCCACACGTGGGAAGAGCGCTGGGAGACCTGCGAGATGGTGCGCGCCTCCGGCATGGAGCTGTGCTGCGGCTGCCTGGTCGGCATGGGCGAGACAGTCGAACAACGGGCCGAGTTGGCCGCTCAGCTCGGCGAGCTCCAGCCAGACGAGGTCCCGCTGAACTTCCTCAACCCGCGTCCCGGTACCCCGTTCGGGGACCTGCCGCTGATGGAGAGCACCGAGGCGCTGCGCACGATCGCGGCGTTCCGGCTCGCTCTGCCGCGCACGATTCTTCGGTACGGCGGCGGCCGGGAACTCACCCTCGGTGACCTCGGCACCCGCGACGGTCTGCTGGGTGGCATCAACGCCGTCATCGTCGGCAACTACCTGACCACCCTGGGCCGCGACCCCGCGGAGGACCTCGCCCTCCTCACCGACCTCAAGATGCCGATCAAGGCGCTCAGCAGCAGTCTGTGAGTCGGCTGACCATGGATCAGACGTACTGCGGCCACTGCGGGCGCCGACGCGACGACGCCAGCCACGACACCTGCGAGGAGCGGCTCCGGATGGAGCCTCCCCGCTTCTGCACGCACTGCCATCGTCGGATGTCGGTGCAGGTCTCCCCGACCTCCTGGACGGCCCGATGCGTGGAGCACGGCGAGATCTCGCACGCATGACCAGCAGGGTGGCATGAACCCCGAGGACCTGCTCCGGTTCGATCGGGAGCACCTCTGGCACCCGTACTCCTCGATCACCGCCCCTGGCCCGGTCTACCCAGTCGTGTCAGCGAGCGGCGTCCGGCTGAGGCTGAACCGTCCGCCGGCAGCGTCAGGAACCGGGAGCTCCGAGGTTGAGGTCATCGACGCGATGTCCTCGTGGTGGGCCGCCGTCCACGGGTACGCCGTCCCAGAACTCGACGCCGCGGTGCACTCCCAGCTCGGCCGGATGAGCCACGTCATGTTCGGAGGGCTCACCCACGAGCCGGCGGTCCGGCTGGCCGGCAAGCTGATCGACCTGATCGGACTCGACCAGGTGTTCTTCGCCGACTCCGGATCGGTGGCGGTCGAGGTCGCCATGAAGATGGCCTGGCAGGCCCATGCTGCAGACGGCCTCACCCGGACGAAGTTCTTCACACTCCGGGGCGGCTACCACGGGGACACGTTCTCCCCGATGAGCGTGACCGACCCGGACGGCGGGATGCACTCGTTGTACGCCGGTCTGGTGCCCGAGCACGTCTTCGCCCCGCTCGCGCCCGACCGCCGGCACCTGGATCCCCACACACCCGAGATGGCCGCCTGGGAGGCCGAGACCGTCCGGCTCTTCGAGCAGCACGCGCATGAGATCGCCGCAGTCATCGTCGAGCCGATCCTCCAGGGTGCCGGCGGCATGCGGGCCTACCACCCGCACTGTCTCGATGTCCTGACCCGGCTCGCCCGCACCCACGGTGCCCTGGTGATCCATGACGAGATCGCGACCGGGTTCTGGCGCACTGGTAAGGCGTTCGGCCGCGACCATGCCCCGGGGCAGGCGGCCGACGGCCCGGACATCGTGTGCGTCGGCAAGGCACTGACCGGCGGCTACCTGTCCCTGGGGGCCGTGCTCTGCTCGAACGACGTGGCCCAGCGGGTCAGCAACTCCCCCGCAGGCGCGTTGATGCATGGCCCCACCTTCATGGCCAACCCGCTGGCCTGCGCGGTAGCCGGCGCCAGCCTCGACCTGCTCCACCGCAACGGTGCTGAGGAGTTGGTGAGCCAGGTCGAGGCCCACTTAGTACGCGGCCTAGCGGACGCGCAGACCCGCCCGGGCATCACCGACGTCCGGGTGCTCGGCGCGGTGGGAGTCCTGGAGCTCGACTGTCCGGTTGACGTCCCACGTGTCACCGCGGCTGCCCTGGACCGCGGCGTCTGGGTCCGCCCGTTCCGCAACCTCGTCTACACGATGCCGCCGTACATCTGCACCCCCGACGAGATCGATACGATCACGACCGCGATGATCGCAGCCGTCGAGGAGGTGCACGGATGAGCAGCTTCACCGTGTGGCTCGCCGAACGTGCTGCGGCCCGCGAGCGGGCAGGCCTGACCCGCCAACTCTTCGCCAGCGACACCGCCGGCCCGATGATCGACCTCGCCGGCAACGACTACCTCGGCCTGACCCGCGACCCACGGGTCGTCGCGGCCGCGGCCAAGGCCGTCGAGGAGTACGGCGCAGGCGCAGGCGCATCCCGTCTGGTCACCGGTACTCTCTCGGTCCACGAGCAGCTGGAGGCTGCACTGGCCCGCTTCACCGGGTTCCCGGACGCCCTGGTCCTGTCCACCGGCTACCACGCGAACCTCGCCGTGGTCTCGGCGCTGGCGGACGCCGAGACCCTGATCGTCTCCGACGCGCACGTGCACGCCTCGCTAATCGACGCCTGTCGCCTCTCCCGCGGACCAGTCCGGGTCGTCGCCCACAACGACCTGACTGCCGTCGAGCAGGCCCTCGCGCAGCGCAGCCAACCGCGCGCCCTCGTCCTGGTCGAGACCATCTACTCCGTCCTCGGAGACGCCGCCCCGATCGCCGAACTGGCCGCCCTGTGCGCCCGGTACGAGGCCGTTTTGGTGGCCGACGAGGCACATGCCCTCGGCGTGGTCGGTCCTCGTGGTCGCGGTCTGCTCGCGGCAGCAGGGCTCGGCGACGAGGACCACGTCGTCGGCACGCTCACGCTCAGCAAGTCCCTTGGTGCTCAGGGCGGTGCCGTCCTGAGCTCGGCCGCAGTCCGTGAGCACCTGATCAACACCGCGCGGCCGTTCATCTACGACACCGGTCTCGCGCCGGCTGCCGCCGGCGGCGCCCTGGCAGCCCTCGAGGTGATTATCGACGAGCCGGAGCGTGTCGACCGAGTCCTGCAGGTCGCCGCAGGCCTCGCGACGGCCTGCCGGGTTCCCGCCGCTGCCGGCGCCGTCCTCGCTGTCGCTATGCCCAGTCCCGCCGAGGCCGTCGACGCCGTCGCCCGGGCGGCAGCCCAGGGCGTGCGGATCGGCTGTTTCCGGCCACCGTCGACTCCGGACGGCATCTCCCGGCTCCGCCTGACCGCGCACGCGCACCTCTCCGACGCGGAGTTGGGCCGGGCCAGCACCGTACTGGCGGGCCTGGTGTGATCTGGTTCGTCACCGGCACCGACACCGGGGTCGGCAAGACCGTGGTGACCGCTGCCCTAGTGGTGGCGCTGCGAGCGCAAGGCCGGGCGCCGTACGTGGTGAAGCCGGCGCAGACCGGTGTCGGGTCCGATGAGCCCGGCGACCTCGACGAGGTACGGCGCCTCGCCGGTCAGGTCCCCGGCCACGAAGGGGTGCGGCTGCGGCTCCCGCTAGCTCCCGGCACCGCGGCGCGACTCGAAGGCGCTGCCCTGCCCACCCTGAACGCCCAGCGCGACGCCGTCCTCGACGTGGCGAGCAGTCACGACATCCTGGTGGAAGGCGCCGGCGGAGTCCTGGTCCAACTCGGTGCCGACTGGAACCTGCTCGACCTGGCCGGATCGGTGCAGAACACCGGCGCGGAGGTCGGCTTCGTGGTGGTGGCTCGGGCAGGGCTGGGCACTCTGAACCACTCCGCACTGACCATCGAGGCGATCCGCGTCCGGGCCCTTCCGGTCCTGGGCACGGTGATCGGTTCCTGGCCCCCGTTGCCCGACCTTGCCATGGAGCAGAACCTGGTCGACCTCCCGCTGCTCACCGGAGTCCCGCTCCTCGGCCGGATCCCCGAGGGAGCCGAGGGCCTCGCAGCCGAGGCACCAGGCTGGTTGGAGCTCCCTGGGTCTTGACCCGGGCTCAGCCCAGCAACGTCTCGATCTGGGCCGCCTGTCGCTGCAGGGCACGCAGGTGCGGCGAGACGGCCGGGTGGGTGAACTTCCCGGCGAGCGCGCCCTCCCCCGGCGCCACCCGGGACAGGGCCCACTCGGCCCGGCTGAGCACGGTGTAGACGCACATGACGGTCGCGGCGACCCGGACCTGGTCAGCATCCACGGAGGTACCAGTGGAGGCCAGGCCGTCCAGGAAGGTCTCCAACAGCACCTCGAACTCCTCCCGCGCCGACAGCGCGAAATACCCGAGATCCGTCCCGATCGGCCCGACCCCGAAACCCTGCCAGTCGACCGCGACGACGTCCTCGCCGCGGGTTGCGACGAAGTTCGCCGGCACCGCATCGCCGTGCAGACGCCCTGCCGGGCCACTGTCGCGGCGCTGCAACCAGGTGGTCCGGGTGTCCCAGAGGTGGTCGGCCACGTCTGCGAGGGTGGTTCGCCCCAGCGTCGGCCAACCGCCTCGGGACTCGGCCAGTACCAGCCGATCGGTGAGGGTATGCCGCGCGGCCCAGGGCGGCGCCACAGCCGTGCCGGCGAACCGGCCCAGCGACAGCGCCACCAGCAAGGAGGTCGGCGGCTCGGCCACGATCTCCTCGGCCCACAGCGTGGCACCCTCGTCGTCCTCTTCCACGCGGTAATAAGCCGGCGGGACCAGGCCGGGGCCGTCGACCCAGGACCGGTCGAGGGCGACCTCGAGCTCACGGCGCCAGTACCCAGCGTGCGCCCGGTCGCTCAGCAGTGCCGGGTCATCTGCAGTCGGCCGAGCGAGCCGCTTGACCACCACCCGATGCCCTTCGTGCTCGCCGCGCCAGACCCCGACCGTCGCCGGACCACCGGCGGCGGGGCCACGGGTCCACGCCGGGTCTGGTTGCCACATCGAGGTCTCCGATCGCGATGGCGGGCAGCTGGTCAGGCGTTGCTGACGCTCATCGTGACAGAGGACGCCTCGGTAAGCGCAGCATCGAGCACTCGCCGGCGCGGGTCGGCCACCGTCAGGAACGACCCGCACACCCGTCCCGCGAGGTCGCGGAGCCTGGCGTCCTCCAGCACGGCGGTGACCGCAACCTGGTCCCCCCCGACGATCAGGAGCCTGCTGTCGGCGATCAGCCGGGCGGCGTGGTCGGCGGCGGCCTCGTAGGCGATCCGGGCCTGGTTGTCACGCCGCCGAGCGAACCGCTGCTGGCTCTGTCCCCCCGCCTTCGTCCGACCTTGCACGTGCCGCTGGCCGACCTTGGACGCGACCACCTGGTCGCCGGCGAGCCGAGCCACTGCGAAGCCGCCCTTGCGCACCAGCAACACGGCCCAGTCGGGGGGAGGCGCACACGCGGCAGCGAACGCGCCTGCTCCGGGGCGGCCGTCGTAGGTCCGTGAAAACGGCAAAGCGGCGCTGAACGTCGAACCGTCCTCGGCCTCACCTGTGAGGCAACCGTTGGCGACGGTGAGTTCGGTGGGTCCGTGTCGCTCGACGAAGTTGTCGATCCAGCGCTCCAGGCGCTCTGACGGGACTGCAATGACGGTCACGGTGTCTCGACCGGCCGTCGCGGGTTCGCGAGCTCACCCGCAGGCTCGCTCGACCTCTTCGCCTGGTGACCTCGTTCGTTCCTCACCGGGTCTCGACCCGCCGTCGCGGGTTCGCGAGCTCACCCGCGGGCTCGCTCGACCTCTTCGCCTGGTGACCTCGTTCGTTCCTCACGAGGTCACAGCTCAGACATTGAACCCGAGAGCTCTGAGTTGTTCGCGGCCGTCGTCGGTGATCTTGTCCGGACCCCACGGCGGCATCCAGACCCAGTTGATGGTCACGTCGCCGACCAGGCCCTCGAGCGCAGTGTTCGTCTGATCCTGGATCACGTCGGTCAACGGGCAGGCCGCCGACGTCAGGGTCATGTCGATGGTGAGGTTCGAGGAGGCGTCCAGGTTGACCCCGTACACCAGGCCGAGGTCGACGACGTTGATCCCGAGCTCCGGGTCCACGACGTCCCTCATCGCCTCAAGGATGTCCTCGTCGGAAACGGTGGTAGTTCCGCCCAGGTCGACATCAGGCAGGTCATCGTGATCAGGGGTACCAGCGTCGTTCATCAGTTGACTCCTCGAACTTGAAAGGCGGCGTCCTTGAACGCCATCCAGGACAACAGTGCGCACTTCACCCGAGCCGGGAACTTCGCCACTCCGGCGAACGCTATCCCGTCCTCGAGCACCTCCTCGTCGGGCTCGACCTGACCCTTTCCCTGCATCAGGGCGAGGAACGCAGCATGCTTTGCGAGCGCATCCTCGAGCGAGCTTCCGATCACCAGGTCGCTCATCACCGAGGCAGACGCCTGGCTGATCGAGCACCCCACGGCGTCATAGGAGACGTCGACCACGGTCGCCCCGTCGAGGTGCACCCGCAGCGTCACCTCGTCTCCGCAGGTCGGGTTGACGTGATGCACCTCGGCGCCGAACGGCTCCCGGAGACCTGCGTGGTGCGGGTTCCGATAGTGGTCCAGGATGATCTCCTGGTACAGCGAGTCGAGGTCCATCAGCCCACCTTGAAGTACGACTTGGTGAACTCCAGGCCGTCGATCAGGGCGTCGATCTCGGCCGGAGTTGTGTAGAGGTACGACGAAGCGCGGGTCGATGCCTGGACACCGAAGCGCTGGTGGGCCGGCTTCGCGCAGTGATGCCCGGCCCGTACCGCGATACCGCGGGAGTCCAGCAGTTGTGCGACATCATGCGGATGCACCCCGGCAAGCTCGAAAGACACCGCACCGCCGCGCAGCGACGCATCCAGCGGACCTAGCACCGAGACTCCTGCCACCGAGGCGAGCCCGTCGAGCAGGTGCGAGGTGATCGCGGTCTCGTGCGCGTGGATCGCGCCCAGGCCGATGTGCGAGATGTAATCGATCGCCGCACCGAGACCGACTGCCTCCACGATCGGCGGGGTACCGGCCTCGAACTTCGACGGGAGCGGCGCCCAGGTCGACTTCTCCATCGTGACGGTCGCGATCATCTCGCCGCCGCCCAGGAACGGCGGCAGGGCCTCCAGTAGCTCGGCCCGGCCCCACAGCACGCCGATGCCGGTGGGCCCGGTGACCTTGTGCCCGGTGAACGCCACGAAGTCGGCGCCGACGGCCTGGACGTCCATCGGGAGCTGCGGAGCGGCCTGCGACGCATCGAGAACCACGACCGCACCGATCTCGTGTGCCCGACGGGCGATCTCGGCGACGGGGTTGATGGTGCCCAACATGTTCGAGACCCAGGTCAGGGCAACGACCTTGGTGCCGGGCACCAGGAGCTCGTCGATGTCGGAGAGATCAAGCTCGCCGGAGTCGGTGATCCCGAACCAGCGCAGCTCGGCGCCCGACCGCTCGGTCGCCAGCTGCCACGGCACGATGTTGGAGTGGTGCTCCATCTGGGTGATGACCACCCGGTCACCCGGACCGAGAGGCAACGTTCGAGCCACCAGGTTGAGCGCCTCGGTGGCGTTCTTGGTGAAGATCACCTCGTCGCGCGAAGGGGCGTTGAGAAACGCTGCCACCTTGTCGCGGGCAGCCTCAAATGCCTCGGTCGACTCGGCTCCGAGTTGGTGCATCGCCCGCGAGATGTTCGCGTTGTGCCGTTCGAGGTGGTCGACCATCGCGTCGATGACCACCTGCGGCTTCTGCGAGGTGTTCGCGCTGTCCAGATAGACCAACGGATGGCCGCCGTCCAGCGTCCGCTCCAGGATCGGGAAATCCTTGCGGATCAGGTCGAGGCCCGGCAACAGACCAGTCATCAGACAGCCGCGTTCACGTACTTGTCGTAGCCGTTGGCCTCCAGCTCGTCGGCGAGCTCGGGCCCACCTTGGTCGGCAACCCGCCCGTTGACGAACACGTGCACAAAGTCCGGTTTGATGTAGCGCAGGATCCGGGTGTAGTGGGTGATCAGGAGAACTCCCTTGTCACCGGACTCCTTGAAGCGGTTCACGCCCTCGGAGACGATCTTCAGCGCGTCGACGTCCAGGCCAGAGTCGGTCTCGTCGAGGACGGCGACCTGAGGGTCGAGCAGCTCCAGCTGGACGATCTCGTGGCGCTTCTTCTCTCCGCCGGAGAAGCCCTCGTTGACGTTGCGGCCGGCGAACGCGGTGTCCATCTTGACCCGTTCCATGGCTGCGTTGACCTCCTTGACCCAGGTACGCAACTTGGGGGCCTCACCGTCGATGGCGGTCTTCGCAGTGCGCAGGAAGTTGGTCACCGACACGCCGGGGACCTCGACCGGGTACTGCATCGCCAGGAAGAGCCCGGCGCGGGCGCGCTCGTCGACCGTCATCGCCAACACGTCGACGCCGTCGAGGGTTACCGAACCCTTGGTGACGTTGTACTTCGGGTGCCCGGCGATCGAGTAGGCCAGGGTCGATTTGCCCGAGCCGTTGGGGCCCATGATCGCGTGCGTCTCGCCGTCCTTGATGGTGAGGTTGACGCCCTTCAGGATCTCCTTGGGACCGTCTTCGGTGTCGACCGAGACTTGCAGGTCCTTGATCTCCAGCGTTGCCATATCAGTTGTCTCCCATGAGTGAGTTCAGATCGATCAGGACGTCGTCACCGGAGATTTGCACCGGGAAGACAGGAACGGGTTCCGTAGCCGGGGGGCCCAGGGGCTTCCCGCTGCGGAGGTCGAAGCGCGAGCCGTGCATCCAGCACTCGATCTCGCAGCCCTCGACGTCGCCCTCGGAAAGAGCGACGGCCGCGTGGCTGCACTCGTCCTCGATGGCGTAGAAGTCGTCGCCGTCGCGGACGATGGCCACGTCCACGCCGTCGACCACGACGCGGAGGGCTGCGCCGTCGGTCACCTCGCTCAACGAGCAAGCGCGGACAAAGCCCATCAGAGGGCCTTCAGGACATTCTTGGCGAGCTCAGCCTCAACGGTGCCGGCGAGCTCCTCCTCGAGCGCCGGGACGCCGATCTTGCGGATCAGATCGTGGAAGAAGCCGTGCACGACCAGCCGCCTCGCCTCGGACTCCTCGATCCCGCGCGAGCGCAGGTAGAAGAGCTGCTCGTCGTCGAAGCGGCCGATGGCCGACGCGTGGCCGGCTCCCTCGATCTCCCCGGTCTCGATCTCCAGGTTCGGGACCGAGTCCGCGCGGCAGCCGTCGGTGAGAACCAAGTTGCGGTTCTCCTCGTAGGTCTCGATGCCCTCCGCGACCTTGCGGATCAGGACGTTGCCGATCCAGACCGCGTGCGCACCCTCGCCCTGCAAAGCGCCCTTGTAGACCACGTTGCTCTTGGTCCTCGGCGCGTTGTGGTCGACGAAGAGCCGGTGCTCGAGGTGCTGACCGGCGTCGGCGAAGTACAGGCCCAACAGCTCGGCCTGACCCCCGGGGCCGGCATATTCGACCGAGGTGTTCATCCGAACGACGTCGCCGCCGATGGAGACCGCGATATGCCGCAGCGTCGCGTCGCGACCGATCAAGGCGTGCTGGTTGGTCACGTGGACGGCGTCGTCGGCCCAGTCCTGCAGCGAGACCACAGTCAGCTGGGCGCCGTCGTTCAGGACGATCTCCAGGTGGTCCGCCAGGGTGCCGGAGCCACGGAACCGGACGACCACCGTGGCCTTGCTGTGCGCGCCCGCGGTCAGGACCGCGTGCGCGGCAGCCGCGCGGCCGGTGCCCTTGCCCGTGATCGTGAACACGACTGGCTCGGACGCTTCGTACTCGGCGGGGATGTCGAGGGCCACCAGACCGGCGGAAGCGTTCCAGGCCCGCGCCGAGATCCGGTCGGCGGGGACGTAGCCGCTCGAGCCCTTCAGTGCACCTGGGTCGGCTACCGGGCCAACCGAGATCTCTGCCGGACCGGAGGTGTGCACGTCGAAGTCTGCGGCGTCCAGGCCGGGCGTCAACGGCGCGTCGTCGTGGAGCCCGCGCAGGCGTTTGAGCGGGGTGAACCGCCAGACCTCCTCGCGCCCGGTGGGCACGGCGTGGTCGGCGACGTCGAAGGAGCCCTCGGGGTGGAGGTGCGAGTCAACGCGTTCGGAGCTCTGCTCGAGCGCGTCAGCGACCGTAGTGGCCGCATCGGTGGTGATGGTCATCAAACTCTTTCTCGTACTAGGTCAGGGCGATCAGTGCGAGGACGGCGTCAGCCGACCGCGCCCTCCATCTGCAGCTCGATCAGGCGGTTGAGCTCGAGCGCGTACTCCATCGGGAGCTCCTTGGCGATCGGCTCGACGAAGCCACGGACGATCATCGCCATCGCCTCGTCCTGCTCCATGCCGCGCGACATCAGGTAGAACAGTTGGTCGTCGGAGACCTTGGAGACGCTGGCCTCGTGGCCCATCGAGACGTCGTCCTCGCGGATGTCGACGTACGGGTAGGTGTCCGACCGGCTGATCTGGTCGACGAGCAGTGCGTCGCAGAGCACGTTGGACTTGGAGCCGTGCGCACCCTCGTTGATTTGGATCAGGCCGCGGTACGACGTCCGGCCACCGCCACGCGCGACGGACTTACTCAGGATGCTCGAGGACGTGTTCGGCGCCGCGTGCACCATCTTGGCGCCGGCGTCCTGGTGCTGGCCCTCACCGGCGAACGCGATCGAGAGGGTCTCGCCCTTCGCGTGCTCGCCCATCAGGTAGATCGCCGGGTACTTCATCGTCAGCTTGGAGCCGATGTTGCCGTCGACCCACTCCATGGTGGCGCCGGCCTCGCAGACGGCGCGCTTGGTCACCAAGTTGTAGACGTTGTTCGACCAGTTCTGGATGGTCGTGTAGCGGCAGCGGCCACCCTTCTTCACGATGATCTCGACGACCGCGGAGTGCAGCGAGTCGCTGGAGTAGATCGGCGCGGTGCAACCCTCGACGTAGTGCACGTAGGCGTCTTCGTCGACGATGATCAGGGTGCGTTCGAACTGACCCATGTTCTCGGTGTTGATCCGGAAGTAGGCCTGCAGCGGGATGTCTACCTGGACGCCCTTGGGGACGTAGATGAACGAGCCGCCAGACCAGGTCGCGGTGTTCAGCGCCGAGAACTTGTTGTCACCGACCGGGATGATCGTGCCGAAGTACTCCCTGAAGAGCTCCTCGTGCTCTTTCAGGGCGGTGTCGGTGTCGACGAAGATGACGCCCTGCTCCTCGAGGTCCTCGCGAATCGAGTGGTAGACGACCTCGGACTCGTACTGCGCGGCGACTCCGGCGACGAGGCGCTGCTTCTCCGCCTCCGGGATGCCGAGGCGGTCATAGGTGTTCTTGATGTCCTCGGGCAGGTCTTCCCACGAGGTCGCCTGCTTCTCGCTCGAGCGGACGAAGTACTTGATGTTGTCGAAGTCGATCGTCTCCAGCTCGCCGCCCCAGGTGGGCATGGGCTTGCGGTGGAATAGCTTGAGGCCCTTGAGACGCAGGTCGAGCATCCACTGCGGCTCGCTCTTCTTCGAGGAGATGTCGCGGACGACGTCCTCGTTCAGGCCCCGCTTAGCGGTCGCGCCGGCGGTGTCGGTGTCGGACCAGCCGAAGTCGTAGCGGCCGATGCCCTTCAGCTCGGGGTTCAGGTCTTCGATGCTGGTCATTTCGACACCTTCTCTTGGGGGCGGGGGATGCAAGTCGTGCAGACACCGTCGCCGTGGGCGATGGTGGCAAGCCTCTGTACGTGTGAACCGAGAACGCGGCTGATCGCTTCCGTCTCGGCCTCACACAGCTGCGGGAACTCGGCGGCCACGTGCGAGACGGGGCAGTGCTGCTGGCAGAGCTGCTCACCGACCGGGAGGTCGCGGGCGGTGGCGGCGTAGCCCTCGGCGGTGAAGATCGCCGCCAGCGCCTGGCCCGGGGTGAATCCCGGGTTCGCGGCCAGGACCGCGGCGAAATCCTTCTCGATGAACGCGGCCCGGCGGTCGGCGAAGGCGCGTACCGCGGCGTCGCCACCGGTCTCGGCCATGAAACGGAGCGCCTGGACGGCGAGGTCGTCGTACTGCTGGACGAAGTGGTCGCGTCCGGACTCGGTGAGAGCGAACAGCTTCGCCGGGCGCCCGCGGCCGCGATCCAGCGCTGCGCGGGGAACCCTTGCCTCGATGGCACCGTCGGCGAGCAGGTGGTCTAGGTGCCGACGGACCGCAGCCGGAGTCAGAGCGAGCCGCTCGGCCAGGCTCGCAGCGGTGGACGGACCGTTCTCCAGGATCGACCGAACTACGCGCTCGCGCGTGGGCTCGTCGGTCAGCTGGTCGATTTCCACAACAACAGTGTGCCCTTAATGGTTTGCCTGTTTCAAATAAGGCTCCCCTTACCTTTCCCTCGGCGGCCGAACCTGCCCCGCAGGAAACTGGCGCGGCTCTTGACGCCTAGAATCCGCGGGTGCCTACCTCCCCCGCTGTCGAGGTCACCGGGCTCGTCATGCGGTACGGCGAGAAGACCGCCGTCGACGCCCTCGACCTCCTCGTCGAGCGCAACACCATTACCGCGGTCCTCGGCCCCAACGGAGCCGGGAAGACCACGACCCTCGAGACCTGCGAGGGCTACCGGCGACCGCAGGCCGGGTCGGTCAAGGTGCTCGGGCTCGACCCGGTCGCCGACCGTCGCGACCTCCTCCCCCGGATCGGCGTGATGCTGCAGGGGTCTGGCGCCTGGTCCGGCGTGCGTGCGATGGAGATGCTCACCCACATCGCCAAGTTGCACGCCAACCCGCTGGACGTGGACCAGCTCGCCGAGCGGATCGGACTGGCCGACTGCGGACGGACTCCGTACCGACGGCTCTCCGGCGGTCAGCAGCAGCGCCTCGGCCTGGCGATGGCCGTCGTGGGCCGCCCCGAAGTGGTCTTCGTCGACGAGCCGACCGCCGGGATGGACCCGTTGGCGCGCCGCACGACGTGGGAGCTGCTCACCGAGCTCCGCGACGACGGCGTGACGGTGGTCCTGACGACGCACTACCTGGACGAGGCCGAGCGGCTGGCCGACCACATCCACATCATCGACCACGGCCGGATGATCGCCAGCGGGACGCCGCTCGATCTCACCCGCGGCGGCACCGCGACCATCCGCCTGGTCGTGACGAAGCCCTTCCCCGAGGGCGCTCCGGCAAGCCTTCAGGCCGCCCTCGGGCCCCAGGTCGAGGTCACGCCGATCAGCGACGTCAGCCTGCTGGTGACCGGTCCCGCGGACCACACCACGTTGGCCACCGTCGGCCGGTGGTGTGAGGAGCAGGGTGTCCTGCCGGAGTCGCTGAACCTTGGCCAGCGCAACCTCGAGGACGTGTTCCTGGAGATCACCGGACGGGAGCTGGAATCATGAGCAGCACCGGCACCTTCACCCCCGCGCCGGGGAGCGCCCCGCTGCTCCAACAGATCGCCGCCCAGGCTTCGATGGAGGCCAGGCTGATGGTCCGCAACGGCGAACAGCTGCTGCTCGCCGTGGTGATCCCGGTGATCGTCCTGGTCGGCGGCGTCCGCGGAGCCCAGCACGTCGGCTTCGAATTCTCCGACCGTCCGATCGACGTCCTCACGCCGGGTGTGCTGGCGCTGGCGGTGATGTCGACCGCGTTCACCTCGCTCGCGATCGCGACCGGCTTCGAGCGCCGTTACGGCGTGATCAAGCGTCTTGGAGCCTCGCCGTTGTCCCGCACCGGCCTGCTGATCGGCAAGGTCGGTGCCCTGCTGATCGTCGAGGTGCTCCAGATCCTGGTGATCAGCGCGGTCGGCTTCGCGATGGGCTGGGACCCGAATCTCGGTGCACCGGCGCTGCTCGCCGCCCTGGCCACCTTGCTGCTCGGCACCGCGGCCTTCGCGAGCCTCGGTCTGTTCCTGGCCGGCGTCCTGCGCGCCGAGGCGACCCTGGCTGCCGCCAACCTGGTCTACCTGCTGCTGCTGGCCGGCGGAGCCGTGGTGCTGCCCGTGGCCGAGTACGGCGGAGCCGACATCGTCTTGGACCACCTCCCGTCCGGAGCCCTCGGCGAGGGCATGCGGCGGGCCTTGATGGACGGGGAGGTTGCCGGCGCTCACCTGCTGGTGCTGGTGGTGTGGGCCGTCGTCGGGACCGTGCTGACCGCGAGGACCTTCCGGTGGGAGTGACGCTTCCCCGGCTGAGCACGTACCTGCGGCCGCTCGCCTGGGCCAGCCTGGTCGCCAACATCGGCATCGTCGTCTCCGGGGGCGCCGTCCGGCTGACCGGATCGGGCCTCGGCTGCGAGACCTGGCCCCGCTGCACGGAGGAGAGCTTCACCCCGCACGGGGACCTCACGCTGCATGCGGGGATCGAGTTCGGCAATCGGATGCTCACCATCGTCCTGACCGTGATCGCGCTGGCCACCTTCATCGCCGCGTGGCAGACCGGTCGCCGAGAGCTGCGGCAGATTTCCTTCGCCCTCGGTCTCGGCGTGGTGGCCCAGGCGATCGTCGGTGGCATCACCGTGCTCACCGACCTGAACTCCTGGATCGTCTCGTTCCACCTGCTCTGCTCGATGGCGATGATCGGGCTCGCGGTGCTGCTCCTCCGCCTCGTCGACCGCGACGGCCCCCTCCCGGCGGCCAACACCCCGCGCTCACTGCAGGCCTTGGCCTGGACCACCTTCGCCGCCGGCTGGGCAGTGCTCTACGTCGGGACGGTCGTGACCGGCTCCGGACCGCACGCCGGCGACGAGGACACCGCGCGAAACGGCCTGGACCCCGAGCAGCTCTCCCAGGTGCACGCCGACCTGGTCTTCCTGCTGATCGGGCTGACCGCCGGTCTGCTCTTCGCCGCCTACGCCACCGGCAGGGGCCCGGGGTCGAACACCGAGCTGCGACGTGCTGCCAGGATGTTGCTCGTCGTCGAGCTGGCCCAGGGCCTGATCGGCTTCGTGCAGTACTTCACGGACCTGCCGGTCATCCTGGTCGGGTTCCACATGCTCGGGGCCGCGCTGGTCTCCGCAACGATGACCTGGACGGTTCTGGCGGCCCGCGAGACCTGAGGAGCAGGCGATGAGTGCCGAGCGAAGTGCGGGTCACCTGGTCTACGACGCCGACTGCGACTTCTGCAGCCGTAGCGCGCACTGGCTCGACAACGCCCCGGTCGCCTGGCACACCCTCGACCTCGACCGCGTCCACGTGACCCGCGCCGAGGCGGACGTCAACGCCGGCTGGCTCGTCGAGGGCCGCATCACCGCCCTCGGCGCCGAGGCGATCAGCACAGCTCTCCGCGCCAAGCGAGGAGTGGCCCGGGTGGCAGGGTGGGCGATGCGAGTTCCCGGCATCCGCTCACTGGCGGCCTGGTCTATCCGCGGATCGCCGCCCACCGCCACCGGCTGCCCGGCGGCACCGCCGCCTGCCGGATCGAACCACCGCGCAGCACCCCCTGGAAGGAAAGCTGATGGTCGTCGCCCACCACCAGGTCAGAGGTGCTTCTCGCCCCACCAGGTAGCCACCGGGTTGCCGTTGAAGTCCGGAACCGGCGCGTAGCCCTCGGCCTCGTAGAAGGCGATCGCGTGCTGGTGCTTCGGCCCCGTGTCCATCCGAGCGATCCGGTACCCGAGCTCCCGGGCGTCGTGTTCGAGGGCGTGCAACAGCACCCGGGCCATGCCACCGCGACGGGCGGTCGGGACGACGTACATCCGCTTGATCTCGCAGGCCCCGTCCGGCAGCCGCTTGAAGCCGCCACAGGCGACTGGGTCGC
This sequence comes from Marmoricola sp., assembly GCA_046598855.1. Taxonomy (GTDB): domain Bacteria; phylum Actinomycetota; class Actinomycetes; order Propionibacteriales; family Nocardioidaceae; genus Marmoricola. The sequence goes on along the minus strand of JBKJHX010000040.1, from coordinate 899 downwards.
CGGCGGCGTCGTAGCCCACGAGGAAACGTCCGCCCGGTGGCCCCAGCTCGGCGGGTCCGGCCGCGGGCATCCCCGGGGCGTTCACATCGACGTCGTACATGCCAGCGATCTCTGCGCCGTACTCGGCCAGCAGGGCGGCGGCATCACCGACGTCGGCCGCGACTTCACGGAACTCCAGCGACGGCACGGCTCAGCAGCTCGTGATCAGCCTTGGAGCAGCGGATCGAGGGCGACCGCAACGAAGAGGAGCGAGAGATAGAGGTTCGACCAGTGGAAGAGCCGCATCGGCTGGATGTCGGCCAGTTCGTCGCTTCGTCGGGCGCGGTGCAACATCAGGTGTGCCTCGACGAGGAACGTGATGCCGAGGACCGAGGCGGCCACCGGGTACAGCAGGCCGGTGCCGGCGACCGGCCACAGAGCCAGGGAGACCGCAACCATCACCCAGGAATACGCCACGATCTGGCGTGCGACCTCGACCCCGGACCGGAGCACCGGAAGCATCGGGACGTCCACTGCGGCGTAGTCCTCGCGGTAGCGCATCGCCAGCGCCCAGGTGTGCGGCGGCGTCCAGAAGAAGACGACCATGAACAGCACGACCGGGGGCCAGGCCAGCTCGTTGGTGACGGCCGTCCAGCCGATCAGTGTCGGGAAGCAGCCGGCGAGGCCGCCCCACACGATGTTCTGCGTCGTGCGCCGCTTGAGGATCATCGTGTAGCCGAAGAGGTAGAACGCACTGGCCGCGAGGGCCAGACCGGCGGAGAGCCAGTTCACGAAGAAGCCGAGCACCAGGGTCGAGATCACCACCAGCGAGAGCCCGAAGACCAGGGCCGACCGCGGCGTGACCATGTGACGTGGCAGTGCGCGGCGACGGGTGCGGCGCATCTGCTCGTCGATGTCGC
>JBKJHX010000054.1:0-22159 GCA_046598855.1 Marmoricola sp. | reverse complement strand
TCGGAGCAGTCGTCGCCCTGGTCGTCGGCCTCCCCGCCACGGTGATCGCCTACGTCGTCGCCTGGGTGATCATGCCGCGGAGCATCTGAGGCCCCGGGACCCCTGACCTGACGGTGGCGCCAGGGCGCCTTCCTCAACCACCGTCGGCCGGAGGCGCCAGGGCGCCTTCCTCAACCACCGTCGGCCGGAGGCGCCAGGACCCCTAACTGACGGTGGTTGAGGAGGTCGCGAAGCGACCGTCTCGAAACCAGGCCGCACGTGTCGACAGGGACCGTCGCTCGGTTTCGAGACAGGCGCCAGGGCGCCTTCCTCAACCACCGTCGGCCGGAGGCGCCAGGGCGCCTTCCTCAACCACCGTCGGCCGGGGGCGTCAGGGCGCCTTCCTCACCCACCGTCACCTGCGACGCCGAGGACGGGCGGACCGCCGCGGGGCTGGCGTCAGCGGCTGAGCGAGCGGGTGATCACCTGGTTCGCTGCCCGCTGGAAGCCGCTGACGACCGCCTCGAGGGTCAGTTGGCGCAGCCGCGCCATCGTGTGCTCGAACTCGGCCGTGGCGGCATCGCTCCGCGGGCTCTCCAGGTACGGCGTCAGGACGCGGTCCTTGAGCACCGCGGTGAGCTCGTCGGCGAGCTCGGCCATATGCCGGTTGATGGCCTCTCCGGCAGCGACCATCGAGTCCACCGGGATCGGCAGGTCGAGCACCTGGAGGCCGACGCTGAACGCCGGCAGGATCTCGTAGCGACCGCCCTCGACCGCCTCCAAGGCGAGCGTGGCGACCAGACGCTGGAGGTCTTCGTCGGAGAGCTTGCGGCCGGCGCGGGTCTCCAGCTGCCGACGGGTGACCACCTCATGGCCACCGGTCTTCCAGCTGGTCAGCATTGCGCGCTGTACGGCGAGGTCCTCCACGGAGGCATCGTCGGGGATCTTGGCCAGGTACTTCTCGATGGCGGCCAGCGTGAAGCCGTGGTCCTGCAGCGCGCGGATGAGTTCGAGTCGGGCGCGGTGCTGCGCCGAGTAGTAGGCCATCCGGCCGCGACGCATCGGCGGCGGCAGCAGTCCCAGGCCGGCGTAGTACCGCGTGGTGCGGACCGTCATCCCGGTGACAGCGGCGAGCTCGTCGACGGTGTAGGACTCGCCGTCATCGGCGACAGGTACGTCGGCGGTTTGTGCACTCACTAGGGTCACCTCCCGGTCGGCACAGCGGGATCAGCGGACTGGCACGGTGCGACTGTAACAGTAGAATTGGCAGTTTCGTGGGCGCAATGAGCCTCCCCGCACCGACCTCTTGAATCGTGACAGTATTGCTGTAACAGTTGCTTTGTCACCATCCCGGATCGTCAGAACCAGAAGAGGACCGCCGACCCCATGCGCGACATCTTTACCGCAGAGCACGAGGACTTCCGAAAGACCGTCCGGTCGTTCCTGGAGCGGGAAGTCACCCCCTTCCATGACCAGTGGGAGAAGGACGGCATCGTCCCGCGCGAGATGTGGACCAAGGCCGGCGAGCTCGGCCTGCTCTGCTTCGACGTCCCCGAGGAATACGACGGCGCCGGCGTCGACGACTTCCGCTACAACGTGATCATCTCCGAGGAGCAGGCGAAGGCCGGAGCCAACGGGCTCGGCTTCTCGGTGCACTCCGACATCATCGTTCCCTATCTGTCGTCGCTCGCGAACGACGAGCAGAAGCGGCGCTGGCTGCCGGGCTGCGTCAGCGGCGAGATCATCACCGCGATCGCGATGACCGAGCCCGGTGCCGGCTCGGACCTCCAGGGCATCCGGACCTCGGCGGTCGACAAGGGTGACCACTACGTGCTCAACGGCTCGAAGACCTTCATCTCCAACGGCATCCTGGCCGACCTGGTGATCGTGGTGGCCCGGACCGACCCAGACGCCGGCCACATGGGCTACAGCCTGCTGGTCGTCGAACGCGGCATGGCGGGCTTCGAGCGCGGTCGCAACCTGGAGAAGATCGGCCTACACGCCCAGGACACCGCCGAGCTCTCCTTCACCGACGTGGTCGTGCCCAAGGAGAACCTGCTCGGCGAGGCCGGTCAGGGTTTCATCTACCTGATGCAGAACCTCCCCCAGGAGCGCCTGATCATCGCGGCCCAGGCAGCGGCCGCCTGCGAGGCGATCGTCGACATGTGCCTGGAGTACGCGAAGACCCGCGAAGCGTTCGGCAAGCCGATCGGCAAGTTCCAGCACAACCGGTTCCTGATCGCCGAGATGGCCACCGAAGCGCGGGTCACCCAGACCTTCGTCGACACCTGCCTGCGCAAGCACCTCGACGGCAAGCTGGACAGCACCGACGCCTCGATGGCCAAGTGGTGGGCGACCGAGACCCAGAACAAGCTCGCCACCCAGGGCGTCCAGCTGCACGGCGGCTACGGCTACATGTTGGAGTACCCGATCGCGAAAGCCTTCCTGGACAGCCGGATCTCCACCATCTACGGCGGCACGACCGAGATCCAGAAGGAAATCATCGGCCGAGCACTCGGGATCTGAGATGAGGGGCCGCTACGCGAACCTGCGCAGGATTGAGAGGCTCGACCCCGAGGTCGACTTCGACGAGATCTACCGGTTGGTCGCGTACCACGAGTTCCCCTTCGAGTTCGTCCAGGGCACCTCGATCGCCTTCATGCGCGACTACGGCGTCCCGAGCATCAGCGACCTGCTGGACCGCACCGGACGCTTCGAGCACGACGGTCAGAAGCGGTACGACGACACCGTGCTGATCGGGTACGAGGCAGCCGTTGAAGGCATCGACTCGGCGCGCGCACGCGAGTCGGTCCGCCGGCTCAACAGCATCCACGGGCACTACGGGATCCCGAACGACGAGTTCCGTTACGTACTCGCGACAACGCTGGTCGGCCCGAAACGGTTCATCGACGCCTTCGGCTGGCGGCCACTGCACCCGCACGAGGTCATCTCGCTGACCAAGCTGACGATCCGCCTCGGGCAGCTGATGGGAATCAAGGACCTACCCACCTCGTACGACGAGTTCGAACGGTTGCACGACGAGTACGAGGCCGAGCACTTCGCGTACGACCCCGCGAACACCCGGGTCGCCGAGGCGAGCATCCGGATCGTCACGAACTGGTACCCGCCGCTGGCACGGCCACTGGTCCGTCGGATCACCCTGGCCATGCTGGACGCCCCGCTGCTGACCGCACTCGGCATCAAGCGGCAGCCGCGCTGGCTCGAGCGAACGGTCAGAGGCGCCGTACGGCTGCGCGGTCGGGTGATCGCCCAGCTCCCTCCGCGACGGGCCGACGACCCGTACCTGCACGACGCCGGCCGGACCTACCCGTTCGGCTACCGGATCTCCGACCTCGGCCCGCGCGACCACAGCGCCGAGCTGCACCGCCACGCCACGTTCGCGCACGAAACCCCCACCACGAAGGGCGCCTGATGGACTTCGAACTCCCCGAATCCGCACTCGCGGTCCGCGACGGCGTCGCCGCCGTCGCGGCCAAGTACGACAACGCGTACTGGTCACGCTGCGAGGAGGAGCACCGCTTCCCCGACGAGGTCTTCAAGGATCTCGGTGACGGTGGCTGGCTCGGACTCTGCATCCCCGAGGAGTACGGCGGGGGCGGCCAGGGCCTGCTTGAGCTCGCCGTCGCCAACGACACGCTCTGCGCTTCGGGCGGCACCGCCGGCACCTTCATCTACGTGACCACCCCCGGCTTCGGTGCGATGACCCTGGTCCGGCACGGCACCGAGGAGCAGAAGCAGCGGATCTTGCCCGGCCTGGCCGCGGGCGACGTCCAGTTCTGCTTCGCCCTGACCGAGCCGGACGCCGGCAGCAACGCCATCGAGATCACGACCGCTGCCCGGCGCGACGGTGACGACTTCCTGATCAAGGGCCAGAAGGTCTGGATCTCCAACGTCGAGCGTGCCGACTGGATGGTCGCGGTCACCCGGACGATTCCGGCCGCCGAGGCCGCCCAGGGCGGCGGCCGGACCCACGGCTTCACGCTGTTCCTGATCGACGTTAAGGAGGCCCTGGCAGCAGGCACGCTCTCCTACACGCCGATCCCGAAGATGGGCAGCAACATCCTGCACTCCTCGCAGCTGTTCTTCGACGACGTCCGGGTTCCCGCCGAGAACGTCCTCGGCGAGGTCGACCAGGGTTTCGGGGTCCTATGGGACGTGCTCAACCCTGAGCGCATCCTGGCGGCAGCCGGCGGGGTGGGCTCCGCGGACGCAGCGCTCGACGTGGCGGCGAAGTACGCCCGGGAGCGCGAGGTCTTCGGCCGCCCGATCGGGTCCAACCAGGCGATCCAGTTCCCGCTCGCCCAGATCAAGGCGAAGACCGAGCTGGGCCGGCTGATGACCTACAAGGCCGCCTGGCTCTTCGACAACGGAAAGATGTGCGGCAACGAGGCCAACGTTGCCAAGTTGACCGGCGCTCAGGTCGCCTGGGAGGCCGCGGACCAGGCCTTCCAGACCCTCGGCGGGATGGCGTACTCCAAGGAGTACCCGGTCGAGCGGATGTTCCGTGACGCCAGGATCGGGAAGAACATCCCGGTCTCCGAGCAGCTGGTCCTTGCGCACATCGGCACCTCGATGTTGGGCTTGCCGAAGAGTTACTGAGGCCAGGAACCGACCACCTACCGCAAACGTCCACCCCCGTTAGAGACTGTGTCCCACGCCACACCAGATTGTCACCGGGTTTCGAGACGGTCGCTGCGCGACCTCCTCAACCGCCGGTGGTTGAGCTCGTCGACACCGAATGCCCGACAACCAGGAGAAGCCCATGACCGACGTACTCGCCGAACGCGCCGAGATCGACGCGCAGATCGCCGACCGCACCATCGCGACCGCTTTCGCCGACACCGTCGAGGTCCAAGGGGACAACCCGGCGTACTCCGACAAGGTCGGGATTGCCGAGGGCAGCGCCGAGTGGCGCACGCTGAGCTGGAACGAACTGCGCGCGACCGGCCTGAAGCTCGCCGCCGCGCTGGTCGAGATCGGCGTCGAGCCGGGTGACCGGGTCGCGATCATGGCCTCGAACCGCAACGAGCACGTCCTCGCCGACATCGCCGCCCAGCACGCCGGCGCCGTCTCGGTGTCGATCTACAACACGCTGTCCCCCACCCAGGTCTCCTATGTCGCGGGACACTCGGCGCCGTCGGTGGTCGTTTTGGAGAATGCCGACCACGTCGCGCGCTGGGAACAAGCCCTGACCGAGATCAAGCCGCTGGCCGTGATCGTGATGGACGAGGACGCACGCACCGGCGATGCGATCACCTGGGCCGAGTTCGCCTCCCGGGGCGAGAAGGCGTCAGCAACCCTGGCCGACGAGGTCGACCGTCGATGGAGGGCGATCAACCCGAACGACCCGGTCACCTTCGTCTACACCTCGGGCACCACCGGCAACCCGAAGGCCGTGGTGCTCACCCACCGCAACATCATGTTCGAGGCCGCCAGCACCGACAAGACGGTCAGCACCCCCGGTGAGCACATCGCCCTGTCCTACCTGCCGTACGCGCACGTCGCGGAACGGGTGCTCGGCATCTACCTGCCGCAGATCAACGGCGCGCACCTGTACCTGATCGCCGACCCGAAGTTGTTGGTCGGGGCGCTGGGCCAGGTCCGGCCGACGCGCTTCTTCGGCGTACCGCGGGTCTGGGAGAAGATCCAGACCGGCATCAACGGCCTGCTGGCAATGGAGACCGACGAAGCCAAGAAGGAGGCCGTCGCCGGCGCCATGGCGGTCGGCCTTGAGTACGTCGAGTCGCTCCAGTACGGCAACACCACCAGCCCCGACCTGCAGGCGAAGTTCGACGCCGTCGATGCCGCCGTCCTGACCCCGATGAAGGCGATGCTCGGCCTCGACCGGGTCGCCTGGGCGGGCAGCGCCTCGGCGCCGATGCCACTGGAGACCGCAAAGTTCTTCGCTGGTCTCGGCTTCTCGATCTACGACATCTACGGGATGAGCGAGACCAGCGGTGCCGTGACCGCCTGCGGCCCGGAGGCGTTCCGGCTCGGGACCGTCGGTCGCGCCCAGCCCGGGATCGAGGTCCGTCTCGCCGAGGACGGCGAGGTCCTTGCCCGCGGTCCGGTCGCGATCGAGAGCTACTTCGAGAACCCGGAGGCGACCGCCGAGCTCCTCGACGCCGACGGCTGGGTGCACACCGGTGACATCGGTGTCCTCGACGAAGATGGCTTCTTGAAGATCGTGGACCGCAAGAAGGAACTGATCATCACCTCGCAGGGCAAGAACATCTCGCCCTCGAACATCGAGAACTACCTCAAGGAGAGCCCGCTCGTCGGACACGCGCTCGCGTACGGCGAGGGCAAGCCGTACGTTGTCGCGATCCTGACCCTGGACCCGGATGTCGCGCCGATCATCGCCGGCAAGCTCGGAATCGAGGGCGAAGCAGCGGCCGACCTCACTGCGCTTTCTCAGAACCCGGCCATCCTCGGCATCGTCGGGCAGGCCGTCGAGAAGGCCAACGAGCGGCTCTCCCGCCCCGAGCAGGTCAAGAAGTGGAAGTTGCTCCCGGTCGAGTGGACCGCCGAGTCCGCCGAACTCACCCCGACGCTGAAGCTGAAGCGACGCGTCGTGCACAGCAACTACGCGGACGAGATCTCCGCGCTTTACCAGGACTGAGCGAATCCGCCCGCACCCACCAGGAGAACTCCATGACTGCGATCGTCGAACAGCACCTGCGCCACGTCGACATCCCGGCGGCCCGTCCGTCCTGGGTGACCGACGAGGTGCTCGAGCGGCTCACCGGCCGGGTGTTCCGTGACCCCGACGGCACCGAGACGGTAACGGCGTACGCGCCGTACGACTCGATGGCGATCGCGACTATCGGAGCGAGCAGCGCCGAGGATGTCCGGCGGGCGGCCGCGGCCGCCCGGCTCGGCGCCACCGCCTGGCAGCAGCGGGACTTCCGCGACCGTGCGCAGGTGATGCTCCGCTTCCACGACCTGTTCCTCGCCGAACAGGACAAGCTGATCGACCTGGTCCAATGGGAGATGGGCAAGGCCCGGTTCACCGCCTGGCAGGAGATCCTGCAGGTCGCGAACATCACCCGGCACTACGCCCGGGTCGGTAAGAAGTACCTGTCGTCCACGTCGGTGCGCGGGGCGATCCCCGGGCTCACCAAGGTCGCCGAGACCCGGGTCCCCAAGGGTGTCGTCGGGATCATCTCGCCGTGGAACTACCCGTTCTACCTCGGCGTCGGTGACGCCGTGCCCGCCCTGCTTGCCGGGAACGGCGTGGTCTCCAAGGCCGACTCGCAGACCGCCCTGACGCTGCTGTTCGCCCGCGAGCTGATGGGTCGCGCCGGCCTGCCGACCGACCTGTGGCAGATCGTCGTCGGCCCCGGCGACGTCGTCGGCACCGCGCTGATCGACGAGGTCGACTACATCGGCTTCACCGGCTCCACCGCCACCGGTCGTCGGGTCGCCGAGCAGGCCGGCCGTCGCCTAATCGGCGCCTCGCTCGAGCTCGGCGGCAAGAACCCGCTGATCGTCCGCAAGGACGCCGACGTCGCCAAGGCAGCCGAGGGCTGCGTCGCCTCCTCCTTCGCCAACACCGGGCAGATGTGCATCCACACCGAGCGCGTGCTGGTGCACGCTGAGGTGTACGACGCCTTCCGGGCGGCCATCGTCGACGCCACCCAGTCGCTGCGGCTGGGCCAGACCTTCGACTACACCGTCGACATCGGGTCACTGGCCTCGCCGGCCCAGTTGGCCGCCGTCGCCGACCACGTCGAGGATGCCCGCGCGAAGGGTGCCCGCGTGCTCACCGGCGGTCGCGCCCGGCCCGACCTCGGACCGCTGATGTACGAGCCGACCATCCTGGAGGGCGTCACCGACGAGATGGCGGTCTGCGCCGAGGAGACCTTCGGGCCGGTGATCTCGCTCTACCCGTTCACCTCCGACACCGAGGCGATCGAGATCGCCAACCGAGGCAGCTACGGTCTCTCGGCGAGCATCTGGTCGAAGGACTCTCACACCGCCCGGCTGATGGCGGCCCGGATCCGGTCGGGGTCGGTGAACATCAACGACGGGGCCGCGGCCGCAGCCGGCTCGATCGAGGCTCCGATGGGCGGCATGGGCGACAGCGGGCTCGGACGTCGCCACGGCGCCGAGGGCATCCGCAAGTACACCGAGGCTCAGACCGTCGCCGAGCAGCGCGGGATGGCACTCGGTCCGCCGGCCTCGATGACGCTGGACAAGTTCATCTCGATCACCAACTCCCAGCTGAGGCTGCTGCGCAAGTTGCGCGTCCGGTAGTCGCGAGCGGAGTCACCCAGGTCGGGTGCCGAGTCAGACCGGCGGTCAGCGGGCGATCGGGAGACCGTGGCGGCGGCTGCGTCCTGCGATCGCAATCTCCGGGTAGTCGCTGATCAGGCCGTCGATGCCGGCGTCGAAGAGCATTGCCGCCTCCCCCGCTGCGTCGCCGTGCCCGTGCGGGGCAGAGCCGATCCGGAGGTTGGTGGGCAGGTGCTGGTTCTCGGCCCGATGGGTCCACACCAGCACGTCGAGCCCGCGGCGGTGGGCCTTGTCGACCAGCTTCGAGGAGTCGATGACGCGGCCCGCGATGTCGCGCGGCAGCACCGCCTTGCGCCGAACAGCGATGCCGACGGCGAAGTCGGCCACCCGGGACAGCTCCTTGGGGGCGGGCGTCTTGTCGAAGATCCGGTAGGACCGGGGTGCACCGAGCTCCTCCAGCGTCTCGTTGTCGAAGCTCATCCAGGTCAGGTCCGCCGACACCCGGTCCTTGACGAGCTCGGCGAGCCAGAGCCCTTCGGTGCGCAGGTGCTGCGGTGACTTGAGCTCGACGTGGAGGCCGAGCCGGGTGCCCGCCCGGGCTGACTCCTGATCACGGAGGTCCAGAACCTCGGCGAGCGTCGGGATACCCCAGCGGCCGTCGTACCCGGCACTCGCGGCGCGCTTGCGACCCCAGCGCTCCCGGGTCCGGAGCGCACGAAGCTCGGCAAGGGTGAAGTCGTGGACGAACCACCCGGTCTGGATCTCCCCCTCGACCTCGAGGGTCCGCAACAGGTGGGCGAACTCGGGGTGCTCGGCGACGTCGGTGGTCCGGGACAGCTCGAGGTCGTGGCGGCAGACCAGCTCGCCGTCCTTGGTGGCCACGACGTCCAGCTCGACCGAGTCCGCACCGAGCCGGTAGGCGAGCTCGTAGGCGGCGAGGGTGTGCTCAGGGCGGTGCCCGCTGGCACCGCGGTGCGCGATCACCGCAGGGGCACCGAGGGCGCGAGTGCGTCGGATGGCCATGGATCCAGGGTCGGCAACGCCGATGGACAGGAGGTGTCGGAGAGGACAACCGGGCCTTTACGGTGCATGGCATGTCTGAACCCGGAATCCACACCCTCGGATCGCTGACCACCGCGCCGGCCCTGGACCGTCCCGATCTACTCGGTCCGACGGTCGCCGCTCTGCTCGCGGACTGGGAGTACGCCGGCGACGTCGGCGTGGTGGCGATCGACCCGGCTCTCTCGGAGACCTCGGCGACCGTCGAGGTGTACGGGGTGCCGCCGGACGCCGGCGCCAACTGCGTAGTGATCGCGGGCAGACGCGAGGGCCAGGAGCGGGTTGCCGCCTGCGTGGTACGCGGCGACACCCGGGCCGACGTCAACAACCGGGTCAAGCGACTCCTCGACGTCCGCAAGTGCTCGTTCCTGGACCGTGATCGCGCGGTCACTGAGACCGGGATGGCGTACGGCGGGATCACCCCGGTCGGGGTGCCGGTCGAGTGGCGGTTGCTGGTCGACGCCCGGGTACCGGCCACCGACCTGGTGCTGGTTGGATCGGGGATCAGGGCATCGAAGCTGATCCTCCCCGGACGGCTACTTGGCGAGCTTCCGGGTGCCGAGGTCGTCGAGGGCCTCGCCAGCTGAGCGAACCGGGTCAGGGGAAACCCTGAGGCGCGATGTCGGTGTGTTCTGCTGGAATATCGACATGCATCGTCAGATCGCCGGCAAGCTGACCGGCCCCGTGACCAAATGGATCGTGCTCGTCGCTGTGATTGCCGGCACCGTCGGACTTTCGATCCTGGGCGCCAAGCTCGGGGACGTGAAGAACAACGAGGCGTCCTCGTGGCTGCCCGGGTCAGCCGAGGCCACCAAGGTGACCGACGCCCTGGCCAAGGACGTCAACCCCAACGACATCCCGACCCTGATCGTCTACGTGTCCCAGTCGGGCAAGCTCGACCAGGCCGACTTCGACGCGATGGACTCGCAGGCGAAGGAGATCGAGGCGTCGATCCCGGGTCTGGTGGTGGAGGGTGACCAGGCGGTCCTCACCCCGCAGCGGGCAGAGCAGCTGCGCGGACTGATGGAAGCGGGAACCATCCCGAAGACCTACCTGCCGCCACTGGTCTCCCCGGATGGTGAGGTCGCGTACTCGTATTTCACCTTCAACTTCGGCAAGGACGGCTGGAACAAGATCCCCCAGCCTGCCGAGGACATCCGCGACCTGACGAAGTTGGACGGCGTCGACGTCTACCTCGGCGGCTTCGGCGGACAGGCCTCCGACTTCGCCTCCTCCTTCGAGGGCTCGCACGCCAGCCTGATCCTGATCACGTTGCTGGTGGTGATCGCGATCCTGCTCTTCACCTACCGCAGTCCCATCCTCTGGCTGCTCCCGATCCTCGGCGCGGTAGTGGCGTACCAAGCCTCGGGCGGCGTGGTCTACCTGCTGGCCAAGTACGCCGACCTCACCGTCAACGACCAGAGCCAGTACATCCTCGGCATCCTGGTGATCGGCGCCGGTACCGACTACGCCCTCCTGCTGGTGGCCCGCTATCGCGAGGAGCTACGTCGCCACGACGACCGTCACGAGGCGATGGCCGTCGCGTTGCACCGTGCCGCCCCAGCGATTATCGCCAGCGCCGCCACCGTCGTGATCGGCCTGCTGGTCCTGGCGTTCGCGGATCTGAACTCCACCGCCGGCCTCGGTCCCGTGCTCGCCGTCGGCGTCGCCGTCACCCTGCTGGTGATGGTCACCCTGCTGCCGGCACTGCTGGTCATCTTCGGGCGCTGGATCTTCTGGCCCAAACGCCCGGCCTTCAACTCCGAGGAGCCAACCAGTAGCGGCATGTGGGCCCGGGTCGGCGAGCGCATCCGGGTTCGCCCGCGCGTGATCTGGGCGACGACCGCGGCCATCCTGGCCATCGCCTGCATCGGCATGGTCAAGCTGAACGCGACTGGCCTCTCCACCGAGGATTCCTTCACCCAGACCTTCGACTCGGTGACGGCACAGAAGGCGCTGTTCGCCCACGACCTGGCCGACAACTCCAACACGGTCCAGGTGGTGGCCAACGACGACAAGATCAAGGACGTCCAGGCGGCGGTCGCGACGAGCGACTCCATCGCCGAGGTCGAGGCCGCCACGATCAAGCCGCTCGGCGACGGACGGTCGTGGTTCGAAGCGAGCATCAGCGAGGACGTCTCCTCCCCGAAAGCCTTCGACATCGTCCGCGACGCTCGCGACGCAGCCCACGGAGTCGAGGGCGCCGATGCCCTCGTCGGGGGCGGGGCGGCGCTCTACCTCGACACCAAGATCGCCGCCGAGCGCGACAACAAGGTGATCATGCCGTTGGTTCTGGTCGTGGTGTTCTTGATCCTGGTGCTGCTGCTGCGATCGTTACTGGCCCCGTTGCTGCTCATGGGCACCGTGGTGCTCTCCTTTGGCGCTGCGCTTGGCATCTCGGCGTTGATCTTCCAGTACGTCTTCGACTTCGCCGGCGCGGATCCAGGGTTCCCCCTGTTCGCATTCGTCTTCCTGGTGGCCCTGGGCATCGACTACAACATCTTCCTGATGACCCGCGTCCGCGAGGAGACCATGAAGCACGGCACCCGGAAGGGTTCGTTGATCGCCCTGTCCTCGACGGGTGGCGTGATCACCTCGGCCGGCCTGGTTCTGGCGGCAACGTTCGCGGTGCTCGGCACGCTCCCGTTCGTCTTCCTCGCCGAACTAGGCACCACCGTGGCGCTCGGGGTCCTCCTCGACACCCTGATCGTCCGTTCGGTGCTGGTCACTGCGCTCAACCTCGACCTCGGTGGGAGGGTCTGGTGGCCGAGCAAGCTCGACCGCGATCCGCCGATCACCGAAGCAGTGGCGGCCGAGCAGTCGAGCAGCAGCCGCGAGGAGGCCTACGTGTAGCCGGCGCCTCTGGAACCGACGGCTCCAGCTCCAGGCCTCAGGGTTGCCGCCCACCGGCGGTGCCGGGTTCACCGTTTCACAAGAACAGGTTCTAGGGGGCCAGGTCACACGCGCCGGATCTGGCGCCGGGATCGTGACACCATTACTGTCACGGTAGTTCTCCACGCTCACGATCACGAAGGCGCCGCGATGAAGCTCTCCACGATGTTGATGTACGACGGCAACCCCCGCACCGCGGCCGACCAGGTCGTCGAGCTGGAGAAGGCGGGCCTCGACACGGTCTGGGTCGCCGAGGCGTACGGCTTCGACTCCCCCACGCTGATGGGCTACCTGGCTGCGAAGACCGAGACGGTGGAGATCGGCTCCGCGATCCTCAACATCTACTCCCGGACACCCGGCGCCCTGCTGCAGACCGCGGCAGGCCTGGACAACGTCTCCGGCGGTCGCGCGCTGCTGGGGCTCGGCGCCTCCGGCCCGCAGGTCATCGAGGGCTTCCACGGTGTTCCGTACCAGAAGCCGATCGCCCGGACTCGCGAGATCGTCGAGATCATCCGTGCTGGCATGCGCCGCGAGCCGCTGAGCGCCGACGGCCAGTTCAAGCTCCCGCTGACCAAGGAGCAGGGTGCGGTCACCGGCCTCGGCAAACCGTTGAAGCTGCTGACCAAGCCGGAGCGCGACAGCATCCCGATCTACATCGCCGCCCTCGGCCCGAAGAACGTCGAGCTGGCCGCAGAGATCGCCGACGGCCTGCTCCCGCACCTGTACTACCCGGAGAAGATCGACCAGGTGATGGGCGATCCGATCAAGTCCGGCACGGCCAAGCGCGACCCGTCGCTGGGCACGCTCAACATCGTCGCCGGCGGCATGCTCGCCATCGGCGAGGGCCCGGAGACCAAGGCCCTGCTCGACTTCGCGCGTCCGATTTTCGCGCTCTACATCGGCGGCATGGGCGCCAAGGGCAAGAACTTCTACAACGACCTCGCCTGTGCGTACGGCTACGAGAAGGAAGCCGCCGAGATCCAGGAGCTCTACCTGTCGGGCAAGAAGCGGGAGGCCGAGGCGCTGGTCCCCACCGAGTGGCTCGAGGCCGCCAACTTCGTCGGTCCGGCGTCGTACGTCAAAGAGCGGGTGGCGGCCTTCGAGGAGAAGGGCGTGACCAGTCTCAACGTCACCCCCGTCGGCGAGAACCCGGCCGCGGTCCTGGCCGAGCTCAAGAGCATCGTCGGCTGACGCCACGGTCATCGGGAATCCATGGTCGGCGATTCTCGTTGACCACTCTATGAGTCTTGCCTCCGTCGACCGCGATCGCTGGATAACCTGTACCCGATGACCGCCACCGCCCAGCAGGTCCGTCGCGCGCTCGTACGCGCCGAACGAAGCGCCGCCCTCGACCACGACGAGGCCGTCGCGCTGCTGACCGCGCGCGGTGCGGACCTGGCCCGGTTGATGACGGTGGCGGCCCGGATCCGCGACCGCGGGCTCCAGGACGCCGGCCGCCCCGGGGTGATCACCTACTCGCCGAAGGTCTTCATCCCGGTCACCAGGTTGTGCCGGGACAAGTGCCACTACTGCACCTTTGTCGAGACCCCCGGGCAGGCCGCCCGCGAGGGTCGGGGGCCGTACCTCTCCCCTGATGAGATCGTCGCGCTCGCCAGCGCGGGAGCCGCCCTGGGTTGCACCGAAGCCCTGTTCACCCTGGGTGACCGCCCCGAGGACCGCTGGCCCGAGGCGCAGGCGTGGCTCGACGAGCAGGGCTACGACTCGACGCTCGCCTACGTCCGGGCGATGTCGATCCGGGTACTGGAGGAGACCGGCCTGCTGCCGCACCTCAACCCGGGCGTGATGACCTGGGAGGAGATGAACCGGCTCAAGCCGGTGGCGCCCTCGATGGGGATGATGCTGGAGACCACGTCGCGGCGGATCTTCGAGACCAAGGGTGAGGCCCACTACGGCTCCCCCGACAAGGACCCCGAGGTCCGGATCCGGGTGCTCGAGGATGCCGGTCGGCTCTCGGTCCCGTTCACCACCGGCCTGCTGATCGGCATCGGGGAGGACCTCGACGAGCGGGCCGAGTCGATCTTCGCGCTGCGTCGCCTCGCGCGGCAGTACGGCAACATCCAGGAAGTCATCATCCAGAACTTCCGCGCCAAGCCGGACACCGCGATGCGGCACACCGACGACCTGGAGTTGGACGAGTACCTGGCGGCGCTCGCGGTCTCCCGGATCCTGCTCGGCCCGAAGGTCCGATTGCAGGCGCCGCCCAACCTGGTCGACACCGAGCTCGCCTCCGGCGAGTGCAAGGCGCTGCTGGACGCCGGCGTCGACGACTGGGGCGGCGTGTCGCCACTGACCCCGGACCACGTCAACCCCGAACGCCCCTGGCCCTCGCTGGACCGCCTGCGCGAGATCACCGCGTCGGCCGGCTTCACCCTCAAGGCCCGGTTGACCGCCCACCCGGAGTACGTCCGCGCCGGCGAGCCGTGGATCGACCCGCGGATCTCCGGCCACGTCGCGGCCCTGGCCGACGACGAGGGCCTGGTCCGTGAGAACGTCCGCCCGGTCGGCCTCCCCTGGCAGGAGCCCGACGGCGGCTTTGCAGCCGTGGGCCAGGGCATCGGCCGTACCGACCTGCACAGCGCCGTCGACACCGAGGGCCGCAGCGCAGACCGACGCAGCGACTTCGCCGGCGTGTACGGCGACTGGGACTCGCTGGTCGAGGAGATCGCGCAGCAATCATCTCGAAACCAGGAGCGAGACGGTGTCGAGACAGGCGCTGGCGCGCCCTCCTCAACCACCCGTGCAGGCCTGGCCGCGCTGAAGGCCGCGGAGACCGACCCCGGCAACCTCTCCGACGAGCACGCGCTCACCTTGATGACCGCCGACGGCGACCTGCTCGCCCAGGTCGTGCGGCTGGCCGACGACCTGCGCCGCGAGGTGGTCGGCGACGACGTCACCTATGTCGTGAACCGCAACATCAACTTCACCAACGTCTGCTACGTCGGCTGCCGGTTCTGCGCGTTCGCCCAGCGCCGTACCGACGAGGACGCCTACTCGCTCTCCCTCGGCCAGGTCGCCGACCGCGCCGAGGAGGCCTGGAACCTCGGCGCCTCCGAGGTCTGTATGCAGGGCGGTATCGACCCCGAGCTACCCGGTACGGCGTACTTCGACATCGCGGCCGCGGTCAAGCAGCGGGTTCCGGGCATGCACGTGCACGCGTTCAGCCCGATGGAGATCGTCAACGGATCCTCGCGCACCGGGCTGAGCTTCGAGGACTTCCTGATCAAGGCGCGCGAGTCCGGTCTGGACACCATCCCCGGCACCGCCGCGGAGATCCTCGACGACGAGGTCCGCTGGGTGCTGACCAAGGGCAAGCTGCCCACCAAGACCTGGATCGAGATCGTCTCCACCGCGCACCGGGTGGGCATCCGGTCGAGCTCGACGATGATGTACGGCCACGTCGACAACCCCCGGCACTGGGTGGCCCACCTCAAGGTGCTCAGCGGGATGCAGCAGTCGAACATCGACCAGGGCATCCCCGGCTTCACCGAGTTCGTGCCGCTCCCGTTCGTGCACCACTCCGCGCCGATCTACCTGGCCGGTGTCGCCCGTCCGGGTCCGACCCTGCGCGACAACATCGCCGTGCACGCGATGGCCCGGATCCTGCTGCACGGCCGAATCGACAACATCCAGACCAGCTGGGTCAAGCTCGGTACCGACGGCACCCGCACCATGCTCGACGCGGGCGCCAACGACGTCGGTGGCACCCTGATGGAGGAGACCATCTCCCGGATGGCCGGCTCTGAGCACGGCTCCGCAAAGACCGTCGAGGAGCTCGTCGAGATCGGGGCCGGCATCGGCCGACCGGTCGTGGAGCGCTCCACGACGTACGGCGATCTCCCCGTCCGTACCCTCTAGCACCGGCACCGCGGTCGGGCTCAGCTGCGTGAGGCCCGCTTACGGGAGATCGCATCGACGGCTGCCGCGAGCAGCAGCACGACACCCCGGATGTGAACCTGGTCGGGAGACATATCCCACGCAAGTGAGCTGCTGCTGGAGCCGGCACGCCTCGGTCTGCGTCGGCGCGTTGGTGCTGGCGATCGAGGCGACCGACCTGCTGGCAAGCTGACATCCGGCCGACCGCGGGGTGTCCCGACGGTGTCCGGCCAGCGTTCAGGGGCTGAGGCATTCTCAGGCTCAGCACGGGAAACGCCTGGGACCCCGACGGTACGATGACGACGCCTGCCCCCGGACGACGAATCTCGAAAGTTGATCACTGGATGACCGCGCCTCCCCTGACGTCGACAGCCCAGACGACCGAGGCCGCAGACGTTGCGGTCTCCGTGTCGCCCTGGGCGCCGTTGCGGTGGACCCTGAAGGTGTCGCTGGTGGCTGCGCTGATCTGCACGCTCGTTCTCGAGATGTCCCAGCTGATCGGCGCGTCGGCGCACTGGTGGGTCACCACATTCCTCGGCACGGCGTTCCTGGCCGACACGATCATCGTCTGGCTGGTGCTCGTCGTGCTGATCGGACTGACCAACCGGGTGGTGATCTCGATCGGCCTCGTCGCGGCCGTCATCTTCGTGATCGCTGTCGCGAACTGGGTCAAGCTCGGGATTCGGGCGGAGCCCGTCTACCCCAGTGACGTGGACTTCATCAAGGAGCCAGGGTTCCTCTCCACGATGGTCTCGCCCAAGTCGCTGGTCATCGCGACCTTCGTGGTGATCGCGTTGGTGGTCACGTCGCTCTACCTGGCTCGTCGCTACGAGCGACGCCAGGTCGGGATCTGGCCCGAGCACCTCCCGTTCCGGCGCCAGCTGGTCGCCGTCGGTGTCCGCGGGATCATCGTCACCTTCGCCATGCTGCTGCTGCTCAATACCGCCGGTTTCAACGAGAACGGCAACGTGTGGCGCAAGGTCTACAACCTCTCCGGTGACCGCTGGCGGTACTGGAACCAGCAGACCAACTACCAGGCGCACGGCTTCCTCGGCGGGTTCCTCTACAACATGCCGACGACCGCGATGAAGACCCCGGAGAATTACAGCCCGATATCGATGGCGGGCATCTCGGCGAGGTACCAGCAGGCCGCCGACCGGATCAACGCCGACCGCACCGGTTCGCTGGCCGACACCAACGTCGTGGTGGTCCTCAGCGAGTCGTTCAGCGACCCGACCCGGCTCAACGGGTTCGATCTCGCCCGGGACCCGATCCCGCGTACGCGTGCCCTGATGGGCCGGACCACCAGCGGCACGATGATGGCCCAGCTGTACGGCGGCGGCACCGCGAACATGGAGTTCGAGGTGCTGACCGGCCAGTCCATCGGCCTGTTCACGCCGCAGCTCAGCTCGCCGTACCAGATGCTCGTCTCGGGTCAGGACAAGTACCCCTCAGCGGTCAGCTGGTTCGCCTCGCAAGGGCACGAGGCGATCGCGGTGCATCCCTACATGACCGGGATGTACAAACGGAACAGCGTCTACGAGACGTTCGGGTTCTCAAGGTTCATCCACGAGTCGACGATGGCCGAGGCCTCCAAGATCGACAACAGCCAGTTCGTCTCGGACAGGTCGGCCTTCGACGAGGTGCAGCGCCAGATCGAGACCTCATCCGCACCGCTGATGGTCAACCTGGTCACGATGCAGAACCACATCCCGACCACCGACGCGTACTCCGACCCGATCCCGGTGACCGGTGTCGACGGTGACGAGGCCAACCGGATCGGCAACTACGCTCGCGGGCTCTCGCACACCGACGAGGCGCTCGCGCAGTTCCTGGCCAACCTGAAGAAGTCGAAGGAGAAGACCGTCGTGGTCTTCTACGGCGACCACCTTCCCGGCATCTACAGCAACGATCTGCGCGAGCGGAACGGCGACCTGGCGATCCACCAGACACCGTTCTTCTTGTGGAGCAACCGTGGCCAGCCCGAACACAAGCCCCAGCCGGTGACCAGCCCGATCTTCTTCCTGCCGATGCTCTACGAGCTCGCCGACGCCCCGATCCCGCCGTACTACGCGCTGCTCCAGCAGCTGCACACCCAGGTCACCGCCATCGAGCAGGGCCGGATCCTGACGCCGACCGGGCTCCAGGTCGAGCGTGAGGCGCTGTCAGTGCGGGCTCAGCAGCTCCTTACCGACATGGACGCCGTCCAGTACGACTTCTCCATCGGGGATCGCTTCGCGGTCGACTCGATGTGGCCCGGGGCGCTGCGTCCCGACGATCCGGCGACCGAAGATCCCGCGACCGAGCAGTGACCGCGGGATAGCATGACGGGCCGCCGACAACGCGATCAGAGCGCGGCCCGCGACCGGAGCAGAGGTAAATGCAGCAGACCGACGAGGCCGTGACGCCGGTCGCCACGTCCGCTGCCGCACCCGCTGCCCCAGCCGCTGCCCCGACGGGGGCCACCGACAACCTGCTCTGGGCGTTCAAGGTCTCTGCTCTCGCCGCGATCGCCTTCGCCCTGCTCCTGGAGCTGTCGGGCCTGGTCACCGGCGCTCCGAAGTGGTGGGCGGCCAACCTGCTCGGGATCGCGTTCGTGGCCGACATCGTCATCGTGTGGTTGGTCCTGGTCACGCTGATCGCGCTCACCAACCGGGTGATGCTCGCCGTCGGCATCGTCGGGGCCCTGGCTTTTGTGATCGCCGTGACGAACCGGGTCAAGCTGAACCTGCGAGCAGAGCCGATCTACCCCAGTGACATCGACTTCCTCGGTGAGCCGGAGTTCCTCTCCACGATGGTCTCGCCCACCCTGTTGGTGGTCGCTGCGTTGGTGGTGGCTGCGATCGTCGTCGGGGCCGTGGTCCTCTCGCGGCGCCACGAGCGACGACTGGTCGGGTACTGGCCGAGCGCGCTCTCCCCGACCCGTCGGCTGGCGGCCCTGTCCACCCGGGCCGGCGTGGTGGCCCTTGCGCTCGTCCTCCTCCTCGACACCGGCCAGTTCAATGAACCCGGCAACCGCTGGCGCAAGCTGTACGAGCTCTCCCCCGAGGGCTGGCGCAACTGGAGCCAGAAGACGAACTACCAGGTGCACGGCTTCATCGGCGGCTTCCTCTACAACATGCCCGCGGTCGCGATGGACACACCGCCGGACTACTCCCGGTCGAGGATGCAGGCCCTGGCTGCCCGGTACGAGAAAGCCGCCTCCCGGATCAACGCCGGTCGCACCGGCTCCCTGACCGGGACCAACGTCGTGTTCGTCCTCAGCGAGTCGTTCAGTGACCCGACCCTGCTCCGAGGCTTCGAGCTCGACGAGGACCCGATCCCGCGTACCCGGGCACTGATGGGGCAGACCACGTCCGGGACGATGCTCGCCCAGCTGATCGGCGGCGGTACCGCCAACATGGAGTTCGAGGTCCTCACCGGCCAGTCCATCGGCCTGTTCGCTCCCCAGCTGCAGTCGCCGTACCAGCAACTCGTCCCGCAATATCGCAGTTACCCCTCAGCAGTCGGTTGGTTCGCCTCGCAGGGGCACCGGCCGATCGCGATCCATCCCTACCTGACCGGGATGTACAAGCGGCGCACGGTGTACGAGAACTTCGGCTTCGAGGAGTTCATCCACGACACCACGATGTCCGAGCGCGACCGCATCGACCGCGGCGAGTTCATCTCCGACGAATCCGCCTTCGACGAGGTCAAAAGCCAGATCGCGCAGTCGGACGCCCCGCTGATGGTCAACCTGGTGACCATGCAGAACCACATCCCGACCACCGACAACTACGAGGACCCGATCGGCGTCTCCGGCCTCGGCGACGGCGAGGCCAACCGGGTCGGCAACTACGCCCGCGGTCTGGCGCACAGCGACGCGGCGCTCGCCGACTTCCTCGCCGACCTGCAGGTCACGGGCGAGAAGACCATCGTGGTCCTCTATGGCGATCACCTACCCGGCATCTACGGCTCGGAGGTGAAGGACCAGAACTCCGACCTCGCCCTGCACTCGACCCCGTTCCTGATCTGGAGCAGCGAGGAGAACGAACCCCGCAGCCTCCCCGTGACGAGCCCGATCTTCTTCCTGCCGCTGCTCTACGATGTCGCCGACGCGCCGGTCCCGCCGTACTTCGCGCTGCTGGAGCGGCTGCGCTCCCAAGTGACCGCTCTCGAGCAGGGCCGGGCGTTCACCGGCGCCGGCCAAGAGCTCGACCTCGAAGACTTGCCGCCGGACGCGCAGCAGGTGCTCGACGACGCCCGGTTGATGCAGTACGACGCGTCCATCGGCGAGCGCTACGTGCTCGAGACGATGTGGCCGGGCGCCAATCGCTGAGGGAGGCCAGGCACCTCCCGGGCCCGGATCAACCGAGCCGAACCGGCAGCGACTCGAGGCCGTAGACGATCGACTTGGCGTGGTAGTGCAGCTCGCTCGGGTCAACCGCGAGCTGCATGTCCGGGAACCGCCTCGCCAGGGCCGGGTACGCCGCACGTAGCTCCATCCGGGCCAGCTCGGCGCCGACGCAGCGGTGCAGCCCGTGGCCGAAGGCCAGGTGGTTCGAGGACTCCTTCATCGGGCACATCGCCTGACCTGGCGTCGAACGCGGGTCGCGGCTCGCCGTCGGCAGGTGCACCAGCATCACTGAACCCTTCTTGATGCGGTGACCGCCGACCACCACGTCGGTGTGAGCGAACCGCGGGAATGCGATCTGGACGACGGCCAGCTGGCGGAGCAGTTCCTCGACGATGTCGTCGACACTGTCCGGGTCCTCGGCGAGCGCCTTCCAGAGCTCGCGGTTCTGCAGTAGCAACACCGTTCCGAGGGCGAGCATCGAAGCGCTGGTCTCCATGCCGCCGTTGAACGCACCGTCGGCGAGGCCGCCGAGGTCGAAGTCGTTGATCTCCTCGCCGCTGTCACGAATGATCTGACCGATCAGGCCGGGGCCGGGATCGTGGCGTTGACGCGCGGTCTCGGCGAGGAGGAACTCGCGCGAGGCCCCGATCGAGCCGATCGAGCCGACTGCCCCCGCGGACATGTCGAAGCGTGCCGCGCCGAGCTTGCGGAACGTCTCGCGCTGCTCGTCAGCCAGACCGAGCAGGTCGCAGATCACCCGGAACGGGACTGGGAAGGCGAAGGTCTGCACCAGGTCGACGACACCGTCGCCGTCGACCGCCGCCGCTGCGGTCTCATCCAGCTGCCGTTCGACGATGTCGTCGATGGCCGGTTTGAGCCGGGCAAGGCGGCGCATCGTGAACTCGGGGGTGAGCAGCTTGCGCTGGCGGGTGTGCTCGGGCGGGTCGGTGAAACCGAGGCCTCCGATGTCACCCTTCTCGACGTCACCGCTCTTGCCCATGTACGGCCGGATGTCGGTGGAGTGGTGCACGTTGCCGAGCACTTCGCGAGCCTCGTCGTACCCGGTGATCAGCCACAGCTCCAGGCCCATGAACGAGGACAGCTTCTGGACCGGGTCCTGCTCGCGGGTGGCGTTGAGCCGCGCGGTCGGGTCGACCCCGTCGCGGCTCAGCGGCCAGGCGACGCTGTCCGGAATCTTGTCGAGCTTGGTGAAGTCGACACCACCCGTGGAGGCGACGATCCGCGTCATCACAGCGGACTTCAGGTACTGCAGGATGCTCATGGCTCGGCGGGGCCCTTCGCGGCGGGTGTCGGCAGCCGAACTCTACCGAGACCGGGGACTAGGTGGGGTCGATGGCCAAGGGTCGCACAGACGCCGGTGGCTTACTCCCACTCGATGGTGCCCGGCGGCTTGCTGGTGAAGTCGAGCACCACCCGGTTGACGCCCCGGACCTCATTGGTGATGCGCAGGGAGACCCGCTCCAGCACATCATAGGGCAGCCTCACCCAGTCGGCGGTCATGCCGTCCTGGGACTCCACCGCGCGGATGGCGATGGTGTAGTCGTAGGTCCGCTCGTCGCCCTGAACGCCGACGCTGCGCACGGGCAGCAGCACGGCAAAGGTCTGCCAGGTCTTGTAGTAAAGCCCGCTCGACTTCATTTCCTCGACCACGATGGCATCCGCCTCCCGCACGATGCGCAGCTTGTCGGCGGTCAGTTCGCCCAGGCAGCGGACGGCGAG
>JBKJHX010000047.1:0-6250 GCA_046598855.1 Marmoricola sp. | reverse complement strand
GCTGGACCCGTCTCCGGAACACCTCGAGACGGTAGCTCGGGAGATCGGTGCCCCCGTCATCGGGGTGGTGGCGACCAGGCGTGATCTCCAACGTGCGCTGGGCAGTGCCTACAGCGCGACCAGGGAAGTCGTCGGTCAGGTCAAGGAGTTCGAGGCCAGGGATGCACTCCGGCTGGAGGCCTCTCGGCTGGAGGGTGCCAATGCCAGCGACGAAGCGCCGGTGGTCCGGGTGGTGCAGATGATCATCACCCAGGGCCTGCGTGACCGGGCCTCGGACATCCACATCGAGCCCTTCGGCGACCGGGTCCGGATCCGGTACCGCATCGACGGCGCCCTCAGTGAGGTGCTGGACTTGCCGGGTTCGATCGGTCCCGCCATCGTCAGCCGGGTCAAGATCCTGGCCGAGCTCAACATCGTCGAGCGCAGGCGCTCCCAGGACGGCCAGATCAGCATGGAGGTCGAAGGTCGCAGCGTCGACATCCGGGTCGCCACCACCGCCGTGGTCGGCGGCGAGAAGGTGGTGCTGCGATTGCTCGATAAGAGCCGGCCGCTGTTCAAGCTCCAGCAGCTCGGCATGCCCGCCGACACCGCGGAGCGCTACAGCGCGCTGATTCGTTCGCCTTACGGGATGGTGATCTGCGCCGGCCCGACTGGCGGAGGCAAGACCACCACGTTGTACGCGTCGCTCGGCGAGCTGAACAGCGTCGACCGCAACATCATGACGATCGAGGACCCGGTCGAGTACACCTTCCCGTCGATCAACCAGATCCAGATCAACGAGCAGGCCGGGGTCACCTTCACCGACGGTCTCAAGGCGATCCTGCGCCAGGACCCGGACGTGATCCTGGTCGGCGAGGTCCGCGACGCCGCCACCGCACGGATCGCCGTCCAGTCCGCGCTGACCGGACACTTCGTGCTCTCCTCCTTGCACGCCACTGAGTCGATCTCGGCGCTGTACCGCCTGCTCGACATGGGGATCGAGCCCTTCTTGATCGCCTCGTCGGTCACCGCAGTCATGGCGCAGCGCCTGGTCCGCCGCAGCTGCCCGTCGTGCCTGGAGGACTATCAGCCGCCTCCGGACGAGCTCGACTTCCTACGCACCTTCGGTGGCCAGGTGCCCGAGGGCGGCTTCCAGCACGGCGCCGGGTGCAACTTCTGCGCTCAGACCGGCTACCTGGAGCGGATCGGTGTCTACGAGTTGATGATCGTGACCGATGAGGTGCGCGAGGGGATCGTCGACCGGATTCCGCACGACGAGATGCGCAAGCTCGCGATCAGCCAAGGGATGCAGACGCTGCAGGAGCAGGCGGTGCGGCTCGTCATGAACGGCACCACGACTGCCACCGAAGTCATGCGCTCGATCTACGTCGCAGGAGTCTGACGATGCCCAAGTACGCGTACAGCGGCACCACCCTCGACGGATCGCAGGTGAAGGGCACCGAGAAGGCCGGCAGTCGCAGCGACGCCGAGGTCGCGCTCTACGAGCGTGACCTGCGGGACCTGAAGGTCACCGAGAAGGTCAGCATCCTCCAGACCGAGATCACCGGACCGCGGATCAAGCGGGCCGAGGTGATGCACCTGTCCCGCCAAATGGGCGCCTTCCTCCGCGCCGGGCTGCCGATCCTGGACGCCGTGCATTCCATCGGGGCCGAGTCGGAGAACTCTTCGGTCCGTCGGATGATGAACGACATCGAGGACGGTCTGCGCAGAGGCGAGCGGTTCTCGGACTGCCTCGACCACCACCCGAAGGTCTTCCCGGACTTCTACCGGGGCATCGTCCGCTCGGCCGAGCTGACCGGCGAACTCGACACGGTGCTGGCGCGATTGGCGCTCTATCTCGAGCGCGACCTCGAGGCCCGCCGGAAGATCAAGTCGGCACTCACCTACCCGCTGGTGATCGCCGGCATGTCGGTGGTCACGGTGGTCGTGCTCGCCGTCTACGTCTTGCCGAAGTTCGAGGCTTTCTTCGCCGACCTGGACGCCGAACTGCCGCTGCCCACCCGGATCCTGCTCGGCTTCACCGATTTTCTCGGTAACTGGTGGTGGGCCTTGCTCGGAGGTGCAGCCCTGATCGCGTTGCTGGGCTGGATCGTGCTGCGCTTCGAAGGGGGCAGGTATGCCCGCGACGCCTTCCTGCTCAAGGTCCCGGTCCTTGGCGAGACGATCCAGTACGCCCTGGTGGAGCGATTCTGCCGGGTGCTGTCCTCGATGGTGGGCGCCGGTGTCCACCTGCCTGAAGCGCTGCGGGTTTCGACCCAGTCTCTGCGCAATAGGGTCTTCATCCGCCGCCTCGGCGAGGTCGGTGACTCGATGCTCGAGGGTCAGGGGATCGCGACCCCGCTGGCCCGGACTCGGTTGTTCCCAGGCACCGCCACCCAGATGCTCCGGGTAGGTGAGGAGACCGGATCCCTGGATCAGCAGCTCGAAGTGACCGCTGAGTATTACGAGGTCGAGCTCGACTACAAGATCAAGAAGCTGACCGCCCTCTTCGAGCCGATGGTCATCATCGCCATGGGGCTGGTCGTCGGATTCGTCGCGGTCGCGTTGGTCTCCGCGATGTACGGCATCTTCAACCAGGTGGATGTCTGATGGGTCTCCACGCACGGCTCAACGGGAGCGACCGGGGCGAGACCCTGGTCGAGGTCCTCGTTGCCGTCGCGATCCTCGGGATCGCCGGGGTGGCAGTGATCGGCGGGCTGCAGCTGAGCGTGAAGGCATCAGACATCAACCGCAAGCAGACAACCGGCGGGGCCTACGTCCGCACCTATGCGGAAGCGATCGAGACCTACCTCAGCTCCAACGGGAACTACGTGAAGTGCGCCGGAGCCAACACGTACGCTCCGGCCACGGTCGGCTTCACCGTGCCGCCGAACTACACCGCGCAGCAGGCCGCCGCCGAGCCTTTGGACGGCAACGGTGCTCTCGCGACAGGAGCCTGCCCCGCCCGGGACAAAGGCGTGCAGCGGTTGCGGCTGTCCCTTACCAGCTCTGACGACCGGGCGCGGGAAACGATCACCATCGTCGTGCGCCGAGCCTGTGGACCGGGGTCGGCATGCGACGGCTGATCGAGCGGTATCGGCTGCGCCGTGACGACGAGGGTTTCACCCTGGTCGAGCTGATCGTCACCGTGGCGATCGTCGGCATCATCGTTACCGCCCTGACCGGCATCGTGATCTCCTACCTGAAGACGACGGTGGCGACCCAGACTCGCCTCACCGAATCCCAGGACGTGCAGCTGGTCTCGTCGTACTGGCAGCGCGACGTAGCCAGCATCGGCGTGCGCGGCTATGACGCCGGCACCAAGACCTTCCCGTTTCAGCAGTCGGTGGACGTTGCTCCCGCCTGCGCGCTCCCCAGCGGGACTACGGTCGCTACCTTGGCCTGGAGCAAGTACACCTCGTTGGACTCGACAGCAGCTCCGACGACGGTCTCTGTCAGCTACGTGGCGCAGCCGGACGCCGGCCGGTTCACCTTGTTCCGGGTCCGGTGCGACGGCGCCACCCAGACCTCACAGATCAGAGTCGCTCGAAACCTCGACGCCGTGCCGGTCAAGGCCTGCGACGTCGCCTGCACTGGGGCTCCGAACGTCCCGGAAGTCATCACCTTGCAGCTCTCGGTGCGCGACCGCGACAGCAACACTATGGATACCTTCTCGGCCACCCTCACCGGGGAACGGAGACAGACATGAGGCGGCGCTTCCAACGCTTGCTGAGCAGCGGCGACGACGGTGCGATCCTGATCATCGCGATCGCGATCACCACCGTGGTAGCCCTGGTCACTGGTGCCGTGCTCACCCGGGGTGATGGCAGCCTGCGTGCAGCAGTGGCGCTCCGGGACGCTGCACGGTCCTCCTACGCTGCCGACAGTGCGGCTCAGGTCGCCACCAACGCGTTGCGAACCGGATACAACATCGGGAACGCGGAACCCACCCCGTGGTACTTCACCAACGCGACCGGCACCGGTTGTTTTGGCTACGACGCCGGTGGCGTGGTCAAAGACACGCTGACCCTGAACAACGTGATCCCCAAGGAAGCCGGCGACACGCAGTCCGCGTTTTCAGCCGCCGTGGTCTGCACGCCCGAGGACGCCACCGGGGAGCAGGGTTCGGCGGTGCCGATCAACAACGCCAACAAGCCGGGCAACGCGATCCTGACGCTCGGCACAGGTGGCGAGAACGGGTTCGACTTCAAGACCAACGGCTCCGGAGCGGCGTTCCGCGTCAAGGGCGGCATCTGGTCCAACTCGAACATCGTCCGTGACAACAACGGCAACCTCGAGTCCACCGAGAGCATTCGCGCGCGCACCGGCTGCTCGCCGGTGAGCGCGATGGTCGCCCCAGTGGTCAACTGCTCCGCCTCAAGCGCGCCCGACCCCAACTACCAGAGCGACCTCGCCATCGCCGGGGTCGGCATCCCCGAGCTGCGCACGCCACCGGCAAGCTGTCCCAACAACGGCACGGTCACCCTGCAGCCCGGGTACTACGACGACGTCACGAAGCTCAACGCACTGACCGACACCAACAACAACTGCTTCGTCCATCTGCTGCCGGGTCCGTACTACTTCGACTTCCACAACAACCCCGGCGACGCGCTCTACGACGCGGATATCGCACCGAACAGCGGCAACCTGTGGCGAATCGGCTCCCGCAAGACCGTGGTCGGAGGGACGCTCACTAGCGACAACTCCGTGCCTGGCCGATGCGTCAACCCCATCGACGACGTCAACGCGCAAGGCGTCCAGCTCATCTTCGGCGGCGACAGCCGGTTGCTCATCGACGCCAACGGTCAGAACACTGCTGTCGAGTTCTGCGGCACCTACCACACCAGCCGCCCCCCGATCGCCATCTACGGGCAGAAGACCGGCACCACCCCTCCGGCGACCGTCGTGGACGGCGCCAACGCGCTGCGGCCCGCCTCGGTGCCGAGTCCGGGCAACTTCGTCGGGGCTACCGCGGCGGCCCTGGAGGACAACGGGGGCGGCCAAGCAGTGTGGACCAAGGTCGGTGCGAACAGCCAGAACAGCACGATGACTGTCGACGGCTTCGCGCCGACGACGGCGATCCCGAAGGGCGCGATCCTCACTGCCGCCAAGCTTCGGATCACCCACAAGGAGGGGGCGGCCAACAGCACGGCGTCGAACGTCGCCTTCACGGCCAAGGACTCCAGCGGCACGACCTTGCTTGCCAACCCGATCGACCTGCCGGTGCGGGCTGCGCTCACCGGCGACGACGTCAATCTTGCGTCCAACGCGGCGAACTGGGCCGCGCTGAAGCGAGCTGTGCACGACAAGGGGTTCACCGGGGCGAGTGTCGGGTACCGGGCCACGTTGGGGCCAGCGGGCCAGACTGCGGCCGTCGACTCGATGAGGCTGGACCTGACCTATTTCGTACCCCAGCTGCGAGCGCAGTCCGGCACGGTCGCCACGGCGGGTGGATCGCCCGTCATCCAGGTCAGCGGCTCCAGCACGACCTATTACGTCCAGGGCACCACCTACGTTCCCCTGGCCAAGATCGACCTCTCGCTCAACAACATCGACGAGTCGGTGTTCCGGTTCGGCGTCATCGCCAGGGCGCTCAAGGTGTTTGAGACGGGGTCGTTCAGCTATCCGGGAGCAGTGATCGAGTTGCCGGAGAATTCACCCGGGTTCGGGACCGACAGCACCCTGGTCCGGCTGCAGGTCTACCTGTGCCCGGGCGTCACGGCGGGGTGCACCCCCGCAGGCGGCACGCTGGCACTCTCCTCCCGGGTCAAGCTCGACGACCACGGACTAGCGCCGGGCCCACCGAACCGCCAGATCAGTATCCTGAACTGGAGCCACACCCGCTGAACGCCGAGAACGCGACGGCGGTCGTGACTGCGATCTTTTCCGGGATTTTCGGCCTCGCCATCGGCTCCTTCCTCAACGTCGTCGCCCATCGCGTCCCGGCGGGGAAGTCGATCGTCAGCCCTCCGTCAGCATGTCCGGGCTGCGGCGCCCCGATCCGGAACCGGCACAACATCCCGGTGCTCGGTTGGCTGATCCTGCGCGGCAGGTGCTTCGACTGCCACGAGCCGATCAGTCCGCGGTACCCGCTGGTCGAGCTCGGAACCGGGCTCGCTTTCGCCGCGACCGCCGTTCGGTTCGATGACGATCCGCGGCTGCTGCCGGCGTACCTGGCGTTCGTGGGGATCGGGATTGCGCTGGCCCTGATCGACCTCGACGTACGCCGGCTCCCGGACATGATCGTGCTGCCGGCGTATCCGGTGCTGCT
>JBKJHX010000046.1:0-8372 GCA_046598855.1 Marmoricola sp. | reverse complement strand
GGGCGTGCGCAGGGGTTTCCTCAGATAGCTGCACGTCCCGGGCCCCTAGCTCAATTGGCAGAGCAGCGGACTTTTAATCCGCGGGTTCTGGGTTCGATCCCCAGGGGGCCCACCACGTTCGGGTTTGGCGTCGGCTGGTGGGGGACCCCTCCGGCGATTGGTACCGGACACTCGCGCATATGCGGGTGGTCGCGGGCTGTCCCGACCCCGCGATGGGCCTGGCATACACTAATATGACTCGTATTCTGACGAAGCATATTCGTGATCCTGTGGAGGGCACATGGCCAAGCAAAGTGCCAGCAGCACGGCGCCGCGAACCCGGCTCGACCGGACCAAGGTAATCGAAGGCGCCGAGAAGTTGGTTGACGAGCTCGGTCTCGACGCCGTCACGATGACGGTGCTCGCGGAGAGCCTGGGGACTAAGGTGTCGTCGCTCTACAACCACGTCGACGGCGTCGACGACCTGCGCGCCGAGATCCAGGTCCGGGCGATGGAGGCACTGGCCAGCTCGTTACGTTCCCAGGCGATGGGACGCAGTGGTCAGGACGGGCTGCGCGACCTCGCCCGTTCGTTTCTGACGTTCGCTCGCGCCTACCCGCACAGGTATGCGGCCATGACCCGGCCCATCCGGGACGTCGACCGGTTCTTCGCCGCCAGCGCCGGAGCTGTCGAAGCAGCCGCCGCGATGGTGGGCAGCACCGGTCTGTCCGAGGATGAGAGCCTCGCCTCGCAAATGGCCCTCTTCTCGGCACTGCACGGCTTCGCCTCCCTAGAAACCTCTGGCTTCTTCGGCCCGCTGGCGGGAACCACCTTCGACTACGACAGCATCTACGGCCAGGTTGTCGAGGGTGCCGTCGACGTCATCATGAGCCACGCGCGCACCGGGAGTGACAGCGCCGGATGACCGTCACGTTCACCGCTCTGCCCGGGGCAGGCACCTTGTTGATGAGCGCTACTCCGGGTCCCGACCTCGCCGCGACCGGCTACCGGGAGGACGAGTACGTCGCACGGGGCTACGCAGTACGCTACGTCGCCGACCACCTCCCTGGTGACGGCCTGGTCGACGCGGCGCCGGCAGAGTCGGCGGCGTTCGCGACCCGGGTACTGGTGCGGCGACCGGTCAGCGCCGGTCCGGTCACCGTCGTTCTCGAGTGGCTCAATGTCTCCAGTGGCGACGACGCCGCACCGGACTACACCTACCTGGCCGAGGAGATCCACCGCCGTGGGCAGGTGTGGGTCGGGGTCTCGGCGCAGCACGTCGGGGTCGAAGGTGGCCGCGCAGTGGTTCCGACCGGCGCCCAGAGCGTGGAGGACGCCGGCCCGACCAACGGACTCAAGGCACGCGACGCCGAGCGGTACGGCGACCTGCACCACCCCGGCGACGCCTTCTGCTACGGCATCTTCACCGCGGTCGCCACGGCTCTCGGGGGCGATCCGACCAGCGGCGACCCGCTCGATGGCTTCGAGGTCGTCCGCCGGATCGCCGTCGGTGAGTCCCAGTCCGCCTTCGCACTGACCACCTACCTCAACGCCGTCCAGCCGCTCACGGGGTGCTTCGACGCGTTCCTGGTGCACAGTCGTGGCAGCGCTCCCCTGTCTCTGGGCGAACCCGGGGCCGGGATCGACCTGGACCAAGTCCGGCACCTGCCGGCGATGCGGATCCGCGAAGACCTGCCGGTACCGGTGATCGTGCTGGAGACCGAGACCGACGTCCTGTCCCCCCGCCTGCACTACTGGCAGGCCCGGCAACCCGACGCGAGCCACCTCCGGGTCTGGGAGGTGGCCGGGAGTGCCCACGCGGACAAGTGGCAGATCGGCGAGTTCGAGGAGTTCCTCGGCTGCCCAGATCCGGTCAACACCGGCCAACAGGCGTACGTCGCTCGTGCCGCCCTGCGCTGGCTGGACACCTGGGCAGCCGGCGGTCTGGCCGCTCCGTCGACCACCCGGTTGGACCTGGACCCGACCGACCCGACCCGGTTCGCCCTAGACCGGGCCGGCAACGTGACCGGCGGCGTCCGGCTGCCCTGCGTCGAGGTTCCGGTCCGAGGCCTGAGCGGGCTGGCGGCTCCCGGGGCCAGCATCATCTGCAGTCTCTTCGGCCGCACCCTCCCGCTCGCCGAGGACCTGCTGCGCGAGCTGTACGACGACAGCGCCGACTACCTCGCACAGTACGCCGCCGCATTGCAGCGCGCGATCGTGGCCGGTTTCGTCCTGACCGAGGACCAGGCCGCCGTCCTGGCCGAGGCGCGCCCCGACCTGGTGCCCCGCTGAGTCGAACAATCAGGCGTGCAGCGCCGGGCGCTCGACGGGCTCGACCAGGTTCAGCAGCTCGGTCAGGGCCTGCTCAACCCGGGCCAGGAACCGACGCGGGTCCGGCATCGACTCGGGAGTGACAACCAACCCGATCGTCATCCGGCCGGCGTAGCTGTAAGCAGTGAGATTCACGTCGGCCGGCGCGATCGCCAGCGAGAACGAGATCCAGTCGACCACCTCGACGTCGCCGAACCAGCGCGGCCGGGCAGGCCCGGGCACGTTGGCGGTGGTGATGTGGTTGGTCACCCCGGGGGTGAGGTCGGCGAACGCAGCGCGCGCCAATGGCGCGAGCCGCTGGGCGAAGTGGGTGCCCTCCCGGTGCAACGCGAAGCCGCGTGCCCGCCGCAGGCCGACCGAGAGCAGGCAGCTCCGGGCGGTCTCGTGCAGCCGGGCGATCGGGTCTGCCAGATCTGCACGTAGGTAGGCCCGAGCGGTGGCGATCGCATTGCCGTGCAGCCGCTCCGGGCCGGTGTCCTCGGCGACACCGAAGGTCGCCACTAACGGGCGGACGGAGGTCTGGCCGCGCTCCAGGAGCTCGTCGCGCAGGGCGCTGGCGATCACCGCATGCAGAGCGCCGTTCAGGGTGACCCCGGCAGACTTCGCCAGCCGCTTGAGGTCGGCCAAGTCCAGCTCTCCGCTGACGCACAGCCGGTCCGCACCGGAGCGGGTGTTGAGGACCGTCCGTGGCTCCAGTCCGCCCGGGATCTCGGACCGGGAGCCGAACGCGCGGGTTCGGCGACGGCTCGCACGCGCAGCACGCACCAGCGCGGGCAACCCGCCCGCGCTGGTGCGTGCTGCTCCAGAAGCCAACCCCTCAGCCAGGGACTCGGCGAAGATCTGGCCGTCGGGGGAATCCGAGGTGGCAGCCTTCAGCAGGTTGATCGCCGCGAGCCCGTCAGCGATCGCGTGGTGGACCCGGACCACGACCGCCTGCCGCCCACCCGCAAGACCATGCACCAAGGTCATCGACCAGAGCGGGCGTGAGCGGTCGAGTTGGTGGACCGCCAGGCCCGCACACACCAGGTCGAGCGCAGCCCGGTCCCCGGGTGCCGGGGCGGTCCGCTCGTCGAGGTGATGGACCAGGTCGAAGCGGTCGTCGGCGACCCAGGCGAGCGCGCGGCTCCCCGGAATGGTGCCGATCCGCTGGGTGGAGCGGGGAGTCAGCCCCAGGTACGCCGGGAGCACCCGCTGCAGATCGGCCAAGGTGACCGGTTCACCGCGTCGAGCAGTGTCGAGGATGACGACCTTGAGGGTGTGAGTCGGGGTGTCGGGACGCTCGAGGTTCAAGAAGATCGCGTCCTCGCCGGCGATCGGCTCGGGGTTCCCCGATGCCGCCAGACGTCGTCTGGTGACCGTCGGCAGGTCGAGCATGCCGCCACCTCCCGTCTCGGGCACTCCCTACCCGGTCCACTTCGCCACTTACGAATATGTTTCGTATTATGGCGAGTATATATTGCTCCGCTGCATACCTGTGACGTGATGGTGGACACATTGTTCGTGTCCGACGCTCAGACGGCCAGCGCGCTGCTACGTCGTGCGGCGACGTCCGCGACGGCCTCCAGGAAAACCGGCAACCAGGTCTCCGCGTCGAGGACCACCGACGCATGGCCGCCCGGGGCCTCGTAGACCACGGCGTCGGACAGGCTGGCTGCCAGTTTGTGCTGTCGACGGGTCGGGATCGCACTGTCGGTAGCGGTCACCACCACGGCAGTCGGAACGCGCAGGTCCCCGATCCAGGGCGCAGAGTTGAACGAGCCGACCGCGTTCATCGCGTGGCTGACTGCCCAGAGGCTGGTGCCGCGGAACTCGGTCATCGCCCAGGAGTCCGGCAGCGGACCCGGAGCCACCCGACCGCGCCGGACTTGCTGCACCTGGGCGTGCGCCCGGGGCAGCATCGCCTGCATGAACCGG
Organism: Marmoricola sp.; assembly: GCA_046598855.1. Taxonomy (GTDB): domain Bacteria; phylum Actinomycetota; class Actinomycetes; order Propionibacteriales; family Nocardioidaceae; genus Marmoricola. The sequence goes on along the minus strand of JBKJHX010000046.1, from coordinate 4,148 downwards.
TTCCAGAGTGGGAAGAAGAAGCGCTCGCCGGGTTTGCCCTGGTAGTTCCGTGCGGTCGAACAGAGCACCAGGCCCTCGACCCGGGTCGGGTGCCGGTGCGCGACCAGTTGGGCGACCGCGCCACCGAGGGAGTAGCCCGCCACGATGGCCGCCGGGATCCGCAACTCGTCCAGGACGGCTGCGACGTCGTCGGCACAGTCCTCCAGCGCGTACGTCGGGGCATCGATGCCCTGACCGTGCCAGCGCAGATCGAAGGCGACCACCCGCGCCGACGCCGAGAGAGCGGTGAAGGTGGCCGCCCAGTTCAGGGCCGCCGTACAGGCCAACCCGTGCAGCAGCACCACCGTCGGCGCCCCCGGATAGGGCGCGGGGAGGTCGATCACGTAGGTCTGACCGCGGTCCGGCAGGTCGATCAGCCGTCCGGCCGGCGGCTCCTCCAGGAGCGGCAGGTGCGGCATCGCCATTGCAGCGCCAGCACCGGCACCGGCCACGACCAGAGCGGCAATGTCACGCAGGACAGATCCGAACCGAGGATCACTCGACATTGAGCGCCTCCTTTCTCCGCGGTCAGCGGTTCGCCGAGCGTAGAGCGTCACCGGCCGATTCAGCGCGATTACCGCAACGAATCCTCGAGCTCGCGGACGACGATCTTCCCTGACGCGTTGCGGGGGAGCTCGGTGAGCAGCACGAGTTCCCGCGGCACCTTGAACGACGCGAGCTGGGTGCGGACGTACTCGCGGAGACTCCCCTCGGCCGGAACAACCCCGTCGGCCGGAACGACGAACGCCGCCAGCCGCTGGCCGAACTGATCGTCGTCGACGCCGATCACGGCGCACTCGCGAACCTCCGGATGCCCTTGCAACGTCCGCTCGACCTCGGAGGGGTACACGTTCTCGCCCCCGGAGACGATCATGTCGTCGTCGCGCCCGACCACGAAGAGGCGACCGCGCTCGTCGAGCCGCCCGAGGTCACCGGAGATCATGAACTCGCCCAGGAACTGCTTGGTATCGCCGGAGGTGTACCCCTCGAACAGCACCCCGCTGGCCACTGCGATTCGACCGACCTCGCCAGGGGCCACGTCGTGGCCCTCGTCGTCGAGGACCCGGATCCGGGTCCCGGCCACCGGACGACCCGCCGTGTCCGGAGCCGCCCGCAGGTCCGTCGGCACCGCGGTGCTGATCAAGCCCGCTTCGGTGGCGTTGTAGCTGTTGTAGATCACCTCGCCGTAGCGATCCATGAACGTGAGCACCGCATCCGAGCGCATCCGGGAACCACTCGCAGTCACGAACCGCAGGCTGCGACCGCTCAGTCCAGCGCGGTCCGCTTCCGCCAGGTCGACGATCCGCTCGATCATCACCGGCACGACAGCGAGACCGGTCGCGCGGTGCTCGTCGACCAGGCGCAGGGTGGCCGCCGGGTCGAACTTACGCCGCATCACCACCGGGCAGGCCAGCGTGAACGCGATCGCGACCTGACCGAAACCGAAGGCGTGGAAGGCCGGCGCGGCGACCACGACAGGCTCGCCGGCACGCCACGGGATCCGATCGAACATCGCGGCCAGCGCCCCGGCGCCGCCGTCGGCTGACCGGCGGGCACCCTTGGGTGTTCCGGTGGTGCCCGAGGTCAGCAGGACGACACGCCCTGCCTTCGCTGTCGCCGGCGGGCGTTCACCGGCCCGCACTGCGATCAAGGTCTCGATCGAGATCGGACCGCCGACGGTCAGGGCGGCACCGTCCGGGGCGTCCTGCCAACCGAGGAACTCCCTCAGCTCAGGCAGCCGCTCCCGGGTCGGACCCACCAACCCGGCGAACTCCTCGTCGTAGACGATGACGCTGGCGACTTCGCGGTCCATCACCTCGGCGAGCTGGACAGCGGAGAAGCCGGTGTTGAGCAGCAGCGCGTCTGCGCCCACCCGGGAGCAGGCTGCCAGGGTCTCGACCAGGCCGCGGTGGTTGCGGCACATGATCGCGATCGCAGCCCCAGGTCCGGCACCTTGGTCGGCGAGGGCGACTGCAAGTGCGTTGACCCGGGTGTCCAGCTCGCGCCATGTCAACGACCCGCTCTCGTCGACCAGGGCAAGGGAGTCTGGGCACCGGACCGCCGAGAGCCCGAGACCGGACAGCGGGTTCACGCCGTACCGACGCATCACCAGGGCCTGTCGCAGGTACTTGTCCGGCCGCATCGGCGCGATCATGCCGCTGCGGATCAGCAGGCCGAGGATCCACAGTCCACGCCGGACCGAAGCGTAGAGGGTCCGCAACCGACTCATGCCCATCACCCGATCACCGGGAAGCGCCGGGATGCAGCGAGGCGATCGAGCTCGGCCTGCATCCGGGAGCGGATCTCGGTATCTACCGCCGCGATGTCGGGTTCCTCCCCGAACTCGGCGCGGATGTCGATCGGTTCGAGGAAGCTGGTGACGATCTTCGACGGTAACGGGATCTGGGTGGGCACCCCGACGCTGATCCCGGACAGACCGACCGCGATCGGCGCCACCGTGGACCGGAAGAACTTGCTGAGCGGATTCAGCTTCGCCAGCCACTCGCCGCGGCTGAGGATGAGCTGGGTCTCGTGACCGCCGATGCTCACCACCGGGACGATCGGAACATCGGCCGCCAGCGCGGTCCGCACGTAGCCCGTACGGCCGGCGAAGTCGATCTTGTTGGCCTGGTGCCACGGCCGGGTCGCGTCGACGTCGCCGCCGGGGAAGAGCACGGTGACGCCGCCGGCGGCCAGCGCCTCGGCAGCCGCCTCGCGGTTGGCGTTGACGAAGCCGAACGGACGGAGCAAGGGCGCGAGCGGACCCTTGGTAATCACGTCGTGGGCGAGCACGTGGAACGGGCGGTCGAGGCCGAAGTGATCCCAGAACGGGACGACGATCACAGGCACGTCCATGGCGAGAACCCCGCCGGAGTGGTTGCCGACCAGCAGCACCCCGCCGTCCGGGATGTTCTCGATTCCCGTCGACTCCGCCCGGTGGTAGATCCCGATGACGGTCTTGAGCACCCGGTGCGCCGCACCGAGGGCGGAGTGGTCGATCTCGGGGAGGTGGTCGGTCGTCGCTGCGACAGGGTCCACCTTCTTCAACTTCTCCAATGTTGCCACGGCCATCAGGCTGCCTCCTCAGTTTCGGTACGACGGGGAACGATCAGGTGGGTCAACCAGCCCGACCAGCTGAACTCCGCGACCAGCGGAGTGTCGAAGAGTCGGTCGGCGATGATGCCGAGCACCAGCGGGTTGCAGACCAGACCGACGTGGCTGCTCGGGATCGCGATGTTCTCGACATCGGCGGCATCCTCGCCCTGGCAGGCCCGCCAGGGAACGATTCCGTCGGTGTGGGAGTAGATCGAGGTCAGCGGCACCGGCAACGGCTCGCGCAGCGCTTCGATCACCTCAAGTGCGGTGGCCGAGATCCCGTGCCGCTTGGCGGCACTCTGGAACATCGCGGTAGCCCGGGTGACCTCGCCCTCCGCACGCCAGGGCGAACCGAGCGTCACCACGTGCTCGACCAGGCCGGGGCGTTGGTGGGCGACCCAGCGGGCCAGCAGGCCACCGAAGCTCCAGCCGATGATGGTGACCGGCTGGCCGTACCGGAGTTCGAGCTCATCGACCCGGGCCAGGAGTCCCTCCAGGACGGCATCGGTGAGCCCGACCATCCGGCCGAGCCCGGCCGGCTCGACGTGGTGGCCGTCCTGGGCGAGCACCGCCCGCAGGCGGGCGGTCATCGCGTCGGTGGCCATGAAACCGGGGAGGACCAGCACGACCCGCCGCACCCGCGCCTCCCGGCGAGGTCGAACGGCCTGGAATGCGTAGGACCAGCCGAGCTCGACCGGCAAGCGGACGAACTCTGCAAGCGTCAACAGCACGGCGGGACGCCCGATCTGCGTCGTGCCGCCCGGTTGGCCGCTCTCGATGTCGTACACGCTATCCTCCTAGGTACTCTCTCTGGAATATCCTATGGACATTTCTTCTTTTACGAAAGTCTTTCGTAGGTGAGGCCGGTCTCACCCCTAGGCGTGCCGGCAGACGAGGGCCATCGACGGAGGGCCTAGCGTTGCTCCCATGGTCGAGCTGGACTCTCTTGCGCCTTACACCGACAACAACGGCAACGAAGTGGTCGGCGGGCCAGGTCAGGAAGGGAAGATCGA